>NZ_JBEZDL010000001.1:110833-677960 GCF_040648295.1 Amycolatopsis sp. NPDC049159
GGCACCACCGCGGGCGTCGGCCGTGGTTGCCGGCCCATCCGCATCCGTGTCGCGGGCGTGGGGGGAGGCTGCGGCACCACCGCGGGCGTCGGCCGTGGTTGCCGGCCCATCCGCATCCGTGTCGCGGGCGTGGGGGGAGGCTGCGGCACCACCGCGGGCGTCGGCCGAGGTTGCCGGCCCATCCGCTTCCGCGCCGGCCCGCGTGGCCCTGGTCCCGGCACCGAGCCGTCCCTCGGCATCGCGAGTCCGAGGCGGCCCGCACATCGAGCGCCTCGCGAACGCCGCCGCCGAAGCCCTGGCCGCCCGCGGCGTCGAAGTCGCCGTCGCCCCGGCACTCGAACTGGCCGGCAGCGCCCGCGACGCAGTGGGCCTCGGCCGCGCGGAACGGGTCGCCAACCTGGCCGGCCGCCTGCGCTTCCGCGAGGCCGGCCGCCCACCGCCGGGCTACCCGGTCGTGGTGCTGGACGACGTGGTCACGACCGGCGCCACCGCGGCCGCCTGCGCGAGGGCGCTGGCCGCGGCCGGGGTCACGGTCTCCGCCGTCCTGACCCTGCTCTCGGCCGGGTGAATCCCCGGCCGGGCAGCACCCGGCGCGCGGGTGTCGAAGCCTCGGCGTCCAGCGGGTCCATGCCCCCACCATGGCACTGCGGCCGCGGAAACGCACACCCGAAGTCCCGCAACGGACCTGGGTACCCGCGCCACCGAGAAAAACCGGTACCGGTTCCACGCGGAACGCCCCGCACCCGGGTGAACCCACCCGTCACCTACACGAGTGACACCGGCCGGGAACGCGAGCGCCTCGGCGGCCGTTGTCCGGGCATGAGGGTGTCGATCACGACCACTCGGCTGCCACACCACTCCACCGGGGTGGCGGCTGTGCCGGACGAGGCCGTCACCCTCGGCGTCGACCTGCAGACAGTGGTGCGCCGTCCGTGTGAACGGACGATCAAGGCACCGCGTCCGACCAGCGGGTGTTTTCTGGTGTTCATCCCGCGATCACTGCGCGGGGTGACGGAGTCTCATTCCTCGACATCCCCCGGCTCGGGGGCTGTTGCAACGGGCGTGAGGAAGCTAACGTGCTCCGCTATCAGCAATCCCCGCAGGCAGGGAGGTGACGAGCCCATGTCCCTGGCGCCGGAGGTGCGCTGAGTCCGCGCTCGGGCTTTCGGCACGAGACGTCGTGAACCGTTCCCGAGTTCCTTCTCGGCCCGCGATCCGGGCTTCCGTCCCCGCAATACCGGCGCCGTGTGAAAACACAACAGCTCGCAGTCATCGAAGCGAGGGAGGTCGTGTATGGACATCGTCGTTAAGGGCCGCAACGTGGAGGTGCCCGACCACTATCGGGCGCTTGTCAGTGAAAAGCTGGCCCGGCTCGAGCGCTACGACAGGAAAGTCATCCGGTACGACGTGGAACTGTTCCACGAACCCAACCGACGCCAGGCCAAGAGCTGCCAGCGCGTCGAAATCACCGGAAAGGGGCGGGGCCCGGCCGTACGCGCTGAAGCGTGTGCCGCCGACTTCTACGCAGCGCTTGATTCCGCAGTCACGAAGCTGGAAAACCGGCTGCGGAGGACACACGACCGGAGGCGTGTGCACTACGGGCGCAGCCGCCCGGAATCGGTCGCCGAAGCGACCTCGATGCTGCCCGGTGGCGGATCCCCGGCCGCAGCCAGTCCCGCCGCGAGTACCGCGGTGTTGGAAGCACCCGAAGCCCTGCCGCAGACGAACGGCTTCGCGAGTGCCGACGAGGTACACCTGCCCCAGCAGCAGAGCTGGGCCGACGACGACCTCGGTCACCAGCCCGGTCGCGTCGTTCGCGAGAAGCAGCACACCGCGGAGCCCATGACGGTGGACCAGGCTCTCTACGAGATGGAACTGGTCGGCCACGACTTCTACCTCTTCAACGACTCCGAAGCGGGCCGGCCCAGCGTGGTCTACCGGCGGAAAGGCTTCGACTACGGCGTGATCCGGCTCGGCTGAGCCGGCTCTAAGGAGGCCTCTGCGGACGGCCCGCACGCGCTCGCGTGCGGGCCCTCCGCATGTCAGGACGTACGGCGTGTGCACACGACGGCCACCGTTCCCTACGATGGGGGTGGGAAGGTGGCGCCGAACACGGCGGCCACCGCGGGAGAACCTGCCCGGGACCGGCCTGGGCGTGCTCATATTCAGCTAGTGAGGTCGACCGGATGGTGCTGAACCGCCTGCTCCGCGCGGGCGAGGGCAAGATGGTGAAGCGGCTGCGCAACATCGCCGATCACATCAACACCCTCGAAGACGACGTCAAGGACCTGACCGACGCCGAGCTGCGGGCCAAGACCGAGGAGTTCCGCAAGCGGAACAGCGACGGCGAGTCCCTCGACGACCTGTTGCCGGAGGCCTTCGCGGTCGTCCGGGAGGCCGCCAAGCGGGTGCTCGGCCAGCGGCACTTCGACGTCCAGCTGATGGGCGGTGCGGCCCTGCACCTCGGTCAGGTCGCCGAGATGAAGACCGGTGAAGGCAAGACGCTCACCTGCGTCCTCCCCGCCTACCTCAACGCGATCCCCGGCAAGGGCGTCCACGTCGTCACGACGAACGACTACCTCGCCAAACGCGACTCGGAGTGGATGGGCCGCATCCACCGCTTCCTCGGCCTCGAGGTCGGCGTCATCCTCTCGGAGCAGCAGCCGGACGTGCGGCGCTCCCAGTACAACGCCGACATCACCTACGGCACGAACAACGAGTTCGGCTTCGACTACCTGCGCGACAACATGGCGTGGAGCCTCGACGACTGCGTGCAGCGCGGGCACAACTTCGCCGTGGTCGACGAGGTGGACTCGATCCTCATCGACGAGGCCCGGACGCCGCTGATCATCTCGGGCCCGGCGGACCAGTCGTCGCGCTGGTACGTCGAGTTCGCCCGGCTCGCGCCGCTGATGCAGGGCATCGACACCACCACGATGGGCTCGCGCGAGCGCGTCGAGAAGACGAACCTGATCAACTCGAAGTACCACTACGAGGTCGACCAGCGGAAGCGCACCGTCGCCGTCACGGAGAAGGGCGTCCGCTTCGTCGAGGACCAGCTCGGCATCGAGAACCTGTACGAGGCCGCGAACACGCCGCTGGTCGGGTACCTGAACAACGCGCTGAAGGTCCAGGAGCTCTTCCACAAGGACAAGGACTACATCGTCCGCAACGGCGAAGTCATGATCGTCGACGAGTTCACCGGGCGCATCCTGGCCGGCCGCCGCTACAACGAGGGCATGCACCAGGCGATCGAGGCCAAGGAAAAGGTCGAGATCAAGGCCGAGAACCAGACCCTCGCGACGATCACGCTGCAGAACTACTTCCGCCTCTACAAGAAGCTGGCCGGCATGACCGGTACGGCCGAGACCGAGGCCGCCGAGTTCCACCAGACCTACAAGCTGGGTGTGGTGCCGATCCCGACGAACCGGCCGATGGTCCGCGCCGACCAGCCCGACCTGATCTACAAGACCGAAGACGCGAAGTACGAGGCGGTCGCCGAGGACATCGCCGAGCGGCACGAGAAGGGCCAGCCGGTCCTGGTCGGCACGACGAGCGTCGAGAAGTCCGAGCGGCTGTCGAAGCTGCTGGTGAAGCTGAGCGTGCCGCACGAGGTGCTGAACGCGAAGCACCACGACCGGGAGGCGCTGATCGTCGCCCGCGCCGGCCAGAAGGGCGCCGTCACGGTCGCCACGAACATGGCGGGCCGCGGTACCGACATCGTGCTCGGCGGCAACCCCGACCTCATCGCCGACCACGTGCTGCGCGAGCGGGGCCTGGACCCGGTCGAGCACTCCGAGGAGTACGAGGCCGCGTGGCCCGAGGTCCTGGAGCAGGTCAAGGCGGAGTCGAAGGCCGAGGCCGAAGAGGTCCGCGAGGCCGGCGGCCTGTACGTGCTGGGTACCGAGCGGCACGAGTCGCGCCGCATCGACAACCAGCTCCGCGGCCGGTCCGGCCGCCAGGGCGACCCGGGCGAGTCCCGCTTCTACCTCTCGCTCGGTGACGAGCTCATGCGCCGCTTCAACGCGACCATGGTCGAGCGCGTCATGACGACCATGCGGCTGCCCGACGACGTGCCGATCGAGCACAAGATGGTCTCCAAGGCCATCAAGAGCGCGCAGACCCAGGTCGAGCAGATCAACATGGAGCAGCGCAAGGACGTCCTCAAGTACGACGAGGTCATGAACGAGCAGCGCAAGGTGATCTACGCCGAGCGCCACCGCGTGCTCGCCGGCGAGAACATGCGCGAGCAGATCGAGGGCATGCTCGTCGACGTCGTCAACGCCTATGTGGACGGTGCGACGGCCAACGGCTACGCCGAGGACTGGGACCACGAGAAGCTGTGGACGGCGTTGAAGACGCTGTACCCGGTGAGCGTCGACTGGGACGACCTCATGGAGGACGGCGACCTCGACGAGACCACCCTGCGCGAGGCGCTGGTCCAGGACGCCCGCAACGCCTACGACAAGCGCGAAGCGGAGATCAACGCGCTCGTCGGGCCGGACGGCATGCGGACCTTGGAGCACCAGGTGATGCTGACGGTCCTCGACCGCAAGTGGCGCGAGCACCTGTACGAGATGGACTACCTCAAGCAGGGCATCGGCATGCGGGCGCTCGCGCAGCGCGACCCGCTGATCGAGTACCAGCGCGAAGGCTTCGACATGTTCCGCGCGATGCTCGACTCGCTGAAGGAGGAGGCCGTCGGCTTCCTGTTCAACCTGCAGGTCGAGCGGGCCGAGGCGCCGCCGGCGGAGGAAGCCGCGGCGCTGCCGACGGGCGTCGCCGCCGGCAACGGCCAGGCGGCCGAAGGCCGGCACGCGCGGCCGGCGCCGCCGCAGCCGCCGACGACCGACACCGAGTCCGTCCCGGCGGCCCTGCGCGGCAAGGGCCTCGGCGGCGGTGGCCAGCAGCCGGGGGTGACGCTGTCCGGTCCGGGTGAGGACGGCGAGGTCGAGTCCCACGCCGAGGGCGGCGCGCAGGCCGCGGGCGGTGGTGGCGGCGGGGGCACCCGCCGGGATCGCCGCGCCGCGCAGCGCGACGCGCAGAAGAAGGGCAAGAAGGGCCCGCGTCGCTGACGTCGGGTGTGCACACCGGGGCGCGTGGCCGAGCCACGCGCCCCGGTGTCGTGAACGGGGGTTGTCATGACGCAGGTCGCGGCGGAGCCGCAGGAGTTCTTCGCGCTGTTCGGCGCCGATCGCCGGCCTGACCCGTACCCGGGCTACGGGCGGTGGCGCTCGCGGTGGCCGGTCGCGGCGCTGGCGCCGCAGATGTTCGCCGTCAGCGGCATCGCGGAAGCCACGCAGGTGCTGCGCGACCCGGCGTTCGGCCACCCGGAACCCGAGTACCTGGACCCGGCGGACCGCCTCCCGGACCAGCCGGTCGACGAGTCAGGACGCGTGGTCCGGGCGTTTCTTTCGCTGAACCCGCCCGACCACACGCGGCTGCGGCGCCTGGTGGCGAAAGCGTTCACGCCGCGGATGGTGGAGCAGCTGGCGCCGCGGATCGAGGCGCTCACAGCGTCGCTCCTCGACGGCGTCGGCAGCTCGTTCGACCTGATGACGTCGCTCGCGAAGCCGTTGCCGGTGGAGGTGATCGCGGAGCTGCTGGGCGTCCCGCTGGACGACCGCGAGCAGTTCGCGGCGTGGTCGCACGCGATGGCCAGGGCCTTGGACCCGCCGTTCCTGCAGCACCCGGACACGATCGAGCCGGCGGTGAAGGCGCGGCAGTCGTTCGTCGGCTACTTCCGCGAGCTGGCGGCCCGGCGCCGGAGCGAGCCGGGGGAGGACCTGCTGTCGGCACTGGTGGCGGTTTCCGACGCGGGCGACGTCCTCACCGAAGGCGAGTTGCTGGTGACGCTCACGCTGCTGCTGATCGCGGGCCACGAGACGACGACGAACCTCATCGGCAACGGCGTCCTGGCGCTCCTGAACCACCAGGACGGTGTGCGAGCCGCGGCGGCCGCGCCGGACCGGGTGGTGGAGGAGGTGCTGCGCTACGACTCACCGGTCCAGCTGACGGCCCGCACGGCCCTGCGCGACACGACGCTCGGCGAGGTGCGGATCCCCGCGGGCAGCCAGGTGATCATCGTGCTGGGCGCGGCCAACCGCGACCCGGCGGCGAGCCCCGATCCGGACGACTTCGACCCAGCCCGGCCGACGGCCCGTCACTTGGCGTTCGGCCAGGGAATCCACTTCTGCTTGGGCGCCCCGCTGGCGAGGCTGGAGGGCCGCATCGTGTTCCGCGAACTGGCCCGGCGGCTCCCGGACTTGAGGCTGGCGGGCACGCCGGAGTGGAACCCGACGACGACCCTGCGCGGCTTGGCGACGCTGCCGGTCGCGCTCTGAAGGCCACCGCGCGGTTCCACCCGCAGGGCGAGCTGGCCGGGCCTGCTTGTCCCGCAGGCCCGGCCCGGTAGACGGCTCGTGGGTGTGAGCCGAGTCCGAACCCGACCCGCCACCCAGCCCCGCCGCACCCATCACCCCGGCGGTGACCGTGCCGCGCTCACCTCGCTCACGCGCCCGGCTAAGCGGCCTGCGCCGCGGCCGAGCGGCCGTCCGCGGGGCGAGTTGGCCGGTGCCTGCTTGTCCCGCCGGCCCGGCAGACGGCTCGTGAGTGGTGAGCCGAGTTCGAACTCGACCCGCCACCCAGCCCCGCCCACCCCGCCGCACTCATCGCCCCGGTGGTGACCGTGCCGCCCCCACCTCGCTCACGCGCCCGGCTAAGCGGCCTGCGCCGCGGCCGAGTTGGCCGGTGCCTGCTTGTCCCGCCGGCCCGGCAGACGGCTCGTGAGTGGTGAGCCGAGTTCGAACTCGACCCACCACCACCGTCCCGCCGCACCCATCACCTCGACGGTGACTGTGCCGCGCCCACTCGCTCACGGCGCCCGGCGAAGCGGCCTACGCCGCCGCGGCCGAGTGACCGTCCGCGGGGCGAGTTGGCCGGCGCCTGCTTGACCCGCCGGCCCGGTCCGGCAGACGGCTCGTGGGTGGTGAGCCGGGTCCGAACCCGACCCGCCACCCAGCCCCGCCGCACCCATCACCCCGGCGGTGACCGTGCCGCGCTCACCTCGCTCACGCCGCCCGGCGAAGCGGCGTGCCCGGGTGCTGCGGCTTCAACAACGCGAAGCGCACGCACCGCCACCCCGTCGGTGTCCGCGTGAACCGGGCCGCCAGAGCGAACGACCGGCCGTCCGCCTCGACCCGGGCGCACGCCTCGATCACGTCCGGGGCCGGGGTGCACGTGTGGATCGTCTGCGTCCGGTGGCGCGGCCGTGTCCTACTGGGACCGCTGAACCCCGCGTACACCTCCGGCGCCACCAGCGCGCGCACCTGCGTCGCCGGGCGGCGGCCGTCGTATGCCTCCAGCAGCATGGTCAGCACGCGGCCCACCTCGCTCGCTTCGAGCTGCCGGGGCGCCGGGCACCGGGCGCCGCCGCGGCGGTGTTCCAGTGGTGTCACCGACGGCGGCGGGTCCGCCTTCCTGGCGGCTTCGCAGTGGATGAGCGTTCGCAGGCGGTGTTCCTCGATCATTTCGTCCCCTCCTGGACTCGGCATTTCCCCACCTCCGCCGCTTAGAGGCGGGAACGGGCCGGAAAGGCGACGGGAATCGCACAATCCGGGCGAGATCCGCCGAAGCGGAGGAATCCTCGGCAGTGTTGCGCTATGCGAGACAGCGGGTTGCCGCCCGGCTATGGTGTGCCGGGTGCTGAAAGGGCTATTGGTCGATTTCGCCGGAGTTCTCACCGACCCCGATGCCGGCCGGTTCTACGACTACCTGGCGGCCGCGCGCGAGCGAGGCGTCCGCACCGCGCTCCTGTCGAACGCCCCCGGGGCGTCGGCCGAGGTCAAGAACACGATGTTCGACTACTTCGACGCCCTGGTGTTTTCCGGCGAGGTCGGGGTGGCCAAGCCGGACCCGGCGGTCTACCTGATCGCGGCGGACCGCCTCGGCCTGCCCGCCGTGCGCTGCGCGTTCGTCGACGACTCCGCGACGAACATCCGCGGCGCCGTGCAGGCGGGCATGGTCGGCGTGCACCACCGGTCGGTCGAAGAGACGCTCTCCGAACTGAACGTGTTGTTCCCGGACGGCTGAGTAGTCAGCGGGTGCGGCGCACCAATTCGAATGACAAGACCGCCGCGGCGGCCGAGACGTTCAGCGACTCGACGTCACCGGGCATGGGAATCGACACCCATTCCGTGACGAGCTCGCCGACTTCTCCGCCGACGCCGGCCGTCTCGCCGCCGAGGACGAACGCCGCGCGCTGCGGCAGGTCGACGTCGAACACCGTGGTGCGCGCCGAAGCGCCGAGTGCGTAGAGCGCGTAGCCGGCTTCGGTGAGCAGCTCCGCCGCTTCGCGCGCGGAGCCGCAGCGCAGCACCGGGGCGCGGAACGCGACCCCGGCCGAAGCCTTGACCACCAGCGGGTCCAGCGCCGCGACGCCGCGGCGCGGCACGATCACGCCCTCGAGTCCGGCGGCGGTCGCCGTCCGCAGGATCATGCCGACGTTCGCCGGGGTGGTGATGCCGTCCAGCAGCAGCACCCGCGACGGCGGCCGCCGGTCGGCCAGCGCCGCGGAAAGCGCGCGCATCCGCGGCGCGACGACGTCGGCGAGCACGCCCTGGTCCTGCTTGCCGTTGCCGGCGAGCACCTTGACCCGGTGCGCGCTGGCGCGCTGCACCGGCACGCCGGCGTCCTTCGCGGCGCGCTGGATCTCGGCCGCGCCCGGACCGCGGGCGGTGTCGGCGAGGATCACCTTGTCCACCCGCAGGCCGTCGTCCGCCAGCGCTTCGAGCACCGGCTTGCGGCCGTACACGGTCAGGAAGCGGTCCTTCGGCGAGATCGTCGACTCATCACCCACACCCGGCAGTCTCGCATTGTGTAAGGATCGGCCCATGCCCGACCGCCTTTCCGCGCTGGACGCCTCGTTCCTCTACGTCGAGGACCACGCGACGCCGATGCACGTCGGCGGGGTGGCGATCTTCGAGCGGCCCCGGTCCGGGTTCGGCTACGCGCAGCTGCTCGACCTCATCGGCGCGCGGCTGGCGTACCTGCCGCGCTACCGGCAGCGCGTGGCCGAGGTGCCGGGCCACCTCGCGCGGCCGGTGTGGGTGGACGACGTCGACTTCGACCTCAACTACCACGTCCGGCGCTCGGCGCTCCCGCAGCCGGGCAGCGACGAGCAGCTGTTCGACCTGGTCGCGCGGCTGATGTCGCGGCGGCTGGCGCCGGAGCGGCCGCTCTGGGAGGCGTACTTCATCGAGGGGCTGGCCGGCGACCGCGTCGCGCTGGTGACGAAGACCCACCAGTCCGTTGTGGACGGTGTCGGCACGATCGAGCTCGGCCAGCTCATCCTCGACCCGACGCCGGCCGAGCCGGAGCCGTTCGAGGACATCTGGACGCCGCGGCGCGAGCCGAGCCGCACGCAACTGGTGCTGGACGCGGTCAGCGAGGGCGTCCAGCGGCCGGGCGAGGTCGTCGAGAACGTCCGCTCGGCGGCGAACGACGCCTTCGCGGCGGCGGGCAAGTTCGCCGAGACGGTCGGTGGCGTGGCGTCGACGCTGCGCACGCTGGTGCGGCCGGCGCCGACCGGCCCGCTGAACGTCCGGGTGTCCGGCGGCCGCGTGTTCTCCGTGGTCCGGACGCGGCTGGAGGACTACCGCAAGATCCGCGCGGCGCACGGCGGCACGGTCAACGACGTCGTCCTCGCGGCGATCACGGGCGCGCTGCGCGAATGGCTGCTTTCGCGCGAGGAGCCGCTGACCCCGCACACGACGATCCGCGCGCTGGTGCCGCTGGCGGTCCGCGACGCGGAGACGGCCGAGTTCTCGACGCCGGCGCTGATCGGCAACCAGGTGGCCGCGTACCTGGTCGACCTGCCGGTCGGCGAGCCGAACCCGGTGCTGCGCCTGCAGCACATCGGCCACGCGATGGCCGAGCACCTGGACTCGGGCCGTTCGGTGGCGGCGCGCGGCCTGCTCAAGGTCGGCGGCTTCGCCCCGGCTACGCTCCATTCGCTCGGCGCGCGAGCGGCGGGGTCGCTGTCGGGGCGCATCTTCAACGTCATGGTGACCAATTCGCCGGGCCCGCAGGTGCCGATGTACGCGGGAGAGGCCAGACTGGTCGAGATGTTCCCGGTGATGCCGCTGATGCGCACCCAGGCGCTGGCGATCGGGGTGACGTCCTACCACGGCGGCGTCTACTTCGGACTGAACGGCGACCGCAAGGCCGCCTTCGACGTCGACCTGCTGGCCGGGATGATCGAAGAATCCTTGGAAGAGCTGAAGGGTGCGCACTGGTGAGGGTCTATCTGCCTGCGACGATCGCGATGCTTCGCGACCTCGAGTCGTCGGGCGAGTTCCGCGCCCGCAGCGGAACGGCGTTCGCGCTGACGCCGGCGTTGCGCGAGGCGTACGTGAGCGGGTCCGACGAGGAGCTGGAGTACGCGGCCCTGCTGGACGCGGCCCGCGCCTCCCTGCGCCTGATCGCGGCGGAGGAGAAGGGCGAACCCCGCCGGGTGGTGATTTCGGCGGACGTCGAGGGGCTGACTTTGCGTCCGGACCTGGACGCCCCGGTGGTCCGCATCGGCGGCCCGATCCCGCTGTCGGCGGTGGCGGCGATCCACGTGGACGCACCGGAGGCCGCCGAAGCGGTATCGGCGGCGGCCGCGGTGATCGACGCGGCGGACCTGGGGGACCCGGACGCGGAGTTCACTTTGGGCGATGCCGAGGATCACGAGCTGGCTTGGTACGCGCCGCAGGAACTGCCGTTCTTGCTGGAGCTGCTCTGAGTTGTCCACAGGTGGGTTCACCTGTGGACAACTCGGGGATCAGTCCTCGGTGAACCAGTCCGGGCCCGGCACCGGGCGTTCGCACTTCCAGCCGGTCGCGTCCACCAGCTTCGTGGAATCCACCCGCTGCGAGCGCCCCATCGGTTCCGCCAGCGGGATCCGCGACACCAGCCACTTGGGCAACGCCCGCGCCCGGCGCACCCCGGCCGCCGCGGCCATCGCCGCGCCCAGATCGGCCTTCAGCAACGGTGGCGCGCCCACGTTGTAAACCCCCGAGGGCGCCTCCAACGCCGCCACCGCGGCCGCGGCCGCGTCCGATGGGTGGATCGCCGTCGTCCAGTCCGTGCGTGCGCCCATGATCAGTGGCCCACCTCGGCGGGCGGCCGCGAGCAGGGCCGACGTCATCGGGTCCGGACCCAGCAGCGTGCCGATCCGAAGCCGCACCACCGTGCGGTCCGTCAACGCCGCCACGTTCGAGTGCGCCTCGACCGAAGACGCCGTAACCACGCCCGGACGCAGCGGAGCCTCCTCCGTCAGCAGCGCCGAACCCCCGTCGGCGTACACGAACGAGATCCCCTCCTGGACCACGATCCGCACCTCTTCGACCTGCCGGACCGCCGCCGCCAGAGCCGCGCTCCCCGCACGGCGGACCTGGTCGTTCAGCGCCCACGCCGCCTTGCTCGTCACCTTCGCCGGAATCCGCGTGGCCAGGTTCACGACCGCGTCGTGGCCGCGCAACGCCGCGACCAGCGAATCGGCCGAGAACAAGTCGCCTTCCACCGGCCGGGCACCCGTCGCCGACACCGCCGGCACGCGCGAAGCCGCACTGGCCAGACCGCTCACCTCATGGCCGCCGGCCAGCAGCCGCGTCACCGCCGGCCTGCCCAGCACACCCGTCGCCCCGATCACCAGCACCCGCATGTCCTTCTCCCTTCGTCGGAGAACGGACGAGGCAGCGAGCCGAAACGTGACTACCCCACTTCGCCCGGGGGCGGCGGCTGGACGTCGACGGGCGTGCCCCAGTCCGAATAGCGCGTGGTGATGCGGGCCTCGGAGCCCGGCAGGATCGGGGTCAGGTCCAGCACGATCCGGAGCGGCCGGTGGGTGTCGTCGAGCCACAGCTCCACCGGGAACTTGCCGAGCCGGCCCGCCGACTCCGGGGGCAGGCCCGCGGGCAGGTCGGTGCCCAGGCGGGCCAGGTCCAGCTCGACGCGGTAGTGCTCCGCCGCCACGCCGTCGAGCTGCGTGCGTTCCGACGAGACGATCGTGCCCGCCGTCCGGATCTCGCCCAGGGTGTGCGCCGGGTCGTTCTGCGCCGCCAGCTGCGTCAGGCTGCTGCCGAGCACCTGGGAGAACGGGTCGCTGCCGTCCGCCGCGACCAGCACCCACGGCTTGTCCGCGCCGACCTCGTCGCGCGAACCCTCCGGCACCTTCGCGTACAGCTTGCCGGCCACCAGGCGCAGCTCCAGCGGCTCGCCGAGGAAGTCGGTCGTCATCACCTGGGACATCCCGCCCGCACCGAAGCGCGCCTGGCCCTGGCCCTTCGACCGGACCGAGCCGACGGCGACGTCCGCGGCGAACTTCGCCGAGCCGCCGCTCGTGGTGGCCGCCGTCGCGGCGTCGGCCAGTGCCCGCGCGTCGGTGAACGCGGCCGGGGGTGGCGAACCGGAGCAGCCGGCGAGCAGGACGACCAGCAGCACCACGGCGGCTTTGCGCATGGCGCCAACAAAAACACAGCGGCTCCCCCGAACCCGTTCGGGGGAGCCGCTGCTACTCAGAGTTTTCCGGTCAGCGACCGGCCTTCTTCATCAGCTCGCCGAGGTCGACGACCTGCTCGGCCGGCGGGGCCGTCACGTCGACCTGGGTGCCCCAGTCGCTGTACTTCATCGTGAACTTCGCGTCGCCGGCCGGCGCGCCCAGCGCCTGCATCATCGCGCCCTGGTCCATGGTGACCTGCACCGGCAGGTTGTCCTTGTTCAGCCACAGCTCGGCCGGGATCTTGAGGTCCTTGCCCTTGAGCTTCTCGTTGATCTGGTCGCGCGCGGCGGCCGGGACCTGGCCGGTGAACTGGTCGATGGCCTTGGCCACGTCGAGCTCGACCTTGTAGTGGTTGACCTGCTCGCCGTTCAGCTCGGTCTGGTCGGACGAGATGATCCGGCCCGCCTTGGAGACCTGCTCCAGGATCTTGCTCGGGTCGCTCTGCTCCGCCGACTGCGAGAGCGCGCTCCCCATCGCCTGCGAGATCGGGTCGGTGCCGTCGGCCGAGATCTTGGCCCACGCCTTGTCGGTGCCCATCTGCTTCTGCTGGTCGGCGGGCAGCTTGAGGTACATGACCTTGTCGACCATGCGCATCTCGGTGGTCTGGCCGGCCGCGGTGCTCGTCATCGAGAACTTCGTGTTCGCGCCGTCGAAGGCCATCGCGCCGGTGGCGCTCATGGTCTGGCCGGCGGCGGAGCCCTCCATGGTGAACTTCGCCGACTTGGACTTCTCGGTGCCCTGCTTCGACGCCGACGCCAGCTGGAACGCGTCGGTGAACGGCGAAGCGAGGCCGCTGCTGCTGCCACCGGACTGCGACTGCTCGCCGGCCGGGGCGGCGGTGCCCGTGGTGGAGTTGCCGCTGCACGCCGTCAGCGTCAGAACCAGCGCGGCACCGGCCGCGACCAGGGTGGTCTTGCGCATGTACATCCCCTCAGGATCGGATCTTCCGCTGGGCATATCGCCCGAACGGGCGAATCATTACCTCTGTGACGGTGACGATCCGCGTTCGGTTCCCGGTTGCCTCAGGACTCCGTGGGCCGGGTCACGTCGTGGCCGCCGCGCGAGGCCAGTAGGCGCCGCAGCGACGCGAGCCGCTCGGCGCTCGCCGTGCCGTCGGTGACGACGTCGTCGAGCGCGCAGCCGGGGTCCTCGGGCGGGCCGAGGTGCCCGCAGCCCGACGGGCACTCCTCGGCGGCCGCGGCGAACTCCTCGAAGGCGTCGACGATGTCGTCCGCGGTGACGTGGGCCAGCCCGAACGAGCGCACGCCGGGCGTGTCGATCACCCAGCCGCCGTTCTGGAGCGGCAGCGCCACCGCCGCCACGGACGTGTGCCGCCCCTTGCCGACCGAGCTGACCACGCCGACGGCCAGCCCGGCGGCGGGCACCAGCCGGTTGACCAATGTCGACTTGCCGACCCCGGAGTGTCCGACGAGCGCCGTCACGCGGTCTTTCAGCAGCTCGTCGAGGCCCTCGGGCTGCTCGTCGAAGCGGCTGACGATCACCGGGACGTCGAGCCCCGCGTACCCGGCCAGCAGCTCGTCCGGGCTGGCCAGGTCGGCCTTGGTCAGGCACAGCACCGGCTCGACGCCGCCCGCGTAGCAGGCGACCAGGCAGCGGTCGATGAAGCCGGTGCGCGGCGGCGGGTCGGCCAGCGCGGTGACGATCAGCAGGCGTTCGGCGTTGGCGACGACCAGCCGCTCGTACGGGTCGGTGTCGTCGGCCGTGCGCAGCAGCGAGCTCGTGCGCTCGTCGACCCGGACGATCCGCGCGAGGGTGTCGGGCTTGCCGGAGACGTCCCCGACCACGGCGACGAGGTCGCCGACGACCACCGGTGTCCGGCCCATCTCGCGGGCGCGCATCGCGGTGATCACCCGTTCGGGGTCGGCGTCGATCGCGCAGGTCCAGCGCCCGCGGTCCTTGCCGATGACCATCGCGGAGACGGCGTCGGCGTGCTCGGGACGGCGCTTGCTGCGGGGGCGGGTGCCCTTGCTCGGACGCACGCGGACGTCGGACTCGTCCAGCTTGCTCCAGTCGTTGCGCGCCAAACCTTCGTCCTCTCGTGCACCGGTGCCCACCCGAATGATCCCACGTCGCTCGCCACGGCCCTGGCCTGCGTGTAACGATGGCGTCCCGGATGCAGCCGGCACGAGGAGGTAGGCGCATGTGCGGCCGCTACGCCGCCACGAAGGACCCGGCGAAGCTGATCGAGGAGTTCGAGGCGATCGACCTCACCGAAGGCCACGCGCGCGCGGACCACAACGTCGCGCCGACGAAGAACGTCGTCACGGTCGTGCAGCGGCACCCGCGTGACGAAGACGGCCAGGTCCTCGAGGACGAGCCCGCCGAGCGCTCGCTGCGGATCATGAAGTGGGGCCTGGTGCCGTTCTGGGCCAAGGACCCGTCGGTCGGCTCGCGGATGATCAACACGCGCGCCGAGACCGCCGCCGAGAAGCCCGCCTTCCGCCGCGCGCTGGTGTCCCGCCGCTGCCTGGTGCCCGCCGACGGCTGGTTCGAGTGGCGCCGCACGGGCAAGGAGAAGGAGCCGTTCTACATGACGGCCCCGGACGACTCGTCGATCGCGTTCGGCGGGATCTGGGAGAGCTGGCACCCGAAGGACGACAAGGACGCGGCGCCGCTGATCACGTTCTCGATCATCACGACCGACGCGGCCGGGCAGCTCACCGACGTCCACCACCGGATGCCGCTGATCGTGCCGAAGTCGCACTGGGACGGCTGGCTCGACCCCGACCGCGAGGACGTCAAGGACCTGCTGGTGCCGACGCCGGACGACATCGTCGCGTCGCTGGAGCTGCGGCCGATCTCGACCAAGGTCAACAACGTCCGCAACAACGGGCCCGAGCTGCTGGAGCGCGTCGACCCGGCGCACGAGGGCACCCTCTTCTCATGACGGCCCTCGAGATCGGCACCGCCTACGGCCCGGCGCGGGCGTACCTGCACTGCGCCGAGGAGGGCGAGGCGGTGCTGATGCTCGGCCACGGCGCGGGCGGCGGCCTCGGCGCGAAGGACCTCGTGGCGGTGACGCGCGCGGCCCAGGCGGCCGGCGTCCACGTGGCGCTGGTCGAGCAGCCGTACCGGGTGGCGGGCCGCCGCGCCCCGGCCCCGGCGAACCAGCTGGACACGGCGTGGCTGACGATCGCGGACGACCTCTCGGAGCGCTTCGACGCCCTCCCGTTCGTGTTCGGCGGGCGGTCGTCGGGCGCGCGGGTGGCCTGCCGGACGGCTGCGCAGGGCCAGGCGGTGGCGGTGCTGTGCCTGGCGTTCCCGGAGCACCCGCCTGGGAAGCCGGAGAAGACGCGCCAGCCGGAACTGGACGCGGTCGAGGTCCCGGTGCTGGTGGTGCAGGGGGAGAACGACCCGTTCGGGCGCCCCTCGGCGGGGCCGCACCACGAGATCGTGGTGGTCGAGGGCGACCACAGCCTGTCGAAGGACCTGGAGGGCGTCTCGCGGGCGGCGACGGAGTGGCTGTCGCGGGTGCTGCGCCCGCTGGCCTGAACCCGCAGGTCCGGTCCGTCAGCTCCCAGCGTGGGACACGACGCTGTGCACGACGACCTGTGGCGCACGCTGCGTTCTCCTGGCCATCTGGACGGTGGTTCCACGGGCGAAGTGGCTGAAAACCCGTTCCATCGCCCACTACGGGACCATCGCCGCCTTCACGTCGGCCGGGGACTACCGGACGGCCGCGCAGGCGATCCTCGGTGACCCCGATCGCCTGGCCGAGAACCTCGCCCAGCACATCTGGGCCCTTTCGAAGGCGGCCCACCGCAAATACCGCTTCGTGACCTGGGCGATGCTGGCGGGCGCGGTCGGCTTGATCCTGGCCTGAACCCGCTGGTCAGGCCGCGATCGGCGCCACCACCGCACCCGTCAGCCGGATCAGTTCCGACGGCGCCAGCTCCACCTCGAGTCCCCGCCGCCCCGCCGAACAGAACACCGTCTCGAACGTCGGTGCCGAAGCGTCGATCACCACCGGGAGCCGGCTCCGGTGGCCCAGCGGCGAGATCCCGCCCAGCACGTACCCCGTCGCCCGCTGGGCCGCCGCCGGGTCGGCCATCTTCGCCTTCTTGCCGCCCGACGCCGCCGCCAGCGCCTTCAAGTCGAGCTGGCCCGTGACCGGGACCACGCCGACCACCAACCGGCCGTCGACCTCGGCGACCAGGGTCTTGAACACCCTCGCCCGGTCCAGGCCGAGGGCCTCCACCGCCTCCAGGCCGTACGACTCCGCGCGCGGGTCGTGGTCGTACGCGTGCAGCGTGTGCGCCACCTTCTGCTTGCCCAACAACGCCGTCGCCGGGGTGCCCTTGCCAGCCATGGGCCGGAAGTCTAGGGAATGCCCGCCCGCCCCGGACGGTTGTACGGGACGTGACACCAACGCTCGCCACCACACGCTCTCGCAGCCGTCGTCGTCCCCAGGCACCGGCGAACCGCGGCGTGCCCGGTCCCCGCGTAAACTCGGGTCTGCCGTATGCGCGCACGCGCATCGACGCCGAGCGGGAAGGGAACGGTTTGCCGAGCACGCAGAACTCAGCGCCGGAGGAAGCGACCGAGGCCGAGCGCGCCGAGCGCTTCGAACGGGACGCCATGCCGCTGCTCGACCAGCTGTACTCGGCCGCGATGCGGATGACCCGCAACCCCGCTGACGCCGAGGACCTGGTCCAGGAGACCTACCTGAAGGCCTACGCCGCCTTCGCGTCCTTCAAGGCCGGCACGAACCTCAAGGCCTGGATGTACCGCATCCTGACCAACACCTACATCAACGGCTACCGGAAGCGGCAGCGGCAGCCGGTGCAGCAGCCCACCGAGGAGATCACCGACTGGCAGATCGCCAAGGCGGAGAGCCACACCTCCAGCGGGCTGCGGTCGGCCGAGGTCGAGGCGATGGACAACCTCCCCGACACCGACGTCAAGGCCGCGCTGCAGAAGCTGCCCGAGGAGTTCCGGCTGGCCGTCTACCTGGCCGACGTCGAGGGCTTCGCGTACAAGGAGATCGCCGAGATCATGGACACCCCCATCGGCACCGTGATGTCCCGCCTCCACCGCGGCCGCGCCCAGCTGCGCGACCTGCTCGCCGACGTCGCGCGGGAACGCGGTTTCATCCGGGGTGCCAAGGAAGAGGTGGCCGGGCGATGAACGACATGTGCGAGGGCGCGTCCGACAAGGTCCGCTGCGAAGAGGCGCTCGCCGACATCTACCTGCTGCTCGACCGCGAGTGCAGTGCCGAGCGGGACGCCGCGTTGCGCGCCCACATCGAGGACTGCCCGCCGTGCCTCGAGGAGTACGGCATCGACGAGCACATCAAGCAGCTGCTGGCCCGCAAGTGCGGTGGTGACCACGCACCCGCCGACTTGAAGACCAGGCTGCGCGCGTCGATCCGCCAGACCGTCGCCTCCCGCGGCGGTGTGACGGTGGAACGCACCGAGATCACCGTCGAGCAGCGCTCCGAATAGCGCCCGAGCACGACAAAGGCCCCCGCACTTCGGTGTGGGGGCCTTTTGCGTGCCGACGCCGGGTTCAGGAGTTGGGCTTACCGCCGTGGTTCGCGCTGTTCTTCTTCCGGCTGCGACGCTTGCGGGCGCGCTTCGACATGTTCACTCCTCGTCGTCAAAGCTGGTCAACCTCTCAAGTGTGTCATGACGTCCCGTTCTGGTTGGATGGGGTGGTCGGGCGAGCACGAGGAGGGGTGGCGATGGCCGAGATCCGCGCGGAGATGGTCGGCACCGTGCTCGAGGTCGTCGCGGCGCCCGGCACCACGCTGAACGCCGGTGACACCGTCCTGATCCTGGAGTCGATGAAGATGGAGCTGCCCGCCGTGAGCGAAAAGGCCGGCACGCTGACCAGCCTCGTCGTCGCCAAGGGTGACCGGGTCCAGCAGGGCGACGTCCTCGGGACGGTCGAGTAACCGTGTCGACGCTCGCCGAACTGCTCGCCGACAACACCGGCCTCCCCGGGGAGGCGGCGGACCACCTCCAGACCGTCGTCGCCGAGTGGCAGCTGCTGGCCGACCTGTCCTTCGCGGACTTCCTGCTCTGGGTCCCGGTGACCGAGGAGCTGCAGCCGGACGGCGGCGACTTCGTCTGCGTCGCGCACGCGCGGCCGACGACGGCGCCCACCGCGCACCCCGAGGACGTCGTCGGCACCCGGTTCACGGTGGAGGAGCACCCGCAGCTGGCCAAGGCCATGCGCGAGGTGCGGATCTGCCGCGAAGAGGACCCGCACTGGTACCGCGACCTGCCGATGCGCCGCGAGGCCATCCCGGTGCGCTTCCACGACGAGGTCGTCGCCGTGATGAGCCGCGAGACCAACCTGGCCGCGCCGCGCGTGCCCAGCCCGCTGGAAATCGCGTACCTGGGCAGCGCCGGCGACCTGTGCCAGATGATCGTCGACGGCACGTTCCCGCCGAACGGCACGAACGCGACCGACACGCACACCTCGCCCCGGGTCGGGGACGGGCTGATCCGGCTCGACTCGAGCGGCACGGTCGTCTTCGCCAGCCCGAACGGCCTGTCCGCCTACCACCGGATGGGGCACGAATCCGACCTGGTCGGCACCCGGCTGGCGCCGCTGACGCGCTCCCTGATCCGCGACCCGTTCGACGCGACCGAGGTGTCGCACCGGATCATCGAGGCGCTCGACGGGAAGCCGTCGAGCCGCACGGAGGCCGATTCGCGGCGCGGCGCGGTGGTGCTGTTCCGCGCGCTGCCGCTGCGCCCGGCCGGGCAGGCGGCGGGCGCGCTGGTGCTGGTCCGGGACGTCACCGAGGTCAAGCGCCGCGACCGCGCGCTGCTGTCGAAGGACGCGACGATCCGCGAGATCCACCACCGGGTGAAGAACAACCTGCAGACGGTGGCCGCGCTGCTGCGCCTGCAGTCCCGCCGGACGTCGTCGGAGGAGGCGCGGCTCGCGCTGGCCGAGTCGGTGCGCCGGGTGACGTCGATCGCGCTGGTGCACGAGGCGCTGTCGATCTCGGTGGACGAACGCGTCGACCTCGACCAGCTGCTCGACAACGTGCTGCCGATGGTCGGCGAGGTCGCCACGGCGGAGTCGCAGGTCGGGCTGAAGCGCACGGGCTCGTTCGGGGTGGTCGTCGCGGAGATCGCGACGCCGCTCGTGATGGTGCTCGCCGAGCTGGTCCAGAACGCCATCGAGCACGCGTTCCCGGCCGGCCGCTCGGGCAAGGTCGAGCTGATCGTGGAGCGTTCGGCCCGCTGGCTGGACGTCGTGATCCGCGACAACGGCCGCGGCTTGCCGGCGGGGTTCTCGCTGGAGCGCTCGGACGGCCTGGGGCTGCAGATCGTGCGGACGCTCGTGGAGTCCGAGCTGCGCGGCTCGCTTTCGCTGCGGAAGGTGCGCGTGGAGGAGTCGTCGACCCGGGTGACGGGAACCGAAGCGGCGCTGCGCATCCCACTTTCGCGTCGGTTGTAGACAGTCGCGTTTGGACTCGAGTGGCGCCGGGCATTCCCGCGGCAGCGACGTGATCGGGTGCGGATCGCGGGAGGGAAACACGCTGAAGGCCCGGCACCTGGTTCAGCTCGGTGCCGGGCCGTTCAACGTTTTCGCGGGAGGACTTGAAGTCCCGGTGAGGTTTCAGCACACCCGTCTCCGGGTGGTTTCGCCTCGGTTGTTAAGCTTGAGCTGAGTAGGTATCACCCCAGACGGCGTGGGCACGGAAAAGGCCCGCCGGGTGAAATTCCTACCTGGCTCGGGTGGTTCGGTGGATCTATGAGAATGTCAGGCGTTGGTACGCGTGCCGATGTGCGTACGGCGGCGCTTGAGCGCGCGTCGCTCGTCCTCGCTCATGCCGCCCCACACGCCGGCGTCCTGGCCGCTGGCCAAAGCCCAGGCCAAGCAGTCGGAAGCGGAGGGGCAGCGGTGGCACACGGCCTTCGCCTGAGCTACCTGCGACAGAGCCGGACCGCTGGTTCCCACCGGGAAGAACAGCTCGGGGTCCTCGTCTCGGCAGGCCGCGTCGTGGCGCCAGTCCATGTTCGTGAGCTCCTTACACATGGCGCGGGAGGGCCGCGCCACAGTCGTCAATGGCGGTCGTGTTCTTGGGTGCTTGTGAATGCTTTCACGAAGCACCGCTTTCGACAAGGGTTTCCGGAAGATCGGTGAGTCAGCTCACCCGGCCGAGCGACGCTTCTGACCTGCGGTTTCTCTCCGAAACAGCCCGCCCGGGGGAAGGCTGATGCGCTGAGTGGAGCTTCTGCGTCGACGAACGGCAGATTGCACTTTGCCGCAGGCGATCAGCTGTCCCGTCGTCACACGATTACGGTGAGTGCATCCGGCACGCTGAAAAACTCCACTCGGGTCCGCTGGCCGACGAGGTCGCCGTCCACCTGGAAGTTTACCGGTTCAGCTGCGTCGATGCGGATCATCGGCAGGTCATCGTGACGCACGAGACGCCGGCCTTTTTGGTTGCTCTTCGTAGCCAAAGCACGGCGTACATGCTTGAACACCGTGGGCAACCCCAGACCGTTCAACGCGAACAGGCCCAATCCCGTCTCGAACGAGCAACCCGGGTTGAGGTGGATCGGCCGCTCGCCCAGGTAGCTCCACGGATCGGTGTTGGACACGAAAGCGGTCAGCGCTTCGGTGGGTTCCTCACCCGGGACACGGATGGTGAGCGCCGGACGACCCAGCGGCGGCCGGAAGTAGGAGCGGACGGCGGCTCGCAGGTAGAGACCCGCCGTCGTCTGCTTGCCGCGGCGCTTCGCCACGCGGCCGACGACGTCGGCGTCCCAGCCGAGGCCGGCGTTGAAGGTGAACCAGTGCCCGTCGGCCAGGCCGAGGCCGACCCGGCGCGAGCGGTCGTTCTCCAGCGCGTGCAGCAGCTGGTGGGTGGCTTCGACCGGGTCCGAGGAGATGCCGAGAGCGCGCGCGAACACGTTGGCCGAGCCGCCGGGCACGACGCCCAGGGCGGGGATGCGGCCTATTCGGGTCGGGTCGCCCCACCCTCTTGCGGAGGTCCCGGTGGCGGCGCCCCCGGCCTGGGGCGGAGCCCCGGATGTCGCTGCGTCGGCCAGCAGGCCGTTGACGACCTCGTTGACCGTGCCGTCGCCGCCGTGCGCCACGACCAGGTCGATGCCGTCCCGCGCGGCCGAGCGGGCGACGGCCATCGCGTGGCCGCGGTAGTCCGTCTCGACCACGTCGAGCTTGACCTGGCTGGCGAGCGCGTGCGCCAGCACGTCCCGGCCACCTGCGGTGGTCGAGGTGGCCTGCGGGTTCACGACGAGGATTGCGCGCACCACCGCAGGGTAGGTGACTTCCGGCGGCCCGAGAACCTTCCGGACCCGCATGGTGACCGGCGCAACCCCGGCGAACAGCACCTTCGCGACCCTGTGGCGGGCGGCCCTCCTTCACGTGCGGGTGTCCGCGCGTCGTGACAAGTGCACCCGGGCCGACCGCCCGCTCATCGACGACTCTTGAATTCTCAGCGCCCGGACGGTCCCGGGAAAACGGCCGACCGGGTGGCATACGATCGAATCAGCTCACGCACGGTGACCCGCCCTGGTCGAGTCCACTGTGCTCCCCGCGAAAAGACCTTCCGGAAGGCCCCCCAGTGAAGCTCTCGCCCGCTCCCCGTGAGGTCCGGCTGGCCGGTTTGGTCACCGCGGTGCCGTCGCTCGCGCTGCTGGTGTTCGGGGCGATCGTGCTGGTGAACGGCCTGGGGTCGCCGGCCCAGCCGGGGAACAACGTCTTCGTCGAGTCGGGCACGTTCATCGTGGTCGCGCTGGCGTTCCTGGCCGCGTCGGCCGGCCTGGTCCTCGGCCAGACGTGGGCGCGCTCGCCCGGCGTGGTGATCGCCCTGATCGTGATCGGGCTCGGCTGGTACCTGCTCGGCCCGTCCGGCGAGCCGGCGTGGGGCGTGCCGGTGGCGCTGTTCGGCATCGCCGCGCTGGCGCTGCTGTTCCGCCGCCCGGCCCGCGCGTGGGCGCTGGGCCTGCGCGAGGGCGAGACGGAGACGGAAGCCGCCGAACGCGGCGGGATGGCGGGCCGCCGCGCCGAGCGCGAAGGCCGCGAAGAGGACTGAGCCCCGGAAGCCGGCCGGGCCGCGTTTGCCGTGCTCAACCAGCGCTCGACCGACCGGATCGGCGGGCTGCTGGGCCGGTTCGCCGACGAAGACCAGCAGCGCCTCCTGGCCGCGATGCGCACGATCGGCGACCTCGTCGGCGAGCGCCGCCGGGACCCGGTGCTCGTCCTGCGTCCGCCACGACCGGGGGACCTCGGCTGGGTGGTGGAACGGCACGGCTCGCTCTACGGCCGGGAGTACGGCTTCGACGACCGGTTCGAGGGGCTTGTCGCGCGCATCGTCGCCGACTTCGTCGAGACCCGCGACGACCCGCGCACCGGGTCAGGCTTGGGCGGCGAGGGAACGCAGGGGTGCGTCGGTGAGGCGGTTGACCGTCCACTCGTCCATCGGGACCGCGCCGAGGGCCTTGTAGAACTCCGTCGCCGGGTTCCAGTCCAGGACCGACCACTCGAGCCGCGCGTAGCCGTTGGCGACGCACTCGGCCGCCAGCGCCGCCAGCAGGGCCTTGCCGAGGCCGGAGCCGCGGTGCGCGGGCAGCACGAACAGGTCCTCCAGGTAGATCCCGTGCACCCCGCGCCAGGTGGAGAAGTTGAGGAACCACACCGCGAAGCCGACGATCTCGCCGTCCACTTCGGCCACGTGCCCGAACAGCTTCGGCGCTTCGCCGAACAACGCGGAACGCAGCTGCTCGGCCGTCAGGTGGCACTCGCCGGGCGCGCGCTCGTAGTCCGCCAGCGCGTAGGCCAGTGCGACGGCGGCCTCGACGTCGTCGGGTCCGATCCGGCGGATGCGGTCGTCGGGCACGTCAGTCCTCCAGGGCGGGCAGCAGGTTGAGGTGTTCGATCTGCGGCTCGCCGCGCTCGTCGCCGAGCACCGCGATGCCGGCCGCGTCGAGTCCGAAGTGGACGCCGGCGGTCGCGGGCATGGCGAGCCAGCGGGCCACCAGCACGCGGCTGAAGTGCCCGTGCCCGACCAGGATGACGTCACCCGATTCGCTGGCGCGGCGGGCGCGCGTCAGGACGCGGTCCGCACGCGCGGAGACGTCGTCCGCGCTTTCGCCGCCGGGGCTCGGGTGGGTCCAGACCGTCCAGCCCGGCACCGTCTCGCGGATCTTCGGCGTGGTGATGCCCTCGTAGTCGCCGTAGTCCCACTCGGCCAGGTCTTCGGTGACTTCGTCGACGCGCAGCCCGGCCAGCGCGGCGGTCCGCAGCGCGCGGGCGCGCGGGCTCGACAGCACCAGCGACGGCCCGCCGACCAGGCTGCGGAGCGTGCCACCCGCCGCGAGCGCTTGGCCCTCGCCCGCCGGTGTCAGCGGGATGTCCGTGCGGCCGGTGTGCCGCCCGTTCAGCGACCATTCGGTCTGCCCGTGCCGGAGGAGGAAGAGACGGTTCGCCACGCGGCCGAACATACCCGGCCGTTTGCGCGCGAGCAGGTCGTCTGCTTTGCTACTGAGCAGTAGCTTAGCTCGAGGAGAACCTCATGTCCGAGACGCCGACGTTCGTGCTGTGGCACAAGCTGGCCACGAAACCGGGCGGGAAACAGCTGTTCAGCGCCGCGATGTGCGTACGGGTGCCGTACTTCCGCACGGTGCTGCCCTCGGTGCGCGAGCTGCGGCCCGGTCACTGCGAAGTCAGCGCGCCGAAGTGGTGGGGTGTTCACAACCACATCCGCACGTTCCACGCCATCGCCGCCTGCAACCTCGCCGAGATCGCGATGGGGATGCTCGCCGAGGCGACGGTGCCCACGACCCACCGCTGGCTGCCGAAGGGCATGAACGTGCAGTACGTCGCCAAGGCGGAAACCGGCCTGCGCGCGGTGGCGTCGCTGCCCGAGCTGCCGGAGTTCGGCGACGAGGGCTTCGAGCTGGGTGTCCCGGTGACCATTTCGGACTCCGGCGGCAAGCCGGTGGTCACCGGGACGATCACCATCTGGGTGACGCCGAAGAAGCGTTAGAGCGGCTTGTACTGGACGTAGGACGCCTGCTGGAACGCGTTCTCGCCGGACGGCGACGGCAGGCCCAGCCGCCGGTCGACGAGCTTGCCGAGCGGGCCGCAGCCCTGCGTCGCGGGGAGGGCCAGGTCCGCGTCGATGACGCCGGAGAACGCCGTCCGCGGGTTCTCCGAGATGATCCGCGGGGGCACCGAGGGATCGTCGTGGACGACCGTGTGCAACGGCGCCGAAGCCGTGCCGATGCCGCAGTCCTTGCGCAGCAACGGGTGCCGCACCACGGCGTAGACGTCGAGCTCGCCGCGGCGCACGTCGTCGCTGTGGAAGTCGGAGTAGCCGCCGTAGCGCAGCTGGATCGTGGCGCCGGCCAGGCCGGGGATGGGCGCGGGAGCGTGCCGCAGCGCGCCGAACACCTGCGCGTACTCGCCGTTCACGCGGCCTTCGCTGAACGTCAGCCGCACCTCTCCGAGCGGAACCTCGGTGCGGTCGATCGTCAGTTTTCCCTGGGAGACAAAGGCTTCGCAGCGCCACGTGCCCGGGTCGGCGTTCGCGGGCGGTGCCGGGCAGTCCGTGAAGTCGAACGTCGGCAGCTCGTCGGCGGACGCCGTCCCGGGCATGGCCCCCAGTGCGGCGACGGCGGCCGCGGCCGCCCCCAGTGCGAGAAGTTTCATGCCGGTGAGCCTGCTCGCACCGCGCGGCCGCGACATCCGGGATCGCCCCCAGGGGAGACCCGAGGATTTCCCTCGACCGGGTGAAACCTGTTCCAATAGTTAACACCGTTCACTGAACTGGGTCATGATCGGGTGCATGTCTGCCTTCTCCCGCCGCCGCTTCCTCGGCCTCGCCGCGCTGAACTCCGCCGCCGCACTCGGGCTGACCACGGTGTCGACGCGGCCCGCGGCCGCCGCGACGCTGCCCGGGCACGTCCCGGCGGTGGTGATCGGCACCGGCTACGGCGCCGCCGTGACGGCGTTGCGGCTCGGCGAAGCCGGGATCCCGACGCTGATGCTCGAGATGGGCCGGCTGTGGAGCACACCGGGCGCCGACGGCAAGGTCTTCTGCCCGATGCTCACCCCGGACGAGCGGTCGATGTGGTTCAAGGACCGCACCGAAGCGCCGCTCGCGTCCTTCCTCTGGCTCGACCTCGCCAACCGCGACATCGGGCGCTACGCGGGCGTGCTCGATCGGGTGAACTTCGGCGACATGGCGGTGTACCTCGGCCGCGGCGTCGGCGGCGGTTCGCTGGTCAACGGCGCGATGGCGGTGACGCCGAAGCGCTCCTACTTCGAGGAGATCCTCCCCGGCGTCGACGCCGACGAGATGTACGGCAAGTACTTCCCGCGGGCCCGCGCCCAGCTGGGCGTCAACGTCGTCGACCCGGCGTGGTTCGAGGAGTGCCGCTCCTACAAGTACGCCCGCGTCTCGCGGAAGGCCGCCCGCAAGGCCGGCTTCGACACGGTGTTCGTGCCCAGCGTGTACGACATGGACTACCTGCGGCGCGAGGAGGCGGGCACGGTCCCGCGCTCGGCCGACGCGTCCGAGGTCATCTACGGCAACAACCACGGGAAGCGCTCGCTCGACAAGTCCTACCTCGCCGCCGCGCTCGGCACCGGCAACGTGACGATCCAGGCGCTGCACGAGGTCCGCGAGGTCAGCCACCGGCCCGACGGGACGTACGCGCTGGTCGTGCGCGAGATCGACGAGCACGGGACGGTGCTCGGCACCCGGCACGTCACCACGAAGCACCTGTTCCTCGGCGCGGGCAGCCTCGGCTCGACCGAGCTGCTGGTCCGCGCCCGCGAGACCGGCCGGCTGCCGGAGCTGAACGACGCCGTCGGGCGCGGCTGGGGCACCAACGGCAACGTCATGCTCGGGCGCGCCAACCACGTCTGGGACACCACCGGCAGCCTGCAGTCCGGCATGCCCGCGCTCGGCATCGACAACTGGGCCGACCCGGTGCACCCGGCCTTCGCCGAGATCGCGCCGGTGCCCGCCGGGCTCGAGACGTGGGTCAGCCTGTACCTGGCCATCACCAAGAACCCCGAACGCGGCCACTTCACCTACGACGCGGCGAGCGACTCGGCGAAGCTGCGCTGGTCGGCGTCGCAGGGGCAGCCGTCGATCGACGCCGCGAAGGCGCTGTTCGACAAGGTCAACCGGGCGAACAAGACGATCTACCGCTACGACCTCTTCGGCGACACGCGCACGTTCGAGAACCGCTTCACCTACCACCCGCTGGGCGGGCTGGTGCTCGGCGAGGCGACCGACGGCTACGGCCGGGTGAAGGGCTACCGGAACCTGTACGTCACGGACGGCTCGCTGATCCCCGGCAGCACCGGCGTCAACCCGTTCGTGACGATCACGGCGCTGGCCGAGCGCAACATCGAGCGCGTCCTCGCCGAAGACGTCAAGGGCTGAGCCGGGCCAGCGACTCGGTGAAGCCGTCGCCGACGCCCTCGAAGAAGGACGCGTCGGCGGCCTCGACGTCCTTCAGGGCCTTCGCGACCAGTTCCAGGCCGGCCGGGGTGACTTCCAGCCGCTTCGCGCGGGCGTCGGCCGGGTCGTCGGTGCGGGCCAGCAGGCCGCGTTCGGCGAGCTTGCGGACGACCTGGCTGGTCATCATCGTGTCCGTGCCCGCCTGCTCGGCGAGCTGCCGCTGCGACGGTGGCTCGCCCGAGCGGGTGAGCCACCACGTGGTCGTCAGCAGCACGAACTGGACGTGCGTGAGGTCGTGCGGGGCCAGCGCGGCCCGCATCGCCCGCTGCCAGGCCAGCGTCACGCGCCACAGCAGGAAGCCGGGGCTGCGCTCGGGGCCGGGCAAGCGGGACTCGGGGGCGGTCATGCCCGGGATCCCGCCCTTCGGGGGTTCCGGGTGGCGGAGCCCCCGGCTCGGGGCGAAGCCCCGGAGGTCTCAGCCTCAGCCAGGCGCGCAAGCGCTTGCATCGCGTCGGGGGTGTCTTCGGTGACCTGGGGACCGAAGCCTTCGGGACCGTCGATCGTGACGCGGTAGGTGATCTTCGTGCCGCCCTCGACGTCGGTCAGGACGTGCTCGAACCGCAGGAACGCGTCCGGCAGGCGGGTCTCGTCGGTGAAGCTCCGGCCCTCGGTGACCTCGGTCAGCGTGAAGGGGATCGGCGGCATCCCGTCCATCGTCATGGTGCCGCTGGTCCCGACCGTGAACGGGCCGTCGACGACCACCGAGCGGACGCCGGCGTCCCACTCCGGCCAGCGGGCGGTGTCGGCCCAGAGCGGCCAGATCGCGGCGGCGGGCGCGGTGGACGTCTCGCTGTGCTCGTACTCGTAAAGTGCCATGCGGGCAGACTATATGCGCGCTTACTAAAATGGCAAGCGCCCTCGCGGCCGAGCCGGGGACGGCTCAGTTCATCGAGCGCAGCTTGTCGTAGTAGGCGACGCAGTCCTCGTACACCGGGAGCAGGCCGCTCTCGCGGGCTTCGGCCAGCGTGGGCGCGGCGAGGTCCTTGGGGGAGAGGACGGGCTCAAGCTCCGCAGGCCAGGGCAAGTTCAGCGCCGGGTCGAGCGGGCTGATCCCGTGCTCGCCCGTCGGCGTGTACGGCTCGGAGCAGAGGTAGGCCATCACCGTGTCGTCCTCGAGCGCGATGAAGCCGTGGCCGAGGCCCTCGGCGACGTAGACGGCGCGGTACTCGCTCGAGTCGAGCCGGACCGTGTCCCACTCGCCGAAGGTCGGCGATCCGACGCGGAGGTCGACGACGACGTCGAGCAGCGACCCGCGCGGGCAGTAGATGTACTTGCCCTGGCCGGGTGGCGTGTCGGCGAAGTGGATCCCGCGGATGGTGCCGCGCCGGGACACGCTGTGGTTGGACTGGCCGAGGCGCAGCGGGTGGCCGACGGCGGCGCGGAAGGCCTCCTCCTGGAACGGGGCCACGAACACGCCTCGATCGTCGGGGAACGCCCGGGGGAAGAACTCGAAGGCGTCCGGGACGCTCAACCGGCGGAATTGCATGGCTTCATCATATCGGGTGCCAAGAAAACCGGACAGACGTCTTGGGAATTGCCGGAATGGGGCTTCGGTGTGACATCAACCGCACCGAGGGGTCCATGCCGCGACCGGACCTGTCACACTGATCGGACCGCCGCGTCCGCGGCCATCGCCAGACCCACGGCACCGATGGCCGACGTGACGCCTCGCCGACAGGCCGGCGCTACCGCGCTGGGCTGCCGTGCCGGGAATCACCACGGTGTCCCCTGCAGCCGTGGCCCCCCGCTCGCAGGCCCAGGAGAAATTCCAGTGACACACGTTCGATCCGCGAGTTCCGTCATTCCCACTGGACGAATGACGGAAACGACGACAGGAAACCCCATGAGCGACCCCACCGGTGCCGTCGCGCCGGTCACCGACGAAGAGATCTTCACCGGGCACGAGGGCGGCAAGCTCTCGGTGGCGGCCACCCGCCCCATCTCCAGCCCGCGTGACCTTTCGATCGCGTACACCCCGGGTGTGGCGAAGGTGAGCCGCGCGATCGCCGAGGACGCGGCCAAGGCCAAGCGGTACACGTGGGCGGACCGGCTGGTCGTCGTGGTCAGCGACGGGACGGCCGTGCTCGGCCTCGGTGACATCGGCGCGAGCGCGTCGCTGCCGGTCATGGAGGGCAAGTCGGTCCTGTTCAAGACGTTCGGCGGGCTCGACTCGATCCCGCTGGTCCTGGACACCACCGACGTCGACGAGATCGTCGAGACGCTGGTGCGGCTGCGGCCGTCCTACGGGGCCGTCAACCTGGAGGACGTTTCCGCGCCGCGGTGCTTCGAGCTGGAGGACAAGCTCAAGGAAGCGCTGGACTGCCCGGTCATGCACGACGACCAGCACGGCACGGCCATCGTCACGCTGGCCGCGCTGCGCGGCGCCAACCTGGTGCTCGACCGCGTGATCGCCGACCAGCGCGTCGTCGTCTCCGGGGCCGGCGCGGCGGGTGTCGCCTGCGCGAAGATCCTGCGGGAAGCGGGCATCGGCGACGTCACCGTCCTCGACTCGCGCGGCATCATCCACGACGGCCGCGACGGCCTGAACCCGGTCAAGCAGCGCCTGGCGGAAACGACGAACAAGGCCGGCCTGCGCGGCGGTCTCGCGGAGGCGCTCGAAGGCGCGGACGTGTTCCTCGGCCTGTCCGGCGCGACGATCGACGAGTCGCTGCTGGGCCGGATGGCGGGCGGCGGCATCGTGTTCGCGCTGTCGAACCCGGACCCGGAGGTGCACCCGGACGTCGCCGCGCGCTACGCGTCGATCGTGGCCACCGGCCGCAGCGACTTCCCGAACCAGATCAACAACGTGCTGGCGTTCCCCGGCGTCTTCCGCGGCGCGCTGGACTCCGGCGCGCGGGCGATCACGGAGAACATGAAGCTGGCAGCCGCCGAGGCGATCGTTTCGGTCGCGACGGACGACCTCGGCCCGGACCGCATCGTCCCGAGCCCGCTCGACCCGCGGGTGGCCCCGGAGGTCGCGGCGGCGGTGGCGAAGGCCGCGGAAGCCGACGGCGTCACAGCCTGACCCTCGCCGCTCCCGAGGGCGGCACTTTCATAGGGAAAGCTGCGCTTTGAACCGCAAAGCCGCACTTTCCCTATGAAAGTGCCGCTTTGTGCCGCAAACCCGCACTTTCACGTGAAAGTGCGGGTTTCAACCCAAGAGCTGGGCGAGGCGGTGGCGGGGGACGTCGACCAGGCGCAGGTCGACCAGGTCTTCGGGGACGTCGAGCGAGACGTTCGCCAGCCGGGCGTGCGCGCGGGTCAGCACCTCGTCCTGGTGCTCGACGGCGTCCGCGACGACCACCGCGTGCCGGTTGTCCGGGGTGCTGCGCAGGTACCGCAGCGCGTACTTCCCCCGGACGAGTGAAGCGAGCGCCTCCTGCGACGCCTGGTCCGCGAGGTCCGGGTGCGCGTTCGGGACCAGCAGCGCCAGGCGGCGGGCGTTCGTGCCCAGCAGAGTGCGCAGCAGCCAGGGGCCCGGGTCGCCGGTGAGGTCCATCGCGATCGCGTCGCCCTCGGGGCCGGAGCCCGACCAGTCCACCGGCCGCGACTCCAGCGCGAGCCCGCCGGCGGCCGCGATCTCCTTCAGCTTCTCCACCAGCGCCGGCTTCGTGCCCGCCGCCTCGACCGACTGCGGGCCGTGCGTGTAGATCGCCTTGGCACCGCGAACCTTCTTGGCCTTCGCCGTCGGCTGGCAGACGTACAGGTCGGCGGCGCTGCCGATCGCCTGCGCGCCGAAGTAGCGGTTGAAGCCGGGCAGGATCGCCTGGTACGTCAGCCCGAGCGTGGCCAGCGACCGCTGCACCTGCGCGCCTAGCGCCGGGTGGCGCGGGCTGTAGCCGTAGGCCAGCAGCAGCCGTCCCTCGCTCGGCTCCCGCAGTGCCTGCACCCCGCGCGTGGCGAACAGGCCCATGCCTTCGGGCGTGTACGGCGGATCGCTGAACACCAGGTCGAACCGGCCGGTGAAGGCCGGGGGCAGGCCGACGCGCAGGTCCGTGTGCGCGGTCGCGATGCCGCGCTCACCGCGGTCGTCCAGGTAGGCGAGCACGCGCTCGTCGAGGTCGACGACCGTGAGCGACGCCGACGGGCAGACCGCCCGCACCGCCAGCGACGTCAGGTCGTGGTCGCCGAGGAAGAGCACCCGCGCCGAGGCGAGGTCGTAGTGCGCGTCGAGCCACAGTGCCCGGCGCAGCACGGTTTCCGGCGTGGCCTGCACGTGGTCGAGCGCGGCCAGCGGCGCGGGCACCTCGGCCACCCACTCGGCGATCTTCGGCAGCAGTTCGTGCCCCGCGACGGCCTCGTCGAGCGGGTCGCCGTAGCGGGGGGCGCTGTACTGCAGGTACGACGCGGCGACGCCGGGGGCGATCCGCAGCCGGTCGCCGCTGCGGTCGAGGTCGTCGCCGAGCGCGGTCAGGACGTCCTCCACGCTGCGCCGCGGCGCCGTGGACAGCCGCACCAGCTCGCCGAGGTCGTGGTCGCCGGTGCGCAGGAGGTCGATGACGCGGTACAGCGGGCGGACGCCGACGCCGTGCGCGGCGAGGACGTCGTCTAGTGCGCTCACGGGCTCTGAGCGTAGTCACCACCCTGCGGAACAGCGTGCCAACCACCGCCGACTCGGCTACGGTCGGAACCGACCGGGACATGGGGAGTGGCAGTGACCATCGAATTCCGCGACGTGACCAAGCAGTATCCGGATGGGACGGTCGCCGTCGACAAGCTGAACCTGACGGTCGAGGACGGCACGATCACCGTGTTCGTCGGCCCGTCCGGCTGCGGCAAGACGACGTCGCTGCGGATGATCAACCGGATGGTCGAGCCGACCGGCGGGCAGGTGCTGCTCGACGGCAAGGACGTCGCCGAGGGCGACCCGGCGCTGCTGCGCCGCGGCATCGGCTACGTCATCCAGCACGCCGGGCTCTTTCCCCATCGGACGGTGCTGGACAACATCGCCACCGTGCCGCTGCTTTCGGGCTGGGACAAGGCCAAGGCGCGCCAGCGGGCCGCCGAGCTGCTCGAGATCATCGGGCTGCCGGCCGAACTCGGCAAGCGGTACCCGGCGCAGCTTTCGGGCGGCCAGCAGCAGCGCGTCGGCGTCGCCCGCGCGCTCGCCGCGGACTCGCCGGTGCTGCTGATGGACGAGCCGTTCTCCGCCGTCGACCCGATCGTGCGCGAAGACCTGCAGAACGAGCTGCTGCGGCTGCAGTCGCAGCTCGGCAAAACCATCGTGTTCGTCACGCACGACATCGACGAGGCCGTCCGGCTCGGCGACAAGGTCGCGGTGATGCGCGTCGGCGGCAAGCTCGCCCAGTACGGCACGCCCGCCGACGTGCTGCGGCACCCGGTGGACGACTTCGTGGCGTCCTTCGTCGGCCGCGACCGCGGCTACCGCGGCCTGTCCTTCCTCTCCGCCGAAGGCGTCGAGATCAAGGAGATCGAGCTCGTCGAGATCGGTTCGCCGGTGCCCGCGAGCGACGGCTGGCGGCTCGGCGTCAACACCGACAAGCAACCCCGCGGCTGGCTGGCGCCGAACTCCACAGTGGACGGCTCACTGTCCGAAGAGGACCTCGTGGCCGGCGGCTCGCTGTGGATCCACGGCACCCCGATCCGCGGCGCGCTCGACGCGGCCCTGTCGTCCCCGGCCAGCCTCGGCGTGGTCGTCGACGAAGACCACCGCGTGCTCGGCGGCGTCGTCGCCCGGCAGGTCCTGGACGTGATCGAGGCCACGCCGCAGGCGTCATGAGCTTTTTCGACGAGCTCGGGCGGTACCTGAGCAGCGCGAACAACCGCGTCCAGGTCCTCGGCGACCTGGGCGACCACGTGTACCTGGCGCTGCTCCCGCTGGTGCTCGGCATCGTGCTGGCGATCGCGGCGGGCTGGGTCGGCCACCGCTGGCAGCCCGTGCGCCAGGTCCTCATGGTGCTCGCGAACCTGCTCTACACGATCCCGTCGCTCGCGCTGTTCGTCGTGATCCCCGGCCTGATCGGGTCGAAGATCCTCGACAGCGTCAACGTCGTCGTCGCGCTGACGATCTACACCACGGCGCTGCTGGTCCGCCCGGTGCTCGACGCGCTGGACGCGGTGCCGCCGTCGGTGATCGCCGCGGCCACGGCGGTGGGCTACAAGCCGCTGCGCAAGTTCTTCGCCGTCGAGCTGCCGCTGTCGGTGCCGGTGCTCGCTGCCGGCGTGCGGGTGGCGTCGGTGAGCAACATCAGCCTGGTCAGCGTCGGCGCGCTGATCGGCACCGGCGGCCTCGGCGTGCTGTTCACCGACGGCTTCCAGCGCGAGTACTTCTCGCCGATCGTCGTCGGCATCGTGCTGACGCTGCTGCTCGCGCTCGTCGTCGACCTGGTCCTCGTGGGGATCCGGAACCTGCTGACACCGTGGGAACGGGTGACTGCCGCATGATCACCGACCTCTTCCACTGGTTCGGCGACCCGGCGCACTGGTCCGGGCCGGACGGCATCCCGCAGCGGTTGCTGGAGCACTTGGGCTACGTCGTGCTGTCCCTGGTGATCGCGCTGGTCATCGCTGTCCCGTTGGGACTGTTCGTCGGCCACACCGGACGCGGCGGCGTCGCTTTGGTGAGCGCGGGCAACGCGATCCGCGCGCTGCCGACGCTGGGGCTCGTCACGTTCCTGTTCCTGCTGTTCACCGAAAGCGTCACCTCGACGATCATCGGGCTCGTCGTGCTGGCCGTGCCGCCGATCCTGGCCGGGACCTACGCCGGGCTGCAGGCCACCGACCACGGCGTGGTCGACGCGGCCGAGGGCGTCGGGATGACCGGCTGGCAGCGGCTCTGGAAGGTCGAGGTGCCGATCTCGCTGCCGCTCGTGCTGGGCGGCATCCGCAACGCCGTGCTGCAGCTCGTGGCGACGGCCGCGGTGGCCGCGTACGTCGGACTCGGTGGTCTGGGCCGGTTCCTGCTCGACGGACTGGCCATTTTGGACTATTCCGAGGTGATCGCGGGCGCGCTGCTGACGACGTTGCTCGCGATCGTCCTGGACGTGCTCTTCGCGTTGCTGAACCGGGCGTTGGTGCCCCGGGGCGTCCGGCTCGCGGCGGCGGTGAAGAAGGTGACGGCGTGAAACGACTGGGTCTGCTGGCCGCGGCCTTGGTCTTGCTGGCCGGCTGCGGCAACCCCCTGGCGGGCGGCGGCGAGGGCGGGTCGAACGGCGACATCATCATCGGCGCGTCCGACGTCGGCGAAAGCCTTTTGCTGGCCCAGATCTACGCCGGCGCGCTCACGAACGCGGGCGCGTCGAACGTCACCGTGCGGCCGCCGGTCGGCAGCCGCGAGGTCGTCGTCAAGGCGCTGCAGGACAAATCGCTGTCGGTGGTGCCGGACTACAGCGGGAACCTGTTGCGGTACTTCGACAAGGACACGCAGGCGACGACGTCGCAGGACGTCTACGCGCAGCTCCGCCAGAAGATCCCGCCGGGTTTCGAGGTGCTGGCCCAAGCGCCGGCCGAGGACAAGGACTTGCTGGTCGTCGGCCCGCAGCTGGCGGCGAGCGGCGTGAAGACGTTCTCGGACCTGGGAAAGCGCTGCGGCGAGCTGGTGTTCGGCGGTCCGGGCCAGTGGAGCAGCCGCTGGAAGGACAAGATCAAGTCGTTGTACGGCTGCGAGTTCAAGGAGATCCGCACGACCGACACCGGCGGCCCGGTCACGGTGGCGGCGTTGAAGTCCGGCGACGTCCAAGTGGTGGACCTGTTCAGCACGTCGTCGACGATCACCGCGAACGGCTTCGTGCCGTTGGTCGACGACAAGAACATGTTCCCGGCGCAGAACATCGTGCCGTTGGTGGCACGCGGCACGCTGTCCCCCGGCGAGGTCTCGGCGCTGAACCGCGTGTCGGCGGCGCTGACCACCGAACAGCTCACGCGGCTCAACGTCGAGTTCACCGAGGAGAAGCGCAACCCGCTGGACATCGCGGAAGACTTCCTGGCGCGCAACAACTTGCGGTCTTAGGCCGCCTTCGCCGCACGTACCTCGTGCAGGTGCACGACGACGTCGAACGACCGCGCGAGCGCGATCCCTTCCGGTTCCGCGGGGAACTGCGTGCCGATGTTCCACGTCGGCCGCGCGACCCCGAGCCAGGCGCGGGCGGCGGCCGGTGCGGTGCGGGCGTCGAAGTAGTAGTCGCGGTACGGCACCCGGTCCAGGGTGTGTTCGTTCGAGCCGGGTGCGGCCGGGGGCACGCTGAACCGCTTCCAGTCGCCGCCGATCGCGGTGTCCTTCGACAGGAAGGCGCCGCGGTCGAACGTCATCGCGATGGCGACGTAGTCCTTCCCGAGCCGGTCGCGCAGGAACGACCCCTGGGTCTTCGGGTAGAGCGCCGGGTTGCCCGCGGCGTAACCGACGTGGTCGTTGTGCGCCGACACCAGCACCTTCTGGCCGGTGTGCTGCCGCCACCAGAGGACGTTGCGGGCCATCTCCTCGTCGCGGAAGCGTTCCATCGCGGCGAGGGCGGCCGGGTCGGTCAGGTCGACGGTCAGGAACTCCGTCGTCTTGGCGATCGACCGGGCGTTCTGCTCGGCCCATTCGGCGTTCGTCCCGTCGACGCCGTCGACGAGGTCGAACGCCTGGCGCGCGCGGTCGGCGAGGCGCCGGCGTTCGGCGAGGGGCTTGCCGAGGTAGGCGACGATGTCGTCGATCGGGCGCAGGCCGGTGTAGAGCTCGTCGAGTTGTTCGGCCTGGGCCGGAGCGTTCTCCCGCACGTACGCGGTCACCTTGCCGAAGAAGGCGTCGCTCAGGGTGGGGGCGCCGAGGTCGTCGCCGAGGAAGTGGACGGTCCGGCCGGGGTGCCGGCGGTTGTAGTCGCGCATCCACTCGACGAGGTGGACGAACTCCTCGCGATCCCACGGGGAATCGCGCAGTTCCTGCTTGAGGATCGTGCGCGCGTCGCCGGCGCCGGTCTGGAGGTACTCGTCGATCCGGAGCCCGGCGGACCAGCTCAGTTCGAGCGCGAAGGTGGTGAACCCGCGCTGTTCGACGAGCTGGCGGAAGAGCCGCTCCTTCATGGCGAAGAACTCGTGCGAGCCGTGGGTGGCTTCGCCGAGCCCGGCCACGGGGGCGTCGCCGATCATGGCGCCGAGCGCCCGGAGGTCGGCGGTGCTCCCGCCGGGTTCGGTGGTGCGGAGGGGATGGGCCGCCTGGGTCAGCGCGCGGACCGGGTCTCGCGGGGCCGCCTCCGCCGTCGCGGGGACGGCCGTCAGGGTGATCACCGCGGCGGCCAGCAGTGCCGTGCCTTTTCTTTTCATGGCAAGAAGTTTGGCCGGATCATCCGGTCCGCGGCATGGGGTGCGCCGCCGGGTCCGGGGTAGCGCAGGCACTACCGGTCGACGGCCAGCTTCACACCGAGGCCGATGAAGATGCCTCCCGTGGCGACCTCGATCCGGCGCTGGTTCTTCTTCCGCCGCACCCATCCGCCGATCCGGCCGGCGAGTATTCCGACGGCGCCGTCGACAAGGAATTCGAAGACGATCAGGACGGCGCCGAGGATGGCGAACTGCAGCCAGAGGTGCCCGCGGGCCGGGTCGATGAACTGCGGGAGGAAGGCGATGGTGAAGGTGACCATCTTGGGGTTGAGCAGGTTGGTGAGCAGCCCGCTGAGGTAGGCACGGTCGGCCTTGCGCTCGACGAGCGGCTTCCGGTTCCGGATGGCTTGGACGCCGAGGTGGATGAGGTAGGCCGCCCCGCCGATCCGGACGGCGGTGAAGGCCACGGGCACGGCGGCGAAGAGCGCGGCCAGCCCGGCCGCGGCGACGGTGACGTGGATAGCCTCACTGGTGGCGACCCCGGCGGTGGCGAGCAGTCCGGCTTTGGGGCCGCCGCGCATGCCGCAACCGAGGATGAAGAGCATGTCCGGCCCGGGCACGACCATGGCGATGACGGTGGTGACGACGAAGGCCAGGAGGAGGTGCGGATCGACCGGCATGGGCCGATCCTGACACGCTCTCCGCGGGCGGCGAACTCCTTTTCGGCGGTCAGCTCCGCACAGCCGCCGCTACTCGGGCTGCGTCCTCGATGGCCTGCTCCGGGGGCTCCTCCGGCAGCGGCAGCAGCACCACCGACCCGCTCCCCGCCTCGTGGAGCGCCCGCACCGAAGCCACGCACTCCTCCAGCGAACCGCAGATCGCCAGTTTGCTCAGCCACTCCGGGCGCAGGCCCGCCGCCAGCTCGTCCACTGTGGACGCCGAATCGAGCAGCTCCAGCAGCTCCGCCGCGAACGGCAATCCCTCCACCTGGACCCGCGAACCCGGCGTCAACGACTCCGCCACCGTCCGGCGGGCCCGCTCGGCATCACCCAGCGCCAGCCAGTTGTACGTCACCACCGCGTGCGGGCCCGGCGCCGCGATGTCGGACAGCGCCGTTCGGACGAACTCGGGTGGGGACGGCTCCGCCAGGATCGTGCCGTCCGCCGTCGCGCCCGCGATCGCCAGGGACTTCGGGCGGCGGACGCCCGCCAGCAGCGGGGGTGCGGACGACGGCGGGAACACCAGCTCGACCTCGTCCAGCGACACGTGCCGCCCGGTCATCGAGACCCGCTCGCCCGCGAGCAGCCGGCGGACCGCCACCAGGGTTTCCTCCAGCGCCGCCAGCTGCGACGCCGGGTAAGCGCCGATCTGGCGCATCCACGACGCGACGCCGTGGCCGAAGCCGCCGATCAGGCGGCCCGGGTGGAGCTCGGCCAGCGCTGCCAGCTCCATCGCCGCGATCGCCGGGTTGCGGGCCACCGCCGGGAGGACGCCGATGCCGACCTTGATCGTCGACGTCACCGCCAACGCGGTCGCGACCGTCGCGATGCCGGCCGCCCAGAAGCAGTCCTCGACCAGCCAGACTTCGTCCAGGCCGGCGGCCTCCGCCTGGCGGGCCAGCTCGACCAGCTTGGCCGGTGGCTGCTCGCGGTTGATCCGGACTCCCACGGACGTGGTCGGTGCGTACATCGGCGACTCCTGTTCAGATCCGCGAAAAAGCCGGCGCGTACTCGAACGCGCCGGCCTGGGTGGACTTGTACCCCGTCAGCGTCCGGGCCTGGAAGTGCTTGCTCCAGGCCGGATCCGGCGGGGTGATCGAGAGCGTCGACGCCGTCACGAAGCCGAAGCGCGTGTAGTAGGCCGGGTTGCCGAGCAGGACGACCAGGCCGTGGCCCAGCGCGTCCGCCGCGCCGAGGACCGTGTGCACCAGGGCCGAACCGACACCACGAGCCTGGTGCGCGGGCAGCACGCCGAGCGGGCCGAGGCCGACCGCGGCCGTCGGGTCGCCGGCGATGCGGGCGCGGCTGCAGCACACGTGCCCGACGACCTCGCCGTCGTGGAGTGCCACCAGGGACAACGCGTCGACCAGGTCGCCGTCGGCTCTCAACTCGTCCACGAGCGGCGCCTCGCCCGGTGTCACGTCGGCCTCGCGCCGGAACGCTTCGCTGTGGACGCGGTGGATCGCGGCCTGGTCGGCGGGGGTCTCGCGGCGGATCAGCATGGCCGTCACCTTGCCGCGAACCGGCGCCGAGCGGAAATCGTTTTCGCGGGCAGACTTTGGTAGGGGACCGTTCGAGTGGTCTTGAACTGCGCAAACCGGACGATCTACCGATCTGGGCAGGGTGCGACCTAAAGTTCCGTCCACGTTCCACGTGAACGCGCTTCACGTCTCACCCCTGGCGACCCGGCGGCCGTGCACCGCCCGGTCGACCCTGCCCAGAAAGGGACGAACCATGCGTCTGCTGACCAGAATCGGGGCTATCGCCGCCGTTTCGGCGTTGACCGCCTTGAGCGGCAACGCCGTCGCGACGGCGAGCGAAGGAACGATCGTCGGGGCCGGCGGCGCCGACGCCGTCAAGGACAGCTACATCGTCGTCTTCAAGGACGGCACGGCCGCGGAGAGCAAGGCGAAGGAAGTCACGAGCCGCCACGGCGGCACGGTCGCCAGGACGTTCTCCGCGGCCCTGCGCGGCTTCACCGGCACGATGTCCGAGTCGCAGGCGAAGCGCATCGCGGCCGACCCCGCGGTGTCCACTGTGGAACAGAACAAGGTCGTGCGGGCGAGCGCCGACCAGCTGAACCCGCCGTCGTGGGGGCTGGACCGGGTCGACCAGCGGAATCTGCCGCTCGACCAGAAGTACAGCTACAGCACGACGGCGCCGAACGTGCACGCGTACGTGATCGACACCGGCATCAACCTCACCCACAGCACCTTCGGCGGGCGGGCGACGTCGGGCTACGACTTCGTCGACAACGACAGCAACGCCACCGACTGCCAGGGCCACGGCACGCACGTCGCCGGCACCATCGGCGGCTCGCAGTACGGCCTGGCCAAGGAGGTCAAGCTGGTCGCCGTGCGCGTGCTCAACTGCAGCGGCTCCGGCACGACGGCCGGCGTCATCTCCGGCGTCGACTGGGTGACGGCGAACGCGGTCAAACCCGCCGTCGCGAACATGAGCCTCGGCGGCGGCGCCTCGAGCACGCTCGACGCCGCGGTGCAGCGCTCGATTTCCGCGGGCATCACCTACGGCCTCGCGGCGGGCAACGACAACGGTGCCAACGCGTGCAACGGCTCCCCGGGCCGCGTCGCGGCGGGCATCACCGTCGGCGCGACGACGTCCACCGACGCCCGCGCGAGCTACTCCAACATCGGCACCTGCCTCGACATCTTCGCGCCGGGCAGCAGCATCACGTCGTCGTGGATCGGCAGCACCACCGCCACCAACACGATCAGCGGCACGTCGATGGCGACCCCGCACGTCGTCGGCGCGGCGGCGCTGTACCTGGCCGCCAACCCGGGCGCGACGCCGCAGCAGGTCCGCGACGCCCTCGTCGCGAACGGCACCACCGGCAAGGTGACGAACCCGGGCTCGGGCTCGCCGAACGTCCTGCTCTACACCGGTACCGGCACGACCCCGCCGCCGCCGACCTGCGGCACCGTCACCAACGGCACCGACGTGGCCATCCCCGACCGCGGCGCCGCGGTGACCAGCTCGGTCAGCGTCGCGGGCTGCAGTCGCAACGCGTCCGCGACGACGGCCGTGGAGGTCCACATCGTCCACACCTACGTCGGCGACCTGGTGATCGACCTGGTCGCGCCGGACGGGTCGGCGTACCGGCTGAAGAACTCCGGCAGCGACTCCTCGGACAACATCGACACGACCTACAGCGCGAACGTCTCGGGTGAAGCCGCGAACGGCACCTGGACGCTGCGGGTCCAGGACGTCGCCGCGGCCGACACCGGGCGCATCGACACCTGGTCGCTGACCGTCTGAGTGGTTTGCCCTGCTGTGTGGTTTGCCTGAAACGCCCGCCCCGGTCGCACGAATGGCCTAGTGTCCGGTTCGTGCAGCAAGGACCCCAGTACCCGTACCCCCAGCAGCCCCACCTCCAGCAGCAGTACCCCGGCTACCCGCCGCCGAAGTCCGGCGGGAAGACGGCGCTGGTGGTCGTGCTGGTCGTGGTCGGCGTGCTCGTCCTGGCCGGGGCGGGCGTCGGCGCGTTCTTCCTCCTCACAGCGGACGGCAAGGGGTCCACCGCCGCGCCGCCCACGACGTCCGCGAGCGGCGAGCCGGACAAGTACACGTCGCTGCCGCTCTGCAGCGAGGTCGGCAGCCGGATGAACAACCTGCCGCCCCTGTCGAGCGACGCCCCGGCCGAGCCGGCGACCACCTCGGACGACAAGATCCAGCTTTCGCAGCTGAGCTGCTCGTGGACGAAGTCGGGCTCGTCGTCCGGCACACTGTCGATGATGCTGGCGAAGTCGAACGAGCCGGGCTCGGGGAACGGTCCCGGGTACGCGAAGGCCGGCTACGACATCGAGGTGGAACGCGGCGCGAAGCCGATCAGCGAGAAGATCGGGAAGGCGACGAAGGCCGCGGACATCGACTACGGCTCCAGCGGCACCCTGCAGTGCGGGGTGCGGTTCTACCAGGGCAACGTCGATGCGACGGTGATCGTCACCGCGGCCGACCCGGCGGACCGGAACGTCGAACGCTGCCGCCGCAACGCCCACAGCCTGGCCAAGGCCGCTTCCGAATCGCTCAGCTGAACGGCGAAGGCCCCCGCACCGGAAAGTGCGGGGGCCTTCGCCGTGGCTCAAGCGATCAGTCGAACGCCTTCGAGATCAGCGCCTTCTGCTCGACCTCGTGCACCTTCGACGAACCCGCCGACGGGGCCGCCATCGGGCGGCGCGACACGACCTGCAGGCCCGAGAGCAGCTCCGGGAACTTCCGGGGCAGGTTCAGGCCGAAGAACGGCCACGCGCCCTGGTTTTCCGGCTCCTCCTGGACCCACGCGACCTGCTGCGCGTTCGAGTACCGCTCCAGCGCCGCGACCAGCTTCTTCTTCGGCAGCGGGTAGTACTGCTCGATCCGCACGATCGCGACGTCGTGCGCCTCGCGCTTCGTCCGCTCCGCGACCAGCTCCCAGTACAGCTTCCCGGAGGTCAGCAGCACCTTCCGGATCTTCGCCGGGTCCGGCGTGACGTCGTCGATGACCGACATGAACCGGCTCTCACCGGTGAAGTCCTCGGTCGGCGACGTGGCGGCCTTGTTGCGCAGCATCGACTTCGGCGTGAAGACCACCAGCGGGCGCTGGATGCCGTCGAGGGCGTGGCGGCGCAGCAGGTGGAAGTAGTTCGCCGGGGTGGACGGGACCGCCACCGTCATCGAGCCCTCCGCGCACAGCGAGAGGAAGCGCTCGATGCGGCCGGACGTGTGGTCCGGGCCCTGGCCCTCGTGGCCGTGCGGCAGCAGCAGCACGACGTCGGAGCGCTGGCCCCACTTGGCCTCGCCCGAGGAGATGTACTCGTCGATGACGGTCTGCGCGCCGTTGACGAAGTCACCGAACTGCGCTTCCCACATGACCAGCGACTCGGGGTTGGCGACCGAGTAGCCGTACTCGAAGCCGACGGCCGCGTACTCCGACAGCGCCGAGTCGTAGATCATCACGCGGCCCTGGCCCTCGGCCAGGTTCTGCAGCGGCGAGTACTCCTGGCCGGTCTTGCGGTCGATGAACACCGAGTGCCGCTGGGTGAACGTGCCGCGGCGGGAGTCCTGGCCGGACAGCCGGACGAGCCGGCTCTCCATCGCCAGCGACCCGAACGCGAGCAGCTCGCCGAACGCCCAGTCGATGTCGCCCTCGCGGGACATCTTGTGGCGCCGCTCCATGACCGGCTTGACGCGCGGGTGCGGGGTGAAGCCCTCGGGCACGTTCACGAAGGCGTCGCCGATGTGCTCCAGCGTCTCCTTGGTGATCGCGGTCGCGACCTTGGCCGGGACCTGCTGCTCCTCCTCGACCGAGGGGCTCGCCTTCGCCGGGTGCTTCTCCAGCTCCCGGACCTCGTTGAAGACGTGCTCCAGCTGGCTCGAGAAGTCGCGCAGCGCGGCTTCGGCCTCCTCGACGGAGATGTCGCCGCGGCCGATCAGCGACTCGGTGTAGGTCTTCCGGACCGAGCGCTTGGTGTCGATGATGTCGTACATCGCCGGCTGCGTCATCGAGGGGTCGTCGCCCTCGTTGTGGCCGCGGCGGCGGTAGCAGATCAGGTCGATGACGACGTCCTTGTGGAACGCCTGCCGGTACTCGACGGCCAGCTTGGCCACCCAGTGCGCGGCTTCGGGGTCGTCGCCGTTCACGTGGAAGATCGGCGAGCCGATCATCTTCGCGACGTCGGTCGCGTACTGCGACGAGCGCGAGTGCTCCGGCGCGGTCGTGAAGCCGACCTGGTTGTTGACGATCACGTGCACGGTACCGCCGGTGCGGTACCCGCGCAGCAGCGACAGGTTCAGCGTCTCGGCGACGACGCCCTGGCCCGCGAAGGCCGCGTCGCCGTGCATCAGGACCGGCAGCACGGTGTAGCCCTCGCCGCCCTTGTCCAGGAGGTCCTGCTTCGCGCGGACGATGCCCTCGAGAACCGGGTCGACGGTCTCCAGGTGCGACGGGTTCGCGGTCAGGGAGACCTTCGTCTCGCCGTCGCCGAACATGCGGAAGTACTTGCCCTCGGCACCGAGGTGGTACTTCACGTCACCGGAACCGTGCGCCTGGCCCGGGTCGAGGTTGCCCTCGAACTCCTGGAAGATCTGGCTGATCGGCTTGCCGACGATGTTGGCCAGCACGTTCAGGCGGCCGCGGTGCGGCATGCCTATGACGACCTCGTCGAGCTCGTGCTCGGCGGCCTTGTCCAGCAGCGTGTCGAGCAGCGGGATCGCCGTCTCGCCGCCCTCGAGCGAGAAGCGCTTCTGGCCGACGTACTTGGTCTGCAGGAACGTCTCGAACGCCTCGGCGGCGTTCAGCTTCGAGAGCACGTACTTCTGGACCGCGGGGTCCGGCTTCTCGTGCGGGATCTCGACGCGCTCCTGGATCCAGCGGCGCTCCTCGGGGTCGAGGATGTGCGTGTACTCGATGCCGACCGTGCGGCAGTACGAGTTGCGCAGCACGCCCAGGATGTCGCGCAGCTTCATCCGCTCCTGGCCGGCGAAGCCGCCGACCGGGAACTCGCGGTCGAGGTCCCAGAGCGTCAGGCCGTGGGACAGGACGTCCAGGTCGGCGTGGCTGCGCTGGCGGTAGTTCAGCGGGTCGGTGTCGGCCATCAGGTGGCCGCGCATCCGGAACGCGTCGATGAGCTCGATCACGCGGGCGGTCTTGTCGACCGGGCCCTCGGGGATGTCGGCGACCCAGCGGATCGGCTCGTACGGCAGGCGCAGGCTGGTGAAGACGTCGTCGTAGAAGCCGTCTTCACCGAGCAGCAGCTGGTGGATGCGCTTGAGGAACTCGCCGGACTCCGCGCCCTGGATGATGCGGTGGTCGTACGTCGAGGTCAGCGTCATGATCTTGCTGATGCCGAGGTCGACCAGCGTCTTCTCGCTGGTGCCCTCGAACGCCGCCGGGTACTGCATGGCGCCGACGCCGATGATGGCGCCCTGGCCGGCCTGCAGGCGCGGCACCGAGTGGTTGGTGCCGATGCCGCCGGGGTTGGTCAGCGAGATCGTGGTGCCCGCGAAGTCGTCCGCGGTGAGCTTGTTGTTGCGGGCCTTCTTGACGATGTCCTCGTACGCCTGCCAGAACTGCAGGAACGACATGTCCTCGACGCCCTTGACCGAGGCCACGACGAGGTTGCGGGACCCGTCCTTGCCCTTCATGTCGATGGCGAGCCCGAAGTTGACGTGCTCCGGCGTGATCGCGAACGGCTTGCCGTCGATCTGCTGGTAGTGCCGGTTCAGGTTCGGGAAGTCCTTCAGCGCCCGCACCATGGCGTAGCCGATGAGGTGCGTGAAGGAGATCTTGCCGCCACGCGTGCGCTTGAGGTGGTTGTTGATGACGATGCGGTTGTCCGCCATCAGCTTGGCCGGGACCGCGCGCACGCTGGTCGCGGTGGGGACGCTCAGCGAGGCGTCCATGTTCTTGGCGATGGCCGCCGCGGCGCCTCGAAGCTGCTTCGACTCCGGCTCATCCTTCTTCGCGTCGGCCTTCGGCTCGGCCTTCGCGGCGGCGGCGGGCTTGGGAGCCGCCTTCGGCGCCGGCTTCGCGGGGGCCGGCGTCTTCGTGGGGGCCGCCTGCTTGGCCGCCGACTCCGCGTTCTGCACGGCCTTGGCCGAAGGCTGCGCCGCCGCCTGGCCGTTGGTGGCCGGCTTGGCTTCGGCCTGCTGCCGGGCGTTGTCCGCCTTGGCCTGCGCGTTCTGCGTCGGCTTGAAGTCCGCGAAGAAGTCGTGCCATGCGGCATCGACTGAAGAAGGGTCGGCGAGGAACTGGTCGTACATCTCCTCGACCAGCCACTCGTTGGGGCCGAATTGTGACGCAGGGCTGCTGCTGGACACGGCTGGGGCTCGCCTCTATCCGTCTCGATCTCGATCTTGAATCCGCTGATGCGCCTACCAGGCTAACCCCCTCGGTGACCGCGATGTGATGGAACCGGCCTGTGTGAGGCGTGGCGCACTAGGGGATCGGTCACTGACTCGATCAAGATGTGCTAAGGGAACCTTAAGCGCTGGACCCGGTACAGGGTTCGCGGTGTCTTTTTTCCCGGTTCGCCCGGCTGCCGCCGCGCGTTCACCGCGACGGGTTCCCATGGCGGGATGTGGCTGGTCGAATGTCCGTCGTTCTGGGACCAGGGCCTGGTGAGGCCGCTGGTCACCGAGTCCGGCACGGTCGTGCTCCGGTGCGATTCGTGCCACGCGGTCTGGCCCACGCTGGCCGACTTCGAGGAGATGGAGTGGGTCGAGCCCGACGAGCCGGACTGGCTGGTCGGGTCGGGAGTCCACGTGCGGCCGGGAACGGTCCGGTGGGCGTCGCGGCCGGATGTGGAGGCGGCGGGGATGGGCTCGTTGAAGTGGCGGGCGCTGCCTTAGGGGCGGTGCGGGGCGGGCTGGGGGTGGCTCGCTGGGCGGTGGGTTGCGGTGTGGGGCGGGCCGGGATGGCTCGCTGGGGCCGCCGGTGTCGGTGTGGCGGGCGCTGCCTTCGGGGGTGGCGTGAGGTGGGCCGGGGATGGCTTGCCGGGGTGGCGGGTGCCGGTGTGGGGCGGGCCGGGGATGGCTCGCAGGCGTCGGTGTGGCGGGCGCTGCCTTGGGAAGCGGTGTGGGTGGGCTGGGGATGGCTCGCTGGGTGGCCGTGACGAGCGCCGCCTTGGGAGGCGGTGTGAGGTGGGCCGGGGATGGCTTCGCCGGGGGGCGGGTGCCGGTGTGGCGGACGCTGCCTTGGATGGGCGCGGGTCGGCTGTCCCGGGGCGCGGCGGGGTGCTGCGCCGGGTCGGCGTGGCTCGCCGGGGGCCGCTGATGTCGGTGCGGCCGGGGCGGCGGGCGCTGGCTCAGCCGGTGGCTCCCACGGCCTTGGCGAGGTCTCCGCTCAGCGGGTACGGCGGCTCGTGGGGGACGAGCCGGACCGCCTTGTGGAGCTGGTCCGTCGCGAGGAGGCCGGCGATGTCGCGCACCACCGGGGTGATGTCGGTGATCGCCGTGATCCAGTCGCCGGTGTAGTGGTCGAGCGCTTCGGCGGTGAGGCCGATGCGGATCGCGTCGAAGTCGAGCACGGTGTGGTCGAGGTCTCGTTCCGCGTCCCACCGGGTGAGTACCGGGCCCGGGTGGGCGAGGGCCCACTCGAAGCCGCTGCGGGTGAGGTCGACCGCGAGGACGCGCTCGTGGCCGGGCTTGCTGCCGTTGCCGCTGTCGTAGGCCGCCCAGCGGAAGGAAGGGTCGAGCCAGACGGTGCCCTCGAGGCCGGCGAAGGTCTGTTTTTCGAGCGCGGCGTCGGCGACGGCGGGTGAGCACGCCTGGTAGACCCGGACGGTCGTCTCGGTCTGCGCGGCTCGGACCTGCCGGTCGGGGACTCGCTTCTCTTCGAACATGCCCGCCATGCTCCCAGCGCTCCGGGCCCGCGGCCACGAACTTTCGGCGTTCAGCCGACCGCCGGGACCGGCGGGGAGGGCCGCAGCCTGCGTGACGGCGGCCTTGGTGACCTGGTCGGAGCGGGCCGGCAGCCGCGCAGGGCGAAGTCGGCGCGGACGGCAGCCTCGCAGGGCGGAACCGCCGCGGCCGACAGCCGCGCAGGGACAGAATCGCCGCGGACGGCCAGCCGCGCAGGGCGGAGTCGCCGCAGCCGGAGTGACAGCGGCCGGCTGATGCGCCGGCCAGCTTGGCGCCCGGCCGACCTGGTGCCGGTCGCCCGGTGCCCGATGCCGGGTGCCTGGTGGACCGAGGTGGGCTTGGCCAGTCGGGCGTCCGGTCGGCCTGGTGCCGGTGCCCGGTTCCTGGTCGGCCGAGGTGGCGTGGCCAGCCGGGTGTCCGGTCGGCTTGGTGCCCGGTGCCCGGTGCCCGGTGCCCGGTGCCCGGTCGGCCGAGGTGGGCTTGGCCAGTCGGGCGTCCGGTCGGCCTGGTGCCGGTGCCCGGTTCCTGGTCGGCCGAAGCGGGCCTGGCCAGCCAGGTGCCGGTCGGCCTGATGCCCCGCGGGCTGGAGCGGGCGCGGTCGGTCTGCGGTTCCGGCTCCGGTGCCCCGGCCGCGAGGGGCGGAAGGCCACCGTGGCCGGCGCTGGGTCAGCCCAGGGCCCACAGCCTCGCGTAGTGCCCCTTCGCCGCCAAGAGCTCCTCGTGCGTTCCTGTCTCGGCGATGCGGCCGTGGTCCAGGACCACGATGCGGTCCGCGCGGGCCGCCGTTGCCAGGCGGTGGGCCACCACGAATGTCGTGCGGCGGCGGGCCACCGTCTCCGTTGCGCGCAGGACCGCCGCTTCCGTCGACGGGTCCAGGGCCGCCGTTGCCTCGTCCAGCAGCAGGACGTCCGGGTCCACCAGCTCCGCTCGGGCCAGTGCCACCAGCTGGCGCTGGCCCGCCGACAGCGAGCGGCCGCGTTCGCCCACCGGTTGCAGGAAGCCCGCCGGCAGCGCCGCGACGCCGTCGAACGCGCCCACCGCGCGGACCGCCGCCTCCACCTCCGCGTCGGAGGCGGACGGGCGGCCGTAGCGGACGTTGTCGGCCACCGTGCCCGAGAACAGGTGCGCTTCCTGCGGCACCACGCCCATCCGGCCCCGCAGGCCGGCCAGCTCGTACTCGCGGACGTCCGTGCCGTCGATCCGGACCTCGCCGCCGGTGACGTCGTAGTAGCGCGCGACCAGCTTCACGACCGTCGACTTCCCGGCGCCGGTCGCGCCGACCAGCGCGATCGTCTCGCCCGCGCTGACGTCCAGCGAGAACTGCTCCAGCGCCTTCGCCTCGACACCGGTGTAGGAGAAGTCGACGTCCTTGAACGCCACCTCGCCGCGCAGCCGCTCCGGTGCCGCGACCGAGCGCTCGGCCGCCGGGACCGACGTCGGCGTGCGCAGCAGGTCGCCGATCCGGGAGAGGCCGACTCGGGCCTGCTGGTAGCCGTCGAACACTGACGACAGCTGCTGGATCGGCGAGAAGAACTGCTGCAGGTACAGCAGGAACGCGAGCAGCACGCCGGCCGACAGCGTGCCCGCCGCGACGCGGCTCGCCCCGACCACCAGCACCGTCGTGGTCGCCAGGTCGGACAGCAGCGCCACCAGCGGGAAGTACGTGGCGACGTACTGCTGGGCCCGCAGCCGCGAGCGCCGGTAGGAGTCGCTCAGCGAAGCGAACGCCTCCGCGGAACGGTCTTCGCGCGCATACGCCTGCGTGACGCGCAGCCCGCTGACGTTCTCCTGCATGTCCGCGTTGACGACGCTGACCCGCTCGCGGGCCTCGTTGTACGCCTTCGACGCCGCCCGCCGGAAGATCACCGTGGCCACCGCCAGCACCGGCACCATCGCCAGCGCGAACAACGCCAGCCCGGCGTCGGTGACCAGCAGCGCCGCCGCGATCCCGGCCAGCGTCAGCGCGCTGACCACCGCCGTGGCGAGCCCGGTCTGCAGGAACGTCGAGAGCGCGTCGACGTCCGTCGTCATCCGGGTCATGATCTTCCCGGACAGTTCCCGCTCGTAGTAGTCGAGCCCGAGCCGTTGCAGGTGCGCGTAACTGCGGACGCGCAGCGAGTACAGCACCGTCTCGCCGACCCGCGACGTCAGCCGGGTCTGCGCGAACACCACCAGCCAGTCGGCCGCGATCACCAGGGCGCCGATGCCGGCCGCCAGCCAGACCACGTACTCGACGCCCGTGCGGACACCGTGGTCGACGCCGAACTGGTACAGCGCCGGCAGCGCGATCGACGCCAGCGCGTCCGCCGCCACCAGGCCGACGACCACCGCCAGCGGCCAGCGGACCGGCCGCAGCAGCCGGGCCAGCCGGAAGCCGGGATCGGGTGCTGTGACGTCCACATCGGACAGGCGCGGCTCGTCGACGGCCGGCGGGAGCTGCCGCACGCCCTCGATCAGCTCCGGGGTCGGCGGCATGTCGAGGCCGGCGCCGCCGCGGCCGACGAACCCGCTGCTGTTCGGGTCGCCGCTGCGCAGGCGCGCCGCGTCGGCCAGCTCGTCGACCTCGTCACGCTCTTCGTGCGGCCACAGCGACGGCGTGACCCCGGCCGGGCCGAGGTCCAGGCCCTCGCACCGGTGCTTCTCCTCGACGCCGTCGCCCGGGCCCGCGATCAGCTCGCGGAACAGCGGGCAGCGCGCCATCAGCTCGGCTTCGGTGCCGACGTCGACGACGTGACCGTTGTCCAGCACCGCGATCCGGTCGGCCAGCGCCAGCGTCGAGCGCCGGTGCGCGATCAGCAGCGTCGTCCGGCTCGCCGTGACCGAACGCAGGGTGTCGTAGATCGCGGCTTCGGTGACGGTGTCGATGGCCGAGGTCGCGTCGTCGAGGATGAGGACGCGCGGGTCGGTGATCAGCGCCCTGGCCAGCCCGAGCCGCTGCCGCTGCCCGCCCGAGAGCGTCAGCCCGCGTTCGCCGACCAGCGTCTCGTAGCCCTCCGGCAGCGCGCGGATGAACTCGTCCGCCTCCGCGGCGCGCGCGGCCGCGAAGACCTCTTCGTCGCTCGCGTCCGGCCTGCCGTACGCGATGTTGTCCCGGATCGTGGTGGAGAACAGGAACGCCTCTTCGAACACCACGCCGATCGCCTGGCGCAGCTGCCGCAGCGGCACGTCCCGGACGTCGAGGCCGCCGACCCGGACCGCGCCCGCGTGCACGTCGTAGAACCGCGGCAGCAGCAGCGAGATCGTCGACTTCCCGGAGCCCGCGGTGCCGACCAGCGCGAGGGTCTCGCCCGGGTGCGCGGTGACCGAAAGCCCGTTCAGCACCGGATCGCTGCGCGTGTAACCGAAGCGGACGGCGTCGAGCTCCACGCCCAGCGGCCCCTCCGGCATCGATTGCGCGTCGGGCGCGTCGACGACGTCCGGCTGCGCGTCGATCAGCTCGTACACGCGCTCGGCGCCCGCGCGGGTCAGCTGGGCCTGCACGACCAGGCTGGACAGCATCCTCGCGGGCCCGACCAGCGTCGCGAGGTAGGTCGCGAAGGCGAGGAACGTGCCGAGCGTGATGGCGCCGTTCATGGCGAGGACGCCGCCGATGCCGAGCACGGCGACCTGGCCGGCGGCGGGCAGGGAAGCGGTCGTCGCCGTCGGTACCGCGGACAGCTTCGCCGCGCGAAGCCGCTCCGCGAACAACTTGCGCGCGGTCCCCTCCAACCGCCCGACTTCCCGCTTCTCCTGGCCGAAACCCTTGACCACGCGGACACCGGTGACGGTCTCTTCGACCTGCTGCGCCACGTCGCCCGCGCGCTGTTGCGCCGACCACGTCGCCGGGAAGAGCCGCTTGCGCCCGCGCGCCACGATGATGCCGACTGCGGGCGTGACGACCAGCGCGATCAGCGTCAGCACCGGGGACAGCCACAGCATCGCCGCGAACGAAAGCAGCGCGAAGAGAACCGAACCGAAGGACACCGGGATCTGCATCAGGATCCCGGTGACCAGCTGCAGGTCGGAGATCGCGCGCGAGACGATCTGGCCGGTGCGCATCGCGTCCTGCTTGCCGCCGTCCAGCCGCGAAACCGCGTTGAAGACCCGCTGCCGCAGGTCGTGCTGGACGCCGAGGGCGAGCTTCCCGCCGACGTACCGGCGCACGAACGCCGTGCCGAAAGCCACCACTTGCAGCGAGATCAGGAAGACAGCCACCCCGGGCAGCCCGCCGGTCTGCCCCGCCACGGCGTCGTCGACCGCCGTGCGCACCAGCAGCGGGCTCACGGCCTGCACGCCGACGCTGAAGACGGCGGCGGTCAGCGAAAGCACGACGAGGGCGCGGTGCTCCCAGGCCGCGGCGGACAGCCGGCGGACCCAGCCGACGGTCTCGGCTGGTGGGAGCTCTTGACGGGAGCGGGGCGGAGCGGTGGTCACGTCATGACAGTAAGCGCGGCCACCGACAATTTATTTCCGCGAACGCCGTGAAGGCCACCCCGGCGACGTCGGGGTGGCCTTCACGGACGGGTGAAACCTAGGTGATGTCTCGCTTCTGGTTGCCCAGCCAGCCGAGGCCGAAGAAGAGCATGGTCCAGGCGAAGAAGATCAGCGCCGACGCCCACCACGAGATCACGCCCGGCGCACCCGCCGCGAGCTGCAGGCCCAGCTGCGACCAGTGGTCGACGCCGCCCGGCAGGTTCAGCGTGTTGATCCCGAAGGCGTCCGCCGCGATCCCGCCCACGATCCCGTTCGCGGTGCCGTTCGGCAGGATCCCGCCCAGGATGTCGACCGGGCCCCAGAGCGCGATGACCAGCACGTTCTCCACGATCAGGAACCACACCAGGAACAGCACCACGGCCAGCGGCACGCTGCGCAGCACCGCGCCGAACCCGATGCCGAACAGCGTCACCAGCACCGAGGCCAGGATCGTCCCGCCGAGCGCGGCCAGCCACTGGCCCGCGCTGGGCCACCGGCCGGAGTCGACCGACGCCATCACCGCGACCGCCGAGACGCCGAAGCTCACCAGGCCGTAGATCGCGCCCCACGCCACGTAGGTGAGCATCTTCGCGGTCAGCGCCGTGATCCGGTTCGGCGCGGTCAGGAACGTCGTCGTGATCGTCTTGCTGCGGTACTCGCCCGCCAGCGCGAAGACGCCGAACAGGCCGGGGATGAGCTGCGCGATGTTCACGCCGTGCGCGAACGCCAGCAGCCCGACCGGCAGCTTGCTCGCGTCCAGGCCGACCGCGCCCGCGACCTCGCGCGCGTCGCTCGAGCCGATGAAGTCCGCGAAGTCGTTGGTGATCTTGCCCCAGACGAAGGTCAGCCAGAACGCCACCAGCGCCAGCGGGATCAGCAGCACCCACCACGTGTTCAGCGACAGCGTCTTGCGGAACTCCGCTTTGATCAGGTTGCCCATCACTGCTGCGGTCCTCCCCAGTGCTGCTGTTGCTGTTGCTGCTGCGGGCCCGAAGGCGGGTACTGCTGCGGCGGGTACCCGGGCGGCGGGCCCTGGTACTGCGGCTGCGGCGGGTAACCCGGCGCGCCGGCGTACTGGCCTTGGGTCAGCTGGAAGAACATCCGCTCCAGGTCGGCGTGGTCCTCCTGCATCCCGTAGACCGCGATGCCGGCCTTCGCCGCGATGTCACCGATCTGCTGGACGCTCGACCCGGCGACCGCGACCCGGCCGTCCGGAGTCGGCGAAACGCCGGTGATGCCGTTCTCCTGCAACGCCTTCACGAGCGCCGACGGGTCCGCCGGCTGCACCAGCACCCGCGACTGCTGGCTCTTGCGCAGCTGCTCCAGCGGGCCGAAGTAGCGCGTGACGCCCTGGCTGATGATCACGACCTGGTCGATCAGCTGCTCGACCTCGTTGAGCAGGTGGCTCGACACCAGCACGGTCCGCCGCTGCTCGCGCGCGTACGAGCGGAGGAAGTTCCGCAGCCACAGGATGCCTTCGGGGTCGAGGCCGTTCGTCGGCTCGTCCAGCACCAGCACCTGCGGGTCGCCGAGCAGCGCGGTGGCCAGCGCCAGCCGCTGCCGCATGCCGAGCGAGAACCCGCCCGCCTTCCGGTCCGCGGCGCTGCCCAGGCCCACCAGGCCGAGCACCTCGTCCGCGCGCTGGTCCGGCACGCCGATCGCCGCGGCGTACACCCGAAGGTGGTTCCGGGCCGTGCGGCCCGGGTGGAAACCTTCGTTTTCCAAAACCGAGCCGACCACCCGCGCCGGATTCCCCAGCTGCGAGTGCGGACGGCCGTTGATCGTCGCCGTCCCCGACGTGGGCGTCACCAACCCGAGCAGCATGCGCAACGTCGTCGTCTTGCCGGCGCCGTTCGGGCCGAGGAAGCCCGTCACCGACCCCGGTTCGACCGTGAAGCTGAGGTTCTGCACCGCGTTCACCGCGCCGAACTGCTTGCTCAGGTTCTGCACCACAATCCGGCCACTGCCGTCGTGCATACCGTCCCCTAACGTTCCCCGCTGATGCGGCGTCATCCTGCCCTACCGCCGCCGCTCGCGCGCACGGAACTGCCGAACCGGCCGGGAGCGACCTTCGTCACGTTCCGCAACCGGCGATGTGCGTGACCTGAGGGTTTGCCGAGCGCGACAGATCAAGTTGGTAAACATTTCGTTCGACTTGGCGACCCGGTGCAGCGAAGTCGTGCAAAGACCTCTAAGCTGGGTATCGGCGGCCCGCTCCCAGTGACCCCCAGGCTGGTTGAGCGGGTCGCCCCTTCGTCTCTGCTCCGGGCTTCGCTCCGTCGCGCGACTTCGTCCTTTTGCCCGGGGGCCGAGCCCCCGGACCCCCCACGGTGCGGCACGCGCGGCTTCCCGGCGTTGCCGCGTCCGGGTCGAGTCGCGGTGCGGCACGCGCGGCTTCCCGGCGTTGCCGCGTCCGGGTCGAGTCGCGGTGTGGTACGCGCGGCTTCCCGGTGTCGGCCCTCTTCCCTGTGGCATCGTGGCGCGATGCGGATCTTGCTCGTCGAGGATGAGCGGCGGCTCGCCGAGGCGCTGCGGGCCGGGCTGAGCGCCGAGGGGTACGCCGTCGACGTCGCGCACAACGGGCGGGACGCGCTCTGGCTCGCCGGGGAACACCCCTACTCCGCCATCGTCCTGGACATCATGCTGCCGGGGCTGAACGGCTACCGCGTCTGCCGGCGGCTGCGGGAACAGGGGAACAGCACGCCGATCCTCATGCTCACCGCCAAGGACGGGGAGGACGACGAGATCGAGGCGCTCGACACCGGTGCCGACGACTTCCTGCCCAAGCCCTTTTCCTACGGTGTCCTGCTCTCGCGGCTGCGGGCGCTCATCCGGCGGGGCGGCGCCACCCGGCCGGGGGTCCTCAGGCTGGGGGACCTCGAGCTCGACCAGGCCGCCCGGACCTGCCGGCGCGGCGGGGCCGACATCGCGCTCACCACCAAGGAGTTCGCCCTGCTCGCCTACCTGGTGCAGCGGCCGGGACAGGTGGTCACCAAAGCCGAACTGCTCGACAACCTCTGGGACTTCGCCGCGGCCGCGACCGCCAACCTCGTCGAGGTGCACGTCAGCGCGCTGCGGCGCAAGCTCGGCGCCGAAACCATCCGGACCGTCCGCGGCGCCGGCTACCTCGTGGTGACCGCGGGTGCCTAGGTTCCTCCGCTCGACCCGCTTCCGCGTCGCGCTCACGGCGTTCGCCGCGTCGGTCGTGGCGCTCGGGGCGGTTTCCGTGTGGTTCGTGCTGCAGGCGGAGAGCCGGCTCCGGAACGCCGCCGCGCAGCTCGCCGACGCCCACGCCGACGCGATCGTCCAGCTGCTGAACACCGGTGCCGAGCCGGCCGGCCTGACCCTGCTCGTGCGCGATTCGATCTACGAGGTCACCGATCGCGCCGGTAGGCGGCTCGTCTCCTGCCCGGTCCTGGACGGGGCCACGCTCGCCGCGTTCGACACCGATGTCACGCTCCGGCCGTACGAGATCGTCCGGAGCGACCAGGCCTCCGTCGGGTGCGCTCCCGAATTGCGCGACCTCGACGAAACCCTCACCGTGCACGTCGTCCACGCCGTCAGCGGGGACAGCAAGTACGACGTCTTCGCCGGCGTGGAGATCGACGCCGAGGGCCAGGCGGCCGTCGACTCCGTCCGGACCGTGCTCACCGCCGGCGTTCCCGCGGTCGCGCTGCTCATCGGCGTCATCGCGTGGCTCGCCGTCCGCCGGTCGCTGCGGCCGGTCGAGGCCATCCGCGGCGAGGTCGCCGAGATCGGCGCGCACGACCTGGGCCGCCGGGTGCCGGAACCGGGCACCGGCGACGAGATCGCACGTCTCGCCGGGACCATGAACACCATGCTCGCGCGGCTCGACGAGGCCGTCACCCGGCAGAGCCGGTTCACCGCCGACGCGTCGCACGAACTGCGCACCCCGCTCGCTTCGCTGCGGACCCAGCTCGAGGTCCTCCTCGCGCACCCGGACCGGCTCGACTGGCGGGACACCTGCGAGAACGCGCTGCTCGACATCACCCGGCTGCAGGACCTCGTCGCCGACCTCGTGCTGCTGGGCAAGCTCGACCACGCCGGCCCGGCCCGGCTCGAACCGGTGGCACTGTCCGAAGTGGCCGAAACCGTCGCGGCCGGGCGCGCCGACGTCGAAGTCAGCGGGACGCCGGTGGTGCGCGGGCACCGGTCGCGGCTGGAACGGCTCGTCCGCAACCTCGTCGACAACGCCGAGCGGCACGCGGTGTCCCGGGTCGTCGTCGCGGTGTCCGCTGTGGACGGACAGGTCGTGCTGACGGTCACCGACGACGGGCCCGGCATCCCGGAAGCGGACCGCGAGCGCGTCTTCGACCGCTTCGTCCGCCTCGACGACGCCCGTGCCCGCGACGACGGCGGGTCCGGGCTGGGCCTGGCCATCGTGGCCGACATCGCCCGCGCCCACGGTGGCACGGCCGTGGCCGAAGCGGGCAGCCGGTTCGTCGTCACGCTCCCGGAGCTGAAGACGTCTTAAGCTCGCTTCAGGTCCCGTTCAGCGTCCGCGGCCGACGCTGCGCGCATGATCATCTCTTGGCGGCCCCTCGACCACGCCGCGTACCGGTCGTCGTCGTGGTTCCCCGGCCTGACCGGCGTGCGCGCGCTCGCCGCACTGGCCGTCGTGTTCTTCCACTACGGCGGCCCGGCGCTCGACCGGCTGCAGGGCTGGATCGCCGTCCAGCTGTTCTTCGTGCTGTCCGGGTTCCTGATCACGACGCTGGCGTTGCGCGAAGAAGACCGCACGGGCCGGATCTCGGTGCGCGACTTCTACCTCCGCCGCGTCTTCCGGATCATGCCGGTGTACTTCCTGCTGCTCGGCCTGACGGCGCTGGCGGTGACGCTCGCCGGGACGTACGGGAGCAGCCGGCTCGCCGACGCGATGCCGTACTACCTGACGTTCCTCAACGAAGTCGTCGACTTCAACACGCCGTACCCGACGTCGTGGTCGCTGGGCGTGGAGGAGAAGTTCTACCTCGTCTGGCCCGCGCTGCTCGTGCTGACGTCGTTCGCGAAAACCGGCAAAACCGCGCTGCGCCTGCTGATCGGCGCGGGCGCGCTGGGGTTCGTGCTCGGCGTCCTGCCGCTGGCTCCCGCGCACCAGTGGGCGAGCCTGTCCGTGCACTACGGCTCGCTGGTCGTCGGCTGCCTGCTCGCGCTGGCGCTGCACCACCCGCGCGGGTTCGCCGTGCTGCGGCCGCTGACCAGCCCGGCCGCGGCGACGCTGGTGGCGCTCGGGTTCGGCGTGCTCCAGCTGTCGGTCGAGCCGCTGGGGCGGGCGCTCGGCGGGAACTGGCAGTTCGTCGTCCCGGTCTACGCGGTGGGCGCGGCGCTGCTGCTGGTCGCGGTGGTCTCGGCGGGGCCGGTGCGGAGGGTGCTCTCGAGCCGCGTGCTGACGTTCATCGGCGACCGCTCCTACGCGCTCTACCTGGCCCAGACGGGCGCGGCGGGTGTGACCGGCCTGCTGTTCCCGACCGGGCTGGGGAAGGCGGTCGCTACCTCCGCCGTGGCGCTGCTCTTCGCGTGCGGTCTCCGGAAGTGGGTCGAGCAGCCGGCCATCGCGTACGGGCGACGGCTGGTGGCGAAAGGGGAGCGGGCCCCTGCCGCGGAACGACAGGGACCCGCTCGGGTGAGGTAGGTCAGGCGAGGACGGTGTCCAGCGGCGTGTGCACCAGGTCGTGCGCGACCGCGACCGGGCCGTTGGTCAGGGCGCCGTCGTGGGTGTTGAGGCCCTTCGCGAGCGCGGCGTCGGCCTGCAGTGCCGTCTTCCAGCCGTGCTCGGCCAGCTGGACCGCGTAGGGCAGCGTGACGTTGGTGAGGCCGTAGGTCGACGTCCGGGGCACCGCGCCCGGCATGTTCGCGACGCAGTAGAAGACCGACTCGTGCACGGTGTAGGTCGGTTCGTCGTGGGTGGTCGGGCGCGAGTCGGCGAAGCAGCCGCCCTGGTCGATCGCGATGTCGACCAGCACGCTGCCGGCCTTCATGCGCGACACGAGCTCGTTCGAGACGAGCTTCGGCGCCTTCGCGCCCGGCACCAGCACCGCGCCGATGACCATGTCGGCCTGCAGCACGGACTCCTCGACCGACAGGCGGGTCGACGTCACCGTGCGGATGCGGCCGCCGAAGTCGTTGTCGATCTGGCGGAGGCGGTCGACGTTGGTGTCGAGGATCTCGACGTCCGAGCCGAGGCCCAGCGCGACGCGGGCGGCGTTGAGGCCGGCCACGCCGCCGCCGATGACGACGACGCGCGCCGGGTGCACGCCGGGGATGCCGCCGGGCAGGACACCGCGCCCGCCGCTCGGCTTCATCAGCGAGAACGCGCCGACCTGCGGGGCCAGCCGGCCCGCGACCTCGGACATCGGGGCGAGCAGCGGGAGCGCGCCGGTGGCGGTCTGCACCGTCTCGTAGGCGATCGCGGTGGTGCCGGCGGCCAGCAGCGCGTCGGTCAGCGGGCGGTCGGCGGCGATGTGCAGGTAGGTGAACAGGACCTGGTCGCGCCGGAGCCGGCCGTACTCCTCGGCGATGGGCTCCTTGACCTTGAGGACGAGCTCGCCCTCGGCCCAGGTCTCGTCGGCGGTGGCGAGGATCTTCGCGCCGGCGGCGACGTACTCCTCGTCGGAGATGGACGACCCGGTACCGGCACCGGTCTCGACGAAGACGTCGTGCCCGCGCCCGACCAGCTCGTGCACGCCGGCCGGGGTCAGCGCGACCCGGTACTCGTGCCTCTTGATCTCACGGGGAACGGCGATACGCACGGTCGGCCTCCTGGGTCGGTCTGCGTCGAAAATCGGTGCGGTGGTGCCACTCACGGTGAGCCACCCGGACGGCGGTGTCATCGTGCTGCACGGACATTTTTTTGCCGGGTTCGTGGTGCTCGGCGGACAACACCGTTGACTTCGACTTCACTTGAAGTTGCAGCGTGGGCGCATGAGAGCTGTGTGGTTGCGTGAGTTCGGCGGCCCGGAGGTGCTGGTCCCCGGGGACGCTCCGGATCCCGTCGCCGGGCCCGGTCAGGTGCTGGTCGAAGTGGCCTTCGTGAACACGACGTTCGTCGAGACGCAGCTGAGGGCGGGCGCGCCCGGGCCGTTCCGGGTGACGCCGCCGGTGATCCCGGGCAACGGCGTCGGCGGGGTGATCAGCGCGGTCGGCGAGGGCGTCGACCCGGGACTGGCCGGGCAGCGGGTGGTGACGTCGACCGGCGGTTCCGGCGGCTACGCCCAGCGCGTCGCGGTGGCCGCGACGGCGGTGTTCCCGGTGCCGTCTTCCCTGGAACTCGACGCGGCGGTGGCGGTGCTCGCGGACGGCCGCACCGCGACCGGCTTGGTGCATGCGGCCAGCGTGCGCCCCGGCGATCGAGTCCTGGTCGAGGCCGCGGCGGGCGGTGTCGGCGGCCTGCTGGTCCAGCTGGCGAAGGCGGCGGGCGCGGTCGTGATCGGCGCGGCGGGCGGTCCGGCGAAGGTGGCCCGGGTGCTCGGGGCGGACGCCGTGGTCGACTACCTGGCCCCGGATTGGGTGTCCGAGGCGGGGCCGGTCGACGTCGTCTTCGACGGCGTGGGCGGCCCGATCGGCGCGGCCGCTTTCGGTGCGCTGCGGCGAGGCGGGCGGATGGCGGTCTACGGGCTGGCGAGCGGTTCGTGGGCGGAAGTGTCCGAAGAGGACGCTGCCGCGCACGGGGTTTCCCTGGTGCGCTCGATCGGGAGCCCGGCGGAGCTGCGGGCGTTCACGGAGTCGGCACTGGCGGAAGCGGCGGCGGGCCGGCTGGTGCCGGTGATCGGCCAGCGCTTCCCGCTGGAGAAGGCGGCGGACGCCCACGCGGCGATGGAATCCCGCGCCACGGTGGGGAAGACGCTGCTGGTCGCATGAGCACGTTCGACGTGGACGAGTTCCTCGCCCGGCCGCTCACCGCCCGGGTGGCCACGGACGGCCCGACGGTCCGGCCCACTTGGTACCTCTGGGAGGGCGGCGCGTTCTGGATCCTCAGCGGCGAGTGGTCGCGCCTGCCGGCGCGGATTCGCGAGCGGCCGCGGATCGCGCTCGCGGTGGACGTCTGCGAGCTGGACACCGGGGTGGTGCGGCAGGTGCTGGCGAGCGGTGACGCGGACTTGCGGCCGTTCGACGTCCCGCGCGGGCGCCGGAAGCTGGTGCGATACCTCGGCGCGGACGAGGAACGGTGGGATCCGCGGTTCCGGGCGTACCTGCACGAGAACCAGGACACCCTCTGGGTGCACCTGCGGCCTTCGCGGCTGGTCGCGACCGACCTCAGCTACGAGGTTGTGGGATCGTCCTTCGCGGCAAAACAGTGCTCCTGATCCGTGGTGCCGTGAAGGGCACCTCATGGACTTGATAGCCATGAGGTGCCCTGCACGGAAAACCGTTCAGGCGCGGTAAGCGGACCAAGCGCTGTTCATCCGCGTGCCCTGGCCCGCGGTGAACTCGTACATGCAGTTGTCGTAGCTGTAGTCCATGAAGTTGTGCACCGGGTCCTTGCCCGACGCCGTGCAGGTGTCCTTGGTCGTCGGGCAGCCCGACGTCGCCGTCGCTTCGGCCGGGGTGTCGGACACGTAGTCGCCCGAACCGGAGCAGCCGCCCTGGAACGTGTGGTAGAGCCCCATCCAGTGGCCGACCTCGTGCGTGGCCGTGTCGCCCTCGTTGTAGTTCGTCGCCGAGCGGCCCGGGAGGGACTCGTCGAGGATGACGACGCCGTCCAGCTTCGGCTGCGAGTTGTAGTTCCACGGGAACGTCGCCCAGCCGAGCAGGTCGTCGCCGAGGTTGGCGGTGTAGATGTTCAGCGCGTTCTTGCCGCCCTTGCGCAGCGCGTTCTTCATGTTGCGCTCGGCCGAGGTGCCGTCGGTGATGCCGTTGTACCAGGTCGAGTTGTTCGTGTAGTCGGTGCTCACCAGCGAGAAGCTGAAGCCCTTGGAGCCGTAAGCGCTGTTCAGCACCGAGATCTGCTTGGTGATCGTGGCCGCCGGCAGGTTGCCGGTCGAGCCGCTCGTGATCACGTGGAAGTACACCGGGATCGAGACCGCCGCCGCGGCCTTGAACGCCGTCCGCTTGCCGGCGAGCTTGCTCTGCATGTCCGCTTCGACGCGGGCCGCCTCGGCGGGCGACAGGCTGTCGGCGTGGCCGTCCTTGCTCCGGTCCGCCGACTGGGTGGGGGTGAAGCAGTCGCCGGACGGCGCCGCGACGGCGCTCCCGGCGGTGGCGCCCGGGACGACCAGGGCGACGAGGGACAGCGCGGACACCGCGCCCAGCTTGAGAGCCCTGCTGACCGAACTGCTCATGGACAACTCCTCGTGCGATGACCCGGCCGCGCCGGGTGGTGCAGAGAAAATGCGTCAGGCGATCACCGGAATCCACCACCTTTCGGCTGGAAAACACAATCCGGACGATCGGCGCGATCCATGCGGAGCAGCGCATGCGTCGCGTACTGGGCCGAACGGCGCAATCAGCTCCAGCGCAGCGCCACGAGCTGCGTGATCAGCGCCAGCCGGACGTCGGGGTCGTCGAGGTCCAGCGGGACCAGTTCCAGGAGCTTCCGCATCCGGTACCGCAGGGTGTTCGGGTGGATGCGCAGCTCCCGCGCCGCCGCGCGCGGGTCGCCGGGGTGGCGCAGCCACTCGTAGAGCGTCTCGACGTAGCCGGCCTTGCCGGTCTCGTCGTGCGCGCGCAGCGCGCCCAGCGGGCCGAGCTCGGCGACCTTCGCGCCGGCCGCCGCGGTCGCACCGCGGTGCAGGGTCAGCGCCGTCCAGGCTTCGTCGAAGGTGATCACGCGCGCTTCGAGCAGCTCCGCGCGCAGCAACCCGAGGGCTTCGTCGGCCTGCAGACGCGACGCCGAGAGGTGGCCGATCTCGCCGGGCGCACCCGCCGCGGCGCGCGGAGCACCGACGCGACGGGACGGTCCCGTCGCGACGAGAGCCTCGCGCAGTTCCGCCCACCCGCCGGGGCCCGGCCGGTCCGGGACCACGGCGTAGAGCAGCCCGCCCAGCTCGGTCGCCACCGGGCGGCTGCCGATGCCCTGGGAGATGCGTTCGAGCAGCGCGAGGCGCAGGCCCTCGGCGTCGCGCCCGTCGCCGCCGGTGACCTCGATGACGACCACGCGGTGCGGCTCGTCGGACAGGTCGAGCTCGGCCATCGCCTTGCGCGGGTTCGCGCGGCCTTCGAGCACTCCGCGCAGCAGCTCGGCCGACGCGCGGCGCTGCGCGTCGGTGTGCGCACGGCGCCGCAGCAGGTGCAGCGCGACGACCGGGGCGGCGTCGGCGAACGCGGCCGCGCGCTCGTCGGACACCGGCCCGGCGACCACCGCCCACATCGAGCCGAGCAGCTCGCCGCCCATCCGGATCGGCACGATCAGCCGCGGCAGCGTGCCGTCGCGCTGGGCGGGGACGAAGATCGTCTGCCGGCCGCGCGACAGCTCGCGGAACACCCCGCGCGACCGGAACCGCGCGAGGACGTCGTCGGGGATGCGGCGGCCCATGATCGTGGCGACGCGCGCGGGGTCGGTGAGGTCCTGGCGCGCGGAGTAGGCGAGCACGCGCGAGTTGGTGTCCTCGATGGTCACCGGGGCGTCCACGACGGACGCGACGGCGTCGGCGAGCCGGAAGAGGTCGCCGGAGCCGGGGTCGAGGTCTTCGGACTCGTCGGCGAGGGCGTCGAGGACGGTCCGCAGCAGCCACACGAGCTGCGCCCACGACGTCGCCGCGTGCACCTGCACCAGCGCGATCCCGCTCGCCTTCGCGGCCCGCTTAACCGACGGCTTCCCGGCGACCGGCGGCTTGAGCAGCACGGCGGCGGCGCCCTGCCCGGCGCTCTGGCGCACGAGCTCGGCGGCGTCTTCGGGACCGGTCGTGGCGACGCCGAGCACGAGGTCGCCTGCCGACAGGGTGACCGCGCCGCCGGGTTCGGCGATGACGACGTCGGCGACCGCGGGGGAGTCCTCGGGCACCTGGAGCGCGTGGAGCAGCGTCGGCCCCACCCGGTCGACCACGCTGCGCACCGACACCACGGGATCATTCTGGCCGAGAAACCGGTGGACGGCTCGGTAGGGTCGAAGGGGTGAGCGAGCCCCGGCGGATCGTCGAATCCGGCTACGACAGCTCGGCGGAGCGCTACCTCGAGTGGAGCGCCCGGATCGAGGACGAGCCGCGGATGCGTTTGCTGGCGCAGCTGAACGACCGGCTCCCCGACGGCGCCCGCGTCCTCGACCTCGGGTGCGGGGCGGGCGTGCCGTGCACCGCGGTGCTGGCCGAGCGCCACGACGTCCTCGGTGTCGACCTTTCCGCGGCCCAGCTCGAGCTGGCCCGCCGGAACGTCCCCGGCGCGCGGTTCGAGCGGGGCGACATGACCCGGCTGTCCTTTCCGGACGGCAGCTTCGACGCCGTCACGGCGTTCTACTCGGTCCTGCACGTGCCCCGGGAAGAACACGGCGCGCTCTTCGCGCGGATTGCCGGCTGGCTGCGGCCCGGCGGCCGGTTCCTCGCCGCGCTCGGCCGCGGCGAAGCGAACGGTGTCGAGGCCGAATGGCTGGGGACCCCGATGTTCTTCAGCAGCAACGGGTCCGCCGAGAACCGCCGGCTGCTCGAAGCGGCCGGGTTCACGCTCGAAGTGGACGAACCGGCGACGCTCGAGGAGCCGGAGGGCCCGGCGACCTTCCACTGGGTGCTCGGCCGCCGCTGAAGGGGGGCCTACCGGGGCGGCGGCGGGCGGACGCGCCGCCCCGGTAGGCGTTCAGGGGGTCAGAGCTCCACGCTCTTGACCACGCGGCGCGCGACGGCGAGGAGCATGCCGATGTCCGCCGAGCGCGGCATGGTCTGGCCGTTGCCCAGCATGTCCGTTCTCCTTCTTCCGGTTTTCGGGGTTCAGCAGGCGGTGAGGATCGAGCCGAGACGGAGTGACGGCCAGGTAGCCGCCGCTGACCCCGCTCACCCGCCGCCGGAGCGCGTTGAGCTCGGTGACCGGCGCGTCACGGTCCACGTGTGGTTCCTCTCCGGGCCTCGGGTTCGTCGGTGTTCGGGCCCGGCCCGGCGCGGATGCGGCCGAGCAGCGGGGCAGCACCTGCAACCGGACGGCCGCCGGTCCGCCCCGGCGCCGCTGGCCCCGGGATCGCGTCGCGGCCGGGAGCGCGACGGCGGCGGGCGGGCCGTCGCCGACCAGCCGGGACACCTCGACCGTCACCGGGAAGACGTTGCGCCCCAGCAGGAACGCGATGTCCCGAGCGCAGCGCCGGCCGTTCGCGCAGGCGACGATGTCGCGCCGCCTGCGGTTCGTCGCCGGCGCGGCGGGGACCGGCACCAGCCGTTCCCGGTACGGGGAAACCGGTGTGGGCAGCGACGCCGGCGCGTCGATCCGCCGCCGGGTTTCGGGCAGCAGCCGGTCGACGTCGCGACCCGGGCTGACCGGGACGGGGACGTCGAGCAGATCGCGGTCGACGGCGTACTCGTGGATCGTGCCCGCGACGACGGCGAACGCGCTGTCCTGGGCGGCCGCGGTGGCGACCAGCCGCAGTTCGGCGGCGCCGATCCCGCCGCCGAGGAGGTCGCCGAGTGAGGCGGTGCCGTCGGCGCGCAGCACGGCCGACCAGTCGTCCTCCCGGATCCGGCCCGAGCGCAGCAACAGCGCGTCCGGACCCGGCGCGCCCGGGCTGCCCACCGCCCCTTCGCGCAGGTGGAACACGCCGCCCGGACGGCCCGCGAGGTAGAGCGAGCCGGTGGTCCCCTCGGCCCGGCAGGCGCGTAGCGCCCGCGCGAGGAAGTCGAACGAAGGCCGGTCCCGCGTTTCGCTCACCGCACTCCTGGCTGTTTCCGGAAATGGCGTCCCGAAGATCTTCTCCGGGTCGAGGAGTGGCCGACTCTATGGCACCCGTGCTCGCGTTCCCAGCGGGTTCCCCCGATGTTCGCAATAGCAGAAAATTCCTGTCGTCGCCGCCGGGAGACCGAAAAGAACTGTCCACTCGGTAATGAATCTCCTTACAGGGCAAGGGTATACCCCGGTGGGAGCGCCGGTCGATCTTGTGGCATTCTCTCGCGCTTGTTCGCGGTGACCGGTTTCGAAAGCGCGAGGTGATCGGGTTGTACGGACGTGACGTGGCGGAATGGAAAAAGATGATCGCGGCGGGCCGGACGATCCTGATCGCCAGGGCGGTGGCGGACCGGACCACCTCGTACGGTGAATTCGCCGCCGCGCTCGTGCGCACCACCGGCGTGGCCGGGTTCGACTTCACGACCGGTGCCGGCCGCGCGAGCATGGCCTACCTGCTCGACCGGATTTCCGAGGCGGCGTACGCGGAGTCGGGCGAACGGCTGCTCGGCGCGCTCGTCCGCAACCTCGGCGCCGACGACGCCGGACCGGGCTTCTTCCGGCTCGCGAGCCGGAAGGGCCTGGCCGTCCCGCGCACCCGTGGCGGGCGCCAGCTGTTCTGGGCCCAGCACGTGCGGGAACTGCACGAGCACTTCGCCGGCGTCGCCCACCGCCCGGCGGCGGGGTGAGCGACGTCAGACGTCGTGCGGCTCACCGGCTCCTCTCGGCCCGGCAGTCTCGCGTCCGCGGGGTCAGCGGGTTGCCGTGCCGACGGACGCGTTCAGCGCGACCGACGCGAAAGCACCGCGTCGAGCACGCGCCGCAGTTCGGTCTCCGGGTCGTCGACGGGCGCCGGTGCGCGCCACGCCACGATGCCGTCCGGGCGAACGAGCGAAGCGCCGCCCTCCGAAAGGCCGTACCGCGAAGCGAACAATTCGCCGTCGATGGCGTGGCAGTCGATGCCGGCCGAAGCGGCGGCCGGGGTCCACGCCGAGCCGTCGCCCGCGCAGAGCAGCACCCACGACCGGCCGAGCAGGTCCACAGTGGACTCCAGGCCGGGCGCGCGGAACCCGGGCCGCCCGGTCGGCGCGTGCACGTCCTCGACGCGCGCGCCGTCGTCGGGCTCCTCGGACAGCACGGCCGTCGAGCGGTAGCGGAACCCGAGCAGGATGCCCAGCGGGTCCTCCGCCGGCGTGATCCCGGAGACGTCGAGGCCCGGGTGCATGCGCTGCTTCATGTTGTGCAGGGACGTGTCGACGACCATCCGCGCGATCGGACGGCGTTCGGCTTCGTAGGTGTCGAGCAGCCCTGGCCCCGCTTCGCCGCGCAGCACCGCGGCGAGCTTCCACGCGATGTCCGCGGCGTCGCCCACCGCCGTGTTACCGCCCATCCCGCCGGTCGGCGGGGTCACCTTCGCCGCGTCGCCGATCAGGAAGACCCGCCCGTCCCGGAAGCGGTCGGCCAGCCGCGCGGCGATCTCCCAGGACCCCGTCCAGACGATCTTCGGGTCCAGGTCCGGCAGGTCGGTGGCGCTGCGGATCATCGCGACCAGCCGGTCGGGGGTGAAGTCCGCCGGGCTTTCGCCCTTCTCCGGGAAGTAGTCCGGCGCGAAGACGTACCGGTCCGGCACGTCGGTGTTGACCAGCCCGGCCGTGAACTCGGGGTGCTGCAGGTAGAACAGGTCGGTCACGCCGGCCTGGACGCGGTCGCCGAGGTCGGCGTCGAACACCACGCCGAGGCAGTGGCTCAGCGCGTCCATCCCGGTGGTCCCGATGCCGAGCCGGGCCCGGATGCCGCTGCGGCCGCCGTCGGCCGCGACGACGTAGTCCGCGCGCACCACCGTCTCTTCACCCGAATCGCGGTGCCGCAGCGTCGCGGTGACGCCGTCGGCGTCCGGCGTCAGCTCGACGAGTCCGGTGCGGAAGCGGACCCGCGCGCCCGCCTGCTCCGCGTGCGCCAGCAAGATCGGCTCGACGACGTCCTGCCCGGCCATGCCGGCGGGCAGCGTGGTCGAGGCCGAGACGTCGAACTCGCTGCCGTCCTCGGCGAGCCGGTGCAGCACGCGCCCGGCCAGGCTGGTCGCGACGGTGATCCGCAGCCCCTGTGACGCACGGGGGCTCACCGCCAGCACCTCGCGGTCGATGCCCGCCCAGTGGAACAGCTCCATCGTGCGCCAGTTCTGCCCGGCGGCGCGCGAATGGACCGACGTTCCGGCGTGCCGTTCGACGGTCAGCACGTCCACTCCGGCCTGCGCGAGGAACAACGACGCCGACAGTCCACCCAGTCCGGCCCCCACGACCAGCACTTGTACCCGTTCCATCCCGATTACCTCCATGCCCGTGAATCTCCCTGTCAAAGTATCTTAGCCACAGAGAGATTAGTTTGCCAAGTGCGTGGTACTCCCAGGACGTGGGAAAAGTTGGGTGCTCCGTTCAGCCCAAGTAGGTTCGTCCCGGCAGCCCCCTGAAGCCCTTGAGCCGCAAGGAGAACCGATGAGCGCGGACGACACCTCGGCCTGGTCCTTCGAGACCAAGCAGATCCACGCGGGCGCCGCGCCGGACCCGGCGACCGGCGCGCGGGCGACCCCCATCTACCAGACGACGTCGTACGTCTTCCGCGACAGCCAGCACGGCGCCGACCTGTTCAGCCTCGCCGAGCCCGGCAACATCTACACGCGGATCATGAACCCGACCCAGGACGTCCTGGAGCAGCGGCTCGCCGCGCTCGAAGGCGGCGTCGCGGCGCTGGCGTTCGCGTCCGGCTCGGCCGCGACCACGGCGGCGATCCTCAACCTCGCGAGCGCGGGCGACCACTTCGTCTCGAGCCCGTCGCTCTACGGCGGTACCTACAACCTCTTCCACTACACGTTGCCGAAGCTCGGCATCGAGGTCACCTTCATCGACGACCAGGACGACCTGGAGCAGTGGCGCGCCGCCGTCCGGCCGAACACGAAGCTGTTCTTCGCCGAGACCCTGGCCAACCCGGGCAGCAACGTCCTCGACATCCGGGGCGTCGCCGACGTCGCGCACGAGGCCGGTGTCCCGCTCGTCGTCGACAACACGGTGCCGACGCCCTACCTGGTGCGCCCGATCGAGCACGGCGCCGACGTCGTCGTGCACTCCGCGACGAAGTACCTCGGCGGCCACGGCACCACGGTGGCCGGCGTGCTCGTCGACGGCGGCACGTTCGACTTCGGCAAGGATCCGGCGAAGTTCCCGGGCTTCAACGAGCCGGACCCGAGCTACCACGGCCTCAAGTACTGGGAGGCGCTCGGCCCGGGTGCCTACGCGGCCAAGGCGCGCGTCCAGATCCTGCGCGACACCGGCGCGGCGATCGCGCCGCTGAACAGCTTCCTGATCCTGCAGGGCATCGAGACGCTGTCGCTGCGCCTCGAGCGGCACGTCTCGAACGCGCAGGCGCTGGCCGAGTGGCTGGAGCAGCGCGACGAGGTCGAGAAGGTGTACTACGCGGGCCTGCCGTCGAGCCCGTTCTACTCCGCGGCGCAGAAGTACCTGCCGCGCGGCGCGGGCGCGGTCCTGTCGTTCGACCTGCGCGGCGGCGTCGACGCGGGCCGCAAGTTCGTCGACGGCACCGAGCTGCACAGCCAGCTGGTGAACATCGGCGACGTCCGCAGCCTGATCGTGCACCCGGCGTCGACCACGCACAGCCAGCTCAACCCGGAGGAGCAGCTCTCCAGCGGCGTCACGCCCGGCCTGGTCCGGCTCGCCGTCGGCCTGGAGGGGATCGAGGACCTCAAGGCCGACCTGGAGGCCGGATTCCGGGCGGCCAAGGCGGAACTGTGACGGGTGACCCCGTCACCGGGGCCTGGCGGATCGGTGATCCGCCAGGCCGCCGGAAGTTCGTCACCGGCCCCGGCGCGCTCGCGCTGGAGGCCGGTGGCGTGCTGCCGTCCTTCACGCTCGCGTACGAGACGTGGGGGACGCTGAACTCCGACGCGTCCAACGCGATCCTCGTCGAGCACGCGCTGACCGGCGACAGCCACGCGGCCGGTCCCCTCGTGCCCGGGCACCCGAACGCGGGCTGGTGGGACGCGCTGATCGGGCCGGGGAAGGCCGTGGACACCGACGAGTACTTCGTCGTGGTCCCGAACGTGCTGGGCGGCTGCCAGGGCTCGACCGGGCCCTCGTCGGACTTCGACGGCCGGCCGTGGGGCAGCCGGTTCCCGGTCGTGACGGTGCGGGACCAGGTCGCTTCGGAGGCGGTGCTGGCCGACCACCTGGGCATCGACCGCTGGGCGGCCGTCGTCGGCGGCTCCATGGGCGGGATGCGCGCGCTGGAGTGGGCGGTTTCGCTGCCCGGCCGGGTGGCTTCGGTGCTGGTGCTGGCGTCCACCGCGCGGGCGTCGGCCGAGCAGATCTCTTGGGCGGCCCCGCAGCTGCACGCGATCCGCAGCGACCCGTTCTTCCACGGCGGCGACTACTACTCGCAGTCCGCGGGACCCGCGGCCGGCCTCGGCATCGCCCGCCGGATCGCGCACGTCACCTACCGCAGCGAGCCGGAACTGGCCCAGCGGTTCGGCCGGACCTACCAGGGCGGCGAAGACCCGTTGCGCGGCGGGCGGTTCGCCGTCGAGTCCTATTTGGACCACCACGCCGACAAGCTGGTCTGCCGCTTCGACGCGAACAGCTACCTGGTGCTGACGGAGTCGATGAACACCCACGACGTGGGCCGCGACCGCGGCGGCGTGGCGGCGGCGCTGGGCCGGATCACGGCCCGCGCGGTGATCGGCGGCGTCGACAGCGACCGGCTCTACCCGCTGTACCAGTCGGAAGAGCTGGCGGCGGGCATCCCGGGGACGTCGGAGGCGTCGGTGGTGACTTCGCCGTACGGCCACGACTCGTTCCTCATCGAGTCCGGCCAGATCGCGGGCCTGGTGAAGGTGCTGCTGGGCTAGCGGCCGCCGACGCGTTCTCCCAGGCGCACCAAGCGGTTCGCGACCCGCCGCGACGTCTCGGCCGCGTAGTCGCCGAGCCGTTCCGCGGCGCGGTCGGACAGCTTCGCCACCCGCCAGGCGACGTCGTCCGCGCGGTCGCCCGCTTCGTCACCCGCGGTGGCGATGCGATCGGCGAGCCGGCCGGTGCCGGCGGCGAGCAGGTCCTTGAGCGCCATGGCTTCCCCTTCGTCTAGAGCATTCCGGCGCGGCGCCACAGCACTGCGCTCGGACCGCCGATCAGGTCGTTCTCGCGCAGGAACCGGACGAGCTTGCGGGCCCCGAAGGCCAGCGTCTCGCGCCGGTGCGGGCTCGTCCGCGCGGCGGCCACCGCGACGCCGGGGTCGATCCCCGCGCGCAGGTACTGCCGCGGACGCGACAGCAGCCGGGACATCAGCAGCGCACCCACCGCGACCACGACCCTGGCGAACTCCTTGCGCCACCAAGGGGCTTCGGCCAGCGAGCGGACCAGGTCGTCCCGCGCGTACCGGACGTGCCGGGCCTCCTCGGTCACGTGGATCCGCATCACCGCGCGCACCACCGGCTGCACCGTCTCGTCGTCGAGGTGCTCGCGCTGCAGCGCGTCGAAGATCTCTTCGCCGATCAGCGTCGCCACCCACATCGCCGGCCCGTGCAGGATCGACGGGAGCGCCTGCGCGGACAGCTGCAGCCAGCGGTTGTTGCGGTACGGCCGCCCGTCGACGTGCTCGATCAGCCGGGCGAACATCGTGGAGTGCCGGCATTCGTCGGCGACCTCGGTCAGCGCGTAGTGCACGTGCCGGGTCGTCGGGTCCTGGTGGTAGGACGCGCGCAGCAGCATCTGCATGAGGATCAGCTCGAACCAGATCCCGACGCTGACGGTGTTCACCAGCTCCTGGCGCGACAGCTCGATCCGCTGCTCGCGGCTCAGCGCGTCCCACACCGGCGTGCCGTAGAGGGAGACGAGCTTTTCGGGGATGAAGAACTGGTCTTCGTTCAGCGGCGCGGCCCAGTGGACGTCGACGTCCGGGTCGTAGGAGAGCCGGGCGCTCGAGCGGAGCAGCCGTTCGGCGGTGGCTTCGCGTTCACCCATCCGAGCCTCCCTGTGTCGTGTAACACTAGAACGCATGAAACAATCTCCGTCAAGATGTAAAGTCGGCGCATGCGCGATCTCCTGAAGCACGCGCTCGAAGCCGAGCTCCCCGGCGACGAGACCTCGGAACGGATCATGGGCGCGGCGCTCACCCAGGCCGAGGACTTCGGGCTGCGGCGGTTCACCGTCGACGACGTCGCGCGCCGCGTCGGGCTCTCGCGGGTGACGATCTACCGGTACTTCCCGAAGAAGGACCAGCTGCTCAACGCGCTGATCCTGCGGGAGATGAAGCGGTTCTTGACGAAGGTCGACGCCGTCGTCGAGGCGCAGGGCACCCCGGAGGAGAAGCTCATCGAGGGGTTGAGCTTCTCCCTCGGGTACCTGCGCGGGCACCGGCTGCTCAACCGCCTGCTGCGCACCGAGCCGGAGCTGATCCTGCCGCACCTGACCGTCCAGGCCGGCGGCCTGTTCGCGGCCGCGCGCGCCCGGATCGCGGCGCACTTCCACGCGGAGATCGCCGCCGGGCGGCTCAGCCTGCCCGCCGAGGACGTCGACGGGATGGCCGAGCTGCTGATCCGCATCGTCGTGTCGCTGGTGCTGACGCCGGACACGGTTCTGCCGGTCGACGACGACGTCCAGCGCCGCCGGCTGGCGGAGCTGTACCTGGCGCCGATCGTCCGCTCGCTGCGTCCTTGACTCAGCCCTGCCGCGTGGGCCGGATGGTGAGGTCGCCGATCTCGACGTCGTCGGGCTGCTCGATGGCGAACGCGATCGCCCGCGCGACGGCGTCGGGGCTGATGCCGAGCGCCGCCATCGCCTGCTGGGCCTGCTCGCGCTGTGCGGGATCCTCGACGTGGTCGACGAGTTCGGTGCGCACGAACCCCGGCGAGATGGACGTCGTGCGCAGGACGCCGTCGGTGGACTCCTGCCGCAGTGCCTCCAGCAGTGTCCGCACGGCGTTCTTGGTGCCCGCGTAGACGGCTTGGGCCGGGACGATCTTCAGTCCCGACGTCGAGACGGTCGTGACGAAGTGGCCGCGGCCCTGCGCGCGGAACACCGGGAGCGCGGCGGCGATGCCGTGCAGGACACCGCGGAGGTTGACGTCGATCATCGCGTCCCAGGCGTCGACGTCGAGGTCGGCCACCGGCGCGATCCGGGCGACACCGGCGTTGGCGACCAGGACGTCGAGGCGTCCGAAGCGGTCGACGGCTCGCGTGACGAGCCGCTCGAGATCGGCGCGCCGCGTCACGTCGACGTCCAGCACCTCCGCGCGGCCGCCATCGTCGCGGATCTTTCGCGCGAGCGCCTCCAGCCGGTCGGTGCGCCGGGCGCCGAGCACCACCGCCGCCCCGCGGCCGGCGAGTTCCCACGCGGTCGCTTCGCCGATCCCGCTGCTCGCGCCGGTGATCGCGACGACCTTGTCCAGTCCGTTCGTCATGGGGTCCTCCGTTAAACTGACAACTGTCCGGTTAACCCTACCGGACAGTTGTCCACTTATGTGAGGAGAGTGCCGTGGCCGGTCGTGAGCGCCGTTCGGACGCCGTCGCCAACCGCGACCGGATCGTCGAGGCCGCGCGGGCGGAACTGAGCGAGTCCAACGGCGCGGTCGACGACCTGAAGCTGCACCGGGTCGCCAAGGCCGCGGGCGTCGGGCAGGGCACGCTCTACCGGCACTTCCCGACGCGCGAGCACCTGCTGGCGGAGGTCTACCGGGCCGAGCTGACCCAGCTCGTCGACACGGTGGCGCCGTTGCTGGCGGAGCATTCCCCGCTCGGCGCGCTGTCCCGCTGGCTGGAGCGGCTGGTCGAGTACGCGCGCGTCAAACGCGGCGTGATGGCGGCGATCGAGGTGCCGGCGTGGCAGGACCTCTACTCCGGCCAGCACCACCGGCTCGACGAAGCGCTCGAAACGCTGCTGGACCGGGGAAAGGCCGCCGGGGAGATCCGCGCCGGGGTCGACGCCGCCGACGTCATCCTGCTCCTCGGAGCGCTGTCACGGATCCCGGAAGCCGAGTGGGACGAGCGGGCACCCCGGATCGTGGCGGTGATCGTCGACGGCCTCCGCGCCTAGTCCGAGACCGCTTCCGAGATCCAGGGAGCCACCGGCAGGTCGCGGTCCAGGCACTCGACCGACAGCCGGATCGTCCAGCGCAGCGCCTGCAGCACCAGGCTGTCGACCTCGTCCGGGGCCGCGTTGGCCAGTGCGATCTCCACCTGTTCCTGCGCCGCCTCCGTGTTGCCGTGCACCTCCGCGAGCAGCGTCCGCACCGCGGTCCGCACCGGCGGGTCGGCCTGGTCGATCGAGACCTCTTCACCGTCCTCGTCGAAGACCTGGACCTTGACCGGCGCGCTGCCGCCGTCGCCCAGGGTGGCGACCATCGCGCTGCACTCGCCGAACAACAGCAGCATCAGCGCCTTGGTCTCGTCCGCGCGGGCCTGCGGCTCGGCGGCCGTCGGGGCGACCTCGACGAGGGCTTCCGCATCGTCGCCGAGGCTCAACGCGGTCAGTGCGCGCTGTGCCTTCTCGACGAGCTTTTGCTCGTTCCAGTCCGCTTCCACGTGCCCCATCAAACACCAGCCGCGCCCCTTGTGGGGATACCTTGATCCGGGACGGTCATCCCACCGCGCGAAGGGCACCCAGCGCGAGCCGGGAGAGCAGCTCGGCGAGCTCGCCGTCACCGAGATGGCGGTTGTACGGGGTCGAGTTGATCAATCCGAACACGGCGTGTGCCGCCGACCGCGCCTGTCGTTCTCCCAGATCCGGCATCGCTTCGCGGATCGCGCTGACCCACACCTCGACGTACTGGCGCTGCAGCGCGCGCACCTGCTTGCGGTCGGCGTCGGTGAGGTTCGCGAGGTTGCGCTCCTGGACGGTGATCAGCGCCGGGTGGTTGAGCGCGAAGCCGACGTGGAACGCCACGAGGCCGGCCAGCGTGTCGTCCGGCGTGCCCGGCCGGGCGGCCCACTTCGTGCCGCCGTCGAGCAGGTAGCGGCTGATCGAGTTCAGCATCTCGCCGAGGATCGCGTCCTTGCTGCGGAAGTGCCGGTAGAGCGCCGGACCGGAGATGCCGACCGCGGCCCCGATGTCGTCGATGCCGACGCCGTGGAAGCCGTGGTGGGCGAACAGCTCGGCGGCCGCGGACATGATCTGTTCGCGTCTGTTCGCCTTCTCGCCGTTCACGAGCGGAGTGGGGTTCGCCGGCATCCGGCCATATTAAGGCCCCAAGTTAGCGACCGCTAACACCCGTTCCCTCCTTCCGATGTAAGCCGAGTGGGTTACCTACGGGTAACTAGGGGTTCCTTGTGGGGCTTCCACCTGCTGTCCTATTCGGGCTGGCTCTGTCACAAAGGAGTGACCCCATGGCTGTTCCCGCCCGCAAGTCACGTCGATTCTTCCTACGGTTGAGCACGGCCCTGGGGGCCGTCGTCCTCGCTTCTCTCGGTGTGACGGGCCTCGCCCAGGCCGCCGGGACCGTTTACGCCGCGGTCGGCGACTCCTACTCCTCGGGGGTCGGAGCCGGCAGCTACGGCAGTTCCGGCAGCTGCTACCGCAGCTCGAAGGCGTACCCGCAGCTCTGGGCCAACGCTCACAGCGGCACCTCGTTCACGTTCCTGGCCTGCTCCGGCGCCCGCACGGGTGACGTCATCAGCCAGGCGAACTCCATCCCGTCCAACGCGACCCTGGTCACCGTCACCGTGGGCGGCAACGACGCCGGCTTCAGCGACGTGATCCAGACCTGCACGCTCGGCAGCGACTCGGACTGCACCAACCGGGTCAACACGGCGAAGACCTACGTCAACAACACGCTGCCGCCGCTGCTGACGAACACCTACAACGCGATCAAGGCCAAGGCGCCGGGCGCCAAGCTCGTCGTCCTGTCCTACCCGCGCTTCTACACCGTGCCCGGCTCCTGCTGGGTGGGGCTGAGCGACACCAAGCGCTCGGCGATCAACTCCGGCGCCGACACGCTGGCGTCGGTGATCCAGTCGCGCGCGGCTTCGGCGGGCGCGACCTTCGTCGACGTCCGCTCGTCGTTCGTCGGGCACAACATCTGCTCCTCGGCCGACGACTACCTGCACAGCCTGACCTGGCCGGTGATCGAGTCGTACCACCCGACCGTGGCCGGGCAGTCCGGCGGCTACTACACGCCGCTGCGTGCCGCGATCGGCTGATCTTCCCCGCGAGTTCGTGAAGGCCACCTCGAGGAAGCCCCCGCTTCCTCGAGGTGGCCTTCACGGCATTCCGGCGACTGGACAACCCACGTTAGCGGTCGCTAACATCGGAGCGGAGGTTAACGACCGCTAACTTCGAGGGAGCCCATGGACACGCCGGCACTGGGGACGACTGCGGCCCCGGACAGCGAGGCCTACACCCGCAACGCGACGTCGCACGCGGAGCTGGTCGAGGACCTCCGCAAACGTTTGGGGAGCGCCCGGCTGGGCGGGCCCGAGAAGGCGCGCACCCGGCACGTCGAGCGCGGCAAGCTGCTCCCGCGCGACCGCGTCGACACGCTGCTGGACCCGGGTTCGCCGTTCCTGGAACTGTCGCCGCTGGCCGCGAACGGACTGTACGACGACGAAGCGCCGTCCGCCGGGATCATCACCGGGGTCGGGCGCGTCTCGGGGCGCGAGTGCGTGGTCGTCGCGAACGACGCCACCGTCAAGGGCGGCACGTACTACCCGATGACGGTGAAGAAGCACCTGCGCGCGCAGGAGGTCGCCCTCCACAACAACCTGCCGTGCGTCTACCTGGTGGACTCCGGCGGCGCGTTCCTGCCACGGCAGGACGAGGTCTTCCCGGATCGTGAACACTTCGGCCGCATCTTCTACAACCAGGCGACGATGTCCGCGCGCGGCATCCCGCAGATCGCCGCGGTGCTCGGCTCGTGCACGGCGGGCGGCGCGTACGTCCCGGCGATGAGCGACGAGGCCGTGATCGTCCGGAACCAGGGCACGATCTTCCTCGGCGGCCCGCCGCTGGTGAAGGCCGCGACCGGCGAGGTCGTCACGGCGGAGGAACTTGGCGGCGGCGACGTCCACTCGCGCCAGTCCGGCGTCACCGACCACCTGGCCGACGACGACGCGCACGCGCTGCGGATCGTCCGGTCCATCGTGTCCACGCTCGGGCCGCGCGCGCCGCGTCCGTGGGACGTGCTGCCGACCGAAGCGCCGGCCGTCGACCCCGCGGAGCTGTACGGCGTCGTCCCGACCGACCCGCGCACACCTTACGACGTAAGGGAGGTGATCGCGCGGATCGTCGACGGCAGCCGGTTCGGTGAGTTCAAGAAGGAGTACGGCGCCACGCTGGTCACCGGCTTCGCCCGGATCCACGGCCACCCGGTGGGCATCGTCGCGAACAACGGCGTGCTGTTCGCCGAGTCCGCGATGAAGGGCGCGCACTTCATCGAGCTGTGCGACAAGCGCTCGATCCCGCTGCTGTTCCTGCAGAACATCACCGGGTTCATGGTCGGGCGCGCGTACGAAGCCGGCGGCATCGCCAAGCACGGCGCGAAGATGGTCACCGCGGTGGCCTGCGCCCGCGTGCCGAAGTTAACGGTCGTTATCGGCGGCTCGTTCGGTGCCGGCAACTACTCGATGTGCGGCCGGGCGTACTCGCCGCGCTTCCTGTGGATGTGGCCGAACGCGCGGATCTCGGTGATGGGCGGAGAGCAGGCGGCGTCGGTGCTCTCGACGGTCCGCCGCGACTCGATCGAAGCCCGCGGCGGCGAGTGGTCCACCGAGGACGAAGAAGCGTTCAAGGACCCGATCCGCGAGCAGTACGAAGCCCAGGGCAGCCCGTACTACTCCACCGCGCGGCTGTGGGACGACGGCGTGATCGACCCGGCGGACACCCGCACGGTGCTCGGCCTCGCGCTCTCGACCGCGGCGAACGCGCCCCTGTCCGATGTCAACTACGGCGTCTTCCGGATGTGATCATGTTCGACTCAGTACTGGTCGCGAACCGCGGCGAGATCGCCGTCCGGGTCATCCGCACGCTGCGGGCGCTCGGCATCCGCGCGGTCGCGGTGTACAGCGACGCCGACGCCGAGGCCCGGCACGTCCGCGAGGCGCACACCGCCGTCCGCATCGGGCCGGCGGAAGCCGCGAAGAGCTACCTGTCCATCCCGGCCATCGTCGACGCCGCGGTGTCCTCGGGCGCGCAGGCCGTGCACCCGGGGTACGGCTTCCTCGCGGAGAACGCCGAGTTCGCGCGGGCCTGCGAGGCGGCCGGTCTCGTGTTCATCGGCCCGCCGGTCGCGGCGATCGACGCGATGGGCGACAAGATCCGCGCGAAGGCGACCGTGTCGAAGGCCGGCGTGCCGGTCGTGCCCGGCGCGTCCGACGTCGACATCCCGCCCGGCGGCTTCGCGGAAGCCGCGGCGGAGGTGGGCTACCCGCTGCTGCTCAAGCCGTCCGCGGGCGGTGGCGGCAAGGGCATGCGGCTGGTGCACGCCGCCGACGAGCTGGACGCGGCGATCGAGTCCGCGCGGCGCGAGGCCAAGGGTTCGTTCGGCGACGACACGCTGCTGATGGAGCGGTTCGTCACGACGCCGCGGCACATCGAGATCCAGGTGCTGGCCGACGAGCACGGCCACGTCATCCACCTCGGCGAGCGCGAGTGCAGCCTGCAGCGGCGGCACCAGAAGATCATCGAGGAAGCGCCGTCGGTGCTGCTGGATCCCGCGACCCGCGAAAAGATGGGCTCGGCGGCGGCCGAAGCCGCGCGCTCGGTCGGGTACGTCGGGGCCGGCACGGTCGAGTTCATCATGTCGGCGCACAACTCCGACGAGTTCTTCTTCATGGAGATGAACACCCGGCTGCAGGTGGAGCACCCGGTCACCGAGCTGGTCACCGGCCTCGACCTGGTCGAGTGGCAGGTCCGGGTCGCGGCCGGGGAACACCTGACCGTGAAGCAGGAAGACGTCGTCCTCACCGGACACGCCGTCGAAGCGCGCGTGTACGCCGAAGACCCGGCACGGGGGTTCATCCCGACCGGCGGCACGGTGCTGGCGGTGCACGAGCCGGCCGGCGACGGCGTCCGCGTCGACTCGTGGATGACGCGCGGCGCGGTGATCGGCTCGAACTACGACCCGATGCTGGCCAAGGTCATCGCGTGGGGCCCGGACCGCGCGGCGGCGCTGCACCGGCTCGACCTGGCGCTGGCGGACACGGCGCTGCTGGGCGTCGGCACGAACACGGCGTTCCTGCGCGGGCTCTTGGCCGACGCCGATGTCCGCGCGGGCAAGCTCGACACCGAGCTGGTCGACCGGCGGCTGTCCACTTTGGTCTCTTCCGACGTGCCGGCGGAGTTCTTCGTCGCGGCCGCGCTCGACCGGTTCCTGGAGCTGCAGCCGTCCGGATCCGTGGTGGACCCGTGGGACGTGCCGGACGGCTGGCGGATGGGCGGCTCCGGCGGGGTCACGTTCCGGCTGAAGTCCGGCGCGGCCCGCGCGGTGGTCCGGGTGCAGGGGACGCCGTCCGACGCGACCGTCGTCGTGGACGACACCGACCCGGTGCGCGTCTCGGCCCGGCGCGACGGCGATGTCCTGGAGATCCGGCACGCCGGCGGGTTCCACCGCTACCGCCACGCCTGCGGTCCGGACCGGACGGTCTGGCTGGCCCGGGACGGCCGGAGTTTCCCTTTCGGGGAACAGGAATTCGTGCTGTCGTCGCGCGGCGAGGCCGCCGGGGCCGGGCCGGTCACCAGCCCGATGCCGGGCACCGTGCTCGTCGTGAAGGTGGCGGCGGGCGACGTCGTCAAGGCCGGGACGCCGTTGCTGGTGGTCGAAGCCATGAAGATGGAGCACACGGTCACCGCGCCGGTCGACGGCGTGGTCAGCGAACTTCCCGTCCGGGTGGGCCAACAGGTCGCGCTGGACGAAACCCTTGCCGTCGTAACGCCCCAAGAGGAGCAGCAGTGATCGACTTCCGCCTGGACGAGGAGTACGAGGCCCTCCGCAAGACCGTCGAGGACTTCGCGCACGCCGAGGTCGCGCCGGTCATCGGCGAGCTGTACGAGAAGGAAGAGTTCCCGTACGCGATCGTCGCGAAGATGGCCGAGATGGGCCTGTTCGGCCTGCCGTTCCCCGAGGAGTTCGGCGGGATGGGCGGCGACTACTTCGCGCTCTGCCTGGCTTTGGAGGAACTGGCCAGGGTCGATTCGTCGGTCGCGATCACGCTGGAGGCCGGGGTTTCCCTCGGCGCGATGCCGATCTTCCGGTTCGGGACGCAGGAGCAGAAGGAGAAGTGGCTCCCTTCGCTCTGTGAGGGCACCGCCCTGGGCGGCTTCGGCCTGACCGAGCCGGGCGGCGGTTCGGACGCGGGCGCCACCCGCACCCGCGCCACCATGGACGGTGACGAGTGGGTCATCAACGGCAGCAAGGCGTTCATCACGAACTCGGGCACGGACATCACGCGCCTGGTCACCGTCACCGCGGTGACGGACGTGATGGAGAACGGCCGCAAGGAGATCTCGGCGATCATCGTCCCGTCGGGCACGCCGGGCTTCGAGGTCGCGCCGAAGTACTCGAAGGTCGGCTGGAACTGCTCGGACACGCACGAGCTGTCCTTTTCGGACGTCCGCGTCCCGGTCGAGAACCTGGTCGGCACGCGGGGTCGCGGGTACGCGCAGTTCCTGTCCATTTTGGACGAGGGCCGGGTCGCGATCGCCGCGCTGTCGGTGGGGCTGGCGCAGGGCTGCGTGGACGAGAGCCTGAAGTACGTCAAGGACCGCGTGGCGTTCGGCCGGCGGATCGGGGAGTACCAGGCGATCCAGTTCAAGATCGCGGACATGGAGGTCCGCACGCACACGGCCCGGCTGGCGTACTACCAGGCGGCGTCGAAGATGCTGCGCGGCGAGCCGTTCAAGAAGGAAGCCTCGATCGCGAAGCTGGTGGCGTCGAACGCGGCGATGGACAACGCCCGCGACGCGACGCAGATCTTCGGCGGCTACGGCTTCATGAACGAGTTCCCGGTCAGCCGCTTCTACCGCGACGCGAAGATCCTGGAGATCGGCGAGGGCACGAGCGAGGTCCAGAAGATGCTGATCTCGCGCCACCTCGGCGTCGCCTGACGTAACGCGCGAGCCGCCACCGGCGAAAGTCCCCGGGGAACGAGGGGGGCTCGATGAAGCGGATCGCTGTCATCGCGGCGGGGTTTTACCTGGTGGCGGCGTGCACGCCCGCAGCGCCGGCCGACGACGGCTCGGAGTTCGACGAGCCCTCGCCGCCGGCCACGACGGTCACCTTGCCGACACCGAGCCCGACGCCGACGGCGTTCCCGGACGGCTTCCCGAAGGTCGTGCCCGTGCGGTCGCTGCCGGCTCGCTTGCGCGACCAGTACCGCGCCGGCGGCGCGACCGAAGCCCTCCAGGTCGCCCCCGGCGTCTGGTCACCGGTGCAGGGCGCAGCAGCCATCGTGAACCCTCGAGTTCTCGACGGCTACTGCGCCTCGGTCGAAGCGTTCGAGCGGCAGTACCGGGCCGGGGCGAAGTACCCCGGCACTTGCTGGTGAAGCCCGGCGCTACTTCGGCTGTTGCTGCTGTTCCTTCTTGTCTTCCTCGGCCCAGGCGGCTTCCGCCTGCATCTGGATGTCGGTGAGGCCGCGGTCGACCTGCACGATGTCCTTGCCCGCCCAGCCCACGAAGTTCTTCGAGCTCTTCGCGTCGGAGAGGGCTTTCAGCATCGGGTAGTAGTCCGGTGCCTTGGCCTTGAGCCAGTCGTCGACGAACTTCATCTTCTTGTAGCTGTCGCCGAACTTGGTCTTGAGCCAGTCCTCGTGCTTCTTGATCGTCGAGATGTCGTGGTCGCTCAGGTGCGACTTCGGCGGCGTCGGCTTCGGTGGCTCCGGTGGCTTCGGCAGTGGCCGCGAGAAGTTGGGAGTGGTGCCGTCGCCGGGAGGCCGCGTGCTCGGGGAGGCGCCACCACCGGGACCGTCGTGGGTGACCGCCGTGCCCGGCGGGGGCAGCGGCCGCGAGAAGTTCGGGGTCGTGCCGTCGCCCGGCGGCCGGGTGGTGGGCGCTGCGCCGCCACCAGGGCGGTCGTGGGTGATCGCGGTGCCCGGCGGCGGCATCGGCGTCATCTCGTGGCCCGCGCTCGACGACGAGCCCGGCTTCCCCTTGACCAGCTTCGACAGCCCGGTGAGCCGTGCCAGCGTGCGGCCGGCGTAGGCCACGACCTTGGCGAGCTTCGCCATCATCGCCGCGACCTGCACCGAGACCGTCGCGACGCACTTGGTCACCCCGACGGCGATCGACGCGCCGAACGTCGGGATGGCGAGCGCGAGGGCGATCAGCATCGTGGAGATGATGTCGCCGAGGATCGTCGTGATGATGTCGCGCAGCAGCGAGCGGACCGCGCCGATCAGCGCCCCGGTGGTCTCGACCATGTAGCCGGCGACGTCGGCCGCCTTGGCGTTGGCGTCGATCCAGCCCTTCCGGTCGTTGATCGACTTGAGGAAGCTGTCGTAGCCCTTGCCCTGCCACTGGGTGATCGTCGACTTGAGGGTCTCGTCCAGCTCGGTGCCGGTGTTGCGCAGCGACTCGCCGATCTTGTGCAGCTCGTTGGCGACCTTCGTGACCTCCGAAGGGTTGCCCGCGACCTGGTCCAGCGGCCACTTCAGGAACGAGACGTGCTCGATCAGCCAGCCGAGCCCCGCCGCGATCAGCTTCGCCAGCGGGTCCATCGCGAACGCGACGGTGTCGAGCACGGCGCTGATGACGTTGATGCCCAGCTCCACGCTGACGGCCGCGAGGTCGCCGCCGTGCTCGGTCTGGACCTTGCCGATCGAGTCGCCGACCTGCTTCCAGCTGTCGAAGACGCCGGCGCCCGTGGTGGAGTTCGCCGACGTGATGGGGACGGTCACTTGCCCAGCTCCGTTTCGAAGGTGCTCAGACCCTGCGCCGTGTTCGAGTCGTGGGTCGCGTAGGTTTCGCCGGCCTTCTTCACGTCCTCGGCGGACTTGCCGATGTCGCCCACCAGTTTGGTGATCTCACCCGTGATCACGGCCATCGTGACCCGCGACGGCACGGCGAGCACCTGCGCGAGCAGGATGCCGAACGCGGCGTTGTCGAAGCCGTTGGCGGCCTGCATCCGGTTCGCGGCGTCCTGCACCGCCGGCTGCGTGGTGCCCGACAGGAACTGGCTGAACTTCTGCAGCTCGGCCGGGTCGACCGAGAAACCTTCTCCGGAAACCACCGGTTCTCCTCCGTACTACCAGGGGTTGCTTTCGCCGTCGTCCTCGTCCGGCGCGGGCCGCGGGCGACGACGCGGCGGAGCTTGCGGCGGGGGCGGCGGGGTGCGGTGCGGCGGGGCGGGCGGGCGCGGCGTGCGGTCCTCCGCCTCCTGCTCCGGCATGAACACGTCGCTCTTGCCCGGCGGCGGCGTGCTCTCGTCCGGTTCGGGCGGGGGCAGGAACTCGTCGAGCAGTTCGCGGGCGGCCGAGCTCTCGCCGACCATGCCGCTGAAGGCTTCGGCGACTTCGGCCGAGACCTTCTGCTGCGCCTTGCCGACCAGCTGCAGCACCAGACCGGCCAGCGCCTGCGGCGGACGCTCGTACGCACGCGGGCCGAACCGGAGGTCCTGCAGGACCCCGCTCGGGCCGAGCGTCACCGACACCGAGCCGTCCGGCGACTGCACGCTGGCGGTGGCGGACCGCAGCTTTTCCTGCGCCGCCGCGGCTTTTGCCTGGATTTCCTCGAGTTCGACCGTGAACGCGGCCAGCGGATCGCCGCCGCCGGGCACTGACTGTGTCAATTTGTCCTCGTCGCGAGAGAGGTCGTGAACGGAGGAAGTCAATCAGCGCTCGTTGAAGCTCGGATGACACGAAGCGAGCCGCCGGTTGAACGCGGTGTGGATCGCCGAAGTCGGCCCGCGCGTACGCCCGGTGCGGTAAACAAGGGCATGGACAACACCGTCATCCGATCGGGCGATTCCGGGGACGTCGACACCCTGCTGGGTTTCTTCGACGAAGCCGTCGAATGGCTGGTCGCGCGGGGCAGCTCGAAGCAGTGGGGGACCGAGCCGTGGAGCCGGGTCCCGAAGCGCGTCGAACGCGTCAAGGGGATGGCCGCGGACCCGGGCCTGCGCGTCGCGGTGGTCGACGGCGAGCCCGCGGGCGCGCTGATCGTGTCGGAGGAGCACGACCCGCACGTGCCGACGGTTGACGAGCGTGAACTTTACGTCCGCCTGCTGATCACGTCCCGGCGCTTCACCGGCCGTGGCGTCGGGGCGAGGCTGATCGAGTACGCGCTCGACGAGGCGCGGCGGCGCCGGATCGACCTCGTGCGCGTCGACTGCTGGGCCGGCGGCGACGGTGAGCTGCAGCGTTACTACGAGAGCCAGGGCTTCGTGCCCACCGTGCAGTTCCACGTCGAGGAATGGGTCGGGCAGGTCCTCGAGCAGCGCGTGGGGTAGCGCGATCGCGGGTCAGGGGTGACACTGTTGACGAAGTGCCAACAGACGAAGGAGTCGCCATGGCCGAGGAGCTTGCGGGCAAGGTCGTCGTCATCACCGGCGGCGGGCAGGGGATCGGCGCGGCGACCGCGTCGGCGCTGTCCCGGCTGGGCGCGAAGGTGGTGATCGGCGACCTCGACCAGGTGCGGGCCGAGAAGACCGCCGGCGAGCTGGATGCCGAAGCGCTCCCGCTGGACGTCACCGACATCGCCGGCTTCACCGAGTTCCTCGACGAGGTCGAACGCCGCCACGGACGCATCGACGTGCTGATCAACAATGCCGGGATCATGCCGCTGGCGCACCTCGAAGAGGAGAGCGACGCGACGACCCGGCGTCAGCTGGAGATCAACCTGCACGCGGTCATCCACGGCACCCGCGAAGCGGTGAAGCGGATGCGGCCGCGCCGGTCCGGGCACATCGTCAACGTCGCTTCCTTCGCGGGCAAAGCGGGTTTTCCGGGCGCTGCGACGTACTGCGCGACGAAGCACGCCGTCGTCGGGCTGTCCGAAGCGGTGCACCTGGAGCTGCACGGGTCCGGCGTGCGCATCTCGTGCGTGATGCCCGCGATCGTCCGGACCGAACTCGCGAGCGGGCTCGGCGAGGCGAAGCTGTTCAAGTCTTCGCGCCCGGAAGACGTGGCCGACGCCATCGTGGCCACGCTGCGCAAGCCGCGGTTCGAGGTGTTCGTGCCCCGATCCGTGGGAACTATGGGCAAGCTCACCCGGCTGCTCCCGCGGCGGGCGGGCGAAGCGCTGGCCCGCGCGTTGAAAGCCGACCAGCTTTTGGCTTCAGCGGCCCATTCCCCGGCTCGCGCGGAGTACGAGGCGCGCGCCGCCGACAGCGCGCCCGGGGCGGGCACGGAGTAACTCGGACGGCCTAGCGACTGTCCGATTTGGACGTGGGCGGTGTTGAGTCCACCGGCCTGACCGGGCAAGATTGACCGGAAGTGCCCGGGGACGTCGCAGGAGGCTCGAGAAAATGGTTTCACCGCCCGCACGACTGGCCGCCGCGGCGTCGAACGTGGTCGGCAAGGTGCTGCACGGCGGGGTCGCCGACCTGCGCCCGATGCCGCGGGTGCTGATCGACCAGGGTCCCAACCGCTCGCTGTACCGGATGACGCACAGCAGCCGCCCGGTGTCCGGGCCGCCGGTCCTGCTGGTGCCGCCGCTGGCCGCGCCGGCCATCTGCTTCGACCTGCGCCGCGGCTGCAGCCTCATCGAGCACCTGGTCGAGGGCGGCCGCAACGCCTACCTCGTCGACTACGGCGTGGTCGCGTTTTCGGACCGGCGCCTGGGCATCGAGCACTGGATCGACGAGGTCCTGCCGCGCGCGATCCGCAAGGTGAGCGCGGACGCGGGCGGCCAGGACGTGCACCTGGTGTCGTGGTCGCTCGGCGGCATCTTCTCGCTGCTGGTGAACGCGGACCAGCCGGACCTCCCGATCGCGTCGATCACCGCGATCGGTTCGCCGGTCGACTTCACGGCGATCCCGATCGTGGCCCCGTTCCGCCCGCTGGTCGACCTGACGAACGGCCACCTGCTGACCCCGATCTACCGCGCGTTCGGCGGCGCACCGTCCTATTTGGTCAGCCGCGTGTTCCGCGCGACGGGCATCAGCAAGGAGATCACGAAGCCGATCGCGATCTTGAAGAACCTGGACGACCGCGACTACCTCGCCCAGATCGAGGCGGTCGACCACTTCATGAGCAACATGTACGCCTACCCCGGGCGGACGTTCGGCCAGCTGTACCACCGCTTGTTCCGCACGAACGACCTGGCCGAGGGCAAGGTCGACCTGAACGGGCGGATCATCTCGCTGTCGTCGGTGCGGGTCCCGACGCTGGTGGTGGCGGGCGAGAACGACACGATCGCCCCGCGGCCGTCGGTCGAGCGGGTGGTGGAACTGCTGGACAAGGCCCCGGAGGTCCGCTTCAAGACCGCACCGGGCGGCCACCTCGGCGTCCTGACCGGCCGCAAGGCCCGCGGCACGACGTGGCGCTACCTGGACGAGTTCCTCGACGACCAAGCCGCGGCTTCAGCCGACTAGGTCGATCTCGAACGGCTCCGCCGCGCTGTAGCGCACGTCCGCCCACACCGCGCCCGGCACGCCGTAACGCCGGTGCGAAGTCAGCTTCGCGTCGTACCCCGGCACCTCCCCGGGGTTGTGCCCGACCCCCGCGCGATCCGACCCCCACGCGAAGATGGCCGGTACCCACAAGGGTTTCACGGAACCGTCACCGCTCAACCGGGGACGCACCACGATCGCCGCGCCCTCGCTGCCGGACAGGAAGACGCGGACCGTGTGCTCGCCGTCGTCGGGCGGGGTGACGGTGATGCGTTCCAGGAGCTCGACCTCCACCCCCAGCGGCCCGGCGCCGGCCGGGTTGGCGGCTCGCTCGCGCAGCCACCCGGAGTCGATGCCCACGGGATCGATCTTGCGGCCGGCCGGCAGGCAGACGTCCTTGTGCCCGGCGTACCGCTCGACCCCGCGCGACATGTACCGCAGCAGCGCGGCGACGAGCTTCGGGTAGGCGTCCCGCTGCGCGTCCGTCCAGCTCCCGGCGCCCGCGGACTCCGCTTCGATGCCGAGGAATTCGTCGTTGACGTCGAGGAACCCGAGCCACCGCGACGCACCGGCGTGGTACGCGCAGCCGGCGGCGACGACGAAGATGGTCCCGCTGCGCCCGAGCCCGAGGTTGCACAGCGGCCCGGCGAGGTCGGCGCGCCCGTTGGTGACGATGTCGAGCGAGGGGTAGTCCCCGGGCGCGGAATCGGCGGTGGCGGTGTGGTGCCCCACGACGCCTTCGACGACGCGCATGCCGCCGTGCCCGCGGGTCTGCCACCCGGGCACCTCGACCACGGGGTACCCGGTGCTGCGAGCGGCGTCGACGAGCCAGGGAACGTACACGGCTCAGCCCTCCGGCTCGTCGTACGCGCCGGCTTCGGCTTCGGTGTCGGGCGCGTGGGGATCGGCGATCCGTTCGGCGAGCGCGGTCCGGGCTTCGTCGAGGTCCTTCGGACCCTGCCGATCGGCGTCCCAGCCCTCGGCATCCCATTCCTGCGGCGACTTGATGGGGGTGTCATCCCCGGGCCGGTGCACGACGGCAGCGGCGAGGAGCGTGGTCTCGATGTGTTCGGTCACGATCGGCCTCCGGCACCCGAGGGTACCGGAGGCCGGCCGCGGACGACCTACTTCAGCTCGGCGCTGGACTTGCCGAGGACGCGGCGAGCCACGATCAACTGCTGAATCTGCTGTGTCCCCTCGAAGATGTCGAGGATTTCTCAGCCGGTTTTCGCTGGCCTCGCTCATCTCGCCGTAAACGGCCTCTGAGCTGCACTGATGTGTCTCGCTAGTTCTCGTCGTCTGTCGCTGCTCCCTGGCCTCTGACGGCCTGGAGACGGCCTGGCGGCCGGCCACACCTACCCCTGGATCCCGATACGAAGCCAGCACGCGGCCGGTGGTGCCGGGTCAAGACACGCTTCACCGTCTTGACGCGGTGCTACCGGCCGTTGTCACGATCCGGCGTCGGGATGGAGGTCCCTCACGACGGTGCGTAACGGAGATCGAGTCACGAACGACCCGTATGTCACGACCGCTCGCAGAGGAGGCCAACGTTGGCTCTGGGGACCAGTGTGCCGCCGCTGTGCGGCGCTGCGCCAGGTGACCCGCTGGCGGCCGCACCGCCCGGCCGGCGGGCGGAGCGGAGCGGCAGCCCGCCGTGTCGGAAGCGGATGCGGCCGCCCAGGCGAGGGGCTACATACGCGACAGGCGCGCCGCCACCGGCGGCGCGCCCTTGATCTCATAGAGCCAAGTTCGGCAGTAGAGTTGGATCGGTTTAGGTATTCTGGCTCCCGGATGTTGGACCTTGAGATTGGATCGCCTTGGCTAGCGAAGACGTAACAATCGACCGACTTACCCTGCGGGGATGGCGGCAGTTTGAGTCTGTCGACCTAGACCTGTCAAGTAGGCTGACAGTCATCACGGGTGCCAATGGTGCAGGAAAAACTAGCATCCTATCGCTGATTGGGCAGCTCTTTCAGTGGTCTCCGACTTTCTTGTCTGTTCCGTATCGTGCGGCGGACGGAACGATTTCCTACATGTCAAATGTGTGGGCAGAAGAGCCGGAAGATTCTGAAATGGTCGACCAGTCGGTGCCGGAGCCTTACCGGGGTCACACGGTGGGAAGAGTCATCTACAGCGATGGATCAAAGGGAAGTGTAGCGGTACACGGCAGTGGTTCCATGCTATATAGCGTAGGCATCAGTATGCCCCCTAGAATGATGATGAATGGCCTGTTTCTCTCTTCGCATAGATCTCTGAGCGAGTATCAGCGAGTGGAGTACCTTCCCGCTGAATTCAACGAGATTGGTCAGATACTCGAGCAGTATCTCTCCGAAATTCGTGGCCGAATTGGTGGCTACCGTGCGTCGGAGCTGAAGTCGCCGATGTTCAGAATGAAAGAGGCGCTACTGTCGGCTGCCATATTCGGTGAGGGCAATTCTTCCTTGGCTCCAAATGTGCGAGCTTTAGAGGTTTGGACAGGCTTTCAAGACGTATTGAAAATACTGCTGCCGAAATCCCTTGGCTTCAAGCGACTGATCGCTATGCCGCCTGAAATTGTGATCGACTCAAGTACGGGTCAGTTTACTTTAGATGCCGCGTCTGGCGGAATAACGGCGCTTCTTGAGCTTGCTTGGCAGATCTTCCTCAGGTCTCGTCAGCATGACAATTTCACTGTCTGCTTCGATGAGCCAGAGAATCACCTGCACCCGTCGCTTCAACGTTCAGTCATACCTAGCTTGCTTTCGGCTTTTCCGAACGTTAAGTTTATTGTTTCGACTCATAGTCCTTTTGTTGTTACCGCATCTCAATATTCTAAGGTCTATGTGTTGCAGTACAACGAAAAAGATCGGGTAGAGGCTCATTTGCTGAACTTTGCAGATAAAAGTGCGGCAGCTGAGGAGGTGCTTAGTAAGGTTCTTGGCATGGAGAGCACCTTGCCGATCTGGGCTGAGAGTAAGTTTGATGAAATAATTGCTAGATATTTGTCGAGGACGACCCTTGAGGCTGGCGATTTGATAAGTCTTAGGAATGATCTCCAGGCGGCTGGATTGGGAGGGAAACTGCCTAGTGCAATCGACGCCTTCTCTCGGAAGATTGCCTCGGAAGGCGACTCTGAAGAATGAGAAGGATTGCGAAGTCGGAAAAGCCAGGCGTTCTCTCTGAAAAGGCGGAGCAATGGACTGCAGAGTACAAGGCGGCAACTGAAAAGAAGCCTACACCTTGGAAGCATGAGGAAATCAGGGCTGCGCTGCGGTCTGAAACTGATAGTCGTTGCGCTTACTGCGAATCAGAAATAAACTCGGTTACATATGATCAGATTGAGCATATTCTACCGAAGTCCCGTTTTCCAGATCTTGTAGTGGACTGGAATAACCTTACTCTAGTCTGTCCAAGATGTAACAATCTGAAGCGAGATTACTACGACCCCGGTGAGGGATTGGTAAACCCGTATGTAGACCGACCATCTGATCATATCGTCTTCTTGGGTTCGTGGATCTGGCCACGGCCTGGAAATGGTCGCGGGAAAAAGACTGTGGATATTTTAGGTCTGTGTCGCGCCGAGTTGGTTCAGCGTCGTCAACGTAGACTTGAGTGGATGATGAGCCTCGTTGAGCAGTGGAAAGCGGCGGACGGAGAGTATCGTGAAAGAATTCAAGAGATAATTAATGACGATTTCGAGGCCGGAGAATATCAAGCTATGGTCGAGGCGTTTCTTGGGGAGTGGGGATTTCCGCTGCGGCAGAAATCAGGTGAGTATTCTGCCTCCGCTTGATCGTTATTTGGTTGAATCGATATCTTCGAGCTAGCTAAAATACACTGAATCAGTGCGGCTTAGTGCATGATTTACGCGAAGCATGATCGATTGATGGATGTTGAGATGCTCAAGATCGATCTGTGTAATCCAAGTAACCTCCTTGCTTTCGGTGCTAGTTCGGAGAGTTCCGCCTGCATAGATGCCACGAAAGCAGATCGAGAATTCTTGCCTCACCTCGCCGTCGGTGTAAGCTATAACGTGTTTGGGATCGGAGTACAGGCCGATCACGTCGGTGACTTCACACTCAATACCTGTCTCTTCGCGTACCTCTCGAACTGCCGCTTCGGCTAGGGTCTCGCCGAGCTCAAGCTGTCCGCCTGGTATGGAGTAAAGGTCGTTGTCCGTGCGTCTAATCATCAGGATTCGACCTTCATCGTCCTGAATGAAGACCGATACTGCTACTGCGATGCTGTTGGCCTTGGGGGCGTTTGGGTCGTCGTAGTAGTCGACTCTGGTCATGCTGCCTCCTAGAAGGTGGCCGGCTTGGCGAGGTTCCAGACTGACTCGAAGCTCTCCGAGTAGGTCTCGAAGAGGTCCCCGGCGGACAGTCTTCGCAGGTGGAGGGATGGGGCGTGGGCTCCCTGGAACCCGTACACGTGCGTGTTGATGATCATCTCGTCGTCGAACCGGAAGATCGAGTTGTAGAGCGTCGTGTTGTGGAAGCGCATCTCGACCCCGTCGACGCCGATCAGCGGCCGGTAGAACGCCAGCGCGTTGCGGATGCGCGCCGCGAGCGTCCCGTCGCCCAACTGCTCTTCCTCGCCGCGCAGCGCGACGCTGTCTCCCTCGGGATCTCCGAACACGAGCCGGATCTTCGCGCCGGCCGCTGCCTTGGCTGTCAGGTCCTTGATGAACCGTGGGCGTTCGACCAGGAACAACGCCGCGTGTACCAGGATCTCGACAGTCTCCGATGCTTCCTTGATCAGCCGGTCCCATAGCTCGACGGGGACGGCGTTGCGGTGCGGGAAGACCTGCACAAGCTCGGCGGCGGCGGTCTCGACCTTGCGCTCCGGAGCCACCGAGTCCGGCCACAGGTAGGTCTCTGACTCGCGTGCCATGGCGGCGATCTTGTGCCGGTGCTTGGGGTAGGGCGTTCGGTTCTTGGTGATCCAGCGCTCGACGGTCTTCTGATCGACGCCGACGGCCTTGGCGACCTGCTCCAACGTCAGGCCGTTGCGCAGTAGCGCGTCACGCAGGCGTTCGTTCGGCATCGGCACCCCTTGGGACGTGTAGGGACGTCTTCGACGGTACCAGCGACGTCCCGAGATGTCCCGCCACGTGGTGATCACGTCCCGCGTTTTGGCGGAGTCTGGGTGTCAGGTTGCCGGGGCAGGCCCGGTGCCAGGACACCGAGGAGGAACGCGTGACTACTGAAACGACTGTCTGGCTGGCTGGCTCGGACAAGCGGGCGGTACCTCGCCGACGTGCGGCGTAGGCGCGGCGTGGCATGCGCGACACGGTTCAGATCCACGTCACGGCTGATCTGCCGATTCGTGTCCGGGCGCTGACGTACGCAAACCGCGCGGAAGTCCGGTTCGGCAAGGCGTTCCCGGTGGTCCTGCTCGTGGACTCCGACGCCATCGCCGTACTGCGGAGGGAACTGGATGAGGTGAGCGCGGCACTGGACGCCGCAGCGGCACGAGGCGGAGAACCGCCCGAAGTAACCAACCAATAGACGACACAAGGGATTCAGCATGGCTATCGACAAGGGACACCGGTTCGGGATCGACTTCGACGACGCGTTTCCGCAGGGCTTGGTGATGGTGGGCGAGGTGTCGCCGGACAACGAGTATCAGTCGCGTGAGGACCGGGCCGCGAATCGTCCGGTGCGGCAGCGGGTTGACGAGGTGACGGGTAAGCGGCAGTGGAAGGTGATGGTCACTGACCCGGCCGAGACGCGGGCGAAGCGGGCGTCGTTCGAGATCACCCTTCTTGCCGACGTGCAGCCGGTGCCGACGACGTCGGAGGCGTTGCCCGGGATGCGGCCGATCGAGCTGGACGGTCTGACGGCGGAGCCGCGCGTGGCGGGGCAGGGTGAGTTCAAGTATCAGTCCTACGTGTTCCGCGCGACCGGATTCAAGCAGGCCGCGAGCAAGGCGTCTCGGTCCGGTGGGTCCGGTGAGACGGCGAAGGCGGCGTGACAGGGATGGGCTTCCGCGAGCGGGTCGAGGCGTGGGAGCGGGCGTATCGGGACTACATGGCCGCGTGGGAGCACGGGCGTGCAGTCCTGTCGCCGGTGAGTGCGACGAACACGGCGAACGCTGCTCGGCGGGTGTCGCGGGCGTGGCACGAGTTGGCGCAGGCGCGTGGGTTGCCGTGGTGGTGTGTGGCGGCGTTGGAGTCGGCGGCCGAGGGGTTCGCCGACCTGGCCCGGGAGTGGGAAAAGCATGACGGCAACGTGGGACGGGCTGGGGCTGCGCTGGACAGTCGGGGCGGGTACCGAGGTGACGGTGGAGGAGACCGGGACGGGCGCGTCATGTCCGCCGGTCTTGGTGCTGGCCGGTGGGTTGTGCGTGGTGACGCTGGTGCCGCCGGAGGACAGACCGCCTGGACGGGATGCGCGGTGTTCCTTCGTCGGCTCCGCGACCACGCCGAGGACCTGGCGGCGCTGCTGGAAGCCCGCGCGGAGAGGCGTGATCGTGCGGAAGGCTGAGCCGAAGACGCTGCGGGAGGCGCACGAGGTCGTGATGGACCGCCGGCCAGCGAACAACGCGAACCCGTCGGTGTGGCTGGCGTTCCGGCTCGGCAACGCGCGGTTGTACAAGGCGATCGCGGACGTCGACCGGGGTCATCACCACGAGGCGCTGTACTGGGCCGGATACGAAGAACGGCAGGCAGGTGAGATCTCGGCGGAAATTCAGGCGGACGGCAAGCCCGGCCATTAGTCGCATGTAGACGACCAGAAAGTCAACAGTACTAGCGAAAAACGCACGCTATGACGTGCGGCGATGAAGCACGTCCTGATGTGTGGGCGTGTGATCCGTAAGGCGCAGAAGCGGAACCTGGCTACCAACCTTGCCGCTCCTGCGCTGTCCACAACCAGCGGAAGTGAACAATGACAACGCTAAACGATGACAACCGGCGAGCGTCAACGGGGGTCACCCGAACGCGCTGCGCCTCCTGCAAACGATTCGCCAAGCTCCTTCCCGGCGAGAACCAGTGCGCTCCCTGCTTGGGAATGCTGCCGCTGGACCTCGACGTGAAGCGGGGTGGTCGGTGATGTCACCCGGCTTCGGGGTAGTTGCCCTGGCTGGGCTCGGGCTCGGCGTGTGGGTGCTGCACAAAATTGGCCGCGCCGTGGCGTCGGTGGTCGAAGGTCTGGCTGCGGCGGCCGTGGTGTTCGTGGCCCTGTGGTGGCTGTGCAAGGCCGTGGTCTGGATGCTCGCGCAGGTGGTGACGCGGTGGCGGACCAGCCTCGTTGTGGTCGCGGTCTACGCCTGGTGCGAACTGCTGGGCTGGCTGTCGCTCGCTCTGGTCCTGGGCTGCATCGCGGTGGTCCTGACGACGTGGTGGTTGATCGGCCCTGTCCCGTTCGATCAGTGGTGCTGGCGGTTCCTGCGCTCCTGGTGGGCGCGATGGGCTGTCTACGGGCGGAAGCTGCCGGAGTGGCTGCACGCGTGTGGTCTGTCGGTGCGGGACGAGGCGCTGCCGGTGGTGGTGAACGTCAACCTCGTCGGCCGTCGACGCGCGCTCTCCCGCTCGACCTCGAACCGGCCGAACGCACGGATGCCGAAGGTGCTCGGCGTCCGCTCCGGTGCGTCGTGGGATGAGGTGCGGGTGGAGCTGGTGGCCGGGCAGAAGCCGGAGGACTTCGACGAGGCCGCCCGAGCGCTGGCCGTTGCACGGAAGGTCGCTCGCTGCCAGGTCCGTGAACTGGCCCCCAACGTCGTCTCGATCGACTTCCAGCGCCGCGACTTGCTCGGCGGTGGGGTGGCCGGCCCCCAGGTCCCGGACGGCGTCGACTCGACCGGCGTGGACCTGCGCAACGTCTGGGCCGGGCGGACCGAGTACGGCCGTGACTGGCGGGTGCCGCTGCTGGGCTCCGGCGCGCACTGTCTGACTGCTGGCGCATCCGGGGCGGGCAAGAACTCGGTGATGTGGTGCCCGCTGGTCGCGGCCGCGTCGGCAATCCGGGCCGGGGTGGTGCGCATGTCCGGCATCGACCCCAAGGGCATGGAACTCGCGTACGGGCGCGGCATCTTCACCCGGTACGCGGTCGGCGGCAAGGAAGCGGTCGAGCTGCTTGACGGCCTGGTGGAGGAGATGGAATCGCGCAAGCGCGCGTTCGCCGGTCGGCTGCGGACGATCCCGGTGTCGGCGGAGTATCCGTTGGAGCTGCTGGAGTTCGACGAGATCGGTGCGCTGACCAAGTACACCGACCGCAAGACCCGTGAGGCCATTGTGGAACGTGTCGCCCTGCTCACCACTCAAGGCCGGGCATTGGGGATCTCGGTGCGCGGTTACGTCCAGGAGCCGACCAAGGACACCGTTCCCGTGCGGGAGCTGTTCACCCGCCGGGTCTGCCTGCGGGTCACCTCGAAGACGCACGTGGGCATGGTCTTGGGCGACGGCGCGTACGAGCGCGGGGCGTGGGCGAACCGGATCGGTGACTCGGAGGCCGGTGTGGGCTACGTGTGGGGCGAAGGCATCCGCGAACCGCTGCGCATCCGGGCCGGGTGGGTCTCCGACGCCACGATCAAGGCCCTGGAGGCGTACGTGACTAACGGGGGTGTCGCGGACCTGCGGCACGGCGGTGAGGGGGTGGCCGCGTGAACCGGCTGATGATCTTCCTCGACGCCATCCGCGACCACCTCGACTCCCACCAGCTGCCGCCGGCCGCGTCGGTCGACATCAATGCCTGGTCCAGCCCGATCACCGTCCAGCTCGACGTCGACGGCCTACCGGAGGTCGCGCGGGCACTGCTTGTCTGGACGCAGACGCTCGAGGACGTCTCGGCGCGGCTATGGCGGCTGTGCAACGGCAAGTGGTTGCACATCTCGGTCACTGGCCGGACTCCATGCGGCATCCCGGTCCAGGTCTACGGCGTGGTCCGGTTCGAGCCGAGCACCTTCCCCGACCTCCCGGCCGGAGCGAAACAGGACATGCCCGTGTACGTGCTGCGTGGCTGGTCTTCGCCCGAGGGGGTGGCGGCTTGATGAGCGAGACACGCGCCGAACGGATGCGAACCCCGCTCGCGGCCGACGTCATCCGGGCGACGGCGGAGAAGCACGGGGTCTGCGTCCGGCCGTTCACGATGGAAGTAGGGGACACCACCACCGGCGAGCTGCGCTACGTGCCCGTGCCCTGCGGCTCCACGGTGGAGTCGGTGTGCCTGCCGTGTGCGCGGAAGGCGAAGGCACTCCGGCAGGCCCAGTGTCGCGAGGGCTGGCACCTGACCGAAGAACCCAACAGCACCGCCGAGCCGCCATCGGAGGACCACAAGGAGCTGCTGACCTACCGGGCGGACCTGTTGGCCGCGTATCGAGAGGTGGTTGAGCACGATCCGGCCGAAGCGGAGGAACTGCGAGAGGAGATCACGGGGGTCGATGCGGAACTTCGGCAACTCGGGATGCGGGGCCGGCTGCCCGCCCTCGACGTCCCGGCCAAGCGGGCGGTGAAGCGGTCGACCAAGCGGCGGCAGGACGCTCCGAACCTGCCTCGCCGGAGGGTCGCGAAGACGACGGTCGGGCGGGAGTACGCGGGGAAGTTCCGGCCCTCGATGTTCGTCACGCTGACCTGCGACACCTACGGGCCGGTCCGCGGCGACGGCTCGCCGGTTGACCCGTCTCGGTACGACTACCGGCGGGCCGCTCGGGACGCGGTGCACTTCTCGGCGCTGGTGGACCGGTGGTGGCAGAACCTGCGCCGGGTCGTCGGCTGGGACGCGCAGTACTTCGCCACCGTCGAGCCGCAGCGTCGGGCCGCGCCGCACCTGCACGCCGCGATCCGGGGCTCGGTGCCGCACGACGTGATCCGCCAGGTCACCGAAGCCACCTACCACCAAGTCTGGTGGCCGGCGCATGACGAAATCGTCTACGTCGACCGGCGTCCGGTTTGGGACGGTCCCGAACACGGGTTCGTCGACCCGGAGACACGTCAGCCGCTGGCCCGGTGGGACGACGCGGTGGAGGCCGTCGAACGCCCGGCGCACGTCGTCACGTTCGGGCGGCAGGTCCACTCGAAGGGCATCCTCGGCGGCACCGAAGAGGCCGGCCGCCACATCGGCTACCTGACCAAGTACCTCACCAAGTCCACCGGCGAAGTGGTCGAGGCGGACAGCGCGGCCCAGTCCGATCACCACGACCGGCTTCACGCGGAGCTGTCGATCACGCCGTGCTCGCCACGCTGCGCGGTCTGGCTGCTCTACGGCATCCAGCCTAAGGGCGTCACAGGCAAGACCACCCCGGTGCACTGCAAGGGCCGGGCTCACCGCCGGACCACGCTCGGGCTGCCCGGCCGTCGGGTCCTGGTCTCGCGGAAGTGGTCGGGCAAGACCCTCGTCGACCACAAGGCCGACCGGCGGGCCTTCGTGCTCCAGGCGCTCGCGGCGGTCGGGATCGAGAAGCCGGAGACCGACCGGTCACAGCAGGTCTGGCGCAAGGTCGAGCCCGGCGACCCGCAGGTACCGCCCCGGCCGCACCTGGTGATGCGCGCGATCGCGGAACGGATCACGTGGAAGGCCGAGTACGACCGGGCGCTACTGGCAGCGGAGAGACCTCCAGAAACTTCGGCAACTGGACTCGCGGCCTGATCAAAGGGGAAGCAATGGACAACGTGCACCGCATCGAACGGCTCTGGACCGTCGAGGACGTCTCGGACTACCTCGGCGTCCCGGTGAAGACGCTCTATCAGTGGAAATGGCGCGGCGAGGGCCCGCCGGTCAAGAAGATCGGCCGGCACCTGCGCTATGACCCGGCAAAGCTGCGTGCCTGGGTCGACGCGGAGGCGGCCTGATGGGTCACATTCAAGATCGTTGGTATCGCCCCGCGCGGGATGCGGTGACCGGAAAGGAAATCCTCAACGCGCGGGGCAAGCCCGTCATGGAACGGTCCGAGCTGTACGGCATCGGGCTGCGGTACAAGGTCCGCTACCTCGACCCGGACAACAACGAACGCTCGAAGTCGTTCGCGGACAAACAAAAGAAGCGCGCTGAGGACTTCCTAATCGGCGTCGAGTCGGACAAGCGCGAGGACAAGTACATCGATCCGCGAGCCTCGCAGACGACGTTTCGGCAGCAGGCGGAGAGCTGGTTGAAGAGTCAGTCCCCGGACCCTGGCACTCGGTCGACCATCCTCAGTCGGCTCGAAAGCCAGATCTACCCGGTCTTCGAGACCAAGAAGGTCGGGCAGATCAAGCCGTCGACTATTCGTGACTGGGTCGGCTCGATGGAAGCGCGGAAGCTCTCGGACAACTATCAAGCGGTCTTGTTCAACACCGTCTCCGGCGTGATGGACTCGGCCGTGGACGACCGCCGGATTCGTGAGAACCCGTGTCATGCGAAGACAGTGCGGAGACCGGTCGCGAGTAGCCCGCCGATCGTCGTATGGCCGGAGGAACGTGTTCAGACTGTTCGGTCGGGGCTCGCGGATCGGTTCAAGATCGCGGTTCCGCTCGGCGCCGGATTCGGACTGCGGCAGGGCGAGATTCTGGGCTTCTCGCCCGATGACGTCGACCGAACCGCGATGACCGTGCGGATTCGTCGGCAGATCAAGACCGTCAGGGGCGTGATGATGTTCGCGCCCCCCAAGCGGGGCAAGGAGCGAACCATCCCGCTGTCGGCCGCCATGCTGGCGGAGATCGACGACCACGAGGACCGGTTCCCGTCCGTGGCCGTCACGCTGCCGTGGCAGAGCGCGGACGGTGAGCCGGTGACGGCACGGCTGCTGATGACCGGGGAAGGTGGTCGGCTGTACTCCGGGGACCTGTTCACGAAGGTTGTCTGGCACGGAGCGTTCCGGACGGCCGAGATCAAGTATCGAGGTCGCGCGGACGGGATGCATGCGCTCCGTCACTTCTACGCCTCGACGCTCCTGGCCCGTGCGGTGTCGATTACGGAGCTGGCCGACTACCTTGGCCACGCTGATCCGGGCTTCACGCTCCGGACGTACACGCACTTGGTCCCGTCGAGCCACCAGCGGGCGCGTGAGGCCGTCGACGCGGTGTTCGGACGGCCTGCCGTCGATGACGGCCTGGAGGCGGCCTGATCATGAAACCGGTCCCCGCCGACGCGAAAGCCGCCCGGTCGCAAAGCCTCAAGGAGAGACAAGCGACCGGGCGGCTTTCCGTTACGTCACAACTACTTCAGCTCAGCGCTCGTCTTCCCCAGAATCCGGCGAGCCACGATCAACTGCTGGATCTGCTGCGTCCCCTCGAAGATGTCGAGGATTTTGGCGTCCCGGGCCCACTTTTCGAGCAAAGACTCTTCGCTGTACGCCCCGGTCAGCTCGACGCACTTCAGCGCGATCTCCACCACCGAACGCCCGGCCTTCGCTTTGGCCATCGACGCCTGCAGCGAGTTCGGCTTCCGGTTGTCCGCCATCCACGCGGATTCCAGCGTCAGCAGGTACGCCGACTCGTAATCCGCTTCCAGGCGGAGGAATTCGGCCGCCGCCGCGTGCTGGGTGTTCGCCGGGCGGTCGTAGTCGATGGTGACGCCCGCGGCCGTCAGGATCTCGCGGGTCTCCTCCAGCGCGGCCCGCGAGACGCCGATCGCCATGGCCGCCACCAGGGGGCGCGTGTTGTCGAACGTCTGCATGACGCCCGCGAAACCCTTGGCCGTGTCGATTTCCGGCGTGCCCAGCAGGTTTTCCGCCGGGACGCGGCAGTTTTCGAAGCGCAGCACCGCCGTGTCGGAAGCGCGGATGCCGAGCTTGTGCTCGACGCGCACCACCTCGAAGCCCGGCGTGCCCTTCTCCACCACGAACGACTTGATCGCCGCGCGGCCCTTGGACTTGTCCAGGGTCGCCCACACGACCACCGCGTCCGCGCGCTCGCCCGACGTCACGAAGATCTTCTCGCCGTTGAGGACGTAGTGGTCGCCGTCGAGGCGGGCCGTCGTGCTGACCGCCGCCGAGTCCGAACCGAAGGCGGGCTCGGTGATCGCCATCGCCGCCCACATGCCGGAGAAGCGCTCCAGCTGTTCGTCGGTCGCGACCGAGCCGATCGCCGCGTTGCCGAGGCCCTGACGGGGCATCGACAGCAGCAGGCCGACGTCGCCCCAGCACATCTCGATCGTGCCGAGGACCACGTTCAGGTTGGCGCCGTTGCGGTTGCCCTTTTCCTTCTCGGGACCGGAGCGCCGGACGCCCGCCGCGCCCGCGCCGCCCTCGCCGGACGAGTTCAGCCCGTCCAGCAGCGCCGCGAACATGTCGAGCTCGGCCGGGTACGTGTGTTCCGCGCGGTCGTACTTGCGCGAGATCGGCCGGAACACCTCGGCCGCGGCCTGGTACGCCTGGTTGATCAGCGCGCCGGCCTTCTTGGGAGCTTCCAGGTTGATCATCGTTAACGCCTTTCGCGAAAGCCTAGAGAAGGACGGCGCCTTCCATGACGCCGATGGCACGCAGGTCCCGGTACCAGCGCTCGACCGGGTGCTCCTTGACGAAGCCGTGCCCGCCGAGCAGTTGCACGCCCGCGTTGCCGATCTGCATGCCCTTGTCCACGGCCAGCTTCCGCGCCAGCGCGACCTCGCGGGCGTAGGACTTGCCCTGCTCGGCCCGCGACGCGGCGCGCAGCGTCACCAGCCGCAGGCCCTCCAGCTCGATCGCGATGTCGGCGACGGAGAACGCGACCGCCTGCCGGTGGCTGATCGGCTCGCCGAACGCCACGCGCTCGTTGACGTAGGGGACGACGTAGTCGAGGACGGCCTTCGCGGTGCCGGCGGCCAGCGCCGCCCAGCCCAGCCGCGAAAGCCGGACGAGGTCGGTGAAGACGTCGAGCTTGCCGCCGCCGAGCAGCGCGCCCGCGGGCAGCGACACCTTCTCCAGGTGCAGCTTGCCGGTCGCGGCGCCGCGCAGGCCCATCGCCGGCTCGGCCTCGATGGTGACCCCGGCGGTCGACGACTCGACCAGGAACAGCGCCGGGCCGCGGCCTTCGAGGTCGGCCGACACGATGAACAGCTCCGCCTGCGCCGCGCGCGGGACCAGCGTCTTCACGCCGTCGAGCTGGTAACCCTTGGGCGTGCGACGCGCCTTCGTCGCGGGCTTGAAGGGGTCGTACAGGGCCTTCTGCTCCTGCAGCGCCAGCGCCGCGGCGGGGACGTTCTCGCCGACGAACGCGGGCAGGTAGTCGGCCTGCTGCTGCTCGTCACCCCAGCTGACCAGCGCGGTGCTGACCGCGGACGGCGCGAGCACGGCCACGGCCAGGCCGAGGTCGCCGTGCGCGAGCGCTTCCGCGACGAGCGCGTTGGTCACCACCGAGCGCTCGGTGCCGACACCGCCGAGCTCCTCGGGGATGCCGACCAGGCTGATGCCCAGCTCGGCGGCCCGGCTCAGGAGTCCCTCGGGTGCCTCGAGCTTCGCGTCGGCGTCCGCGGCGGCCGGCCGCAGCTGCTCGGCGGCGAACTCCGTCACCGTCTCGACGATGAGCTGCTGGTCCTCGCTCGGCGTGAGGTCGAACAGCCCCGTGTCGGCGGACGGCGCGAGCCGGGCGGGCTTGCCCAGCTTCTGCACCGACTTGAACGACCGGGTCGCCGCGCCGGCGACGCGGAAGCCGTTGCGGGTCCCCGCGGTGACCAGGTCCTCGAGGGGCTTGCGCAGCCCCGCGCGGTCGACGACCTTGCTCCCGGCCAGCCGGGTCAGCGCGGACAGGCCCCAGCCCATCGCGTCCCGTTTCCTTGGCGCAGCCATGTGGCCCTCCATCCGTTACCTACTCGCGAGTAGGTTAACGCGGGAGCCGCTCCGGCGCCAGTGCGGGGGGTGACCTTACGCCGTAAGGCGAGCTGAAATTTCCCACAGCTCCCGCGCGCCGGCGTGGTCCGTGCGCCGTTCGAGCCGGGGCCGCTCGCCGTTCCGGCCGCCTGGGCCGACGTAGGCATTTCCCGGGACGTCCTCGGTCGCGGCGAAGAGGATGGGGAGTGCGCCGTACTCGGGCTTCTTCTGCGCGATCACCGGGTAGAGCGCCTTCAACAGCAAGGCGAGGGGGCGGCCGAAGTGCCGATCGAGGCCGGTGCGCGCGACGCCGGGGTGCGCGGCGACGGCCCGGACCGCGCTCCCGGACGCCGTCAGCCGCCGCTGCAGCTCCTGCGTGAACAGCAGGTTCGCCAGTTTCGACTGGCTGTAGGCGCCCAGCGCGGAGTAGCGGCGGCGCTCCCAGTTCAGGTCGTCGAGACGGAGCCGTCTCGTCCGCGCCAGCCCGGACGAGACGGTGACGACCCGGCCGGTGACGTGCGGCAGGAGCAGGTCCGTCAGCAGGAACGGGCCGAAGTGGTTGACGGCCATGTGCGTCTCGAAACCGTCCGCGGTCTTCGCGTACGGCACCGCCATCACGCCCGCGTTGTTGATCAGGACGTCGAGGCCGCCGGACCAGCCGGCGGCGAACTCCCGCACCGAGGTCAGGTCGGCGAGGTCGAGGCGACGGACTTCGGTGTCACCCGGCGGCGGCGTGGCGCGGGCGGGGTCGCGCACGGCGAGGACGACGCGGTGACCCCGGGCGGCGAGTTCGCGGGCGGTGGCGGCGCCGAGGCCGCCGTTGGCGCCGGTGATCAGGTAAGTGCTCATGGACTCGAGCGTCGCGGCGCGCGCGGGGGCGCGGCAGAGCGCGCCGATCGGGGGACCGGCGATCCCTGGGTACGCGGGTCCGAAGCGTCGATAATCGGGACCGTGAACCGCGCCGACCTCGCCGACTTCCTGCGCCGCCGCCGGGAGGCCCTGCGCCCGGACGACGTCGGCCTGCCGCCCGGGCAGCGCCGCCGCACCAGCGGGCTGCGCCGCGAGGAGGTCGCGGCGCTCACGGGGATGTCCACCGACTACTACACGCGGCTGGAGCAGCAGCGCGGGCCGCGACCGTCGGAGCAGATGCTCGCCGCGATCGCTCGCGGCCTGCGCCTGACCCTCGACGAGCGCGACCACCTGTTCCGGCTGGCCGGGCACACCGCGCCGAGCCGCGTGGCGCGCACCGACCACGTCAGCCCGGCGCTGATGCGCGTGCTGGACCGGCTGCACGACACACCCGCGCAGGTGATGTCGAACCTCGGCGAAACGCTCGTGCAGAACCCGCCGGCCCGGGCCCTGCTCGGCGACGAGACCGGCCACACCGGACCCGCGCGCAGCGCGAGTTATCGATGGTTCACCGACCCGGCCGAGCAGCTGCTCTACCCGCCGGCGGACCGCGCGCGCCACGGCCGGTTCCTGGTCGCGAGCCTGCGCGCGGCCAGCGCGACCGACCCGCGCGCCGCCGGCCTCGCGCGGCTGCTCGCGGCGAAGAGCGCGGACTTCGCGACGCTCTGGGAAGCGCACGAAGTCGCGGTGCCGTTCGAGCACCGCAAGACGCTCGTGCACCCGGGCCTCGGCGAGATCGCGCTCGACTGCCAGCTGCTCTTCACCGACGACCTCGCGCAGCTGCTGCTGGTCTTCACGGCCACGCCCGGCACCGAAGACGCGGAGAAGCTGCGGCTGCTGTCCGTTGTCGGCCCGGAGCTACTGTGAATGCTCGGCGTGCACCTGCTTGCGCCACTCGGCGAACCGCAGGCGCTCGAACCCGATGAGCCCGAGCACGACCGCGGCGACGACCAGCAGCAGCACCGCGGCCGGGACGTGCTCCAGCAGCGGCGTCGCCGCGACCAGCAGCACCCCCAAGACCAGCCGCTGGTGGTTCCAGCTGCCCAGGTTGCGCTTGCGCAGCGCGCTCAGCGCGATCAGGTAGAGCCCGAGCCCGCCGGTCAGCGTCCAGATCGGCACCCCGTGCAGCGCCTCGCCCGGCGAGTGGTGCTCGGTGTCGGCGATGTACAGGAAGGCCTTCTTAAGCCCGAGCGCGACGAGCACGATCCCGGCGATCAGCGGCAGGTGCAGGAACGTGTAGGAGTCGGTGGCGAGCTTCGTGCGCTCGGTGCCCTCGGCCTGGGTGAGCCGGTGCTCGGACACGCGCGCGACGACGTCGAAGTACGTCCACCACATCCCGGCGGCCAGCGCCAGCCCGCACACCGCGCCGCCGGTGACCAGCCACGACATCGGGAGCGACCCGATCCCGATGCCGATCGCGACGATCGACTCCCCGAGCGCGATGATCACGATCAGCCCGAACCGCTCGGCGAAGTGCGCGGGCGCGTTCAGCCGCCACCCTTCGGGCCCGGCGAGGTAGACGTTGAGGTAGTCGGCCAGCAGCGCGGCGACCCACAGCCCCAGCTGCCACGGTCCGCTCAGGAAGGCGGCGACGCCGAGCAGCCCGACGGAGGGCAGCAGGCCGACGAACATCTTGAGCAGGACCTTCCGCAACCCGGGGTCGTGCTTCGCAGCGCCGAGGTAGGCGACGAGGTGCAGCAGCCGCACGAGCGCGTAGCAGGCGACGAACAGCACGGGCGCGTACAAGCCGCCGGGGAAGTCGACAAACGCTTCGGGGATGGTCAGGGAAACGAGGAACATCACGGCCATCGCCCCGAACATCGCGAGCCGCGCGATGCCGTGGTCGACGTGGATGGTGTTCCCGAGCCAGGCGTAGCTGCACCAGCACCACCACAGGACGGCGAGCATGGCCAGCCCCTGCCCGACCCCCACCGGGCTCAGGTGGTCGGCCATCAGCTGGGTGGTCTGGGTGATGGCGTAGACGAAGACCAGGTCGAAGAAGAGCTCGATGGTGGAGACGCGGTGGTCCTCGTCCGCGCTCACCAGGTGCAGGCGTGTCGTTGGCACGCCGAATTATGGACGGCCGGGCCCCGCGAGCGGCGCGTTTCGGGGTAACGCCCTGCGCGAACATGGCCGAGTGTGCATACGTCTGGGACACTGGGTGCGGGACGTGGGGAGGTGGGTCGTGCATTCCTATGCGGCCGCGCTGCACCGGACGATCATGGCCGTGGACGTCGCCGGGTACAACAACCCGAGCCGCACCCTGGCCCACCTGCGAGAAGTCCACGAGGGCCTCTGGCGGGTCCTGCGCACGACGTTCGCCGAAACGGGCATCCCCTGGGACTCCTGCTACGTGGAGAACACGGGCGACGGCGCGATGATCCTGCTGCCCCCGGACATCGCCAAGGCGGACCTCGTGGCCCAGTTCCCGGCCCGGATGCGCGACGAACTGCGCCGCTACAACCACGTGCACGCGGAGGAGGCCCAGGTCCAGTTGCGCCTGGCCCTGCACGCGGGCGAAGTGGCGGAGGGCAGCCACGGCCGCGTCAGCAAGGCGGCGAGCTTCACGTTCCGCATCCTCGAAGCTCCGGAAGCGAAGGCGGCGCAGAAGGAGTCGAAGGCCGACCTGGTGCTGATCACTTCGGACCTGCTGTACGAGGAGGTCGTCGCCCAGGACGCGGCCGCCGACCCGGGAGCGTTCCGCCGCATCCCGGTGCAGGTGAAGTCCGGCGAACGGCCCGCGTGGGCGTGGCTGCGCGTGTTCGGCCGCGTGAACGGCGTGGTGGTGACCGCGCCGAAGGCGGCCGGCCGGGGGACCTTCCCGGCGTTGATCGACGCGCTGCTCGCCGTGCCCTGCGTGCGCAAACCGGAAAGCCGGCGGCTGCTGCTGGAACTGTTCCCCCGCCGGGAGATCGCCGACGTCGTGCCCTACCACGCCGAGGATCGCCTGCACGTCATCGCGCTGGCGCGCACGTGCCAGCGTTTCGACGGCGGCCTGGGGGAACTGCTCGACGCGGTCCGGACCATCGAGCCGGAATCCCCTCAGGTCACCGCGCTGGCCGCGATCATCGGCGATTGGCCGGAACACCGGCCGCACTGACGCTTGTCCAGCTTTTGCCCCTTTTTCCCCGGGTTCCGGTCGGTAAACTCACGGTCCCGAGCGCACGCCGGGGGAGGTGGTTCGTCACGTGTCGGCCGGTGAACGGGTTTACGGGCCCGGACGCGAGTTCCGCTACCGGCCGGGCACCACGGTCTCGGTCCGGGAAGCGATCGTCAACGTCCTCGCCGGAGCGGGTTTGGCCGTCGATCCCGCCGGCCGCGCGTTGCTGCTGCACCTGATCGACGACAACCTCGGTTCGCCGTTGGTGGTCCCGGATCAGGTGACCGGACGCGATCACCTGATCGAAGTCGTCAACGCCTGCGCGAAAGCGGATGGCGGAATGGTCGCGCTCGCCGACGCCGTCCGGATGATGCGGCCGGAGTCGCGCGAATCGGATCAGGTGCGGCGGCTGGTGGACCAGCCGCGCATGCACGACTTGCTGCCGGAACCGGAACTGTGGTGGCTCCGCGCCCGATTGCTCGGCGTCGTCCCGCCCCGGCTGAGCGCGCTGCTCCGGCGAGCGGCCGGATCGGCGGATCCCCCAATCGACGTCCGCGACGCCTGGGACGCCTTCTGCGCCCTTTCCGACTTCAACACCCCGCCGGACGGGTTGCCGCCCGCGCTCGCGTTCGTCGAATTCGTGGCCGGGAAAAGCCCGCCCGGGCTCGCCGGTGAACTGCGGCACTGGAATGCGGTGCAGGCACGGCGGTTGCAGGCCGAAGCGGGATTGGCCGCGTTGCGCGCGGAACGGGAGCCGGATTCGCCCGCCGACTCGCGGCTGCACCTGATGATCGTCGTCCAGCCCGACGGCATCGACCCGGGACGGCACCTGGTTTCCTACTGGCGCCAGGACGATCCGGAAGAATGGCCGCCCGCCCGCGGTGGTCTCGACACGGTGACCGGGGACCAGCTCGAGCGCCACGTCGACACGCTCGTCGTCGAAGCGGAAAACGCGTGGGCGGAGTACCGCGGCGAAGTCCGCCTCGAGTTCGTCCTGCCGAGGTCGTTGCTTAACCTGCCGGTGCACCTCTGGTGCAAAGAACACGAAACCGGCGATCCGCGGCCGTTGTTCCTCGATTACCCGATTGTCGTGCGGTCGCTGGAACGGATGCGTTCGCGGCATTGGCACCGGGCCTGGCGGCTGCGGTGGGAAGCGATGATGACCGATCCTTCGGCTGAACGGGTGTATTTCTGCACTTCCGAAGACACCGGTGAGCGGCACCGGCTCGACGCGATACTCAGTGAGGATCAATGGGTGGTCATGGTTCTCGCGGCCGCGCCGGCATCGCGGCCGAGACCGGGGGAAGACGAACTCGCGGCGGGATTGCGGTCCGGGCTCCCCGCACTACTATGGCATCCCGAGGCGTCGCTGGATCTCTTGCGAGAGGTGGTCACGTGGCTGGTCGAAGGCGGTGCTCTCGGCGACCTTCCCGCTCGCGTGCAGAAATCGCGGTGCGCCGCTTTTCGGAAAACGACCATTCCGCCGGACCTGAGCGTCGTCCGGAATCTGGTCGTCCTCTGGGACGATCCGGCGCGCGTGGTTTTCCTCGACAGCCCGCCGTTCCGGCCGGGCTCGCCACCCGGGAGCGCCGATGAACGAGGACGAGCATCCTGAACGGCCGCCGGGCTGGTGGGTCTACCGCGGCACCGGGATACCCGCACCCGAGCGGGCGGACCTGCTCCCGCCCCCGCCGCCGTGGCGCGAGTTCGACGGCGGGCCGTTGCTCGACGACGTGCCGGCGCCACCCGGCGACCGGGAAACGAAACGGCGGCTCGGCGGCGCCAGCACCGAATCGGTGCCGCGGGCCGACATCCACGAAGTCGACATGGTCAACGCCGCGCTCTACCTGCGCCGTCCCCTCCTCGTCACCGGCCGGCCGGGCAGCGGGAAGTCCAGCCTCGCCTTCCGGATCGCCCGTGAACTCGGGCTGGGCCGGGTCCTGCAGTGGCCGATCACTTCGCACACCACGCTGAAGACCGGGACGTACAGCTACGACGCCATCGGTCGCGCGCACGCCGCCGGCTCGCGGTCGGCGGCGGCCGGCAGCGGGGCAGGAGAAGTGGCGGAGCCGCCGATCGGCGACTTCGTGCGGCTCGGTGCGCTGGGCACCGCGTTCCTGCCCCGCCGGCGGCCGCGGGTGCTGCTCATCGACGAACTGGACAAGTCCGAAGAAGAATTGCCCAACGACCTGCTCAGCCTGTTCGAGGACGGCGAGTTCGAAATCCCCGAGCTGGTCCGGATGGCGCGGCGCACACCGGTGGTCGAGGTCTTCACGGCCGATCCCGATTCGACAGCGGAGATCATCGGCGGACAGGTGCGGTGCCACGCGTTCCCCATCGTCGTGATCACCAGCAACGGCGAACGCGACTTCCCGCCCGCGTTCCTGCGGCGCTGCCTGCGCTACGAGACCAAGGACCCGGACGTCGACCAGCTGGCCGCGATGGTCGCCGCGCACATGCTCGACCCGGCCGACGCCCACCGGTCGCGGATCATCGAAGAGTTCGTCAGGCGGAGCGAAGCGTTCGGCGGGCTGCCGGTCGACAAGCTGCTCGAAGCCGTCTACCTCGCCACTTCCGGGGCCTACCGCGAAAACGGCGCCTCCTGGGAGCAGCTGATGGACGCGCTGTGGCGGCAGCTGAACTCCTTGGTTTCCTGACGTGGCACCGGAGCCACCCGACGTCCCCACCGTCGCCGAGCTGAGCTGGAGCGAGGTGGGCGACGCCGTGTGGCTCGCGATGGCGATCGGGGACTCGGCACCGCGCGCCCACCCGGAGTTCGAGTCGCCGGACCCCGCGGTCGAAGAAGACGAACGAGCGCACGGTTTCCCGGAGCCGCCGGAAGAACCGGCCGGACCGGTGACCCCGCCGCTCGGCCGCCCACCCGACCGGATCGTCACCGCTTTGGCGAAGAGCACGGAAATCCTGGGGGCGTCCGGCGGAGCGGCGTCCGGCCCGGTCGGGTTCCTGCCGGAGGCCGCCGCGATCATCCGCGCGCTCCGCCCGCTCAAGCGGACCCGCCCTTCGCGCCACGAAGAAGACGTCGTCCTGGACGAAGAGCTGACCGCGGAAGACGCGGTGCAGGACGACCTCTGGCTCCCGCGCACGAAACCGGCCATGGTCCGCGGGCTGGACCTGACCGTCGTCGTCGACTCGAGTCCGTCGATGGCGCTGTGGCAGCCGACTGTGACCGCGTTCCTGACACTGCTCCGGCAGCTCGGCGCGTTCCGCTCGATCCAGGTGCGCCTGCTCGAAACCGGCAAGCGCGCGGACGACGGGGTGCCCGGGCCGGTGTTGCGGGGCGGCACTCCCGGCGCGCCCGAACGGCAGCCCGCCGAGCTGCTCGACCCGTCGGGCCGCCGTCTCCTGGTCGTGCTGACGGACGGGATGGGCGAGTCCTGGCACCAGGATTCGGTCGCTCCGCTGCTGGCCCAGTGGGGACGGACCATGCCGGTCGCGGTCGTCCAGGTGCTTCCGCAGCGGCTGTGGGGCCGGGCCGGGCCGCAGCTGCACCAGGCCAGGCTGACGACACCGGGCCCGTTCCGGCCGAACCGCCGTTACGGCCTCGAACTCCCGGACGCCTGGCTGACCGGCGAAGACCCGGAGACGGCGGGCGCCGGCGCGGTGCCGATCCCGGTCGTCGAACTGGATCCGCGCTGGCTCGGCTGGTGGGCGCGGACGATCAGCCGCGCGCAGCCGGACCCGGTGCAGGCGGTCGTGCTGCTGGCCCGGGCCCAGCCGCAGCCGGCCGAGGCGTGGGACGGGCCGGTGTTGTCGGCGCAGGACCAGGTGAAGCACTTCCACGGTGTCGCTTCGCCCCCGGCGTTCCGGCTGGCGACGTTGCTGGCCGCGGTCCCGGTCAGCCTGCCGATCGCCCGGTTCGTCCAGGCCGAAATGGTCCCCGACGCGGACACGGCCGACCTCGCGGAGGTGCTGGGCAGCGGCCTCCTCGACGTTCCGGCGACCCTCGAAGCGGGCCAGGGCTGGGACGAGCTCGTCTACGAATTCCCGCTCGCGGTCCGGGAAGCCCTGCTCGCCGCCGGCCGCCGATCCGACACGGTCCAGGTCGTCCGCGCCACCGGCGGCCGCTTCGGCGACCGGCACCCGGTCCTGCTCCGGGTCGCCGCGGCGCTGGAGGACCCCGAACACGCGCCACTGCCGGAAGCCGACACCGGCCTGGCCGCCGGCGTCGCACTCGAACGCGCGGTGATGCGGGCCCTGTCCGGCCCGTACGCCGGCCGCGCGGATCGCTTGCGCCACTGGGAATCCGAGCTGGGCGCGCAGGTGCCGGGCGAAGTGCCGGACCCCGGATCGACGACCGAGAACCTGGTCGCCGACGTCCACGAGGAAGCGGCGGACTCCCGCCAGCGAGTCCGCCAGCTGACCACGGACGCCCCGGCGGTCTGGGGCGCGGTACCGGCCCGCAACCCGGACTTCACCGGCCGCCAACGGCTTTTGGCCGCCTTGGCGCACGACCTCCACAACGGCGGCCGCGCGGTCCTCCACGGCATGGGCGGGCTCGGCAAGAGCCAGATAGCGACGGAGTACGTCTACCGCAACCTCGACCGCTACGACCTGGTGTGGTGGGTGAGTGCCGCACAGGAGACGCAGATCCGCGCGTCCCTCACGGAACTGGCCCGGCAACTGGACTTGCCCGGCGCGGCGGAGACGGTCACGGCGGTACCCGAGGTCCTCAAAGCTTTGGCCGACGGCGAGCCGTACCGCCGCTGGCTCCTGGTGTTCGATTCGGCGGACGACCCCGAAACGGCGCTGCCGTTCCTCCCGGCCGAGGGACCGGGCGAAATCCTGGTGACGACCCGGCACCCCGGCTGGCCGGACGTCTTCCCCGAGCCCATCGAGGTGGGTTCCTTCACGCGTGCGGAAAGTACGGAACTGCTGAGCTTGCACGACCGGCGGCTCGACGCGGACCAGGCCGACCGGATGGCGCGGCACCTCGCCGATCTGCCGCTCGCGCTCGCCCAGGCGGCCGCGCTGCGCACGGAAATCGCGTTGCCGGTGGACGAATACCTGCGCCGGTTCGACGACAAGACCGCCGAAATCCTCGCAACGTCGGCACCGACCGAGTACGAGGTGCACGTCGCGGCCGCGTGGAACGTCTCGTTCGACGAGCTCGGAACCCGCAACCCGGCCGCCCACCAGTTGCTGCAGGTTTGTGCTTTCTTCGCGCCGGAGCCGATTTCCCGGAGCCTCTTCACCGGAGTCCGGCGGCTGTCGATCGCACCGGAGCTCGACGCGGCCATGCGCGACCCCACCCAGCTCGACCAGGCCCTGCGCGACATCAACCGCTGGGGGCTGGCGAAGGTCGACCACCGGTCCGACACGCTCCGGCTGCACTGGCTGGTCCAGCTGGTGCTGCGCAACCGGATGAGCGACCAGCACCGCCGCGACATCCGCCACGGCGCGCACATGCTGCTCGCGAACCGCGACCCGGGCGACCCGGCGGCGGCCCGCCTCTGGCCGCAATACCACTTGGTGCTCCCGCACATCTACGCCGCGGAGCTGATCGACTGCGGTGACGACGAGGTGCGCACGCTCGTCATCAACCTGTTCAAATTCCTCTATTTCTGGGGCGACCACACCGGCGCGACGATGCTCGCCCAGCGGGTGGTGGACGCGTGGACGGACCGGTTCGGCGAAGCGGACGCGTTGACGCTGGAGGCGTCGGAACGGCTCGGCATCTTCCTGTGGGCACTGGGCCGGTACGAAGAAGCGGAGGTGATCAACAACCGCACCCTCCGGCTCTACCAGCAGAAGGAGACCACCGGACGCCGGTCGGAACAGACCTTGAACGCCCAGTTGGCCGTGGCCGCGGTGCTGAAGGCCCGTGGGGACTTCGCCGGCGCGCGCGAACTCAACCTGGCGACCTACCACGAGGCGGCCGCCGTCCTGGGCGGGAACGAACCGAAGACCTTGACCGCCGCCCACGATCTGGTCGTGTGCCTGCTCCTGACCGGCGAGTACGACGAAGCCCGGCGAATCGGCGAAGACACTTACGCGCGGCGCGCGGAAATCCTGGGGCCGGACAACGCTGCCACCATCAGCACGTTGAACATCCTGGCGATCTGCCGCCGGGAGGTCGGGGACTACACCCTCGCGCGGCTCGAACAGCAGAAGATCGTCGAGCGGGTCCGGCGGCTGGTCCGTGACGAAAACGCCGGCGTGGTCCGGCGGGAGCACCACCTCGCCGTGGCGCTGCGGAAGGACGGGCAGTACGAGGCCGCGTTGACCCTGTCGCGGAGCACGCTGGAACGCTTCCGGTCCCGCTACGGTCTCGGCAACCCGAACACCCTTCCGTGCGTGCTCGCGCATTCGATCGATCTGCGGTGCGTCGGGGATCTCGAAGCGGCGAGGAGCCTCGGGCAGCAGGCGGTCGACCTGTACCGGGCCAGCCTGGGCGACCGGCACCCGCACACCCTCGTCGCGCAGATCGACCTCGGCGTGACACTCCGGCTCCTGGGTGCCTCCTCAGCGGCGCGAGACCGGGATCGCAAGGCTTTCGTCGAATTGCGGAAAGCCCTCGGCGCCGACCACCCGCACACGATCGCCGCGGCCATCGACCTCGCGAACGACCGAGCCGCCGCCGGCACTCCGAAGTCGGCCGCCGGGCTGCTGGCCACGGACGCCGAAAGCCTGGCGCGAGCTCGTCGCGTCCTGGGCGAAGACCACCCGGTCACCCTGGCGGCCCAGCTCAACCGGGCGATCGACCTGCGCGCGGCCGGGCGGAACCGGGAAGCCGCGCTGCAGGAGCAGGACGTCGTGGCCCGCTACCGCCGGGTGCTCCGGGCGGATCACCCGGTGACGATGGCCGCCGAACACGGGGTGCGCGCCGTGTGCGACATCGACCCGACGCCCCTCTGACCGGTCAGCGGCCGGTGGCGAGCCAGCGCGCGACTTCTTCGGGGGCCGGCTCCGGGGCCGGTCGCCGCCGGATTCCGCGGAGCACGGCGCGGACGACTTCGGGGCGGCCGAGCAGGACGTCAGCGGCCGCCGGGTCGCCGGTCGTCCGCAGGGCGAGACCCAGTCCGATCAACGCCGCCGGTGCGTCCGGGGTTTCGCGCAGTCCGGTCCGGTACGCGTCGAGCGCGTCTTTTCCACGGCCGTCCACGAGGGCGAAGTCCGCTTCGGACGCGCCGGGCACGTCCTGCCAGAGGGCCCGGGCCCGGCGGCCACCGTCCTCGCCGAGGCGGACCCGCAGCAGGTCGGCGCGCGCGTTGGTCCAGTCGCCGTCCGGTTCGGTGACCAGTGTCGTGCCCACGCCGTCGATGCCCGGACCGGGCGCTGCGCTCAACCAGCCGTCGACGATCCGCTCGATCGCTTCCGGTTCCGGCCGGAGGTGGCGGAGCCGCCAGCCCGCGTGGTGGTCGGCGGCCATCAGCTCCGACCAGTGCGCTGCGGTCGCGAGCACGTCGTCGTCCTGCCACGTTCGGGCGCGCTCGGCGACGAGCGCGAGAAACCGCTGTCCCGGTTCGGTCAGTGCCTCGTCCGCGCAAACCGTGTCGAGGGTCCGCGTGACCTGGTGCCGCCAGTGGGCGTACTCGAACGCCGCCAGTTCGTCGTCCGGCCGGCGGGTGCTCAACGCGCGGTAGAACTCGGTGACCGCGAAGAAGGCGTAGATCCCGTGGATGACTCCGCCGAGCGGGCGGGGATCGTCACGCCACGGGGCGTAGAGCCGCTCGGACCGGTCTTCGGTGTGCAGCCGGACGAACTGCAGCAAACCGCCGAGCCGGATGTGCTGGAACTCGTGCACCAGCGCCGCGGCCAGCGTCACGGGGTCCTCGGGGCGGCAGATGAGTGCGCTGCCGAACGCCTCGCCGCTCGACGCGCTCGGCAGCCGGAACGGGAACCGCGGTCTCGGCACGATCGTGTCGAGACCGGCGGGAAGGGCGTCGGCGAAGTCCGGGAGCAGCCGGACGATCAAGTCCCAGGCCTGCTCGAGGAGGCCGCGCCAGGTGGTGAGGTCCGCGGGGTCCAGCCGGTCGGGCGCCGAGGGGCCGAAGAGCCCGCGGTAGGGGTCGACGTCGTCGAGCCGCACCGAGAGCCGCCGCCGTCCGGTACCCAGCTCCGCGGTGCGGATCCCGCGCCAGCCCGGTGCGTCGGCGGACGGATCGGCCGGCACCACGACGACCCGGTCGCCGGTCACGATCTCGATCCGGCCGCCCGCCGACTTCAGCTCGGCCGTCTCGGCGTCCGGGCGCCTGCCCAGCTGCGCGAGGCCGAGGGTGGGCAGGGCGACGTCCCCGTGCCACACCGGCACCTTCACCTGGAAGGTGCCGATCCGGGCCCGCACGGCGGCGGCCGCGGCCAGTGCGTGGACGTGTCCGATGTGGACCCACAGCGGGCGGGCGTCGGTGGTCAGCTGCCGGAGCAGGCGCGTCGTGTGCCCGGCCCAGCTGCCGGTGTAGGGGTGGGTGAGCACCTCGTCGAGCGCGGCCGGGTCGGTCTCCTGGGCGAGCACGAGCAGGTCCCACGCCCGTTCAGGGGACGGCAGCGGACCGCGGAGGGCCGGCATCGCCGCCACCTTGTCGATGATGTCCCGCAGGAGGAGGAGCCGGCGGCTGCGGTCCGCGGTCCGCAATCGCCGCACCAGGCCCGGGCCGCCTTCGGAACGCGCCAGAAGGTCGAACTCCGTCCAGGAGAAGGTGTGCATGACGGATTCGGGTGTGTTGCTTGAGGGGAGCACGATCAGTCCTTCGGGCAGCGGCTTACTCGACCCGTTTCGCTTCACTCCCGCTCGCCGTTACCGGGATGTGCGCGGCTCGTTCGGCGGCGTGACGCACCGACTTGCGCAAGGCCGCGGAGTCGAGTTTCCGCAGCTGGGACAGCGGAACCGCACTGAGGTCGAGGAGTTCGGATTCGATCTCCGGTCGCCTGTTGCCGCCCGGCGATCGCATCGCGATTTCCCCTTTCCCGAGAACCCGCTTGGAGGCGCGCGTAAGCTAGCACGCCCCTTCGATCACCCTTGCGAGGTGGCCTGCGAAGCTCACCTTACTCCGGACGGCGCAGGGGGTCCCGGCGTTTTTCACGGGCTGGAACCCCGGATGGCCGAAGCGTCGTGAAACGGCTTCCGGGGATGCCTGTTCCCCGGCCGTGACCGCAGAAGTTCGCACATGCGGTGGCCAGGCACGCTCTGTGTCATGTTTTTGCCCTTTTACGGTTACGCCGAACAGGTAAACTCACGATCTTCGGTGCGCTTCTCGGGGGTGGGAGGTGGTGCGGCAGGTGGCGGCGAGGCAGGGGCAGCCCGGCCCGGGTATCGCGGTCCGCCGGGCAGTGGTGGACGTGCTGGTGGTCGCAGGCTTCGCCGACGACAAATCCATCCGCACCCTCATGGTGGGCGAACTGCGCGAAGCGCTCGACCACCCGTTCACCTTTTCGGACCAGCTGACCGGCCGTGACCAGCTGATCGAAATCGTCTCCGCGTGCTGCCGCCTCCGCGAGGGGCTCACCGTGCTCGCGGGCGTGATCGAGTTCCTCCGCCCCGGCAGCAAGGAATGCGCCGAGGTCCGCGCCCTGGTTTCTTCGGTCAGGATGCACGAGGTCGTGCCGGAAGCCGAACAGGAGAAACTGCGGGAACGGCTGGCGGGTTTCGCGCCGCCGGGACTCGGGACGGCCGTGCGCCGCGCCGCTCGCTACGTCTCTCCGCCGCCGCGCTACGAAGACGCGTCGGCGGCCTTCTCCGGTCTTGCCGACTTCAACGCGGGTCCCGGGGAATTGCCGCCGCTGTTGATGTTCGTCGAACTGATCGCGGACGAGTGCGAACCCGCCCTCGCCGCGGAACTGCGCGCGTGGTCCGACGGGCAGGTCCGGCGGCTCCGGCTCCGGGACGCGCTGGACCAGCTGCGCGCAGAACTGACGGTGCCCCGGCCGGCACCGGGCCGGCTGTACCTCGTCGTGGTCGTGCGGCCGGATCCGATCGACGACGACCTGTACGAGTTGTCCTCGTGGCGGCAAGAAGATCCGGCGGACTGGCCGCCCGCCTGCGGCGAGACGGTGCGGGTCCGCGAGAGCCAGCTGGAGCGCCACGTCGACGTGCTGGTGGCCGAGGCCGAAGAGGCCTGGTCCGAGGTGGTGGCCGACGTGGTGGTCGAATTCGTCCTGCCGCGTGCCTTGTTGAACCTGCCGGTGCACGCGTGGGCCACGGAGCGCGCTTCCGGTTCACCCAAACCGTTGTACCTCAGTTACCCGACCGTGGTGCGTTCGCTGGAACGGATGAGCTCGCCGCGCTGGCACCGCGTGTGGCGGCAGCGTTGGGAGTCCTGGACTCGTGATCCTTCGTTCGAACGGGTGTATTTCTGTAGCGCCGATGACAGTCCCGATCGACTTCGGCTGGAGGCTGTTTTGAGCAATCGGCAATGGGCGATGGCGGTGCTCACCGAATCGCCGCCGGTCAGGGCGACATCGGGCGGGGACGAGCTTTTGCCGGCGTTGCGAGCGGGGGTCCCGGTCATCGTCTGGCACCCGTCGGCCTCTTCGGAAGTCGTACGCGAAGTGGTAGCCTGGCTAGCCGAAAGCCGTGGCGGATTGGGGGATTTGCCCGCGCTGGCGAGGGAGTCTCGACTGGAAGCTCTTCGGAATCCGCCGTCCCCGGGCGATGGTGGTGTACTCACGGACCTGGTGGTGCTATGGGACGACCCGAATCGGTTGCTTCCCCTCGGCGAAACCGGGATCATCGGGCACCTCGAAGGAGGTGCCGATTCGCGTGACCGAGCTTCCTGACACCCGGATCGGTGCGTCACAGCATCCGGACAGTCCGCCCGATTGGTGGATTTACCGTGGTACCGGCCGTCCGTTGCACGACATCAGGCTGGCCGACCGGCTGCCGGCCCCACCGCCGTGGCGGACCTTTCGGGGAGCCGTGCTTCCCGAGCGCGACGTCTTCCCGCCCGACGACGGGGAAGTCGAGCGCAAGCTGGGCACGGAGCTCAGCTACTCCGCGCGGACCGTTGACGAGCACGAAGTCGAGATGGTCAACGCGGCGCTGTACCTCCGCCGTCCGTTGCTGGTCACCGGCAGGCCGGGGAGCGGCAAGTCGAGCCTGGCCTACCGGATTTCCCGGGAACTGGGACTCGGCCGGGTGCTCCGCTGGCCGATCACTTCGCAGACCACGCTCAAGTCCGGCCTCTACGACTACGACGCGATCGGCCGGGTCCAGGCCGCGGCCGCGTGGAAGGAACTCGCCGCCTCCGGCGCGGGAACCCCGGGCGAGGTCCCGATCGGCGAGTTCGTCCGGCTGGGTGAGCTGGGCACGGCGTTCCTCCCGCGCAGGCTGCCGCGGGTGCTCCTGATCGACGAGCTGGACAAGTCCGAATCGGATCTGCCGCACGACCTCCTCGGGTTGTTCGAAGACGGCGAATTCGCGGTCCCCGAGCTGGCCCGGGACGCGCGGCGCTCGGTGCGGGCCGAGGTGTTCACGGCGGATCCGGGGTACAAGGCCGAAATCGAGCACGGCCGGGTCCGGTGCGCGGCGTTCCCCGTCGTCGTCATCACCAGCAACGGTGAGCGGGAATTCCCGCCCGCGTTCCTGCGCCGGTGCCTGCGGCTGGAAACCCGGGAGCCGGACGCCGACCAGCTCGCGGCGATGGTCGCCGCGCACGCCATCGACCCGGACGGCCACCGGGCCGCGCTGATCGAAGACTTCGTCACCCGCAGCGCGACGGTGGGCGGCCTGCCGGCCGACAAACTGCTCGACGCGATCTTCCTGGCGACCTCCGGCGCCTACCGGCCCGAGACCGACGCCTGGCCACGCCTGGTCGATTCGCTGTGGCGCCAGCTCAACCCGCAGGGGCCGTGAGATGCCGGACCCCACCGCGGGCGAGCCCGACCTGACGTGGACCGAACTCGGCGACGGCCTGTGGCTCATGGCGGCGATCAACGGGACCGCGATGCCGGCCCCAGGACCGGCGGAGCGCCCCGCGCGACCGGCCGCACCGCCGCCGGACCCGGTCGAAAACCGGCGGGAAGGCCCCGAACCGGCGGCCCGGGAAAACGACGAACCCGAACTCGTACCGGCCGCCGGCGGAGGTGGTCCGGCCCCGGACCCACCGGCGGACGACCGCGAGTGGCTCACCGAGCAGGCCGCCGGAAACGGCGGTCTGCTCGCACGCGAGCCCGGCGCGGGGCGGGCGGACGTGGAACTCGCCGAAGTGGCGACCGCGCCGGTCCTGCCCGGAGCGGCCCAGCTCGTCCGCGCGTTGCGGCCCTTCAAGCGGAAAGTCGCGTCCAAGAGCGACGCCGACGTCGAACTCGACGAAGAACGCACCGCGGAGGAAGCGGCGCAGAGCGAAATGTGGCTGCCGATCACCCGCCGCCGCCGCGACCGCTGGCTCGACCTCACGCTCGTGATCGATTCGACGCCGTCGATGGCGCTCTGGACCCCCACCGTGAACGCGTTCGTCCGCTTGGTGGAACGCGTCGGCGCCTTCCGGTCCGTCCGGGTCCGGCTGCTCGAGACGGGCAAGACCGGGCCCGCGGAAGGCGGCGCGGTCGTCGGCCCCACCCTGCGTGGCGGGACGGCCGACGCCCCGGCGAGGGGGCCGGGGGAACTGATCGGCTCGGCGGGCCGGAGCTTGCTGCTGCTGGTCACCGACGGCGTCAGCGACGCGTGGCACCGGGACCTGGTCTCCCCGATGCTGGCCCGGTGGGGGCGGGCGATGCCGGTCGCGATCGTGCACCTGCTGCCCCACCGGCTCTGGTCGCGCGGCGGGATGGGCGTCCGCCAGACGGTGCTCACCTCACCGGGCCCCCTGCGCCCCAACGGGACTTACGACGTACGTTCAGCCGACGCGCTGCTGGACCCGGAGGAAGCCGAGGAGCTCACGGCCGGCGCGGTGGCGGTGCCGGTACTGGAGCTGCAGGACCGGTGGATCGGCTGGTGGGCGTCGCTGGTGACGGGAGTGGGCGGCGTGGCGCGGAAAGCCGCGGTCGTGCTCGCCCACGACGAGCCGCGCCCGGTCGATGCCGAGGCGGGGGAGCGGGTGGAGCGGTCCGCACGGGAAAAGGTGCAGCACTTCCACAGCTCGGCGTCGCCACCGGCGTTCCGGCTGGCCACGCTGCTCGCGGCGGTACCCGTGGACGTCGGCGTCGCCCGGACGCTGCAGGCCGAGCTCGTCCCGGGTTCCGGCCCGGACCACCTCGCGGAGGTCTTCACCAGCGGCCTGCTCGAGCGAGCCAGCGACGGAACACCGTGGGACCGCTCGCAATGGGAGTTCGCCGGCCACGTGCGCCAGCTGCTCCTGCGCGGCGCCCGGCGTTCGGACACGGCGCACGCGGTGATCAGCGCTTCCCGCCGCTACGGCGACCAGATGCCGGTGCTGGTGCGGCTCCAGGCCGCACTGGCGGCCCCGGACGCCACCCCGGACCCCGTTCTCCCGGCGGCGACGCCCGCGGAGATAGCACTGGAACGTGACCTCATGCGTGCGTTGTCCGGCCCGTATTTGTCCCGGGCGGATCGGTTGGAGAGTAGAATCGCGGGCATTGGTCAGCTCGGCGATCGAACCACTAACATCCCGGCGGTGAGTGACACGATGTCGCAGGAACTCAAGCCGATGGGTTCCGCGAGTGAACCTGAATCCGTTGTCCGCCCCGATGCCGGGACCGCGGACATATCCCCGTCGCCCAGTGAGACGCCGCCGGCTCTGCGCACGAAGGTCGTCCGCGAAGTTGCCGCCATGACCAGTCGAAGCGTACGCCGATCTGGTGATGAAGCACCACCCGTTTGGGGTGTTGTCCCACCGAAAAACCCCAATTTCACCGGGAGACGTGAACTACTCGATCAATTGGGCGAGCGGCTGGGTGCGGGCACCACCGCTGTCCTGCCTGCGGCGTTGCACGGAATGGGCGGCATTGGCAAGACGCAGATGGCGGTGGAATATATCTACCGGCACCTGCAAGACTACGACATCGTCTGGTGGATCCAAGCCACCCAGCCCACGCAGATCCGCAAGTCGCTCACCGAATTGGCCCAGCACCTGCGGCTGCCGGGCGCCGACGAAGCCATCACCGCGGTCCCGGCGGTCCGCGAGGCACTACGGCTGGGTCGCCCTTACCGTCGTTGGCTGCTGGTCTTCGACTCCGCCGAAGACCCGGAGATGGTCCGGCCCTTCTTCCCGGTCGACGGTCCCGGCCAGATCCTGGTCACGTCCCGCAACCCCACCTGGGCCGGTATCGCGCGACCGCTGGAAGTCGCGGTCTTCCAACGCGATGAAAGCAAGAACCTGCTCAGCCTCCGCCGCTCCGCGCTCGCGGACGAGGACTCCGACCTGATCGCGGAGAAGCTCGGAGACCTGCCGCTCGCCGTCGAGCAGGCCGCCGCGTGGCTCGCCGAGACCGGCATGCCGGCGGACGAGTACCTGCGGCTGTTCGACGAGAAGGTCACCGAAATCCTCGACACCTCCGCGCCGAGCGACTACGAGGTGTCGGTCGCCGCCGCGTGGAACGTGTCCTTCGACGAGCTGAGCTCCCGCAGCCCGGCTGCTCACCAGTTGCTGCAAGTCTGTGCCTTCTTCGCGCCGGAGCCGATTTCCCGGAGCTTGTTCGCCGGAGTACGTGGGATCTCCGTCGCCCCCGAACTCGACGCCGCCCTGAGGGACCCGATGCGGCTCGGTCGCGCGATCCGCGACATCAACCGCTACGGCCTGGCCAAGATCGACCACCGAAGTGACACCCTCCTGCTGCACCGGTTGGTCCAGCTCGTACTGCGCAACCGGATGGGCGACCAAGACCGCATGGAAATGCGCCACGGCGCGCACCTCCTGCTGGCGAACCTCGACCCGAACGACCCCGCGGCAACGCAGACGTGGCCGCGGTACCAAGAGATCCTGCCGCACATCTATGACACCGACTTGACCCAGTGCACCGATCCCTGGGTGCGGCAACTCGTCATCAACCTTTTCAAATTCCTCTACCACTGGGGTGACCACCAGGGAGCGCTCGCGCTTGCCGAGCGGACGGTGAAAGCGTGGGCGACGGATCGGGAGGAACGCCTCGCCCGCGGCGAGGAACCCGTTGAAGACCCGCCCTTGCTGGAGCTCAGCGCGTCCGAACGGCTGGCGTTCTTCTATTGGGTCGTCGGGCGCTACGACGAAGCTGAAAGAGTCGCGAAGGAGACGCGGCGACGTTACATCGAGGCAGTCGGTCCGGAGAGTGAAGAGACGCTGACAGCGCAGCTCACGTATGCGCTGATTTTGAAGGCGCGCGGTGATTTCGCGGAGGCGCGGAATCGCAACAGGGAAATCTACGAGCAAGCCAGAGGCCTGTTCGGAGACGACGATCCGACCACCTTGTTGTCCGCACACGAGTTTATCGTCGCCCTTCTGCTGACCGGCGAGTACGAAGAAGCGCGCAAACTCGCGCAAGAGACATACGCCCGCCGAGCAGAAATATTCGGTTTCGACAACGACAACACTATCGTCACCCAGGTGGTGCATGTGCTCGCCAGGCGTGAACTGGGGGACTACCCATGGGCCAGGATTGAAATGCAACGCATCGCCGAGCGGGCCGAACAGCTTTACGGTGGCGATAGCATCGGCACCCTTCGACGTCGTTACTTCGAGTCGGTGGCTTGTCGCAAGGACGGCGACCACGTGGCAGCATTCGAGCTTTCAAGTGACGCGCTGAAGAAATTCCGCAATCGCTACGGTAACTATCACCCGAATGCGATGGCCTGTGCGTTGGGGCATTCCATCGACCTCCGGCACGCGCGGAGGTTCGCTGACGCCCGTTCGCTCGGCGAAGAGGTTTACGATCTCTATCGTGAGAACCTCGGGGAAAAACATCCGCACACCCTGTCGGCTCAGCTCGACCTCGGGGTGACCCTCCGGCTCGGTGGCGACCCGGCCAGCGCCCGGGTCGTCGATGAGAAGGCGCTGGCGGGAATGCGGGAAACCCTGGGCGAGGACCACCCGCACACGATAGTTTGCGGGATCGACCTGGCGAGTGACCTCTTCGCCCTGGATCGGGTCGCCGAGGCGGCGGCCATGGATTCCGACCTGCTGGACCGTGCCCGCCGCGTCCTGGGCGAAGATCACCCGACCACGTTGGCCGTGCAGCTCAACCGTTCGCTGGACTTGCGAGCTTTGGGTGAAGCGACCGAGGCGGACACGCTCTACGAGGATGCGCTTACGCGATATCGCTTGGTGCTCGGCGAAAACCACCCGGGTACCGAGTCGGCGTTGCGCGGTGTCCGAGCGGACTGCGACATCGACCCGATGCCGTTGTAGCCAGTCCTTTCGCGAATTGTTCCCAGCCGGTCGCTCAGTGGGTGAACCGGCCCAGCCAGCCGGCGATCGCTTCGACCGACAGAGTCGATCCCGGTTCGTCACGGAGAAGGCGGTGCACCGCCCGGACCAGTTCCGGGCGGTGCAGCAGTGCCCGGGAAGCCGGCCCGGTGCTCCTGGCCGCGAGCGCCAGTCCCAGCCCGGTCAGTGCCGCGGGGTCGTCCGGGTTGACGGCGAGGAGTTGTCGGTACCCCGCCGCGGCTTCCTCCGGCTTTCCGGCCACGAAATGCAGATCGGCGCCCGTCGCGCCGGGAACAGCGGACCCGCGCGCGGCGAACCGCGCGCGACCGTCCACGCCGAGGCGGAGCCGGATCAGATCCGTGCGAGCGTCGTGCCAATCCCCGTCCGGTACCGGCGTCGGCGAAGGTTCTGACAACGCCGCGACAGCGGAATGCGGTCGCGCGACCCCGGCCCGCCAAGCCTCTGCCAACTCCGCCACCGTGCCGGGGTCGGGCCGCAAATGCCTGACCCGCCAAGCCGCGTAGTGATCTTCGGCCGCGAAACGTGCCCATGTCCGAGGGGCGGCGGCGACGGATTCCTTCTGCCACGGGGAGAGCTTCGCCGCGACACCGTCCAAGAACCGGCGCCCGGCCGCGGTGAGGTTTTCGTCGGTGCGGACCGATGCCAGCGTGCGCCAGACCTGTCCACGCCACAACGCGAATTCGAACGCGGCAAGTTCGTTGTCCGGCTCCGCCGCGGCGAGGGCACGCCAGAAAGACGTCACACCGAAGAATGCGTAGATGCCGTGCAGCACGCCTCCGATCGGTCGTGGATCGTCCCGCCACGGCGCATACAACCGCTCCCTGCGGTCTTCGTGGTTCAGCCGCACGAGATGAAGCAGTCCGCCCAGCCGGATGTGCTGGAATTCGTGCACGAGTGCGGCTGCGAGCGGCGCGGGGTCCTCGCCGTAGGAGATGATCGCGCTGCCGAAAGCCTCCCCGGTCGACGCGCTCGGCAGCCGGAACGGCACAGCGGGCTCGGGAACCAGCGAGTCCAGGCCGACCGGCAGTGCATCCGCGACATCCGGCAGATATTCCGTGAGCAGCCGCCATGCATCGGCGAGCACCGTTCGCCAGGATTCGACTTCGACGGTACTCAACCGTTCTGGTTGAATCGGCTCGTACAGCCCGCGATACGGATCCAGGTCGTCGACGCGAACGGCGAGCCGCCGGCCGCCGGACCACGCCACGGCTTCGCGTACGCCGAGCCAGCCCGGCGCGTCGGCGGACGTGAGCGTCGGCACGTGAACTCGTGATCGCCGATTGCTGACCTCCACGTTTCCGTAGCTCCCCCGGATGACGGCGACGGAGAACGGGGCCTCGGTACGCAGTTGCGCGAGACCTAGTGTCGGCAGAGCTGCTTTTCCGTGCCACACCGGTAGTTCCGACTCGAACGGGATTCCGCCGCGCACCGCGGCCGCCGCGGCCAGGCAGTGCAAGTGGCCGAGGTGCACCCAGAACGGGCAGACCCCGCTGATGTCCTGACGGCAGAGCCGCGTCGTGTAACCCGCCCACGTCCCGGTGTAGGGATGGGCGAGGATCGTTTCGAGCGCGTGCGGCGCCAGTCGTTCGACTCGAGCCAGCAGTTCCCACGCGGTTTCGGGCGACGGCAGCGGCCGGTACGAGTCTTCGGACTTCGTCGCGACCTCGACGAGGCTGCGCAGAAGCAGGAGGCGACGGCTCCGTTCGGCTGCGCGCAGCTTGCGCACCGGTTCAGGGCCGCCTTCGCCGCGCGCCACCGCGTCGAAATCCGACCAGAGCAATTGATGCCGGGGCAACACACCGGCGGACTCGGTTTCGTCGGCTGTCCCGCCGTGCCACATCAGTCGACCCGCTTGGCCTGACTGCCGCTGGCGGTCACTTGCACGTGCGAGGCCCGTTCCACCGCATGCCGCAACGACTTGCGCAGCTCGCCGCCCTCCAGGGTGCGGAGTCTGGTGAGGGAGACGCCGCCGAGGTCGAGGAGCTCGGATTCGATTCCGTCTTCTGCGCCGGAACGAGCTGCTTGCATCGCGCTTTTCCCCTTCCGCAGGGAGAGCGGACCCCGTCGGCCCGATTTCATTGTCCCGCATTCCGGGCCGTTTCGACAGGGACGGACGCCGTGCGCCGATCAGGCTACGTCGAGCACCGTGTGCAGGAGGGTCGTCAACTCCGCCGCGAAGTGGGGTCGGGCGGCCACGCGACGGGTGCGCGCGAGGTCGTTTGCGATGGTCAGCGCCGCGTGGACGGTGATTTTGGCTTCCCTCGGCGGCAGGGACGGGCGGATCGCGGAAAGCAGCGTGACCCACTGCGCGACGTAATCGCGTTGCACGCGCAGCAGATCCGCTTTGTCGCGGTCGGGCATCGTGACGCGGTCCGCCGAGAACGACACCAGCAGTTCCGGCGTGTGCAGAATCGTGTGCACGTACGACTCCGCCAAGCGGCGCAGGGCCGAGCGCTCGTCCGGGGCCTGGAGCGCGCGCTCGGCCGCCAGCGCCAGCCGGTCCGCCGCGCGGTGGCCGATCGCCACCATCAGGGCGGCCTTGCTCGGGAAGTGGCGGTAGACGCTCGGGCCCGCGATGCCCGCCGCCGCGCCGATCTCCTCCATGCTCACGTCGTGGAAGCCGCGCTGGGCGAACAGGGCCGTCGCCTCCGCGAGGACCTGCTCGCGGCGTGACGGCGTGCCGAGCCCGCTCACCGGTGAAGACGGCGGTGCGGACGGTGTGGGGAGTGTGGCGTTCAGCACACCGAGAGCCAGCTCGACCAACAGCGCGGCGAACCGCCGGCGCGCCACCGACGTGTGGTGCACCGACACGCTGCCGAACACCGACAGTGCCGCCCAGCACAGCAGCTCCGCGTCTTCGCCGGACAGAGCGGGGCGCTGGGCGAGCAACGCCTTCGACCACGCCGACAGCGCCAGCGCCGAGCGGCGGCCGATCTCCCGCTGGTCCTCCTTGGGCAGGTGGCGGCCTTCCCAGCGCCACAACGCCGCGATCTCCCGGCGCTCGACGGCCTGCGTCGCGAGCAGGCGGAGCAGGGATTCCAGCTGGTCGGCGGGCGGAACCGAGTCCGAGAGCGCTTCCGCTGTCGCCGCCTCCATGTCCTCGAAGCCGCTGAGGACGACGTACGCGAGGATCGCCTGCTTGTCCGCGAAGTGGCGGTACAGCGCCGGCCCGGTGACGCCCGCCGCGTCCGCGATGTCCTTGATGCCGACCCCGGGGAAGCCGCGCGCGCGGAACAGCTCCGCCGCCACCGCGGCCAGCTGGGCCTTGCGATCGCGGGGACGCGTGGAGCGCTCGACGTCGGTCATGGTGAGTGAACGATAGCGGCTAACGGCACACCCGCAACCCATTGACACCATGGGGTTGTCCGGCGATATGTTAATGGCCATTAGCACTACTGGCCGGTATCATCGGTCACGGTACGAAGACGTCCCACCCGCTCGCGAGGAGTTGTTCTGTGAGTAGCGAGGCCTACATCTACGAGGCGATCCGCACGCCTCGCGGCAAGAACAAGGGCGGTGCCCTGCACGGCACCAAGCCGGTCGACCTGGTGGTCGGCCTGATCGAAGAGCTCAAGGTCCGCCACCCGAACCTCGACCCCGCGGTGATCGACGACGTCGTACTCGGCGTGGTCTCCCCGGTCGGCGAGCAGGGCGCGGTCATCGCACGCACCGCCGCGCTGAACGCCGGCCTGCCCGAGACCGTCGCCGGCGTGCAGCTCAACCGCTTCTGCGCCTCCGGCCTGGAGGCCACCAACACCGCCGCGCAGAAGGTCCGTTCCGGCTGGGACAACCTGATCATCGCCGGCGGCGTCGAGTCGATGTCGCGCGTGCCGATGGGCTCCGACGGCGGCGCGCTGTTCATGGACCCGGCCACCGCGTACGACAACTACATCGTCCCGCAGGGCACCGGCGCCGACCTCATCGCGACCATCGAGGGCTTCTCGCGCGAGGACGTCGACGCGTGGGCCGTCCGCTCGCAGGAGCGCGCCGAAGCGGCCTGGTCCGGCGGCTACTTCGCCAAGTCCGTCGTCCCGGTCAAGGACATCAACGGCGTCACGGTCCTCGACCACGACGAGCACCGTCGTCCGGGCTCGACCGTCGAGGGCCTCGGCAAGCTCAAGCCGGCCTTCGCGGGCATCGGCGAGCTGGGCGGCTTCGACGCCGTCGCGCTGCAGAAGTACCACTCGGTCGAGCGCATCAACCACGTCCACACCGGCGGCAACTCCTCCGGCATCGTCGACGGCGCCGCGCTGGTGCTCGTCGGCTCCGAGCAGATCGGCAAGACCTTCGGGCTGACGCCGCGCGCCCGGATCGTGGCGACCGCGTCGATCGGCTCCGAGCCGACGATCATGCTCACCGGTCCCACGCCGGCCACCGAAAAGGTGCTGAAGACCGCGGGCCTCAAGCCCGAGGACATCGACCTGTGGGAGCTCAACGAGGCGTTCGCGTCCGTCGTGCTCAAGTGGATCAAGGACCTGCACCTCGACGAGGACAAGGTCAACGTCAACGGTGGCGCGATCGCCATGGGTCACCCGCTCGGCGCCACCGGCGCGATGCTGGTCGGCACCGTGGTCGACGAGCTCGAACGCCGCCAGGCGCGCCGCGCGCTGGTGACCCTGTGCATCGGCGGCGGCATGGGCGTCGCGACCATCATCGAGCGGGTGTGAGGACCACAATGGCCGAGAGCAAGACCATCCGCTGGGAGCAGGACTCCGACGGCATCGTCACCCTGACCCTGGACGACCCGAACCAGTCGGCGAACACGATGAACGCCGACTTCCGCGAGTCGCTGGGTGTCACGGTCGACCGCCTCGAGGCGGAGAAGGACACCATCACCGGTGTTGTCATCACGTCCGCGAAGAAGACCTTCTTCGCCGGCGGCGACCTGAACGACCTCATCCAGGCGAAGCCCGAGAACGCGGTCGAGCTGACCGAGGGCAGCGGCGCGATGAAGGGCCAGATGCGCCGCATCGAGCAGCTCGGCAAGCCGGTCGTCGCGGCGATCAACGGCGCCGCGCTCGGTGGTGGCCTGGAGATCGCGCTGGCGACGCACCACCGCATCGCCGCCGACGTCAAGGGCAGCCAGATCGGCCTGCCCGAGGTGACGCTGGGCCTGCTGCCCGGCGGCGGCGGTGTCGTGCGCACCGTCCGGTTGCTCGGCATCCAGAGCGCGCTGCTGAACGTCCTGCTGCAGGGTCAGCGCCACCGCCCGGCCAAGGCGCTCGAGCTCGGCCTGGTGCACGAGCTCGTCGGCACGGTCGAGGAGCTCGTCCCCGCCGCGAAGGCGTGGATCAAGGCGAACCCCGAAGGCGGCGTCCAGCCGTGGGACGTCAAGGGCTACAAGATCCCGGGCGGCACGCCGTCCAACCCGAGCTTCGCGGCCAACCTCCCGGCGTTCCCGGCGAACCTGCGCAAGCAGATCAAGGGCACGAACATGCCGGCGCCGCGGGCGATCCTGGCCGCCGCGATCGAGGGCGCGCAGGTCGACTTCGACACCGCGATCACGATCGAGACGCGCTACTTCATCCACCTCGCGACCGGCCAGGTCTCGAAGAACATGACGAAGGCGTTCTTCTTCGACCTGCAGACCATCAACTCGGGTGGTTCGCGCCCGGACGGCTTCGAGAAGTACACGGCCAAGAAGGTCGGTGTCCTCGGCGCCGGGATGATGGGCGCGGCGATCGCGTACGTGTCGGCGAAGGCCGGCATCGACGTCGTGCTCAAGGACGTCTCGCTGGAGGCGGCCGAGAAGGGCAAGGGCTACGCGGCCAAGATCGAGCAGAAGGCCCTCTCGCGCGGCAAGACCACGCAGGAGAAGTCGGATGCGCTGCTGGCGAAGATCAAGCCGACCGCCGACCCGGCCGACTTCGCGGGCGTCGACTTCGTCATCGAAGCCGTCTTCGAGAGCGTCGAGCTGAAGCACAAGGTGTTCGGCGAGATCGAGAGCGTCGTCAACGCCGACGCGGTGCTGGGCTCCAACACCTCGACGCTGCCGATCACCACCCTCGCCGAGGGCGTGCAGCGCACCGAGGACTTCATCGGGATCCACTTCTTCTCGCCGGTGGACAAGATGCCGCTGGTCGAGATCATCTGCGGCGAGAAGACGTCCCCGGCGACGCTGGCGAAGGTCTTCGACTACACGCTGCAGATCAAGAAGACCCCGATCGTCGTCAACGACAGCCGCGGCTTCTTCACCTCGCGCGTGATCGGCACGTTCATCAACGAGGCCGTCGCCGCGCTGGGCGAGGGCGTCGAGCCGGCGTCGATCGAGCAGGCGGGTTCGCAGGCCGGCTACCCGGCGCCGCCGCTGCAGCTGATGGACGAGCTGACGCTGACCCTGCCGCGCAAGATCCGCAAGGAGACCCGCGAGGCGATCGAGGCCGCGGGCGGCACGTGGAAGGCGCACGCGTCGGAAGGCGTCATCGACCGGATGGTCGAGGAGTTCGACCGCAAGGGCCGCTCGACGGGCGCGGGCTTCTACGAGTACGGAGAAGACGGCAAGCGGACCGGGCTGTGGCCGGGCCTGCGCGACGCGTTCAAGTCCGGCTCGGCGGAGGTGCCGTTCGAGGACCTCAAGGAGCGCATGCTCTTCGCCGAGGCCCTCGAGACGGTGAAGTGCTTCGACGAAGGCGTGCTGACGTCGGTGGCGGACGCCAACATCGGCTCGATCTTCGGCATCGGCTTCCCGGCGTGGACGGGCGGTGTCATCCAGTACATCAACCAGTACGAGGGTGGCCTGCAGGGCTTCGTCGACCGGTCGCGCGAGCTCGCGGCCCGGTACGGCGACCACTTCGAGCCGCCGGCTTCGCTCGTGGAGAAGGCCGCCAAGGGCGAGATCTACCAATAGCTGATGGTCTGTGAAGGCCTCCTCGCCGGCACTGCGCCGGTGAGGGGGCCTTCACGGCGTTCCGGACCGGAAGCTGTGTCCGAGCTCCGGGCCCGTGCATGGTCGTGACCTGCGCTTCGACGATGTGAAAGTCGCCGGAAATGTCCGATTGCACCGCCGCAGCGGACACTCCGCGACGCGCGGCGGACGCACGAGCCGCGACGGCTGCGGCGTCAGTCCCGCGGCTTCGAACTTCGCCCGTTCGTGCCGGAACATCGGCTTGTCCGCCGGCGCCGGATCCCGGCCGGTCAGCGGCGCCAGCCGCTCCACGTCCGCCCACTGCGCGGGGGACGGCAGGTTGACCACGACGTCCGGGCGCGCGGAGATCGTCTGCGGTGTGTCCGTTTGCGGCGATGCCGAGCACGACCGTCCAGCCGAGCGCCCAGGCCGACGAGATCGGCGCGAGGTCCGGGCCGCCGTCGTTCTCTGTGCTCAGGAGCACCACCGGCGTGCCGAAGTGTCCGGCAGCTTGTCCACCTCGAATTCGCCGGAACGCCACCAGGGCCGGTTAATCTCCGCCCATGCGCCGTCCCGTCACGGTGGCACTGGCCGCCGCCCTGTTCGCCTCCGCGTTGACAACGATGTCAACCGCTGCCGACCTGAGCCCCGCAGACTTCGTCGACCCGCTGATCGGCTCCGCCGGGGACGGCAACACCTTCCCCGGCGCCACCGCGCCGTTCGGGATGCTCTCGTGGAGCCCGACCAGCACGCGCGGAGACCAGACGTCGACCGGCGCCGCCAACGGGTACCAGTACGACACCACCCGCGTCCGAGGCTTCGCGTTAACGCACGTTAATGGCGCCGGGTGCAACCCCGGCGCCGCGGGGGACGTGCCGATCCTGCCCTTCGCCGGCGACGTCACTTCCTCGCCGACCGCGGACACCACCGACGCGGTCTACGCGAGCAATTTCAGTCACGCGGACGAGGGAGCAACGCCGGGACGGTACCGTCTCGGCCTGTCCAGCGGCGTCACGACCGACGTCGCGGCGACCGAACGGACCGCGGTCGGCACGCTGGTCTACCCGGAGGGCAAGCCCGCCAGCCTGCTGTTCCGCACGTCGAACTCGCTCAACGGCAGCGAGGATGCCGAAACGCACCTCGACCCGGCGAACCGCAAGGTCACCGGGTCCGTGCTGACCGGCGCGTTCTGCGGGCGCCGCGCGAACGGCGGGGTCAACAACCGCAAGTCCTACTACCGCTTGTTCTTCACCGCGCAGTTCGACCAGCCGTTCGCCGGCACCGGGACGTGGAAGGACGCGACTCTGCAGCCCGGCGGTCTCGACCAGACCGGCGGCGAAGGCTACGCGACGGGCAAGGACCGCGCGGGACGCGGCTCAGGCGGCTACGTCACCTTCGCGCCCGGCAGCAAGGTCACCATGCGGATCGCGATCTCGTACGTCTCCCTCGACGGTGCCGAACACAACCTGCGCGCCGAGCAGCCGCCGAACTCCACCGTGGACAGCGTCGCCGGCCGGACCAAGCGGGCCTGGAACACCGAACTGAACCGGGTGCAGGTCGGCGGCGGGACCGCCAACCAGCGGATCGTCTTCACCACCGCGCTCTACCACGGCCTCCAGCAGCCCAACCTCGTCAGCGACGTCGACGGCCGGTACCTCGGGATGGACCGGCAGGTCCACCGCGTCGAACCGGGACAGGACGCGCAGTACTCGAACTTTTCCGGCTGGGACCAGTACCGCGCGCAGGTCCAGCTGCTCGCGCTGCTGGAACCGCGCGTCGCTGGGAACTTCGCGCAGTCGCTCTACAACTACGCGAAGCAGAACGACGGTGTCTGGGACCGCTGGGTGCACGTCAACGGCGCGACGCACGTCATGACCGGCGACCCGTCGGCGGCGACGATCGCGACGTTCTACGCGATGGGTGTCCGCAACTTCGACTACCGCGGCGCTTTCGACTCGCTGTACGAGCAGGCGACCGTCCCACGGCCCGAAGGTCTGCAGGACGGCGGCTGCCCCGGCCAGTGCGTCGGCCAGCGGCCGAACCTCGCGCAGTACCTGGCGTCGCACTTCGCGCCGAACGACGTCTGCCACTGCTGGGGCGGCGCGGCGGAGACGCTCGAGGACGCGGTCGCGGACTCTGCAATCGGACATTTCGCGGAACAGCTCGGGCGTACCAGCGAAGCCGCGGAGCTGCGCGCCCACGGCGCGTACTGGCGGAACGTCTTCAACCCGGACACCGGCTACGCGCAGGCGCGCAACCTCGACGGCAGCTGGGTGACGCCGTTCGACCCGGCGAGCGACCGCGGGTTCGCGCAGGGCAGTGCGGCGGCGTACACCTGGATGGTCCCGCAGGACGTCTCCGGACTGGCCGACGCGATGGGCGGCAAGACGGCCGCCGTCGCCCGGCTCGACGGGTTCTTCCACGACGCGAACGGCAACTGGCAGCTCAAGGGTGGCGGGCCGCTCAAGTACGACCCGACGAACGAGCCCGACATCCACGCGCCGTGGCTGTACAACGAGCTCGGGCAACCGGCGAAGACGCAGGAAACCGTCCGGCAGCTGGTGAACTCCGTCTACACGACGGGCCCGGCCGGCCTGCCCGGCAACGACGACCTCGGCACGATGTCCGCCTGGTACGTCTTCGCCGCGCTCGGGATCTACCCGCGCACCCCGGGAACCGGCGAGCTGCTGCTGTCGAGCCCGCTGTTCGCGAACGCCGTCGTGCGCCCGGCGGGCGGGGCGCCGATCCGGATCGCGACGTCCGGGAGCGGGAAGTACATCGCCGACGTCCGTCGCGGCGGACGGCCGCAGCGGGACTGGAAACTCGACGAGTCCTTCCTGCGCACCGGCGGAACGCTGGAATTCCGCTTGTCCGAGACACCGACGGCCTGGGGGCGCTGATCACCCGAAATTACGGCGCCGCGGAAAGAACGACACCCGACGCGGGGGCGGTCTCCTCGTCCCGCCACCGTGCCCGAATCGGCCTTCGTGGAGCGGTTCCCACCGCGTTGGCCGAGGCCGTGCGCGTACAACGTCCGGCACCCGAGGCCGGCGCAGCTCCGGATGCGGGTCGCGCTGAACGCCGGAGAAACCGCCTACGACAAGCGCCGGACCGGTGGTGCGGGCCGGCCCGGCAGCTCGCGGACACTGCCGCGCGACGGCTGCGTCAGGGCTCCAGCGCCAGGTGGGGCAGCCGCTGGTCCAGCCAGCGCGGGAGCCACCACGCGCGTTCCCCGAGCAGCCGCATGATCGCCGGCACGACCAGGCAGCGGATCACCAGCGCGTCCAGCAGCACCGCGACCGCGAGGCCGAGACCGAACTGCGCCAGCATCCGCGACGGGTCGAGCAGGAACGCGCCGAACACCAGCACCATGATCGCACCGGCCGCGGTGATCACGCCGCCGGTCGCGGCCAGGCCTTCGCGTACCGCGAGCCGCGCGTCGCCGGTGCGCCGCCACTCCTCGTGCATCCGCGACACCAGGAACACCTCGTAGTCCATGGACAGGCCGAACACGATGGCAAAGATCATCACGGGCACGAATGCCTCGATCGGGCCGGGCTGCGCGCCGAACCAGCCGTCGCCGAACACCAGCGTCATGACGCCGAGTGAGGCGCCGATGCTCAGCAGGTTCAGCAGCGCCGCCTTGAGCGGGATGAGCACCGACCGGAACACGACCATCAGCAGCAGCGCGGACAACCCGACGACGACCAGCACGAACAGCGGCAGCCGATCGGCGACGGCGCCCGCGAAGTCCGTCGCGGCCGCGACCGAGCCGCCGACCAGGTAGTGGCCAGGGAGCGTCGGCAGGACCTCGGTCCGCAGCCGCGTCACCAGCTCGGCGGTCGCCGCGTCCTGCGGTGACGTCGTCGGGAAGGCGAGGACGGTCCGGCCCATCGGGTTCAGCGCGCGGGCGATTCCCGGCGTCGACGCCAGCCGCTGCTACAGGGCGACGGCGTCACCTTCTTCGGCGACGATCGCGAGCGGGCCGCTGAAGCCCGGCCCGAAGCCTTCCGCGAGCAGGTCGTACGCCTTGCGCGTGGTGGAGCCGGCGGGGTCGGTGCCCGCGTCGGCGAACCCGAGCCGCATACCCAGTGCGGGGAGGGACAGCCCGACGAGCAGGAGCAGGCCGATCGCCAGCGGCGCCGCGGGCCGCCGCTGGACGCCGTCCGCGAGCCGGCGCCACGCCCGGCCGTGCTCGCGCTTCGCCGCGTGCCGGCGGATCCCGCGTTCGAGCCGCTTCCCGAACAGTGAAAGCAGCGCCGGGAGCAGCGTCACCGACGCGAGCATCGTCATCAGGACGGTCAGCGCGACCGACAGCGCGACGCCGCGAAGCCCGCCGAGCCCCAGCGCGAGCAGGCCGAGCAGCGCGATGATCACTGTCGTCCCGGCGAACAGCACGGAGCGGCCGGCTGTGTCGAGCGCGCGCCTGGCGGCTGCCTCGCGGTCGAGGCCGTTCAGGATCTCCGTGCGGTAGCGCGAGAAGACGAGCAGCGCGTAGTCGACGCCGACACCGAACCCGACCAGCATCATCAGCGGCGAGGTGTAGCTCGCGATGTCGACGTAGTGCGAGACGACCGTGATCACGCCGAGCGTGCTGCCGACGGCGAAGACCGCGGTGATGACCGGCAGCCCGGCCGCGAGCAGCGAGCGGAACAGGAACACGAGGATGACCAGCGCGGCGAGCAGCCCGACGCCTTCCGCGGGGCCGCCGCCGCCGGAGATGCGCTCGACCGGGTCGCCGGCGATTGCGGCCTCGACGGGACTGTTCTCGACCGTCGTGGCGAACTTCAGAATGTCGTCGTAGGGCAGGTCGGTCGAGGCCGCGTCGAAGGTGACGGTCGCGTAGCCGATCCGGCCGTCGGCCGACAGTGTCTCGAACGGCGTGGTCACCGACCGCACGTGCGGCTGCAATCGGACATTGTCCAGAACATCACCGATCGCGGTGCGCTGCGCGTCGAGCCCGTCGTCGGACTTGAACACGATCTGCGCGCTCGCGCCCGACTGCGCGGTGTTCCGCAGCAGGTCGACGACCTGCTGGGACTCGGTGCCGGGCAGTGAGTTGTCGTCGTGGAACGCGTCTCCGGTGAGCCGCGAGGTGAGCGTGACGCCGATGAGGACCAGCGCCCAGAGCGCGACGGCGAGCCACCGGTGGCGCTGCGCCCAGCCGGCCAGTTTCGCCAGGCTTCCCCCGGTGGGGCGTGTGATGGTGTCCATGGTGGACAAGGATTCGCGGCCAGGGGCCTGCTCCGCGTCGAGCGAGGGAGGACACTTGCGCTCCTCCCGGCGGTGTCCCCTAAGGCCCGTCCCGTACACCCGGAGGAGTACGGATCAGGGGTTCACCCAGCGCGGCGTCACTGCCCCGGACTCGTAGGCGAGCACGACCAGCTGCGCGCGGTCGCGAGCGCCGGTCTTGGTCATGATGCGGCTGACGTGCGTCTTCGCCGTCGCGGGGCTGAGCGTGAGCTCGCGCGCGATCTCGTCGTTCGACAGGCCCGCCGCGACCAGGGACAGCACCTCGCGTTCGCGGTCGGTGAGCCGGTCCAACGCCGGTGGCGGCGAGGGGCGGGTGCCGCGCGACGCGAACTCCGAGATCAGCCGCCGGGTGATCGACGGCGCCAGCAGCGCGTCACCGCGGGCGACCACGCGCACCGCGTGGATCAGCTCCTCGGGTTCGGTGTCCTTGACCAGGAAGCCGCTCGCGCCTGCGCGCAGGGCGCCGTAGACGTCCTCGTCGAGGTCGAACGTCGTAAGAATGACGACCTTACTGTGTACGGCGGGATCTTCGAGGAGGTGCCGCGTCGCGGCGAGACCGTCGAGCACCGGCATCCGGATGTCCATGAGAACGACGTCGGGGTGGTGGTCGTGGGTGGCTTGCAGCGCCTCGCGGCCGTTCGCGGCCTCGGCCACGACGGTGATGTCGTCCTCGCCGTCCAAAATGGACCGGAAACCGGCTCGCACCAGCCGCTGGTCGTCGACGAGCAGGACCCGGATCATCGGCTCATCATCGCACCGGCAGCCGCGCGCGCACGCGGTAACCGCCACCTTCGCGCGGCGCGGCGGACACTTCGCCGCCCAAGGCCCGCGCGCGCTCGGCCATGCCGCGGATCCCGTTCCCCGGCGGCGCGTCCCCGCCGCGCCCGTCGTCGTCGACCTGCACGGACAGTTCGTCGGCGCGGTAGCCGAGCCGCACGACGACGGTCTTCGCACCGGCGTGCTTCGCGACGTTCGTCAACGCCTCCTGCACCACCCGGAACGCCGCGTGCTCGACGTCCGGCGGCAGGTCCCGGGCGACGCCGTCGATTTCGGTGCGCACGGTCAGCCCGGACGCCCCGACCGACTCGGCCAGCTCCGCGACCCGGTCCAGCGCGGGGCGCTCGGTCCGGAGCATGCCGAGCGTCGCGCGCAACTCCTGGAGTGCGGTCTTGCTGGCGTCCTTGATGGTCCTCAGGGCTTCTTCGGCCTGCGCGGGGTCCCGGCGGTGCAGTGCGGCGCCGGCCTGGACGTTGATCAGCGCGAGGTGGTGGCCCAGCGCGTCGTGCAGTTCGCGCGCGATCCGGAGCCGCTCGTCGGTGGCCCGTGCCCGTGCTTCGGCTTCCTTCGTCCGCTCGGCTTCGGCCCGGTAGTGCGCGACGGCGCCACCCGCGACCAGCGCGACGAACCAGCCGGTCATCAGGAAGAACGCGAAGTTGTCGACGTGCCGCCCGGTCCGCGAACTGATTTCCCCGACGGCGACCCCGGCCATTGCGGCGACGACGAGCAGCGCGGCACCGCGGATCCGCCCGGCTGCGGCGGCGTTGAAGAGCGCGTACGCGAAGGCGAGGAGGACGAGCCCGTCCGGGTCGGTCAGCGGGTAGTAGAGGGCGCAGCTAACGAGCGTTAACCCGGCGACGCTCAGCGGGTACGTCCGGCGGAAGAACAGCGCGACGCAGCACAGGACGGTGAGCACCCAGCCGATCGCGGCGTGGTTCGCGGGCTTGGCGCCGTCGTTGAGGACGGCGAAGAGGGAGCCGACGAGCACGGCGGCGGTCACCGCGAGCTCGGCCGCGTAGCGCCGCAACCAGGACATGCGCCGAGTTTAGAGGGCGTAACAAACGTTAACGGGTGAACGACTACGGCGGCATTGATTCGTGGAGCCAAGGAGTCGTCGTGAGCAAGAAACTGGGGTTGATCCTGGCCGCCGGCCTGCTGGTCGCGGGCTGCGGTGCCGGCGCGGTGCCGCCGAAGAACGCGGGGAACGTCGGGGTCCTCGACGCCCCGACGTCGACGTACCAGGCGCCCACGTCGTCGGTTCCGGCCACGACCGAAGCGCCCGCGACGACGTCCGCAGCGGCCGCCGTGCCGGCCGCCCCGCAAGCGACCACCCCGCAAGCGGTCGCGCCGAAGGCGAGCACGCCGAAGCCCAAGGCCGCGCCGAAGACGACCGCCCAGGCCGCGCCGAAGCCCGCCGAGTGCGGCGCGGACTACTACCGGAACTCCGACGGCAACTGCGTCCACCGGCCCAGCGACAACCCCTCCGGCGCGACGGCCCTCTGCAAGGACGGCAGCTACAGCTACAGCCAGCACCGTTCCGGGACCTGCTCGGGCCACGGAGGCGTCCGCACCTGGCTGTGACGAAACCGCCACCCGTACGGAAACCCGCCACCCCGTAGGTACAGTGCATGAAGTTGCATGATGCGTACTAACTACACACCGTGGGGGTGTTGGTGTCCCGTCCCGAGCGGTCCGGCCGCGCGATCGTCGTCGTGCTCGCGTCGTGCGGGCTCGTCGCGTCGTTCATGCAGACGCTGGTCGTACCGCTGATCCCGGTCTTCCCGCGGCTGCTGAACGCCTCGCCCGCCGACGCGTCCTGGGTGGTTACGGTGACGCTGCTGGCCGCGGCCGTCATCACCCCGGTCAGCGGGCGGCTCGGCGACCTCTACGGCAAGCGGCGGATGATCCTGGTCAGCCTCGCCCTGCTCATCGCCGGTTCGGTCGTGTCCGCGACGACGAGTGCGCTCGCGTTCCACATCGTCGGCCGCGGGCTGCAGGGCTGCGCGATGGGCGTCATCCCGCTCGGCATCAGCATCATGCGCGACGAACTCCCGCCCGAACGCGTCGGCGGCGCGATCTCGCTGATGAGCGCGACACTCGGCGTCGGCGGCGCGATCGGGCTGCCGGTCGCGGCCGTCGTCGCCGAGAACGCCGACTGGCACGTGCTGTTCTGGATGGCCGCCGGCCTCGGGCTGTTCTTCGCGCTGCTGATCGTCAAGTTCGTGCCGGAATCGCCGCTGCGCACGCCGGCGCCGTTCGACTACTTCGGCGCGTTCGGGCTCGCCGCCGGTCTGGTCTGCCTGCTGCTGCCGGTGGTCAAGGGCGCCACGTGGGGCTGGGGCAGCACGCCGACGCTGGGGTTCGCCGCGGCGGCCGTCGTCATCCTGCTCGCGTGGGGCACCTACCAGCTGCGCCGCCGCGACCCGCTGGTCGACCTGCGGGTGTCCGCGCGCCGTCCGGTGCTGTTCACGAACCTGGCGTCGATCATGGTCGGGTTCTCGATGTACGCCATGGCGCTGTCGTTCCCGCAGCTGCTGCAGGCGTCGTCGTCGACCGGGTACGGCCTGGGCCAGACGATGGTGGAGTCCGGGCTGTCCCTCGCGCCGAACGGCCTCGTGATGATGCTGCTGTCGCCGGTTTCGGCGCGGCTCATCACCCGCTTCGGCCCGCGCCCGACCCTGATGACCGGCGCGCTGGTGATCGCGGCCGGGTACATCTTCGCGATCCTGCTGATGGGCAACGCCTTTGAGCTGATCACGGCGTCGGTCATCATCGGCGCCGGTGTCGGCATCGCGTACGCGGCGATGCCCGCGTCGATCATGGGCTCGGTGCCGGTCACCGAAACGGCGTCGGCGAACGGCCTGAACTCCCTGATGCGCTCGGTCGGCACGGCCATCTCCAGCGCGGTGATGGCCGCGATGCTGGCCCAGCTGACGATCACCGTCGGCGGGCTGGCGGTGCCGTCGCTGTTCGGCTTCCGGGCCACCTTCGCGGTGGCCGCGTTCGCCGCGCTAACGGGCGTACTGCTCGCCGGGCTGGTGCCGAAGACGCGCACCGCGCCGGAACTGGTGCCCGCCTAGTTCTTGCGCGCCACCAGCGCCAGCCCGCCGCATTCGGCGGGGTCGGCCGGCACGTCCGCGGGGTCGTCCGGGCGCCACTCGGGGATGAACACGATGCCCGGGTCGAGGATCTCGAAGCCGTCGACCAGCGCGCGGAGCTCGTCGGCCGAGCGCGGGGTCACGGGGTTCGCGCTCTTCTGGTACATCGCCACGGCGCGGGCCGTGCCGTCGCTCTGGTGCTCGTACGTGGCGGACGACAGCGCGAGGTAGCTGCCGGGTGCGAGCGCGTCGCGGTAGGCGGCGATCAGCCGGGCCGGGTCGCGCTCGTCCGGGATGAAGTGCACGAACAGCGCCATCACGACCATCACCGGCTGGTCCAGGTCGAGCATCATCTCGGTGATGTCGTGCTCGAGGACATCGTCGGGCACCTCGGCGTCGGCGTGCACCATGGCCGCGTTCTCGTTGTCCTCCAGGACGATCTCGCTGTGCGCGACGGCGATCGGCTCGTTGTCGACGTAGACGATCCGCGAGGTCGGGTCGATCGCCTGCGCCACCTCGTGCACGTGCCCGACGGTCGGCATGCCGGACCCGATGTCGAGGAACTGCCGGATGCCCTGGTCCATCCCGAAGCGGATGGCCCGGCGCAGCCACCGCCGGTTGAGCCGCGCCCGCTCGCGCGCGTTCGGCTGCGCGGCCAGTACCTGCTCGGCGAACATCCGGTCGACGGCGTAGTTCAGCTGGCCGCCGAGGATGTAGTCGTACACCCGCGCGGGGTTCGGCTTGTCGAGGTCGATACCCCGTCTGGCGTACTCGTCTTCGCTCATCGCGACTCCCGTGATCAGGGTGGTGGGGCGAGAATAGCCATCACCGGCGTGCCGGCAGGTGGCTGGTGTCGTTCAGCGTGTGCAGCGTGCGGTTGTGGAAGCGGTCGTCTTCCTCGAGCACGGTGATGCCGCCCGCGCTCGACCGGAACGCGGCGTGCGCGCAGGCCTGCACCGGCAGGCCGAGCCAAGCGGCGACGACCCAGCTCAGCGAGCCGCCGTGGGTGACGACGACCTGCTGCCCGGCCGTCCCGGCCGAGATCCGGTCGACGGCGCGGTACACGCGCGTCACCCACTGGAGCTTGGTCTCCGCGCCGTCGATGCCTTCGTCGTGGTCGAGCCGCTCGCCCGTCGGCGGGGGCGGGACGAACCGTTCGTCGAGCCATGACTGCGGCCGCCCGCCCGCCACGCCGTACGACTTCTCGCGCAGGTCGCGCAGGAGAACCGTGTCGGCTTCGAAGCTGCGCGCGATCGGCTCCGCCGTCTCGGCCGCCCGCCGGAGGTCGGAGCTGTACAGCTCGATCCGCTCCGCAGCGGGGATCAGCTCCCGCAGCCGGGCCGCGATCGCCGCCGCGTGGGCGCGTCCGCGCTCGGTCAGCGCCGAGTCGAACCACCCGCCGACCCGGTGCTCCACGTGGTGCGTGGCTTCCGGGTGCGCGACGACGTAGAGCCGGCGCACTAGAGCTTCCGCGCCACCAGCGCCAGCCCGCCCGAGCGCTCCGGCGGGTCCTCGAGCGGCTCGTCCGGTCGCCACTCCGGCGTGAACACGATCCCCGGCGGCAGGATCTCGAACCCCTTCACCAGCGCGCTCAGCTCGTCGGGCGAGCGCAGCGTCAACGGCGTCCCGCTCTTCCCGTACAGCGAAACCGACCGCTGGGTCTCTTCGCCCTGCCCCTCCCACGTCCCCGACGACAACGCGAGGTAGCTGCCGGGCACCAGCTGGTCGGCGTAGCGGGCGATCAGGCCGGCCGGATCGCGGGAGTCGGGGATGAAGTGCACGAACGCGGCCATGATGACCATCACCGGCTCGCTGAAGTCGATCATCGCCTCGGTGGTCGGGTGCTCCAGCACGTCGTCCGGGTACTCGGCGTCGGCCTGGACCATCGCCGCGTTGTCGTTGTCCTCGAGGACGATCTCGCTGTGCGCGACGGCGATCGGCTCGTTGTCGACGTAGACGACCTGCGACGTCGGGTCGACCGCCTGGACGACCTCGTGCACGTGCCCGACCGTCGGCATGCCCGACCCGATGTCGAGGAACTGCCGGATGCCCTGCTCGGCGCCGAACCGCGCGGCGCGGCGCAGCCACGCCCGGTTCGTCATTGCCATGTGCTTCGCGTTCGGCAGCACCCCGACGATCTGGTCGGCGAACACCCGGTCGACGGCGTAGTTGAGCTTCCCGCCGATCATGTAGTCGTACACGCGCGCCGCGTTCGGCCGTTCGAGGTCGATGCCCCGCTTGGCGTGTTCGTCTTCGCTCATCCGCCGCTCCCGGGCTCAGGGGTGTGACGGGAGAATAGTCCGGTTCACAGCAGCGGCGGCACCGCGGCGTCGATGAGGTGCGGACCGGGCTCGGCGAACGCGCGCTGCAGCTGCTCGGCGAGTTCCTCGGCGGTGGTCGCCCGCGTCGCGGGAACGCCCATGCCCTCCGCGATCTTCACGAAGTCCATGTCCGGGCGCGAGAGGTCGAGCAGCTCGTTCGCCTTCGGCCCGCCGGACGCCGCGCCGACGCGCTGCAGCTCCAGCCGCAGGATCGCGTACGCGCGGTTGTTGAGCAGCACCGTCGTGACGTTCAGGTTCTCGCGCGCCTGCGTCCAGAGCGCGGAGATGGTGTAGAGCGCGCTGCCGTCCGATTGCAGGTTCAGGACGGGACGGTCCCGTCCCGCCACTGCCGCGCCGGTCGCGACCGGCATGCCGTAGCCGATCGCGCCGCCGGTCAGCGTCAGGACGTCGTGCCGCGGCGCGCCCGCGGTCGCCGTCGGGAGCAGCAGGCCGGACGTGTTCGCCTCGTCGGCGATGATCGCGTTCTCCGGGAGCAGCGCGCCGATGACGTCGACCCAGTTCTGCGGCGTCAGCGGACCGCTCGGCAGCGCCGGCCGGGACGCCTGCTGCAGCACCGGCTCGGTGTCCGCGGCGACGAGGTCGGCGACCTCGTTCAGCGCGCGCGTGACGTCCTGGCCGACGGACGCGAGCGTGTGCACCTGCGCGCCCTCGGGCACCAAGTCGCTGGGCTTGCCCGGGTAGGCGAAGAACGACACCGGCGCCTTCGTGCCCGCGACGACGAGGTGCTTGACCCCGTCGAGCTGGTAGGTTACCTGCTCGGCGAGGTACCCGAGCCGCTCGATCGCCGGCAGGCCCGCGCCGCGCTCCAGACGAGACGGGAACGTCTCGACGAAAACCTTCGCACCCGTCGCGGCGCCGATCCGGCTCGCCGCGCGCAGTCCTTCTTCACGGCACGCACCGCCGCCGATGAGCAGCGCGACCGATTCGCCGCTGCCGAACACCGCGGCGACGTCCTTGACGGTGGTCGCGTCGACGGCCTGCGGCACGCGCGGCGGAACAGGCGCGCAGGTCTCGCCGCCGTCACCCCACGACGCGTCCGCGGGCAGGATCAGCGTCGCGACGCGGCCGGGTGCGTCCTGGGCCGCGGCGACCGCGGCGGCGGCGTCCGCACCGACGTCCTTGGTGTGCTCCGAGCGCCGCACCCAGCCTTCCAGCGAGCCCGCGACGGCTTCGATGTCCGATTCCAGCGGGGCGTCGTACTGCTTGTGGTAGGTGGCGTGGTCGCCGACGACGTTGACGATCGGCGTGTGCGCGCGCCGCGCGTTGTGCAGGTTCGCGAGGCCGTTGCCGAGGCCGGGGCCGAGGTGCAGCAGCGTCGCGGCGGGCTTGTCGGCGATGCGCGCGTAGCCGTCGGCGGCCCCCGTGACGACGCCCTCGAACAGCGCGAGCACACCGCGCATCTCCGGGACCGTGTCGAGCGCGGCGACGAAGTGCATCTCCGACGTGCCGGGGTTCGCGAAGCACACGTCGACGCCGGCGTCGACCAGTGTGCGGATCAGGGACTGGGCGCCGTTCATCTCGCTCATGCGGTTCCTTCGGGGAAGAGAACGCCGGGGTTGAGGATCCCGGCGGGGTCGAAGCTCTGCTTGATCCGGCGCATCAGCTCGATCTTCGCCGGGTCTTCGAGTGCCTGGTGGTACTTCGCCTTGGTGCGGCCGAGACCGTGCTCGCCGGAGATCGCGCCACCCAGCTCCATGGCGTACGCGAAGATGTCGGTTAACAGTCGTTCACGCTTGTCGGCGTCCTTGCAGAAGATCCCGAAGTGGACGTTGCCGTCGCCGGCGTGCCCGCAGCCGAGGGCGCCGCCGCCCGCGGCCATCGCGAGCTCGCGCGACTTGGCGATGAACTCCGGCATCGCGGTCCGCGGCACGACGACGTCGATGATGTCGTCGGCGCCGGCCGCCTTCGCCGTCCAGAACGCCTTCTCGCGCGCTTCGATCAGCTTGCGCGCTGCGGGACCTTCGAGGACGTAGACGTCGGTCGCGCCGAGTTCGCCGAGCAGTTCGCCGACCGTCTCGACGTCCTCGTGCAGCCGTCCGCTCTCGCGGTTCTCCAGCGCGACGACGAGGTAGGCCTCGCTGGCCTCGCGGATCTTGTCCGGGATGCCGAGTTCGAGCTTCTCGTTGTAGACGATGGCGGCCATCGTCAGGTTGTCGATGTATTCGAGGATGTGCGGCGCGAGCCCGCTGGAGAGGATCGCCGGCACGGCGGCCATCACCTGGGCGAGATCGCCGAACGGCGCGAGCACCGTGGCGCCGTGGGACAGCCGCGGGTGCAGCTTGACGGTGATCTCGGTGGCCAGCGCGAGCGTGCCTTCGGAGCCGATGATCAGCTGCGTGAGGTCGTACCCGGTGGAGATCTTCGACGTCTTGCCGCCGGTGCGGAGGATCTCGCCGGTCGGCAGGACGGCCTGCAGGCCGAGCACGTTGTTGCGCGTGACGCCGTACTTCACCGCGCGCATCCCGCCCGCGTTGGTCCCGACGTTCCCGCCGACGCTCGCGCTCAGCTCGCCGGGGTAGACGGTGTAGCTCAGCCCGGCCTCGGCGGTCTTGGCGTCGAGCTCGGCGAGTGTCACTCCGGGCTGCACGACGGCGACGTGGTTGCCGGTGTCGACCTCGAGGACGGCGTTCATGCGCTCGAACGAGATCAGCAGTCCGTCTTCGCGCGGCCGTGCGGCTCCGGACAGTCCGCTCCCGGAGCCCCGCGCGGTCACGGGGACGTTGTGCTCCGAAGCCGCTTTCAGCAGCTCCGCGACTTCCTCGGCGGTAGCCGGCTTCGCGACGTACGCGGGCTTCTGCGGCTTCGCCGTCAGTGCCTCGTCGTGCGCGTAGTCCTCGGAGATCGCCTCGCCCGTGAGCAGGTTCTTGTCCCCGACGATCCCGGCCAGCTGTGCCGCCACGTCGCCCATCGAGAGTTTCTCCTCCGCGCCGTTGCTGTGGTTACCGCAGCGTAGTACGTACCGCCGGTACGCCGCCATGAAGGTTTTTCACATTTCGCGTGCGCTCGGTGATCGACCGGTTACAGAGCTCTAAATTTAGCTCAGGCTAAATCTCTGGTGGGTGACGCAGTCGGCGGCGAAGCTTCCCTCATGACCTCGACGTACACCTTCGAAGACGGCTTTACCGTGCACCGCCTCGGGTTCGGCGCCATGCGGCTCACCGAGTGGGACCACGCGCGCGACGGCGCCGAGGCGGTCGCCCGCCGCGCGGCCGAACTCGGCGTGACGTTCTTCGACACCGCGGATGCCTACGACCTGGGGCTCAACGAAGAGCTGCTCGCCCGCGCCCTGCACCCGTACCCGGGGATGCTCGTCGCGACGAAGTGCGGACACGCGCGTCCGAGCCGCGGCGAGTGGGTGCCGCTCGGCCGGCCCGAGTACCTGCGGCAGCAGGCCGAACTTTCGTTGAGACGCCTCCGTCTCGACCAGCTCGAACTGCTGCAGCTGCACCGGCTCGACCCGCAGGTGCCGCTCGCCGACCAGATCGGCGCGCTCGCCCGGCTGCGGGACGAAGGCAAGGTCGCCCGGATCGGGTTGTCCGAGGTCAGCGTCGCGCAGCTGGACGAGGCTCGAGCCATCGCGCCGATCGCGAGCGTGCAGAACCGCTACAACCTGACCGACCGGGCGTCCGACGATGTTCTCGCCTACTGCGAGCGTGAGGGGATCGCGTTCGTGCCCTGGCTGCCGATCGCACGCGGTGACCACGCGACGGCCGGCGGCGTGCTCGGAAAGGTCGCTGCCGGGCTCGGCGCGACACCCGCCCAGGTGTCCCTCGCCTGGTTGCTGCGCCGTTCCCCCGTGGTGATCCCCATTCCCGGCACGTCGTCGATCGCGCACCTCGAAGAAAACTGTGGTGCCGCGGAAATCGAGCTTTCCGACGACGATTTCGCGCGCCTGGGCGAACTGGGATGAAAACGGCCCGGCCGCGGTCTCCCGCGGCCGGGCCGTCCGGTTCGGGCCTGGATCAGACGAGCCAGCCGATGAGGTGCGCCAGGTGCGCCAGCGCACCCGAGATGATGTCGTGGCAGTAGTGCGCGTGCTGGGCGAACGTCTGCATGGAATGACTCCTTGATGACTCGAAAATGGTTTCCCTGGAGATGCTCCGGTAAGAGCTGCGTCAGGTTTTCACCGTGCTGGCGGGCTGTCAAAGAGCCATTTTCGAATGCGCTCGGCATCGCGGAATCTTCCCATCCTAAACACGTAATCCCTTCGTGTTCGACGCCGGGGTGCCCGGTTCGGCGGTCAACCACTCTGGGTAGCAAGCAAGTCGATCATCACTGTGGGTGATTCTGAACTTGATCCGACATCCCGGGCACGCCGGTAGCTCGATGTGGTGATCACCGGCCACGAAAGGTGAGATCTCGATGATCACCCTTTCGGGTGGCGGAAAGCAAGAAAAAGGGGACGCCGGGCGCGGTATCCGCACCCGGCGTCCCGTTGGGGGAGAAGGGAATCAGGCTCGCGCGAACGAGAGCGTCTCGCCCTCGACCCCGCGCAGCCACAGGTCCTGCGCGGCCGCTGCCATCTCGGCGAGGCCTTCCTCGATCGTGGCGAACACGTTGCCGGGTACCCAGCCCGCGTCGCCGTTGATCAGCAGGTTGTTGCGCCCGTAGAAGATCGCGAGATCGGTCGCGCCTTGGTCGCTGTGGGCCTCGCTGCCGTCGTCGTAGCCGTACGCCGGGTTGCCGATCTCCCAGGCTTCGAAGCCGAAGTACACGACGTCACCCGGGATCGGCGTGATCGTCGGGTTCTCCCGGCCGGGCTTCGGCTCCGCGAACGGCGGCACGAGCGTGTAGACCTCGTTGCGCGCGTACTTCGCGTGGTAGGCGGAACCGCTCTGCGGCAGCGCGTCCCACACCGCGCGGCACGTCCGCGGCGCTTCGTCGTCCAGCAGCCGGGCCCGGCAGGAAACCCCGCGCTTGTCGAGGGTGATCGTGATGTACTGCGCCATGCTCAGCTCCCCGTGACGGACGCGACGACCTCGCCCCAGATGCGCAGCGCGTCGTCGACCTGCTCGGCGTTGACGACCAGCGGCGGCACCATGCGCACGACGTTCATGTACGGCCCGCAGGTGAGCAGCAGCAGGCCGTTCTTCGACGCCGTCTGCTGCGCGGCGGCCGCGGTCGCCGCGTCGGGCTCGCCGTCGGCGGTGGTGAACTCCGAGCCGACCAGCAGCCCGAGTCCGCGCACCTCACCGATCGCCGGCGTCTTGTCCGCGATCACTCGCGCGCCTTCGAGCAGCTGACGTCCGCGCTCGGCGGCGTTCTCCACCAGGTTCTCCTGCTGGATGACCTCGAGCGTCGCGATCGCCGCCGCGCACGAGACGGCGTTGCCGCCGTACGTGCCGCCCTGCGAACCCGGGAACGCCTTCGCCATCAGTTCCTGCGAAGCGGCGATGCCGGACAGCGGGAAGCCGCTCGCCAGGCCCTTCGCGATGAGGACGATGTCGGGGGAGACGTCGAAGTGGTCGTGTCCCCAGAACTTGCCGGTGCGGCCGAAGCCGGTCTGGATCTCGTCGAGGACGAGCAGGATGCCGTGCCGGTCGGCGCGTTCGCGCAGGCCTGCCATGAACTCCGTGTTCGCCGGGACGTACCCACCTTCGCCGAGCACCGGTTCGACGAAGATCGCCGCGGTCTCGTTCGGCGCGCTGACCGTCTGGAACAGGAAGTCGAGCTCGCGCAGCGCGAACTTCGTCGCCGTCTGCTCGTCCCAGCCGTAGTGGTAGGCGTACGGGAACGGCGCGACGTGTACACCGGCCATCAGCGGGCCGATGCCGGCGCTGAACCGCGTCCCGGACGTCGTCATGCTCGCCGCCGCGACGGTCCGGCCGTGGAAGCCGCCCTGCATGACGATGACGTTCGGGCGCTTCGTCGCCTGCCGCGCGAGCCGCAACGCCGCTTCGACGGCTTCGCTGCCCGAGTTCGCGTAGAAGAGCGAGTCGAGCCCGCTGGGCAGGACGGCGCCCAGGCGTTCGGTCAGCTCGAGCAGCGGCTTGTGCATCACCGTCGTGTACTGCCCGTGGACGAGCTTGCCGATCTGCTCCTGCGCGGCCCGCACGACGTGGGGGTGGCAGTGTCCGGTGCTCGTGACGCCGATCCCGGCGGTGAAGTCGAGGTGGCGTTTGCCGTCGACGTCGTAGAGGTAAACCCCTTCACCGTGGTCGACCACGACGGGCGTTGCCTGCTTGAGCAGCGGAGATAGCTGGGCCATGGCAGCGTGCTCCTAGGTCGGTTGAGCGGGTTGTCGATTGTTGACAATATCCATAGCATGGCCCTCGGGACAACACGTGAGGAGCAGTCGGGATGAGCGCGAGCACCGAGTCCGGCGTCGTCGACGCGGTCGGCAAGGAACTGTTCATCGGCGGCAAGTGGGTCGCCGCCGGGTCCGGGAAGACGTTCCCGGTGGTCGACCCGGCCACCGGCAAGGAGCTGTGCCAGGTCGCCGACGCCTCCCCGGCGGACGGCCTCGCCGCGCTGGACGCCGCCGTCGCCGCGCAATCGGACTTCGCGAAGATGGCGCCGCGGGAGCGCGGCGAGATCCTGCGCCGGGCGTACGAGCTGCTGATGAAGCGCCAGGAAGAGCTGGCACTGCTCATGACGCTGGAGATGGGCAAGCCGCTCGCCGAGTCGAAGGGCGAGATCGCCTACGCCGCCGAGTTCTTCCGATGGTTCGCCGAGGAGGCCGTCCGCATCGGCGGCGGATTCGCGACCGCCCCGAACGGCGTCGGCCGGTTCCTCATCACGAAGCAGCCGGTCGGCCCGACGCTGCTGATCACGCCGTGGAACTTCCCGATGGCGATGGGCACCCGCAAGATCGGGCCGGCGATCGCCGCGGGCTGCACGTCGGTGATCAAGCCCGCCGCGCAGACGCCGCTGTCGATGCTCGCGCTGGCCGGCATCCTCGCCGAGGCCGGGCTGCCCGAGGGCGTGCTCAACGTCATCACGACCAGCGACTCCGGCGGCGTGATGGAGCCGCTGATCCGCGACGGCCGGGCCCGCAAGCTCTCCTTCACCGGCTCCACCGGCGTCGGCCGCAAGCTCCTGGAGCAGTGCGCCGACAAGATCCTCCGCACGTCGATGGAGCTGGGCGGCAACGCGCCGTTCCTGGTCTTCGACGACGCCGACATGGACGCGGCGATCGAGGGCGCGATGCAGGCGAAGATGCGCAACATCGGCGAGGCGTGCACCGCGGCGAACCGGTTCTACGTGCAGCGCGGCGTCGTCGAGGAGTTCTCGCGGCGGCTGACCGAGCGCATGCAGGCTTTGCCGATGGGCCGCGGTACCGAGAAGGACGTCGTGGTCGGCCCGCTGATCGACGACAAGGCCGTCGACAAGGTGACGGAGCTGGTCAAGGACGCCACCGACCGCGGTGCGAAGGTGCTCACCGGCGGCTCCGGCGTCGACGGGCCGGGCCACTTCTACCAGGCCACCGTGCTCACCGACGTCCCGCAGGAGGCGCGGCTGACGCACGAGGAGATCTTCGGGCCGGTCGCGCCGATCACGCCGTTCGACACCGAGGAAGAGGCGGTGGCGAAGGCGAACGACACCGAATTCGGCCTCGTTTCCTACGTCTTCACCAGCGACCTCAAGCGCGCGCTGCGCGTGTCCGAGGCCCTCGAAGCCGGCATGATCGGGCTCAACCAGGGCATCGTTTCGAACCCGGCGGCGCCGTTCGGCGGGATCAAGGCGTCCGGCCTCGGCCGTGAGGGCGGCACGGTCGGCATCGAGGAGTTCCTGGAGACCAAGTACATCGCGGTGGCCCTGTGACGGCCTACCGCTTGGCGAGCATCCCCGGCGACGGGATCGGCGTGGACGTCACGGTCGAGGCCCGCAAGGTCCTCGAACGGGCGTCCGCCCGCTTCGGCTTTTCGTTGGAGTGGACGGAATTCGACTGGAGTTGCGAACGGTACGCGCAACTCGGCGCAATGATGCCGGAAGACGGCGTCGCGCAGCTCTCGGCGTACGACGGGATCCTGCTCGGCGCGGTCGGCTTCCCCGGCGTCCCGGACCACGTTTCGCTGTGGGGCTTGCTGATCCCGCTGCGGCGTGCGTTCCAGCAGTACGTCAACCTGCGCCCGGTGCGGCTGCTGCCGGGCACGACTTCCGTGCTGGCCGGGCGGAAGGCCGAAGAGCTGGAGCTGGTCATCGTCCGCGAGAACTCCGAAGGGGAGTATTCCGCGATCGGCGGGCGGCACAACGCCGGGCGGCCGGACGAGTTCGTGCTGCAGGAGTCGGTGTTCACGCGCGTCGGCGTCGAACGGATCATCCGGTACGCCTTCGAGCTGGCGCGTACGCGGTCTTCGCGCGTCTGCTCGGCGACGAAGTCCAACGGCCTGATCCACTCGATGCCGTTCTGGGACGAGATCTTCGCCGAGGTCGCCGCCGAATACCCGGACGTCCACAGTGAACAGATGCACGTGGACGCGCTGGCCGCGCGGATGGTCCAGGCGCCGGACCGGCTCGACGTCGTGGTGGCGTCGAACCTCTTCGGCGACATCCTGAGCGACCTGGCGGCCGCGATCACCGGCGGACTCGGCATGGCGCCGTCCGGCAACATCAACCCATCGGGTGAATCCCCGTCGATGTTCGAGGCGGTCCACGGGAGCGCTCCGGACATCGCCGGACAGGGGATAGCGAACCCCGTGGCGCAGATCCTGGCGGCCGCGATGCTGGTCGAACACCTGGGCGAAACCGTTGCCGCGCAAGCGATCCGCGCCGCCGTGGACCGGGTCCTCGACGAGGGCCGGGTGCGCACCCCCGACCTCGGTGGCACCGATACCACAGAACGGCTCGGCACGGCGGTGGCCGAAGCACTGGGCTGAGTTTTTGTCGGTGCCCTCCGGCACGGTGGCCACAAGCCCACCGAGGGGGAGGAGAAACCGATGTGCTGGCAATGTGAAAACCCGGATCGGCCACAGTCCGACTACGTGGCGATGCTCCAGGAGAAGGTGGCCGACCGGGGCTGGCTCGTGCAAGGCGTGGAGGGCAACGGGCTTTATCCGCCGTGGGCCTACACGATCGGGCTCAGCGGGTACGGCTTGCCCGAGCTGGTCACGACCGGCTTGCCGCTCGAGGAAGCCGCCGAACTGCTCAACGACCTGGCGTCGCACGCACTGCACGCGTCGCCACCGGAGCCGGGGGAACGCATTCCGCTGCGGGACGGCCCGCTGGTCGAGGTCGTCCCGCTGACGGAACCGTCCGCGCACCTGGTGTTCGCGGTCGCCCTGTACGGCCCGGAAATCCGTGCACTGCAACTGGTCCACGCGGACGAACGCGGCCGCTGGCCGTGGTCACCCGACTTCCGCGACGGCCAGGGCGGTCAGCCGGTGCTGGGGGTGCGCCGTGCCGGCTGACTGCCCGTGTGGCGTGCCCAGGAACTGTTTCCCCGTACCGGTACCGGCGGTTCACGCACGCGTGCCGTCCGGCCGGACGGGGAGGGTGACCGTCCGGATCGACGAGCCGACGTGGGCGGAGAAGCCCGCCGCCTGGGCGGACGGACCGTCCCTCCGGGGAACCGGGTCGGCCGTTTGGGTGGACGAGACGCCCGCTTCGCCGGACCAGCCGGCGGCGCGGGCGGAACCGGCCGCACCGGCGGCGGCGTGGGCGCAGGAGCCGTCCGCTTCGCCGGACAAGCCTGCCGCGCCGGCGGACGAATCGGTGGCGTGGGAAGACGAAGCAGCGGCGTGGGCGGACGAACCCGCTGCCGAGGATTACGAGCCGGTCGTCACGATCCGCGTGTCGCCCCTGCGATCGCGCTTGGCGGCCCTCCGGTCACGCGTTTCCCGGTACCGGCGGCGCGTGCCCGTCCCGGAGGCTGGTGCCGGGCGCGAGCCGCTGCACCGCGTCCTCCATGTGCGCCTCGAGGAGCGCCAGCGCCGTCTCCTCGTCGCCGTCCCGCAGCGCCTGGATGAGCTTCGTGTGCTCTTCCACGCGTTCTTCGACCCGCTGGTACGTGCTTTGCAGCGCGGTGAGGCACATCCGCGTCTCGATGAGGAGCGTCCGGGCCATCCGGACGAGCCGCTTGCTGCCGGAAGCGTGGATGAGGGCCTCGTGGAACTTGAGGTCCGCGGTGGAGAGCGCGTTCGGATCGTCTTCACTCGCGGCGGTCGCCATCTCGCCGACGGTGTGTTCGAGCAGGTCCGCGATCCGGTCCCGGTCCCCGCCCCGCAGGGCGCGAAGCATGGCGGCGCGTTCGATCGCCGTTCGAGCTGCATAGATGTCGTAGACGTCCCCGGGCTCGAGGTCGATCACGAACAGCCCGCGGTGCCGCTCGCTGCGCAGGAGTCCTTCGGAGACCAGGTGCTGCATGGCCTCCCGCAGCGGCCCCCGTGACACCTGGAACCGTGCGGCCAGCTCGGTCTCACCGAGCTGGGTCCCGGGCGGGAGGGCGCCGGTCATGATCGCGTCACGCAGCTGACGCGCGATCACGGCGGCCGTCGACTCGCGGCTCACCGGCTCGATCTCGGGCAGCATGCCCGGCGGCAGGGCCATTTCAGGCGCTCCCGTCCGGCCGATGCCGGAAGAGCGCGCCGAGCGAGCGGACGAGGCGGTGCTGCCCGGTCAGGCGCAGCCCCTCCCACACCGTGACCTGGTTGGCGGTCAGCACGGGCTTCTTCAGCGCGGCTTCGATGGCGTTGATCTCGGCGAGGGTCCGCATGGCGGTGTCCGGCACGAGGACGGCGTCGGCGTCCGGGTGGTCGTGGCGCACGGCGAGTTCGAGGACGGCGTCCGGGCTCATGGCGCCGACCTCGGCGGCCGTGATGATGTCCGCACTGGCCATCGAGACGACCTCGACGCCGCCGGCCTTGAGGAAGTCGACGAACAGCCGGGCGATGTCGTCCGGGTAGCTGGCGGCCACGGCGACCCGCTTGACGCCCAGGGCGCGCGCGGCGTGCACGAACGCGAAGGAGGTGCTGGAGGCCGGAACACCGGCGACGGCGGACAGCCGGTCGGTCTGGTCGCGGGCGCCGTCCCAGCCGTAGACGAAGCTCCCGCTGGTGCAGGCCCAGATGATCGCGTCGGGCTCGTGCTTCTCGAGCAGAGCGGCGCCATCGGCGAGGCGGCTTTCACTGCCGAGGTCGAGCAGTTCGGCCACCGCGTGCTTGTCGGTGCCGTAGATGTGTTCGACCGCGAGCCGGATGTCGCCCTCGTCGGCGGCCATCCCGCCGAGCAGCTGCTCGGCCAGCGGGTAGTCGTCTTCGGCCGCGTGGTCGGGGTAGATGAAACCGATGGTGGTCACGGAACCTCCGGAGGGACGCAAATTGTCGACAATGCTAGAGGGGTGGTCAAGGAAAACCTTCACGACCTGCCGGACGTTCCCCGACATGTTCGTCCACGCCGAGGTCGCTCCGGGCGCCGGGCCGGCGCGCTCTCTCAGGACACTTCACGAAGCCACTTCCCGGGTCCGACGATCGGGAGGCCCATCCGCCGCAGGCACGCCCACATCGTCAGCTGGTTGGCGGTGAGCACCGGCTTGCCGAGCGCGGTCTCCAGCGGCTCGATCAGGTCGTAGGTGGGGAGGTTGGTGCAGCTGACGAAGATGGCTTCGGCCTCGCCGTGGTCCGCGGCGAGGATGCGCTCGGCGATGGTCCGGTAGCTGACCTTCCAGATTCCGCCGCCGAGCCCGAGGTGGTCGCTGGCGACGGTCTCGACGTTCAGCTCGCCGAGGAAGTCGTGCAGGGCGGTGGTGAGGTCGGCGTCGTACGGCGTCAGCACCGAGACGCGGTGGAGGTCGAGCTGGTGCAGCACCTCGGCCAGCGCGCCCGAGGTGGTGACGGCGTCCGGCGCGCCGGCGTCGCAGATCGCCTTCGTCAGCGAGCGCTCGTAGTCGACGCCGTTGACGAAGCTGCCCGAAGTGCAGAGGTAGGCGACGACCTCGGGCTCGACGTGCAGGACGTCGCGGGTGGCGCTGGCCAGGTGGTGGCTGTCGCTGACGAGGCGGGCCATCTCCATGCTGACCGGCACCGGCTCGTACGGCGTGCGGGCGAGGTGGAGGGACACCTCCATCGGCACCCACCGCCAGAGCTCGCGCTCCAGCGCGAGGTCGAACGGGGCGATGACGCCGATGCCCCGCTGGGCGAGCGGGCCTTCGAACGCCAGGAAGTCGAAATCCAAGGCTCAGCCTCCGGAATACGTCTGCACTTGATGACACGTCCGGTGCTCCGGGGGTCGTTCCTCGGATTGTTGACAATCATACGAGCCGCTTTTACCGTGTCAACGTGATCGCCTCGGAAAACCAGGAAGCTCCGGTCCTGGCAGTGCTCTGTGGCGAGCACCGCCCACCGGACATGCGTGCTGTCGAATCCGGGGCGGTCGTGCGTTACACGGACGCGGCGGGCCTGCCGGAAGCGCTGTCCGGAGCGGACGCGCTGTTCGTCTACGACTTCCTCTCCACGGCCGTGCCGGGCGCCTGGCACGCGGCCGATCGCCTGCGCTGGCTGCACATCGCGAGCGCGGGCGTCGACCCGGTGCTGTTCCCCGGGCTGGTCGAGAGCGACGTGGTCCTGACCAATTCGCGGGGCGTCTTCGACGACGCCATCGCGGAGTACGTGCTGGGCGTCGTCCTCGCGTTCGCGAAGGACTTCGCGCGCTCGCACGACCTGCAGCGCGAGGGGCGCTGGCAGCACCGCGAAAGCGAGCGGATCGCCGGGCGCGAGGTGGTGGTCGTCGGCACCGGGCCGATCGGCCGGGCCATCGCGCGGCTGCTGCGCGCCGCCGGGATGCGGTTGAGCGGTGCCGGGCGCCGGGAACGCACCGGGGACCCCGACTTCGGCGTCGTTCACGAGTCCGCGAGGCTCACCGAAGTGCTGCCGCACGCGGACTACGTCGTCGCCGTCGCGCCGCTGACCGAACACACCAAGGGCATGTTCGACGCGCGCGCGTTCGCCGCGATGAAGCCGTCGGCGCGGTTCGTCAACGTCGGCCGGGGCGAGCTGGTAGTGACGTCCGACCTGGTCGAAGCGCTCCGGAGCAAGGCCATCGCCGGCGCCGCGCTCGACGTGTTCGACACCGAGCCGCTGCCGTCCGACAGCCCGCTGTGGAGCCTGCCGGACGTGCTGGTCTCGCCGCACATGTCCGGGGACTTCATCGGCTGGCGGAACACGCTCGTCGAGGTGTTCACCGAGAACTTCCGCCGCTGGCAGGCTGGGGAGCCGCTGCGCAATGTCGTCGACAAGACGCTCGGCTACGTGCCGTCGGGGAACCAGGGAGCCGGATGAACGACAGGATGCTGACCGCCAGCGAGCTCGTCGCCGCCTACGCGACCGGTGAGCTTTCGCCGATCGAGGCGACGCAGAACGCGCTGCAGGCCATCGAAGCCCGCGACGGCGAGTGCAACGCCTACTGCCTGGTCGACGCCGACCGCGCGCTGGAGCAGGCCAAGGCGTCCGAGATCCGCTGGCGGGACGGGAACCCGATCGGCTGGCTCGACGGCGTGCCCGCGTCGATCAAGGACATGTTCCTCACGCAGGGCTGGCCGACCGTCCGCGGTTCGAAGAGCATCAGCCCGGACCAGCCGTGGGACGTCGACAGCCCGGTCGCCGCGCGGATGCGTGAAGCGGGCCTGGTCCTGCTCGGCAAGACGACCACGCCGGAGATCGCGTGGAAGGGCGTCACGGACAGCCCGCTCTGCGGCATCACGCGCAACCCCGCCGACCCGTCCAAGACGGCGGGTGGGTCGAGCGGCGGCAGCGCCGCGGCGGTCGCGGCCGGCATGGGCGAGCTGTCGGTCGGCACCGACGGCGGCGGCTCGGTGCGGATCCCGGCGTCGTTCTGCGGCATCGTCGGCCTCAAGCCGACCCACGGCCGCATCCCGCTGTACCCCGCGAGCCCGTTCGGGCCGCTCTCGCACGCCGGTCCGATGGCGCGTTCGGTGGACGACACCGCGCTGCTGCTGGACGTCCTGTCGATGCCCGACCACCGCGACCCGGCCGCGCTGGCACCGCCGGCCGGGTCGTTCCGCGAGGCGGTCCGGCGGGACGTGCGCGGCCTGATCGCGGCGTTCTCGCCGACGCTCGGCTACGTCGACGTCGACCCGGAGGTGGCGGCGATCGTCGCCGCGGCGGTGCGCGCGCTGGGCGACGCGGGACTGCACGTCGAGGAGACCGATCCCGGCTTCGCGGACCCGAAACCGGCGTTCGACATCCTGTGGTCCTCAGGCGCGGCGAAGCTGCTCGGCACGTTCCCGCCGGGGTCGGAGGAGCGGACCGATCCGGGCCTGCGCAAGGTCTGGGAGCTCGGCAAGACGTGGACCGCGAGCGACTACCTCGACGCGACGGCCGAGCGGGCGGCGCTGGGCATCCTGATGGGCGAGTTCCACACGCGCTACGACGTGCTGATCACGCCGACCCTCCCGATCGCGGCGTTCGAGGCCGGCCACAACGTGCCGCCGGGCAGCGGGCTGAGCGAGTGGCCGGAGTGGACGCCGTTCACGTACCCGTTCAACATTACGCAGCAGCCCGCGATCAGCGTCCCGGCGGGGCGAACGTCCGAGGGGCTGCCGGTGGGCCTGCAGATCGTCGGGCCGCGCCACTCGGACGACCTCGTGCTCGCCGTGGCGAAGCTGCTGGAGGAAGTGCGGCCCTGGTGACCCCCTTAGGGTGAACCGGCGGCCGGAGCCGGGGAAGCTGTGCCACTGTCGGCCGGGTGAACGCTGAAGGCTGGCGCTACGAACGAGCCATCCCGACCACCGACGCGACCGGACGGCCGACCCGGGTGGTGGTCGGCCTGGTCAAGCAGGGCGACCGCTTGTCGGCGGCCCTGCGCGTGGACGACGGCAAGGCCGCCCTGGTCCCCCTGGAAACGGGTGGCGAGCTGCTGAAAGCGCTTCGCGAGACGCTGGAGAGCTGGTGGCGTCTCGACGGCCACCGCGACCTGACCCCGGAGCCCCGCGCGAGCCGTTAGGACCCGCGGTGCGAGTCCGCCGAAGTCCGGCGCCGGCGGACCAACCCGCGCACCTGGGGGTTGACGGCCACCAGCGCGGTCGCCACGACGACGAGCGTCGCGCCGCCGAGGAGCGTCGCTTCGCGGCCGGCGTGCTCGGCGAGCGGGCCGGCGGCGATCTGGCCGAGCGGCATCGCGACGAACGAGCCGAGCATGTCGTAGGAGTACACCCGGGCGAGCTTCTCGGGCGGGATGTTCTCCTGCAGCGACACGTCCCACGCGACGGCGAACTGCTCGATCGCGACGCCCGCGAGGAACATCGCGAGCAGCAGCGGCAGCAGGTACGGCGTCTCGCCGAGCGCGAGTATCGGCAGGGCGTCGACCACCACGAGCGCCACGCCGATCAGGAGCATCCGCCGCGGCTGCCAGTGCGCGGCGATGACGCCGCCGAGCAGCGACCCGGCCGTCTGGACGGCCAGCGCGAGCCCCCAGCCGGTGCGGCCGAAGGTGTCGTCGGCGACCAGCGGGCCGATCACCAGCAGCGCGCCCGCGTTCACCGCGTTGACGATCATGAACTGCAGCACCACCAGCCACACCCAGGACCGCGCGCGGAACTCCCGCCACCCTTCGGCGAGCTCGGCGAGGGGACGGCTTCCGGGAACGCGTTCGCCGCGCGGCAGCCGGATCCGGCGGTACGCCACCGCGGCGGCGAGGAACAGCAGGGCGTTGCCGCCGAGCGCCCAGCCGGACCCGGCGAAGGCGACGAAGATCCCGGCGAGCCCGGCTCCGGCGATACGGCCGACGTTCGAGAGCAGCCGGACCAGCGCGTTCGCCTGCGCGAGCTGCGACGCGGGCACGGTCAACGGCGTCAGGGACGCGGCCGCGGGCAGGGAGATCGCCGAGACGGCGCCGTTGACCAGGCTGAGCCCGACCAGCAGCGGAATGGAAGCGAAGCCGCAGAGGACGCTCGCGGCGATCGCGGCCTGCGTGAGGGCGGCGGCGGTTTCGGTGCCCTGCAGGATCACCGACCGCGGCAACCGGTCGGCCAGCATGCCGCCGAACAGCACGAGCAGCACGTTGGCGAGCGACCGCGCCCCGACGACGATCCCGAGGTCCACGGCCGAGCCGGTCAGATCGACGACGGCGAAGGCGAGCGCGAAGGGCGCGACGGCATTGGCGAAGTCGGCGAACGTCCGGCCGGTGACGAGGGCGCGGAAGCGGACTTCCTGCAGCGGGGCGAGCAGTGGGATCACGGGAGTGGCTCCGGGGAGAAGGGAGGGGTGGTGGGGAACAGCGCCGTCATCGGGGTGCCACCGGAACGGCTGCCGGGCGCGGATGGTGCGGCACGGACGACGCGGCTCCGGACTCAGCCGGTGCGACCGACGCGCTCACTGCGGTTCCGCCGGATTCGTCGCCAGCTCGAACAGGGCGATGCTGGCGCTGACCCGGACCGTCCCCGGGGTGCGGGGTGGCTGGGCCGCGCCGTGCAGTTCCTGGCTCAGCTCTGACGCCTGCTTCAGCAACCGCGTCCACACCTCCGGGGGCACCCACAGCTCGGCGTCGGTGAGGGAAGCCGGGCGATTCCCCACGCGCGAGTCCGCGCGGCGCAGCAGTTCCGCCGCGATCGCCTTCGCCAGCAGCCGCTCCTCGCCCGGGTCTCGGCTCGTGAGGCGCTTGCCCGACTCCGGGTTGTGCCGGTAGCGCTTCGCGCGGCCGCCGCGGATCTGGATCTCCTCGGCGACCTCCAGCAGGCCCGCGTCGTGGAGGCGGCGGAAGTGGTAGCTGGTGTTCGCCTGCGTCTCACCGAGTTCGCGCGCGGCTTCGGCCGCGCTCATCGCGGTGCCCGTCAGCAGCGACAGGATGCGCATGCGCAGCGGGTGGGCCAGCACCCGGAGGTGGTCGTGGGGCATGGAGCCAGTCTGCCACGACTGTCAAAGAGTTATTTGGGGGTTGCCTCGACGAAGCGTGCTCAGAGCGAAAACTCCGTGCCGTCCGGAGGTAGCAGAGCGCCCGCCGCGAGCACGGCGGCGTGTTCGGCGGACGCGGGGTCGAGCACCGGGTTCGTGTTGTTGAGGTGGGTGAACGCCCACGGCCGTCCGGCGATGCGGGCCAGGCTCGCGGTGATCGGGAGGTGCCCCATCGCGAGCTGGTCCGGTCCGCCGACGCCGGCCATCTCGTCCGGCGCGTAGAACGTCCCGTCCAGCAGCACGAGGTCCGCGTCCGCCACGAACGCGTCGAACCCGGCGGGCCAGCTCTTCAGGCAAGGCGCGTACACCAGCACGCCGCCGGTCGTGAGGTCTTCGATCCGGTAGGCGACCACCCACGGCCCGGCCTGCGTGGCGGGCACGTACTTCGGTTTCTTGTCGCTCACCGGCAGCACCCGGACGCGCAGCCCGGGCAGGTCCGCCGGCGGCGACCAGGTCCAGTGCCCGTAGCCGTCGACGATCTCGCGGAACGGGGTCAGCGCGCGCAGCACCGTGTCCGGCGCCCACACCGGGAGCCCGCCCGCTTCGCGCAGCATCAGCAGGCCGAGGGAGTGGTCGAGTTCGGCGTCGGTGAGCAGCACTCCGCGCAGCGGGATGTCTCGCGGTCCCGGTCCGGCGCGCAGCGCGGCCGTCGCGAGGATCTGCGCGCGGATGTCGGGGGAGCAGTTGAGCAGGAACCAGCCTTCGCCGTCCGCACTCACCGCGACGCAGTCCTGCGTGCGCGGCGGGAGTCCGGACGTGCACAGCCGGCACGCGCAGTTCCACTGTGGACAGCCGCCGCCCGCCGCGGTGCCGAGCAGGATGACCTTCACCGGCGCATGACCAGGTCGGAGGTGGGTGGCCGGGTCAGCACCAGGTCGACGACGCCGCGGTGCGGCGAGCGCGAGCACACCGGGTCGGTCGCCGCCGCGTCGCCGGTGAGCAGGAACGCCTGGCAGCGGCAGCCGCCGAAGTCGAGCCCGCGGCGGTCGCACGTGCGGCACGGGTCGGCCATCCAGTCCTCGCCGCGGTAGGCGTTGAACGACTCCGAGCGGTACCAGATGTCGGCGAGCGGCGTGTCCCGCACGGACGACAGCCGCAGGGTCGTGATCGCCGACGCGGCCGGGCAGGGCAGCACGGTGCCGTCCGGCGCGACGGTCAGCTGCTGCGCACCCCAGCCGTACATGCACGGTTTCGGGTACGGCTCGTGGTAGTCCGCGACGACGTAGACGATCTCCATCGTGTCCCGCAACCGCGCGACGGCCGCGCGCACGATCGGCTCCGCGGCCGCCAGTTGCGAAGGTGTCGGCATCAGCGCGTCGCGGTTGCGCAGCGCCCAGCCGTAGTACTGCGTGTTCGCCAGCTCCAGCCGGTCCGCGCCCATCCGCTCGGCCAGTTCGACGATGCCGGCGACCTGGTCGTGGTTGCGCCGGTGCAGGACGACGTTGAGCGACAGCGGCAGCCCGGCGGCCTTGACCGCGGCGGCCGCGGCGAGCTTGTGGTCGAACGCCCGCGCGCCCGCAAGTTCGTCGGAACGGTCCCGTATCGACCCTTGCGCCGACAGCTGGACGTGCGCCAGCCCGCGCTCGACGAGATCGGACAGCCGCGCGGACGTCAGCCCGAGCCCGGAGGTGACCAGGTTGACGTAGCAGCCGAGCGAACTCGCGTGCGCCACCAGCTCGGGCAGGTCCGGCCGGAGCAGCGGCTCGCCGCCGGACATGTGCACCTGCAGCACGCCCAGCTCGCGGGCCTGGGACAGCACCGACAGCCAGTCCGCGGTGGACAGCTCGGCGTCCCGTTTGGTCAGCTCCAGCGGGTTGGAGCAATAAGGACAGTGCAGCGGGCAGCGGTGGGTCAGCTCGGCCAGCAGGCCCAGCGGCGGGTTCACGTCCACGCGACCACCCGCCGTTCGCCCAGCCGCGCCAGCACGTCGAGGACGTCCTGCTCGCGGACGCCGGAGTAGCGCGTCTCCAGCACCGCGGTGATGTCGGTGACACTGCGCGCGCCGTCGCAGAGCCCGAGCACCGCGGCCGCGGTCGCGTTCGGGACGAGGACGCCCTCCGGGAACAGCAGCACGTGTGTCTCCCGGACGTGGTCGAACGACAATCGGACACCTCGCCGGAGCTGCGGCACCGAACCCGCGGTGATCACCGCGCCGCCCGTTCGACGGCGTCCAGCACGGACCACAGGACGTCGCACTTGAAGGACAGCGCGGCGATCGCGCGGTCCTGCTGTTCACGCGTCACGCAGTGGCGGACGACGATGTCGAGCGTGTCCTTGCCTTCGCCGGCGACCTTGTCGACGCGGTGGGTGAAGTACGCGAGGTCCGCCGGCGCGATCCAGGAGTAGTGCGCGAGCATGTCCGCGACGCGCTGCCGCATCAGGTGGCCGGCGAACATCTCGGTCAGTCCCGAAGCGACCGCTTCCCACCACGGTTTCGTGCGCGCGAAAGTCACGTACGCGTCGACGGCGAACCGGACGCCGGGGGCGACGTGCCGCTCGTCGAGCACCTCTTCGCGGTCGAGACCGACCGCTTCGCAGAGCCGCAGCCAGCGTTCGGTGCCGCTGGTGCCGGCGCTCGTCCCGTCGTGGTAGACGATCCGGTCGAGCCACTGGCGCCGGATCTCCGGCAGCGGGCAGTTGCTGATGATCGCCGCGTCCTTCTGCGGCAGCACCTGCTGGTAGTACCACCGGTTCGCGGCCCAGAGCCGCAGTTCGTGCGCGTCGAGCTCGCCCGCGTGCAGCCGGTGGTGGAACGGGTGCGTGCCCCAGTACCGGTGCGAAAGACCGCGCAGGGCCTCGATGAATGCGCTTTCCGCGAGCGGCTCGACGAGCACGTCAGTCCGCCATGCGGGCCGCGTAGGCGGTGACCTCCATGGGGGTTTCGTATTCGACGAAGTCGGGAGTCGTCCACACCTCGGTCATTTTCCTGCTCCTCTCCCGGGAACTGATCGCCGTCACGGTAAGAGCGCGGCGAGCCGGCTGGCCAGGGTTTGGCCGGGAGGCTGGGAATGTTTCCTTCCGATGGCGCAGTGCGGTGCCGATCAGCGGGCTACCGGACCGCCGCTTCCAGTTCGACCAGCGCGGTGTCGAGGTGCGTCAGGATCCGCTGCAGGTGCGGGACGCTGCGGCGGCAGCCCGTGACGCCGAAGTCGAGGTTGTCGCCGTTGCTGGTCAGCGTGATGTTCACGGCCTGGCCGTCGAGCAGCACCGACGCCGGGTAGATGCCGTCGAGCTGGGCGCCGTTCCAGTACATCTGCTTGCGCGGGCCGGGCACGTTCGAGATCACCAGGTTGAACGGCGGCCGCGTGTTGTTCACGATGCCCGGGATCGGCGAGACGCCGAGCTGCGCGACGTTGACCGCGGACAACAGCAGTGTCTGCAACGGCGTCAGCTCCGAGAACAGCCGCTTGCCGTTGCGCATCGACTGGTGGATGGTGACGAGCCGCTTGCCCGCGTCCGGCAGGTCGGTGGCGAGGTTGCAGAGCAGCGCGCCGATGTTGTTGCCCGCCGCCTCGCCGGGGTCGTTCTGGCGGCGCAGCGACACCGGCACCATCGCGACGAGCGGCGCGTCCGGCAGCGCGCGCTGCTCGATGAGGTAGTCCCGCAGCGCGCCCGAGCACATCGCGAGCACGACGTCGTTGCGCGAGACGCCGCCCGCGGTGGCGACCTTCCGGACGCGCTCGAGCGACCACGACTGCGCCGCGAACCGGCGCGCGCCGCCGATCGGCACGTTGAGCATCGTCCGCGGCGCTTGTCCGGGCAGCGTTAACGTGTGTTCACCGAACGCTTCGCGTGCGACCTTCATCGCGGCCGGCGCCAGGCTCGCGAGCTGGTTGGCGGTCTTGCCCGCGGTCTGGAGGAACGATCGCGGGCGCTTGACGCGGCCTTCGCCGGGCTTGCGCCGGCTGCCCCACCACGGCGGGCAATCCAGGTCCGCCGGGTCGTCCGAGAGCGTGCTCTGCAGCTGGCGCAACGCGGAGACGCCGTCCATCAGGGCGTGGTGGACCTTGGTGTAGACGGCGAACCGGCCGTCGGCGAGACCCTCGATGAGGTGGGTCTCCCAGAGCGGCCGGTGCCGGTCGAGCAGGGTGCTGTGCCAGCGGCTGGTGAGTTCCAGCAGTTCGCGGACGCGGCCCGGTTGCGGCAGCGCGGAGTGCCGGAAGTGGTAGTCGAGTTCGAGCTCGGCGTCGGTCGACCAGGCCACGTGGCCCATCGTGTTGACCGGACGGGCCGGGCGGCGCCGGAACACCGAGCGCATGTTGTCGGACTCGAGCAGGGTGCGGCGGACGTCGCGGAGGTAGTCCGGGCCGGCGCCGTCCGGTTTCTTGAACAGCTGCAGACCGCCCACGTGCATCGGATGCTCGCGCGTTTCGACGAGGAGGAACATCGAGTCGGTCACGGGCATCATCGCCATGGGACATCACCTTCCGCACTCGGCACGCCGACTGTACGCGCTCGGCCGCCGTGGGTGGATCACGTTCTACATTGGCGAGTATGACCGTCCGCGGCTCGGGGGAAACGTCCCTGCCACCGATGGCCGAGTGCGTCGTGATCGGCGGCGGTGTGATCGGTGTGAGCTGCGCGTTCCGCTTGGCGGAAGCCGGCGTCGACGTCCTGTTGCTGGAGCGCGACGGGCTCGGCGAGGGTTCTACGGCGAAGGCCGCGGGCGGCATCCGGTCGTCGTTCACCAGCCGCGTGAACGTCGAGCTCGGGCTGCGCGGGCTCGCCGCGTACAGCGCTTTCTCGCGCGACTTCGGCGTCGAGATCGACTTCCGCCGCGACGGCTACCTGTACCTGCTCACCGACCCCGCGGACGTCACCGCAATCGGACATTGCGCGGAGCTGCAACGGGAGTACGGCGTCCGCAGCCACCTGCTGGACCCCGCGGAAGCGAAGCGCGTGCTCCCACTGCTCGAGACGGACGGGATCCTCGCCGCGCTCTGGTCTCCCGACGACGCGAAAGCCACGCCGGACGCCGTTGTCCAGGGCTACGCGAGGGCCGCGCGGGCGTGCGGTGCGGAGCTGCGGACCGGCGTCGAGGTGATCGGGATCGAACGGGACGGTACCGTCCTGACCGGCGTCCGCACGAGCGCGGGGTTCGTGCGGACCGGAGCGGTGGTCTGCGCGGCGGGCGCGTGGTCGGGGCGGGTCGGCGAACTCGCCGGTCTGGACCTGCCGGTGCGGCCGTTCCGGCGGCAGGTCGTGTTCACCGGACCGGTGCGCGGACTACCGGAATCGCTTCCGCTGACCATCGAACTTCCGTCGGCGTTCTACTTCCACCGCGAAGGTGCAGGTCTGGCGATGTCCGTTTGCGAGGACGACGGCGTCCCCGGGTTCGACACGCACTACGAGGCAGGCGAGTGGCTGCCGCGGCTGGCCGAGGTCGCGGGGCGGCGGATCCCGGCCGTGCTCGACGCGGACATCCGCACGGCGTGGGCCGGGTTGTACGAAGTGACGCCCGATCGCAACCAGATCGTGGGGGAAAGCGTCCTGCTTTCGCGGTTCCTCTACGCGACCGGTTTCTCCGGGCACGGCTTCCAGATGGGCCCGGCGGCCGGCGAGCTGATCCGGGACCTCTACCTGGGGCGACCGACCGCGGTGGACATCGCAGAGCTGGACGTGCGGCGGTTCGGGAACGCCGATACCGCACCGGCGGAGCACAACATCGTCTAGGGGTCGATTGCCAGATCGTTCAACGATCTGGCAGTATCCGCGCCGTGGCTGTGAGTGGTGCTCGGGAGCTGGTGGACGCGCTTGAAGCGCTCGGAACGGAGATCGTCTTCGGCCTCCCGGGCGTGCACAACCTGCCGTTGTGGGAGGCGCTGTCCGAGACCCGCATCAAGCTCGTCGGGGTGCGCCACGAACAGACCGCGGGCTACGCCGCCGACGGGTACGCGCGGGCGACCGGGAAGCTCGGCGTCGCGCTCGTGACCACCGGTCCGGGTGCTGCGAACACCCTCGGCGCGGTCGGCGAAGCGATGGCTTCCGCGGCTCCGGTGCTCGTCATCGCCACCGACATCCCGTCGACACTGCGGCGTCCCGGCGTCGTCCGCGGCGTGCTGCACGAGACCTCGGACCAGCAGGCGATGTTCGCGCCGGTCACCAAGGGCGGCTTCACCGTGCGGGCCGCCGACCAGATCGGCACCACCGTGCACCGCGCGGCGCGGCTCGCGCTGCAGCCGCAGAGCGGTCCGGTCTACCTCGGCGTGCCGACCGACTACCTGCGCGAGACCGTCCCGCACCGGCGGCCGCCCGCGCCGCACCGCAAGCCCGACGTCGACGTCCCGGACCTCGCGCGGGCCGAGGCGATGTTGTCCGACGCGCGGCAGCCGCTGATCTGGGCCGGCGGCGGCGCGCTGCGGTCGGGCGCCGGCGACGCGATCGGGGCGCTCGCGGAGAAGCTCGCCGCGCCCGTGATCACCACCTTCGCCGCGCGCGGGCTGCTGCCGCTGGACCACCCGTGCCTGGCGCCGAACCCCGTGCACACGCCGGAGGTCGGCGAGCTGTGGGACGAGGCCGACGTCGTGCTCGCCATCGGCACCGACTTCGACGGGCTGATGACGCAGAACTGGCGGATGCCGAAGCCGCCCCGGCTGATCGCGGTCAACGTCGACGCCGACGACGCTGCGAAGAACTACGAACCGGACCTGACGCTGGTCGGCGACGCGCGGTCGATCGTCGAGCGGTTGCTGCCGAAGCAGCGGCCGGGGCTCGACGACATCACGCTGCGGCTGGCCGGCATCGGCCGCCGGGTGCGCCAGCGGATCCGCGACGAGGAGCCGCAGGCCTACGACTTCCTGTCCACTTTGGACGAAGTGCTGCCGTCCGACGCCGTGCTGGTGTCGGACATGTGCGTCGCCGGGTACTGGGTCGGCGGCTTCCACCGCGTGCGGGCGCCGCGCAAGCTCGCCTACCCGATGGGCTGGGGGACGCTCGGCTACGGCTTCCCCTCGTCGCTCGGCGCGGCGGCGGCCGGCGTCGGGCGCGCCATCTGCATCACCGGTGACGGCGGGTTCCTCTACGGCTGCGGCGACCTCGCGACGCTCGCGCAAGAGCAGCTGCCGGTCACCGTCGTGCTCGTCGACGACGGCGGTTACGGGATGCTGCGCTACGACCAGGACCGCGAGGGCGTGCCGCACCGCGGGGTCGACTGGGACAGCCCGGACTTCGTCGGTCTCGCGCGGTCCTTCGGCGTGCACGCGGACCGCGTGTCCGGGTTCGGGCGCGCGTTCCGGCGGCTGCTCGGCGAGTTCGTCGAGTCGGACGAGCCGAACGTCCTGGTGGTGAAGGCCAAGCTGAAGCCGCCGCTGAACACGTCTCCGCGGTGGTACCGGACATGAGGATCGGCGTCGACATCGGCGGCACGTTCACCGATCTCTGCGCGCTCGACGACTCCGGGATCGTCGCCGTCGGCAAGGTCCTGACCACGCACGACGAGCCCGCGCGCGCCGTCGAAGAAGGCCTGGCCGCGCTGCTCGCGGACGCCGGGATCACCGCTCCCGACGTGGAGCAGGTGGTGCACGGGACGACGCTGGTGACCAACGCGCTGATCGAGCGCACGGGCTCGCGCACCGCGCTGCTCGCCACCGCCGGCTTCCGCGACGTCCTGGAGATGCGCCGCGAGCACCGGTACGAGCTGTACGACCTGCACCTCGAGCTGCCGGCGCCGCTGGTTCCGCGGCACCTGCGGTTCGACGTCCCGGAGCGGATCCTCGCGGACGGATCCGTCCGGACCGCACTCGACGAGGCTTACGTTGTAAGGCTGGGGCGGGAGCTGCACGCGCGCGGGGTCGAAGCCGTCGCGGTCTGCTTCCTGCACGCGTTCACGAACCCTGTGCACGAACGGCGGGTCGCGGAGCTGCTCGCCGAGGTCGCGCCGGAGCTCAGGGTCGCGCTCTCCGCCGACGTCGTCCCCGAGATCCGCGAGTTCGAGCGCGCGTCGACGACCGTCGCGAACGTCTACGTCCAGGACCTCACCGAGCGCTACCTCCGCGACCTCGAACGCCGGTTGCGGCGGCTCGGGATCACGCGCGCGCCGCACGTCATGCTGTCCAACGGCGGGCTGGCGACCGTCGGCACCGCGGCTCGGTACCCGATCCGCATCCTGGAGTCCGGGCCGGCGGGCGGGGCGCTCGCGGCGGCCGCGGTCGGGCCGGCCGACCTGCTGGCCTTCGACATGGGCGGCACGACGGCGAAGCTGTGCCTGATCGCAGGCGGCGCGCCGCTGGTCACGCACCAGTTCGAGGTGGACCGCAAGTACCGGCTGCTGCCCGGGTCCGGGCTGCCGGTGCAGGTGCCGGTCACGGACATGATCGAGATCGGCGTCGGCGGCGGGTCGATCGCGCGGATCGACGCGCTGGGACTGCTGACCGTCGGGCCCGGCTCGGCGGGGTCCGAGCCCGGTCCGGTCTGCTACGGCCGCGGCGGCACCGAGCCCACGGTCACCGACGCCGACCTGGTGCTCGGCTACCTCGACCCGGGCTACTTCCTCGGCGGCGGCATGCGCCTGGACGCCGAGACCGCGAGAGCGGTGCTCCGGGAGAAGATCGCCGATCCGCTCGGGGTGAGCGTCGAAGAGGCGGCCTGGGGCATCCACACGAGCGTCAACGAAGACATGGCCAACGCCGCGCGCGTGCACGCCGTCGAGCGCGGGCACGACCCCGCGAAGCTGCCGATGTACACCTTCGGCGGCGCGGGCCCGGTGCACGGCGCCGGGGTCGCGCGGGCGCTCGGGGCGCCGTCGGTCGTCGCGCCGCCCGCCGCGGGCGTGCTCAGCGCGGCCGGGTTCCTCACCGCGCCGCTCGCGTTCGACTTCGTGCGCTCGGCACGCGCCGCCGTGCACGACCTCGCCTGGGAACAGGTCGACGCGCTGTTCGCCGAGATGGAGGCCGAGGGCGAAGCGCTGCTGGCGAAGTCCGGGGTCGCGGACGTGACGCACCGCCGGATCGCCGAGATGCGCTACGCCGGGCAGGGCTACGAGATCCGCGTCCCGGTGCGCGGCGGCAGCTGGCCCGGCACCCTGATCGGCGACTTCACCGGGACCTACCGCGCGCTCTACCGGCGGACCGGGCCCGAGGTCGGCGTCGAGGTGCTGAACTGGCGGGTCGTCTCGAGCGGGCCCGCCCCGGACGTCACGCTGCGGCTGGCCGCGCAAGCCGCCGAGGGGGACGCGCGCAAGGGCACCCGCAAGGCGTACTTCCCCGTCGCCGGTGGATTTGCCGACACGGCGATCTTCGACCGGTACCGGCTCGGACCCGGCACGCGGATCGACGGACCGGCCATCGTCGAGGAACGCGAGTCCACGGTGGTCGTCCCGCCCGGCGCGCACTGCGTCGTCCGGGAAGACGCCGCCTTGGAGGTGACGGTGTGACCGTCGACCCCATCCTGGTCGGGTTGTTCGGCAACCGCCTGCGCTCGATCCTCGCCGAGCAGCAGAACGCGCTCGTCAACACGGCTTTCTCCGCCGTCGTGCGGGAATCGCTCGACCTGGCCTGCGCGGTGTTCGACTCGCGCGGCGAGATGATCGGCCAGTCCGTCGGCGGCACGCCGGGACACATCAACGCGATGGCGACCGGCATGCACCACTTCGTCGCGGCGTACCCGCCGGAGACTCTCGAACCCGGCGACGTCCTGCTCACCAACGACCCGTGGCAGACCGCCGGGCAGATCAACGACATCACGGTGGCCACGCCGGTGTTCCGCGACGGCCGGCTGGTGGCCTGGTTCGCGTCCTGCTGCCACGCGCCCGACATCGGCGGGCGGCTGGTGTCCGCCGAAGCGCACGAAGTCTTCGAAGAGGGCCTCCGGCTGCCGATCCTGAAGTTCCTGCGCGCGGGCGAGGTCAACGCCGACGTGGAACGGCTGATCCGCGCCAACGTGCGGACGCCGGAGGAGACCATCGGCGACCTGTACGCGCAGGTCACCGGCAACGAGGTCGGCGCGGCCAGCCTGCTGGAGCTGCTGGCCGAGTTCGGCCTCGACTCACTCGACGCCATCGCCGCCGAGCTCATGAACCGGTCCGAGAAAGCCCTGCGGGACGCGCTGCGGGAACTGCCGGACGGCGTCTACACCAACGAAATCGCCACCGACGGCTTCGACGACGAAGAGGTCGTCTTGCGCGTCACGGCCACTGTGGACGGTGACGAGATCCACCTCGACTTCGCGGGTTCGTCGCCGCAGAGCCGGCGCGGGATCAACGTCGTGCTGAACTACACGCGCGCCTACGCGTCCTTCGCGGTCAAAGCGGCGATCTCGCCGGAAGTGCCGCACAACGCCGGGTCGTTCCGGCCGGTGCACGTCACCGCGCCCGAGGGTTCCGTGCTGAACTGCCTGCCGCCCGCGCCGGTCGCGTCGCGGCACCTCATCGGGCACTTCCTGCCGTCGCTGCTGATCGGCGCGTTGCCCGGGCCCGCGATCGCGCCGAGCGCGGACGCGCTGTGGATGACCATCTGGCGTGGTCCCGGTTTCATGCTCAACGTCTTCCAGACCGGCGGCATGGGCGCCCGGGTGGACAAGGACGGGCTCAGCACCACGGGCTTTCCCAGCGGCCTGCGGTCGACGCCGACCGAAGTCATCGAGACGATGGCGCCGCTGGTCCAGTTCTCCCGCGAACTGCGCGTGGATTCGGGTGGCGCCGGACGGTGGCGCGGCGGACTCGGACAGGTGACCACGATGGGGGCACGCGGCGGGGATTCCTGGAGCGTGAACGGGAACGTCGACCGCGTGCGGGCCGCCGCGTCCGGAGTGGACGGCGCGGGTGCCGGGGCACCCGGACGGTTCGGTTTGCGCGAAGGCGCCGACCTGCCCGCGAAAAGCCGGGTGACACTGGCGCCCGAGTCTATTGTGGACGTCACACTGCCGGGCGGTGGCGGTTACGGGCCGCCGCGCGAACGGCCGGTGGCGGCGGTCCTCGCCGACGTCGTCGAGGGGTACGTCTCGGTGACGGCGGCGCGAGAGGTGTACGGCGTCGAAGTGCGGTACCTCGGCGAGCCGGACGCGCTCGTCCGGCTGCCGGCGGACTACGCGGTGGACGAAGAGCAGACAGCACGACTGAGAGCGGGGAAGTGACATGGGTCGGTTGGCCGGCAAGGTGGCGGTCGTCTTCGGCGGCGCGCGGGGCATCGGCCTCGCGACGGTCAAGGAGTTCCTCGCCGAGGGCGCGACCGTGTACGCCTCCGACATCCGCGAGCCCGCGGAGGAGATCGACGGGTACCGGCACTCCACAGTGGACGCCACCGACGAGGACGCCGTGGCCGCGTTCGTCGACGGCGTCATCGCCGAGGCGGGCCGCATCGACGTGCTGTTCAACAACGTCGGCATCCACCTCGGCAAGCCGCTCGTCGACACCACCCTGGCGGAGTTCGACGACATCTTCGCGCTCAACGTCCGCGCCGCTTTCCTCGGCACCCGCGCCGTGCTGCCGCACATGATCGCGCAGCGGGCCGGCAGCATCGTCACGACGTCGTCCAACGGCGGCGTGATGGGCCGCCCCGGCGACCCGGTCTACAACGCCACCAAGCACGCGCTGGTCGGGCTCACGAAGTCGATCGCCGTCGCCCACGCGCACCAGGGCATCCGGGCCAACACGGTGAACCCGGGCGCGATCGACACCGACATGCTGCGCAGCACCCTGAACTCGCCGGAGGAGTTCGAAACCAAGCAGCACCAGCTGGTCGCGAGCACGCCCGCGGCGCGCGTCGGCGAGGCGTGGGAGGTCGCGAAGGCCGTCGTCTTCCTGGCGAGCGACGAATCGAGGTTCATCAACGGCGTCGTCCTGCCGATCGACGGCGCGAAGGCGGCGGGTGCCATGCCGGGCAACCGGTACAGCCTCGACTTCGATCTCGGCGTCGGGGTGGTGCCATGACCGTCGATGCCTCGGGGCTGGGGAGCGAGCGGCACCTCCTGGTGCGCAGCGGCACCGCCGAACGGGTCGCCGCGATCCTGCGCCAGTACATCACCGACGGCGTCTTCGCCCCCGGCGAACGCCTGTCCGAGCCCGTGATCAGCTCGGCGCTGGGCGTCTCGCGCAACACGCTGCGCGAGTCGTTCCAGCTGCTGGCCCACGAGCGGCTGGCCGTGCACGAGCTGAACCGCGGGGTGTTCGTGCGCGAACTGACCACCGACGACATCGAGGACCTCTACGTCGTCCGCCGCGCCACCGAGTGCGGTGCCCTGCGCCGCGCCGCTGAGTTGTCCACTGTGGACTTGACCGGCCTGGAACGCGCACTCGATGACGGGCGCCGGGCCGCCGGAGCCGAGGACTGGCCCGCGGTCGGCACCGCCAGCATCCACTTCCACCAGGCGCTGGCGGACCTGGCGGGCAGCGAGCGGCTGTCCGCGACGATGCGCCAGGTGCTCGCCGAGACGCGGTTGTTCTTCGTGCTCAACGAGAACACGCGGGAGTTCTACGAGCCGTTCCTGGACTGCCACGAGCGGATCCTGCGCGACCTGCGCCGCGGCCGGTTCGACGCCGCCGCGGCCGCGCTCGACCGCTACCTGCGCGACGCCGAAGCCAGGCTGCTGGAACTGAGCTCGTAGGGGAAGACGACCGTGAGCGCGTACGGCCGGTACTGAGCCGTGACGCGGTAGATCCCGTCGGCGCCGGCCGTCCAGCCGAGCACGGCGACTGTCCGGACGACGGAACACCTGGCGTGCCCAGCCGGGGCGGGCCGTGCCGAAGCGGGCGGCGCGCCGGCGAGCAGCACGGCGGCCACGGCAGCGGCGAGCACGCGTCCAGGGAGCATCAGCCCACTCAACCCCGGCGGAAGGTCGCCCCGGAAAGGATTCGAGCCGGTTCAAATCCGCCGTGACCCCTGTTACCGTCGATCGGTGTTCACGCTGCGGGTCGACGCCGAGACGGTGGCCAGGACACGGTTTTCGCCCTCCCTCGCCGCGGAGTCGCTGGCGTGGCTGAAGCTCACCGCCGACGCCGGGCGCCACCCCGTGTTCGGCGATCCCGGCCCGGTCGCCCGCGCGTCGCTCGCCCACCCGGACGTCGCGCTGCTGCTGGACCTGCTGCCGCGCCCCGGCGAGGTCTACACGCCGGACCTGCTCACCCCGCAGCCGGGCACGGCGGCCCGGCCCGCCGACCTGCTCGACGAGCAGATCGCGCGGATCGAGGCGACCACGCAGGACGACCTCGAGGAACAGGTCCTCGCGTACACGCAGTTCCACTGGAACCGGCCGCTGCCGATCGCGGCCCGCCGGGTCGTGGAGTCGGGGTCGATGCCCCGGCGGCTGGCCGGCGGCCTCGCGCGGTTCTGGCGTGACGTGCTCTGCGACGACTGGGCCGGTCTGCACGCGGTCGTCGACCGGGACATCGCCCACCGCGCGCAGACCATCGCCACGCACGGCGTCGGCGCGGCGCTCGCGTCGCTGCACCCCGCCATCGGCTGGGCCGGCGACGCGATCACCCTCGCCAAGCCGTTCGACGGCGAGATCGACGTCGCCGGCCGCGAGCTGGTCCTCGCCCCCGGCGTGCTCAGCTGGCCCGGAATGAGCATCCAGGTCGACGTTCCCGGCCAGGTCGTGCTCTGCTACCCCGCGAAGGGGATCGGCACGGGCGCGGACCGGCCGCCCGGACGGCTCGCGCCGGTGGTCGGCGCGGCCCGGGCGGCGCTGCTGGCCGACCTCGAGACCGCGCGGCCGACCGCCGACCTCGCCGCCCGGACCGGGTACAGCCCCGGCACCGTCTCCTACCACCTGAGCGCGCTGCACCGCGCCGGTCTCGTCAGCAAGGTCCGGGACGGCCGGTACGTGCTGTACCGGCGGACCGCGCAGGCCGTCGTCCTCCTGGAGGGCGCGGTCAGCAGGTGACGTACGGCGCGATCCAGTCGGCGTACTCGCCGGCCGAGCCGTCGCCGCCGTCGTCGACCGCGATGGCCAGCTGCTGCACCCCGGTGACCGGGATCGTCAGCTTCGCCGGCTTCGCGCCCGGCCGGACGACCCCCGTCGCGGCCAGCTCGCGGCCGTCGCCGAGGACCCGGAACGCGACGGTGGCCTGCGGGCTCGAGACGTCGTCGACGCCGTACTGGACCGAGAACGACTTGCACGCACCGCCGAGGAACAGCCGGATCACCGACGGCGAGTGCACGCCCACCCCGCTGTTCGGCTGGTAACCGACGCCGCCGACCGACATCGCCCGCCCGTTCGCGACGCTGCCGCGTTCCACCGGACCGGAGCCGTTCTCCGAGTAGAGCCACGGCCGCGTCGACAGGTACGTCGTGCCGGCCGGCGGCGCGGTCACCAGCGGTACCTCGGCCGAACCGGTCGCGGTGCGCGTCCCGAGCGCGCTCGTGTACCCGCCGCTCGCGCCGACCAGGACCTTCGCCGCCGGAGCCGCGGTCGGCCGCAGCGTGATCTCACGCGTGACCGTGCTGCCCGGCGAGACCCGCGGGACGTCGACCTGCGCGGGCCCGTCCAGCTGCCACCCGGCGGGCACGGTGATCGCGTAGCTCGCGTCCGTGATCGGGGTGTCGCCGTCGTTGGTCAGCGTGACCGTGCCGTCGACCTGCTGCCCCGCCAGGAACCCCTCCGGCAGCTGCACGCCCAGCGTCACCAGCGGATCGGCCGTCGACGGCTGCCCCGGCCACGCGCGGAAGAACACGCTGCTCAGCGCGGGCACGGACGCGCGCAGCGTGCCGGTGCTGGTCAGTTCGGTGCCGGCCCAGAGGTCGCGGACGCGGTAGGCGGGCGCCGCCGCGACGCCGGTTTCGGCGAGGTCGAACGGGATCGTCCGCGCGTACGAGCCGCGGTTGAGCAGCAGCACCGCTACCGAGCCGTCGGACATCGGCTTCGCCCAGACTTCGCCGTCGGACAGGTCGCGGACCTTGGCGCCGGGCGTGCCGGACCAGTCCTGGTCGACCGCGATCACGTCCCGGTTGGCGATCGTGTCGAGCGGGAACGACTCGTTGGGGATGAGCGGCGCGTTCATCAGCGCCCACAACGAAAACTGCGTCCGCCGCGGCGCGACGTCGAGGAAGCTGAAGTTGAGGTAGCCGGGATCGCTCCAGCCGCCGGGACCGGTGTGCCCGGCCAGCGGGACCTGCTTGTCGATCGCCTGCATCACGATCGGCAGCGGCTCCGGCATGTCGCTGGTCAGCTGCCAGGTGTGCGCGCCGGCGCCGGGCGCCCACTCCCACTGGCGGTAGTTGTTCGAGAACGTGTCGATCATCGCGAGGAGGATCGGCCGTCCGGTGTTCTTGAGCGCGTCACCCATCTTCTTGGCGGCCGCCGCGACGCCGTTCTCGCCGCCGCACGTGTCGTACGCGAGGTAGTCGACGCCCCAGGCCGCGAACGTCTGCGCGTCCTGTTCTTCGTGGTCGCGCGAGCCGGGCATCGCGCTGCCGCAGGTCAGGGCGCCGGTACCGCTGTAGAGCCCGAACTTGAGTCCGTTGGCGTGCACGTACGCGATGAGACCGGGCAGGTCCGGGTACTTCGCGGGGTCGGGTTGCAGCCTGCCGTCGGCGGCCCGCGTCTTGGCCGCCCAGCAGCCGGCGATGGTGACGTAGGTGTAGCCCGCATCGCGCAGGCCGGTGCTGACCAGCATGTCGACGCCGGCGCGGACCTTCGCGTAGTCGATCCGCGGGCACTGGTTCCAGCCGCGGGACCACGAAATCCCCATCGGCGGGGTCGCGGCGATGACGGGTTCGCCGGCGGACGCGGGCGCGGCGACGGCCGTGGTCAGACCGAGGATTGTGAGCAGCAGGACACCGAGTCTTCGCACGGTTCCCTCCCCCAGGAGTGCGGACAAGAGTTCCAGGGTGCATCCGGGACGAACCGGGCATGAGGGGAGAAGTGCCGTCCCCGGCCGGGTGACCGGGGACGGCGGGTGGTGCGTGAATTTCCTTGCTCAGCAGGTGATCGCGGCGTTCGCCCAGTCGGCGTGGTCGTCGGTGTTGCCGTCGCCGCCGTCGGTCACGGCCAGCTCCAGCACCTGGACACCGGACAGCTGCGCGTCGAGCGGTTGCGCCTTGTCCCCGGGGTGCAGGACGCCGGTCGCGGCAAGCTCCTTGCCGTCACCGAGGATGCGGAACCCCGCGCTGCCACCGGAGTTTTCGTCGTCCAGACCGACGAGCGCGCGGACCGACGTGCAGGCGGCGCCGACGTAGATCCGCACGCTCGACGGGGCGTGCGCGCCGATCCCGTCGTCGTAGCCCACGCCGGCGATGGTGATCCGGTGCCCGTCGCCCGCTCCGGCCTCGCCGTTGCTGGTCCCGCGCTCGACCGGGCCCCAGCCGTTGTCCGACGACATCCACGCGGCCTTCGACAACGCCGTCGTTCCGGTGGCCGGGCGCGTGACCAGTGGCGAGCTGCCTTCCGCTGTAAGGCTGCGTCGGCCGTACAGCGTAAGGTAGCTCGCCTTCGCTGCGAGCGTGACGCGCTCGCCGGCCGGCGCGACCGGCTCGAACGTGACGTCGTGCTGCCAGCTCTTGCCCGGCAGCACGATCGGCACCGTGAACGCGCCGGGACCGCGCAGCCGCCAGCCCGCGGGGGTCGCGATGCTCGCGCGCAGCTGCGCGACCGGCGTGCTGCCGTCGTTGGTGACCTTCAGCGTGGTGGTCAGCGGCCGGTCGGCGGGCACGTACTCCGGGTTCGGCAGGGCGAGCGTCGTCAGCGGCGCGGCGGACGGCTTCTTCTCCGGCCAGACGCGGAACGTGGCCGAGCCGTGGGACGGGACGACGGCGCGGAGGGTGCCCGCGGTCTCGGTTTCGGTGCCGCTCCAGAGGTCGCGGACGCGGAAGCCGCGCCCGGCGAGGCCGAGCTCCTTCGCCGTCGTCGTCATCGCGGTGCTCGCGGAACCGCGGTTGAACAGCACGACCGCGGCCGAGCCGTCGGACATCGGCTTCGCCCAGACCTCGGTGTCGCCGTCGTCGCGGATCTTGTGGCCCTGCACGCCGGCCCAGTCCTGGTCGAGTGCGATGACGTCCTTGTTCTCCAGGATCGCCTTGGTGGCCGGGGTCATCGCGGGCAGGTCGTTGCCGGCCAGCAACGGCGCGTTCAGCAGCGCCCACAGCGAGAAGTGCGCACGGTACTCGGCGTCGGTCATGCCGCCGTTGCCGACTTCGAGCATGTCCGGGTCGTTCCAGCCGCCGGGACCCGCGTACTTCTCGAGGCCGACCTGCTGGTCGAGGATGCCGGTCAGGCTGCCCCAGTTGTCGCTGATGTCGCCGGTGGTCCGCCACAGCTGCGCGCCGGCGTCGCGGCCCCAGGTCCACGGGTCGTTCTCGCCCCATTCGCAGAGCGCGTAGATCATCGGGCGGCCGGTCTTCTTGATCGCGTCGCCCATCTTCGTGTAGCGCTCGATCGCGGGGCGGCCCTGGTTGTTGCAGTTGTCGTACTTGAGGTAGTCGACGCCCCAGTCGGCGAACGACTGCGCGTCGGCCTCTTCGTGGTCGAGGGCACCGGGCATGGTCTTCTGGCAGGTAAGCGTGCCCGCGCTGGTGTAGATGCCGAGCTTGAGGCCCTTTTCGTGGACGTAGTCGGCGAGCGCCTTGATGCCGTGCGGGAAGCGCTCGTGGTTCGGCTCGAGCTTGCCGTCGGCCGTGCGGTTCTGTTCGGCCCAGCAGTCGTCGATGTTGACGTACTGGTAGCCCGCGTCCTTCATGCCGGTCGACACCAGCGCGTCGGCAGCGCCGCGGATGAGGTTTTCGTCGATCTCGCAGCCGAACTTGTTCCAGCTGTTCCAGCCCATCGGCGGGCGTTCGCCGACGCGCTGGGCGGCGAAGTACTGGGGTTCGGCGGCCGCGGGGGTGGCTTGGACGACGGTGACGACCGTGGTGCAGGCGGCTATCGTGGCCGCCATTCCAACAAGACGACGCATAAGTCCCTCCAGGAGTGCGCAACTCTGCACAGACTCACTCAACAATCAACAGGACGGGAGTGACTGTCGTCTACGTCCGTTAGTAGGTAATCCATTTCCCGGGGCGCGCGAGGTAGAAAGGGGGCTGGCCGCCCAGCTCGACGAGGAGCCGCTGATGCCCGAAGGTTTTCGCCCGCTCGACGGGATCAAGGTCGTCGACCTGTCCCGCATCCTCGCCGGCCCCTACTGCACCCAGTACCTCGGCGAGATGGGCGCGGACGTGGTCAAGGTCGAGCCTCCGGGCCACGGCGACGACACCCGCGGCTGGGGCCCGCCGTTCGTCGGCGACGAAGCCGTCTACTACCTGGCGGCGAACCGGAACAAGCGCGGGATCGTCCTGGACCTCAAGAGCGACCGCGGCCGCGACGCGGTCCGGCGGCTGGTCGCGGACGCCGACGTGCTCGTCGAGAACTTCCGCCCGGGCACGCTGGAGAAGTGGGGACTCGGTTACCCGGCGCTGGCCGAGCTGAACCCGCGGCTGATCCACGTGTCGATCACCGGCTTCGGGCAGACCGGGCCGTACCGCGACCGCGCGGGCTACGACCTGGTCGCCCAGGCCCTCGGCGGCGTGATGTCCCTGACCGGCGAGCCGGACGGGCCGCCGGCGAAGGTCGGCCTGCCGGTGGCGGACCTGAACGCGGGGACGTGGGCGATCATCGCCGTGCTGATGGCGTTGCAGGCGCGGCACACGACCGGTCGCGGGCAGTACCTCGACGTGTCCCTTTTGGACAGTCAGCTGGCGTGGCACGTCTACGCGGCGGGAGCGCACTTCTACGACGCACCCCGCCCGCGCCGGATGGGGTCGGCGCACCCGAGCATCGTCCCGTACCAGGCGTACCACGCGGCCGACGGCTGGCTGATCATCGCGGTGGGCAGCGAGAAGCTGTGGCACGCGTTCTGCGGGGTGCTGGCGCTGGACATCGTTTCGGACCCTCGGTTTTCGTCGAACGCGGCACGGGCCGCGCACCGGGATGAGCTGAACGCTTTGCTGGAGCCGGTGCTGCTGACGCGCACGGCCGCGGAGTGGCTGAAGTCCTTCGACGCGGCGGGCATCCCGGCGGCCCCGATCAACGAGATCGACGACGTCTACGCGGACCCGTGGACGGCCGCGCGCGAGCAGGTGGTGCGGCTGCCGCACCCGACGGTGGGGACGTACGTGGGGACGGGGTTCCCGGTGAAGGCGTCCGATACGCCGGCGCGGGCTTCTTCGGCGCCGCCGACGTTGGGGCAGCACACCGCGGAGGTGCTCGCGGAGCTGGGGTACTCGGCGGAGGAGATCGCGGAGTTCCTGGACTGAGCACCGCCGCGAGCCGGAGGATCCGGAAGCTGCGCGGGGTCAGCACCGCTCCGGCCGCCCAGGCGGGATCACGCGACGCAGCCGAGCACCGCCGGTGCGGGTTGCGGTGCCGTCGTGGCCAGTCCGGGGGTGCGAACTGTGCACGATGGAGTGTTCGCGCTCGTCGCTCGGCCCTGGTAGGGATGGGGGCAGGACTGAGGAGGACCGATGTCAGCACAGCACGCCCTGTGGCACCCGTTCGCCGACATGGGCGCCGTCGACGGTGACCGGATGGTCATCACCCGTGGTGAGGGGTCGTACGTCTGGGACGACGGCGGCCGGCGGTACTTCGACGCGACCGCGTCGCTCTGGTACGCGAACTTCGGGCACGGGCGCCCGGAAATCACCGACGCCGTCGCGGCGCAGTTGCGGACGCTCGACTCGTACAACCTGTTCGGCTACAACGCCAACCAGCCGGCGATCGACCTCGCGGACCGCGTTGCCGCGCTGGCGCCGGAGCCCGGTTCGAAGGTGTTCTTCGGCTCGGGTGGCGGGGACGTCATCGACACCGCCGTCAAGCTGGCGCGCGCGTACTTCGCGCACACCGGGCGGCCGGACAAGGTGCACGTGATCGGCCGGGCGCAGGGGTACCACGGCACGCACGGCTTCGGCACCGCGGTCGGCGGCATCCCGGCCAACGCGGCCGGTTTCGGTCCGCAGCCGCCCGACTTCTCGCACGTCCCGTTCGACAGCGCGGCGGCGCTGGAGGCCGAGATCGAGCGCGTGGGCGCGTCGCGCGTGGCGGCGTTCTTCTGCGAACCCGTGATCGGCGCGGGTGGCGTGCTGCTGCCGCCGGACGGGTACATCGAGGAGGTCGCGGCGATCTGCCGCCGCCACGACGTGCTGTTCGTCGCGGACTGCGTGATCGCGGCCTGGGGACGGCTCGGCACGTGGTTCGGCATCGACCGCTGGGCCGTCCGGCCCGACATGATCACGACGGCGAAGGGCATCACCGGCGGCACCATCCCGCTGGGCGCGCTGATCGTGGCTCCGCGGGTGGCGGAACCCTTCTTCACCGGCGCGCCGGGCGCCCCGATCTTCCGCCACGGCGCGACGTACGCGGGCCACCCGGTGGCGTGCGCGGCCGGCCTGGCGACCCTGGACATCTACGAGCGCGACGGCCTGATCCCCCGCGGCCGCGAGCTGGAAAAGCCCTTGGCCGACGCGGTTTCGAGCGTCAGCGGGCACCCGCTGGTGGCCGAAATCCGCGCGGGGCTCGGTTTTCTGGCCGCCGTCGAGCTGACGGCGGAAGTGATGGACGCCGACCCGGGCGCCCCGGTGAAGCTGCAGCGCGCCTGCCGGGACGAGGGTGTGATCGTGCGGAACCTCGGGCGCGGTGTCGCGGTGTCGCCGCCGTTGATCGCGGCCGAGCCCGAGCTGGACCTGCTGGCGTCGGCGTTGCCGAAGGCCCTGGACCGCTTGGCCGCTCAGAGCTGAGTTCGCGTCGGCGGCGGCCCCCCGGCCCGCCGCCGACGCCTTAACTCACGAAACGCAGAACTCGTTCCCCTCGGGATCCGCCACGGTCACCCAGCTGTGCGGCCCCTGTCGCCCGCGGTGCAGGTACGTCGCCCCGCGGGCCGTGAGCTTCTCCAGCGTCGCCTCGACGTTGTCCGCCCCGACCCAGACGTCGAGGTGGACCCGGTTCTTCACCGTCTTCCCCTCCGGGACCTCCTGGAACAGGATCCGCCGCGGTGGACCGTCGGGTGGCGAGTCCGGGTGCCGGATCGCCGCTCCCGCCTTCCAGACCAGCGATCCCTGGTACGTCCGGGTTTCTTCCTCCCTCGCGTACCCCTTCGCGATCATCTCGCGGATGAAGCCTTCGTCCGTCGGTTCGACGGACCAGCCGAGCGTCTCGGCCCACCAGCCGGCCTGCACGTGCGGGTCGGCCGAATCCACCACTACCTGGAAGTCATGCGCCATACGGGCACGTTAACGACCGAGTCCGACATTTTTCGCAACGCCGGGTCCTCGGGGACGACCGTGAAGCGCCACTTGTCCACGCCGCCGCCCATGATTTCGGCGTACCGGCGGGCGCCGTCGGCGTTGGCGAAGCGGACCTGCTGGCCGTTCGTCAGGTGGGTGATCTTGACCGCCACAACAACCTCCCGAAGTCTGTGGGCCGGCCCGCGGAGCTTCCCCCTCCGGGACCGGCCCGCACAGTAGAACACATGTTCGACTGTGTGCGCCAGTGCATCCCCCGGGTAGGGGAGGAACGGACAAAAGACCAGGTCAGAGCGGTCGGATCATCGCGACACGCGGCCAGGCGTCCAGGCCGCGGGCCGCCTCGGCGCCGCGGATCGCGCGCAGTCCGTCGCCGATTTCACCGTCCGGGATGACCCGGAACCGGAGCCGCTCGTAGTAGGGCGCGTTCCACGGCACGGCCGCGAACGTCGTGAGCGTCAGCGCCGGAAGATCGCGCGCGAGGGCCCACTCGGCGAGCGCGTCGATGAGCGCGCGGCCCAGCCCGCGGCGGGCGTGGCCGGGGCGGACCGAGACCTGCTCGATGTGCGCGTGCCCGTCGACGACCTCCGCGACGAGGTAGCCGACCGGCCGGTCGTCCTCGTCGACGCTCACCCACGCACGGCCGTCGGCCTGGTACACCGCCAGCTCCGCCACCGAACCGGGGTCGTCGTCGGCGATCGCGGTCATGCCGATGTCGCGGAAGAGGCTGCCCGCCTCGCGTTCGACGTCGATCAACGCGGGCAGGTCATCGGGGCGCGCGAGCCGGATCACCCGGCCATTCCTACGTGCTCGCGCGCGATTTTCACAGCGAATAAGACGAGATCGTCCGCTGGATCCGGGTCGCGTACTCCTGCAGGGCGGTGATCGCGGTGTGCCGGGCCGCCTCGGTGATCCGCGCGGCCGGCCCGGCCAGGCTGAGCACCGTGGGCCGCCGCCCGGGCGCGTGGACCGGCACGGAACAGGCCCAGACGCCTTCGTCGATTTCTCCCGAGCTGACCGAATACCGGTTCTCCAGCGCGTACTTCAGCTCGTCGCGGATGGCGGTGCCGCGCTGCTCGACGATCGACGGCAGCCGCCGGTCGCGCTCCATTTCGGGCAGCAGGGCGAGCAGCATCTTGCCGGACGCCCCGAGCCCGAGCGGCGTCGAATGCCCCGGCTCGAACGTGAACCGCATGGCGCGGTCGCACTCGACGCGGTCCGCGCACACGGCGGCGTCGCCGAACTGCTGGAACAGCAGCACCGTCTCGCCGAGCTCCCGCGCGGCTTCCTCCATGGCCGGTTTCGCCAGCTGCACCAGCCCGTTCGCCAGCTGCGCGGCCCGCGCCAGCGGCATCACCTGGCTGGTCAGGTGGTAGTGCCCGGCACGGCCTTCTTCGAGCAGCTGCAGCTCCTTGAGCAGCGCCACGTAGCGGTAGGTCGTCGCGACCGGGGTGCCGATCGTCGCGGCGAGCTCGGCGACGCTGGCTTCCCAGCGTCTTTCGGAGAAGGCGAGCAGCAGCTGCAGGACCTTGCGGGAACTGCTGGCACCGGGGGTGCGGCGCGGGGCGGAGGTGGCGGAACCGTCGACGGCACTGACGGCAGGCGTCATCATGACCTCTCGGTGAGACAAAAACAGCCTTCGCTATCACGCGGGGTGAATAAATTAGCACGTTCTGTTAAACGAAGGCCAGCATTCCCACCTGGCGCGAAAAACCATCGGAACGCGCCATTCTTGTAGATGTTCAGCCGCGCTCGAGGAACGGCGTCAGCAGTCCCGGGACGGCCTGGTCCGCCAGCGCCAGACCGTCGGTCTCGCCGACGTCCAGCACGCGGTACCGGCCCTTGCCCGCGGCGACCGGTGCGATCACCGTGACCAGGCCGGCGCGGCGCTGGAAGTACGAGCGCTCGACGACGATCCCGGTCATCCCGTCGCAGCGGACCGCCGCCGTGCCGCGGTCCAGTGAGCCCGACCGCGTCACCAGGTAGCGGCCGGTGAACGCGTGGCCGAGGCCGCGGTAGCGGTCCCAGCCGACGAGCGCGGCGAACGGCAGCAGCACCAGCGCGGCCTGCCACGGCCAGTCCGGCAGCGCGCCGAGCCACGCGAGGCCGTAGAGCGCCGCGGCGAGCAGCAGCACCCCGACGACCGCGCGGGAGACCCGCCGGTACAGCGCCCGCCGCGGGTGGCGCGTCAGCGGCGTCGCCACCGGGTCTTCGCCGAGCACCTCCGCGACGACTTCGTGCGCCTTCGCGAGCGGCGCGGGCGGCAGCAGCAGGCCGCCGCTCTTGTCCGCGCCCTTGCCCTCCCGCAGACCGCCGGCGATGGCGACGCAGCGGGCGCCGCCGGCCAGTCGCAGCGGCAGCGGCTCGCGGATTTCGACGCCCCGCAGGCGGTCCTCCTCGATCGACACCGACCGCGTCGTGATCAGCCCGCGCCGGATGTGCAGCGTGCCGGCGGGCTCGCGGGTGAGCCGGAAGTTCCAGAACGAGAGCACGTACCCGCCGACCGACAGCACCGACACGAGCACCAGCAGGCCGACGGCGGCCAGCACCAGGCTCAGCCACGTCGGGGTGTCGGTGAAGTGCCCGAGGACGGTCTGGACGAGGGAGAACTGGATCGGGTCGAAGTGCAGTTCGTGCGCGAAGTGGTAGACGGTGCCGACCACCGCGCCGACCACGGCGAGGCCCGAGAGCGTGAACGGCGCGTACCGCAGCCACTTCTTGTCGACCGCGGCCACGAGCTGCTCCGGCGGCGCGGTGACCTCTTCGGAGTGAGCCGCGGCCTTACGGTGTAAGAGCAGTGTCCGCAGCCGCTGCGCTTCGGCGATCGTCACGGCGTCGAGGACGAGCTCGTCCTTGCCCGGCCCCTTCCCGTGCGAGTGCCGCCCGGTGCCGATCCGCGCCGCGGCGAGGGAGAACAGCCGGTGCTTCGGCTCGGAGGTGACGTCGACGGTGCGGATCCGGTCGCGCGGGATCGCCCGCTGCTTGCGCAACAACAGCCCGGTGTGCCACTCGACCTGCGTCGCGGTGATCCGGTAGCGCGAAGTCAGCACGTGCGAGACGCCGGTGAACACGGCGATCGCGGTGAACGCCAGGCCGATCCACTGCCACGGCTCGCCGTGCCCGAACAGCAGCGCGCCGAGGAGCACCGGCAGCGACTTCACCAGGTCCAGCACCGGCCGGATGAGCAGCATGCGCCGGTCGAGGCGGTGCCAGGGCGCTTCCTGCGTCCCCTCGGCGGGCGGGGTCACGACCGCTTCGGTGCTCACGTCGCGTCCCCGCGCACGGCCTGGGTCGTCTTCGTCAGCTCGTCCGCCAGCTCCAGCGCGCGGCCGTGCGCCAGGCCCGCGATGCGCAGCGGCCCCGCCGCGGACGCCGTCGTCACCGTGATCTTCGCCAGCCCGAACAGCTGCTCGAACGGGTCGCGCTCGATGTCGACGGTCTGGATCCGCGAGACGGGCGCGATCCGCCACTCCTGCTTCAGCCAGCCGGCCTGCGTGTAGACGGCCTCGGCGGTGACCTCCCAGCGGTGCACGCGGTAGCGCCACTGCGGCATCACGAGCAGGTGCAGCGGGGCGAGCACGCACGAGACGACCAGCGTCACGCTCAGGAACGACGGCGCGTCGTCGCTGGTCACCACGATGACGGTCTGCAGCCCGATCAGCAGGATCCAGAAGATCGCGGCGGTCGCCGTCCAGTAGCCGATGGCCCGGCGGCTGACCCGGTGTGCCGGTGGCCGCAGCCGCAGCGCCGTGTTCGTGGTGTGTTCGCTCACGCCTCAAGCGTGCCCGATCGGAGACTTGCGCGCCCACGACATGTGTCACGATGCCGATCCGGTCCGGCCTCGATCGCGTGCCGTTACGATCTGCGACACCGTCGGAGGAATGGAATCCCCGTACGCGTGTGTTGTGCTTGAAGGACGCTTATCGGCAAGCAGGAGGACCAGGTGGGACTCGATCCCGACGACCTGTACGAGGTGGACTCGGACGTCCCCGACCTGACCGGGGCGGTGCTGATGCACCACTTCGAAGGGTTCATGGACGCCGGCTCGGCGGGCCGTCTGCTGGCGGAGCACCTGCTGACCGGCGATCACCGGGTGGTCGCCCGCTTCGACGTCGACCGGCTCATCGACTACCGCTCGCGGCGGCCGACGATGACCTACGCGGTCGACCACTGGGAGGACTACGACGCGCCCGAGCTGGTCGTGCACCTGCTGCACGACACCGACGGCACGCCGTTCCTGCTGCTGTCGGGTCCGGAGCCGGACCACGACTGGGAGCGGTTCTGCCTCGCGGTCCGCAACCTCGTCGAGCGCTGGGGCGTCCGGCTGACCGCCGGCTTCCACGGCATCCCGATGGGCGCGCCGCACACCCGCCCGCTCGGCGTCACCGCGCACGCCACCCGCCAGGACCTGGTCGGCGAGCACCAGCCACTGCCCAACCGGCTGCAGGTGCCGGGCAGCCTCGCCGCGCTGCTGGAGTACCGGCTCGGCGAGTGGGGCCACGACGCCGTCGGCTTCGCCGCGCACGTGCCGCACTACCTGGCGCAGTCGACGTACCCGTCGGCGTCTCTCATCGTGCTCGACGCGCTGAGCCGCGCGACCGGGCTGAGCCTGGCCGAAGGCGAGCTGCGCGCGGCCGCGGAGCTGGCCGACGCCGAGATCAACCGCCAGGTCGCGGAGTCCGCCGAGGTCGCCGACGTCGTCCGCGCGCTGGAGCGGCAGTACGACACGTTCGTCGAGGCTTCGGATAAGGGATCGCTGCTCGCGGAGTCGGAAGAGCACATGCCGACCGCGGAGGAGCTCGGCTCGCAGTTCGAGCGGTTCCTGGCCGAGCAGAACGGCGGCGACGGCCCGGAGCGCTGATGACGCGCTACGACGAGATCGGCGTCGGGTACGCGCTGGGGCGGCGCACCGACCCGCGGTGGCTGACGCCGGTGCTCGACGCGCTCGGTGCCGCGCGGTCCGTGCTCGACGTCGGCTCCGGGACGGGGTCCTACGAGCCGCCTTCCCGGCACGTCGTCGCGGTGGAGCCGTCGGCGGAGATGATCCGGCAACGCCCGGACGGCGCCGCGCCGGTCGTGCGGGCGGTCGCGGAGGCGCTGCCGTTCGGGTCTTCGTCGTTCGACGCCGCGCTCGCGGTGCTGACCGTGCACCACTGGCCGGACTGGCGCCGCGGGCTCGACGAGCTGCGCCGCGTCGCGCCCCGGCAGGTCGTGCTGGCCTACGACACCGCGCTGCACAACGACTTCTGGCTCGTGCGGGAGTACGTCCCCGAAGTCGCGGCGCTCGAACGGTCCCGCCCGTCGGCGGCGCAGATCGCGGACCACCTCGGCGCGTCGTCGGTGCTCCCGCTGCCGGTGCCGTGGGACTTCACCGACGGCGTGTTCCCCGCGCACTGGCGGCGGCCGGAGGCGTACCTGGACCCGGCGGTGCGGCGAGCCTGCTCGGCGCTCGCGCAGACGTCACCCGAGGCCGTCTCGCGGGGGATCGACCGGCTGCGGGCCGACCTCGAGTCCGGCCGGTGGCACGCGGACCACGCGGAGCTGCTGGCGCTGCCGGAGTGGGACGCGGGCTTCCGGCTCATCGTGGCGGACGGTGCGTCAGGTACCGTCCCGGGATGAACCGCGCTGAAACTCGTTCACCCGTAAGGAAAACGCTGGGCAAGCTCCTCCACGCGCTGGCCTCGAAAGTGGACGACCCGTACACCGATCAGCTGAACCGGATGGCCGCGGAACTCCGCGAGGAGGTCGTCCGCCAGGGTGACCGAGTCCTCGATCGGGTGGTGGAGTTCGAGATCCGCAGCCGCCGCGACATCGTCTACGCCGGCGATCAGGACGCCGCGCTGGAGAGCAACGTCTTCGCCCGCGAGCACCTCGTCGGCTCGCGGCACTTCGGCCGTCCCAAGGAGACACTCGAGTACGCGCTTTCCCTGGCGCCGGAAGGCGGCATGGCGCTGGAGTTCGGGGTCGCGTCCGGCAACACCCTGCGGACCATCGCCCGCGCCCGCGACGGCCGCGACGTCTACGGCTTCGACTCCTTCGACGGGCTGCCCGAGGCGTGGCTCAACGGCATGCCCGCCGGCGCCTTCGCTCGCGACGACCTGCCGGACGTCCCCGGCGCCGAGCTCGTCGTCGGGCTGTTCACCGACAGTCTGCCCGGGTTCCTGGCGGAGCACCCCGGGCACGTCGACTTCCTGCACGTCGACGGCGACCTCTACAGCTCCGCCAAGACCGTGCTCGATCTCTGCGGGCCGCGGCTGCGCGCGGGCAGCATCGTGCACTTCGACGAGTTCTTCAACTTCCCCGGCTGGAAGCGGCACGAATACCGCGCCTGGACGGAGTACGTCGAGCGCACCGGCGTCGAGTTCGAGTACGTCGCCTACACCTACAGCGACAACCAGGTGACGGTGAAGATCACGAAACCCTAGCCGTGGCAGCCCTCTTCGTTCAGCGGGCCGATCGAGGGCAGGATCAGCCCGCACAGGTAACCGTCGATGAAGCGGCCGTTGCCCGCTATGTTGGTGCCGAGCCGGACCAGCGGTGCGAAGCCCTTGATGCCGGCCGCGAGCGCGTCCTGGTTGCGCTGCAGCATCGACGTCAGCTGGTCGAGCTGGGTGAGCAGCGGGCCGACCTGCGACTCGTTGTCGTCGATCAGCCCGGAGAGCTCGGTGGCGAGCTGCCGCGAGCCGTCGAGCAGCGCGGTGATCGCCTGTTCGCGGGCACTCACCTCGGAAAGCAGCTGGTTGCCGTCGGCGAAGAGCCGCTGCACGGCGGCGTCGCGGTCGACGAGCGTCCGCGACACCGTTCTGGTGCCGGCCAGCAGAGTGCCGAGCTGCCGGTCACGGGAGGCGAGCGAATCCGAGAGCCGGGACAGCCCGCCGAGCGCGGCGCGGACGCTCTGCGGCGTGTCCGCGAGCGTCGCCGAAAGCGTGTCGAAGCTCTTCGCCAGCCGGGTGGTGTCGATCCTGTCCACAGTGGACGAAAGCTCGCCGAAGGCCGCGAGGATGTCGTAGGGAACGCTGGTGCGCGCCCGCGGGATCGGCCGCCCGGGGTCGAGCGTGCCGTCGCCCTCCGGGTCGAGCGCGAGGTACTTCTGGCCCAGCACGGTCTTGAGCCGGATCGCCGCGCCCGTCGCGTCGCCGAGCCAGACGTCCTTGGCCTTGAAGGAAACCAGCACGTGGTCGCCGCGCAGCTTCAGGTCCGTGATGCGCCCGACCTTGACTCCCGCGATCCGGACGTCGTTGCCCTCGGCCAACCCGGCCGCTTCGCTGAATTCCGCGGAGTACGTCGTGCCGTCGCCGAGCACCGGCAGGGAACGGACGTTGAGCGCCGTCAGCACGCCCAGCGCCAGCACGGCCAGCCCGGCGAGCGCCGTCCTGACCGGCGCGTCGGCGGCCCGGCGCGGTGACATGGCGTCGAGGGTGACGCACGCCACGCCGGGCCGCCAGCCGAGTCCCCCGATGAGACGAAGATCGGCGGCTCACGCGGCGGTGAGCGCGGGGTACTCCCGGTACTCGACCGCGTTGGCCGCGCGGTCGGTCATCCACGTGAACACCTTGCCGAACAACCGGGTGCTGATCATCCGGTAGGCGCGGTTGCGGCTGCGGATCTTGGCGGCCGTGAGCGGAGCCAGGAAGTTGCCGGAGCCCTTGCCGTTCTTCTGCCCGACCGTCGCCGGCTTGCGCAGCCGCTCCTCGTACTTCGCGAACGCCGTCACGTGGTCGCCGCCCGCCGCCGCGAGCTCGCCGGCCAGCACCTGCGCGCCCATCATCCCGAGCCCGGTGCCGGAGCCGCCCGGCCCGGCGCACCAGGCGGCGTCGCCGAGCAGCACGATCCGGCCCTTCGCCCAGCGTCCGAGGTGGATCTGGCTGATCGAGTCGACGTAGAGGTCGTCGGCCGCGGGCAGCGCTTCGAGCAGCCTCGGCACCTCCCAGCCGGTGTTCGCGAACAGCCGCGCGACGAGGGCGCGCTGCTCGTCTGGGGAGCGGCGGAACTCGACGCCGTCGGCGCCGAAGACGAGGCTGACGTGCAGCTTGCCGGCCAGCCGGTGACTGCCGACGGTCACGCCGCGGCCGGGCTCGTTGTACATGACGCTGGTGTGGTCGAGCCCGAGGTGGTTGGGCGCGGTGAAGCCGGCGATGCCGAAGCCGAGGTCGTGCCGGAAGTCCCGCTCCGGGCCGAACGCGGCGGCGCGGACGCCGGAGTGCACGCCGTCGGCGCCGACGACCAGGTCGAACGTCCGCGGCGCGCCGTGGCGGAAGGTGACGTCGACGCCGCCGGCCGTCTCGGTCAGCGCCGTGACGCGGTCACCGAAGACGTATTCGGCGTCGTCCTTCGTGTGTTCGTAGAGGATCCGCGCGAGGTCGCCGCGCAGGATCTCGACCTCGCCGCTCCAGGCGGCGCCGGGCACGGTCAACGCGGGCCGGGCGTCGAGGCCGAGCATGGTCTGGTCGCCCATCGCCGTCTCGTACCGGCGGATGTCGTCGAGGACGCCCATCGCGGCCAGGAGCTTGACCTGTTCACCGCGGAAGTCGACGGCCTGGCCGCCGGGGCGCAGCGCGGGAGCGGTTTCGACGACGGTGACGCGGTAGCCGGCGCGGTGCAGCCACCAGGCCGCGGACGGGCCGGCGATGCCGGCGCCGGAGACGAGCACGGTCTTCATCGGGGGTTCCTCTCGGTCGTGGTGACCCGAGGGTGCGCGGCGCCGCTGACGGTCCGCGCACGGTTCGCTGACCGTTCGCCCGGTGGGCGGGGGTCCGAGTGGCTAGCATGGCGCGGTGGACCGCTCCGCCGCAGACCGGATCCCGCAGGACGGCGACGAAGCCGTCGAGGCGCGCATCCTCGGCGCCGCCGCGCACCTCATCGCCGAGGAGGGCTTCGGCAGGCTGAAGATCGGCGCTGTCTGCGCGCGCTCGGGCTACGCGCGATCGGTCATCTTCCAGCACTTCGGCGACAAGGAAGGGCTGGGGCAGCGGCTCGTCGAGTTCGCCGTCGAGGAGTTCACCAACTCCTACAGCGAGGCCGTCGCGGCCCGGACCGGGGCGGCCACCGCGACGCCGATGGACCTGCTGCGCGCCCTGCTCGACATCATCTTCGAACTGATCCGCACGATGCCGACGCTCAACCAGGCGTTCCTGGCGCTCTGGGGCGACGGCGCGGCGGAGTACTCGGCGCTGCGCGGCACGCTGACCGAGGCCGACCGCCGGTTCCGGTTCGCCATCGCCCAGACCGTGGCCAGCGGTGTCGCGGACGGCTCGATCACCGGCGTCCGCGACGCCGACGCGTACGCCTCGGCGCTGCTCGCCCAGCTCCGCGGCATCTCGATGCAGGCGCTGATCGACCCCGACGGCATCGACCTGCGCGGCCTGCGCGCCGAGCTGGAGAGCAGCGTCGACCGGCTGTCCGCGGGGTTCCGCGGCCGGCTCTAAAGCGCGTAGATGATCGACCGCAGCACGATGACACCGATGAAGACCAGCGTGAAGGCGAGGTCGAGCGAGATCCCGCCGATCCGCACCGGCCGCACGACGCGCCGGACCGGCCCGATGACCGGCTCGGTGGCGGCGTAGGCGAGCCCGCGCGCCCGCCGCGCCCACGGCGGGGTGTTCGCGACCACCGCGACCCAGTCCAGCACCATCCGCGCGACCAGTACCAGCAGGTACAGGCTCAGCGCGAAGCCGAGCAGCGTCCACAGGGCACCCATGGTTCCTCCCGTTCTCCTACCCCGAGAACGCACGGACGGACCCGGAAAGTGCCGGATCCGTCCGTTTCACAGCTTTTCAACAGGAACTACCCGAAGGTCACGACCAGGCGCCCGTCCGAGGCGAAGGACCACCGCAGGGTGCCGCTGTAGGACGAGCACCGCGACCCGTTCGTCCCGTTCCAGAACTGGTTCGAGCTGTCGGCGTTCCCGGCGGTCTTATCGTTCGACCCGTCGACGGCGAACCGGCACGAGGTGTTCGTGCGGAAGACGGAGGTGCCGGTGTCGAAGGAGAAGTTGCGCTCGGCGTTGTCGATCCCGACGTTGTCCGAGACGGTCATCGTCCCGGGGTTGCTGTTGTAGGTGAACCCGTGGTGCCCGTTCCGGTAGGCGATGTCCCGCCGCACGACGTGGTTGACGGCGATCTTGTCCCCACCGAGCTTGAAGCCGTTGCGGTCGCCGTTCTTGTTGACTGTGCCGTCGCTGAGGGTGCCGTTCGAGTAGGCGAGCGAGTCCTCGATGGTGACCGGCCCGATCGGCCCGGTGTCGGTCTTGGTGTAGAGGTCCCACCCGTCGTCGATGTTGTGGTGCGAGACGTCGTAGCGGAAGACGTTGCCGGTGCCGGAGGTGAGCTTCGAGGCGAACCCGTCGGCGTCCTCCCCGTCGGAGTCGGCGTTGTCGTGCGATTCGGAGCTGACGACGAGGTTGTTCGACGGCCATTGCTCCTTGGGGGTGTCGGAGGCGATCCGGGAGATCTGCAGACCGGAGTCGCGGTTGAAGCGGGTCACCACGCGCTCGACGACGTTGTTGCTGCCCCCGACGAAGATCCCGTTGTCCCCGGCCCGTTCGACGACGATGCCCGCGACGCGCCAGTAGGAGCCGTTCAGCGCGAGCCCGCGGTTGGCGGGGTCTTCGGCCATGGCGGAGAAGTTGAGCACGGGGGTCTCGCCGGCGTAGGCGGAGAGGGTCTTGCGGGAGCTGGATGTTCCGCTGTTGGCCGGCGGGATGGTGACGGTCTGCGAGTAGTTGTAGGTCCCGCCCCTGACCGAAATCGTCCCACCGGCCCCGATCTTGCCGATGGCGGCCGGCAGGGTCAGGGGATCGGCGAGCGTCCCGGCGGCGGAGTCCTTGCCGTTGGGGGCGACGTAGAGGGTGGTGCCCGCTTGGGTGCCGCCGGTGGTGAACTCGGCGTAGTCGATGTTGGGAAGGCCCCCGGCGGTGGTCGGACTGAGGCGGACCGTGCTGCTGCCGGCGGGGAGTGAGAGGGTCTGCGACGCCCAGGTCGACCAGGAGCCGGTGGCGGCGAAGGAGAGCGATTGCGTCTTGACGCCGTCGACGAGGAGGTCCGCGGCCCGGGCGCTCGTGGTGCCGTTGGCGTAGCGGATGATCGCGCTCTCGGCGCCGGCGGTGGAGAACTGGACGTAGGCGCCGATGGCGTTGTCCCCGTTGCAGAAACCGGAGCCGGAGTAGCCGGCCCAGTTGCTGTCGACGGTGCCGCTGCAGGTGGCGGCCTCGGCTTCGACGCGCTGGGTGGCGGCGACTGCGGGTGTGGCAGTCGCGGCGATGAGGGCCGCGGTGGCCGCGAGTGTTGCGTATGAACTCATGCACGCCTCCTGGTAAGTGGACTTCAGAGGGTGAGAGCGCTCCCGGGAAACCTCGGTTTCCGTTGGGGCGTACGGTATCACCGGCGGCGCGGGGTTGGGGTGGGCCAAGTGGGTCACGTGCACTGAAAACGCTTTCATCACGACTCTGGAAGCGCTTTCACACTTACCCGAGAACCCCGGCAACCGGTACTGCGAGTCCTCACTTGCGGGAGAATTGCGCGGGATCGATGCTCGGGAACGAAACCTCGCCCCCGGTGAGCGCGGTCCATATCGCCAGCAGGGCCGCGACCAGTGTGATCACCTCGACGATGTGGCTGCGTACGTCGGACAGACCGAAGGTGGCGAGCACCCGTCCGACACGGCCCCGAGTGGCTGATCGAGGTGGGAGGTCTGCCTGAGCGGCGAAGTCAAGACGCAGTGCCACGAACAGCATGACGAGCGTGAAGAGCGCAGCGTCCGCGAGTGGTACCCAATCTCGTAGGCCGCCGGACGCACGGTCGAGGAGGAGTTGCCCGATCGGGGCGGTGGCGTAGGTCAGCACGATCGGCAGGATTTTGGCCGGACCCCGGTTTCCGGGTAGGTGCTGCCAGGAAAGACCCAGCGCGGCCGCGGCGAGCAACCACTTGACGGCCTCCCACGCGACCGCGTCGACCATGGTCAGCACCAGCGAGTCCTGCTGGTTGATCGACAGGTGCGGGTATATCACCCACTCGGTGGTCAGCAGACCCGCTCCGGCGATGAGCGACGGCAACACGGCGAACCTGGTCGCCGAGCGCATGGTGTCCAGCGGGGATCCACCGGGGCCACTCGCGATGAGGACGTGCACCGGAGTGGGCTCGGGTCCGCGTGGTTTCCCGTCGGTGAGCCACTGCACGCCCCTTTGCCGGAGAGGAACTGGTTCGAGCAGCGCGCGGGTGACGGAATGGTGCTCGAGCACTGGCTTCCACAGCTTCGGCACCAGCAGCCAGAGCAGGGAGAGCGGGATCGCTCCGACGAGCCAAGCCCACCACCAGACGCCCCAGATGTGGACGTCCCACCACATCGGGCCGAGGACGAACAACGCGATCGCGACCGGCATCGGCGACTGCCGGTTTCGCTCGAACCAGTAATCGGCGTAGCGCCGCCACACCGCGACGGCTCCGACCAGGAGCGCCAGCCACGCCATTTCGTCCAGCAGGTCCAACGGGTAGTACCGGAAGAGCCTGGCGACGTCTCTGCTCAGCGGTGGAGCGCCGAGCCACTGCTGGCGACGGTTGTTGACGTACTGCAGAACCAGCTCTTCGAGCACGAGGGCAGCGGAAAGCGTCGAACTCACCCACCACAGCCATCGTGGCGTGGCCATCTGCCCTTTCACCAGGACGAGGAGCGCTTTTCCCATGCCGGCAACGAGAAGCAAGGTGATGAGGAACGCCAGCGCGACGGTGCCGGGCACCTGCCAGAACGTCTTCGAACCCGATGGACCCGGACGAGCGGCGAACGAAGCAGCGGAGCCGACCGCGAGCAGCAGCAAGATGGGGATGCGAGGCATCCACCACCGCATCGCCGACCATCCGGCGAAACCGAGCAGCACCGTTGCCGCGATCCAGGCGATTTTCGGCCAATAAGGCGAATTGCCGGGCAGTACCGCATCCGTGACGGCTTGGGTTCCGGCGAAAACGACGACGTAGGGCAGGATGCGTGCCGCCCGGCGGGCGCGGCGACCGGCTGCGGGCTCGAACCTGACTCGCGCTCGCGGTGCTCGCAGAACCCAGCGGACGAAGAGAGCGAAGATGAGCGCCGAGAGCCAGTAAGCGCCCCACACGAACGGTTTGTGGTCGCGGTCGGTCGCTGCCGCGGAGAACGCGCTCCGGATGTCCGGACGGAGCTCGGCGGACACGACCGTGTAGTCCGGGAACGCGCTCAGGTTCCCGTCGCGTGAGGCCGCGGGGGTGAACGGGGGCCAGTGCAGCTGTTCGCCGCCCAGTTCGGCCGATTGCCCCGGTTGCGGGGTCGAAAGCCACCTGGCGGGTGCGGTCAGGGTGACGTCCCACTTGGCGTACCGCAGACCCTCCGGCGAATACATGGTCAATGCCCACGGGAGGTCGCCGGTGGTGTTGATCTTGATTTGCGTGAAGTCGGCCCATGCTTCACTCGTGCTGACCAGGTCGACGTAGGTGTGTTGGGTGACGACGAGGGCTCCGTTGTTCGTCACGACTGTCGGCGGTGCTTCGCGCACCTCCGACTCATCGCGACTGTAGCCAAGAAGACAGGAGAAGGCGGCCTGACCGGAAGCACCATCCGGGCGGGACAGCAAGAATTCGGCGGCCGGCGCGTTGCGGGGGACGCTGATCTCCAGGTCGCTGGTCATGCGGGGGTAAGCCAGCCCGTCGACCTCGAGCTTGACTCGCGCTGTGACGGTCGCCTGCCGAAAGGTGCCATCATCACATCGCGGCGGTTGTGCCGCTGCCGGACCGTGCGGCAGCGAAAACCAGAGCGCACCGCCCACCGCAGCGGAGCCCATGGCCATTACGAACAGAGTGGTGAGGAGCCAACGACGCCACCACGCGCAGAGGTGCCGCCACGCGACACCCAGCGCTCGTAGCAGGCGAGCGGGTTGCCGTACGCGGATGAGCAGCTCGGTGGCGAGCATGCGCGTCGTGCGGAGAAGACCCCGCTTCGTCTTGCGACGCGGCCGACGAACTCGAAAACGGGGCGTGTGCAACGCCACCAGGGACCTCTCTTCTCAGGCGCAAGTGCCTGAGAAGGTCGCCTGAGTCGGCGCTGGTGTTACGCGGTAGGTCGAGCCGGGATCACGCGGTGCGCCGGCAGACGTTGCCGATTGCGGGGGAAGACTCGATGAGGAGGTGGTGAACACCCGCGTTTGGCCGGAGCCCGGCAAAGATCGCTTCGATCGAAGCGATCTTTTGTTCTTGCGAAAGGGTGCCCTCGGCAGGATTCGAACCTGCGACACCTGCCTCCGGAGGGCAGTGCTCTATCCCCTGAGCTACGAGGGCCCATCGCTGGGCGACTCCGAAAGCTTAGCGCATCCCCCGAGGCAGCCGCACACAGGTTCCCCGACCCGTGTTTCCCCAGGTCAAAGCTATGAAGTTGATCGGCTCCGCACACCGTCGCTAGCGTGGAGAACCCCACCCGAAGGAGCCGTCATGGCTGAGCCGTTCCAGGTAGCCCTCGATGAAGGCGATGTCGCCGACTTGCGGGAGCGGTTGCGGCGGACCCGGTGGCCGGAGGCTGAAACCGTGGGGGACTGGTCGCAGGGGGTTCCGCTCGCCTACGTCAAGGAGCTCTGCCGGGACTGGGGCGAGGAGTACGACTTCGGGTTCGCCCGGCGGCTGAACGCCTTCCCGCAGTTCCGGGCCACCGTGGACGGGGTCGGGGTGCACTTCCTGCACGTCGAGTCCGAGCAACCCGGTGCGCTGCCACTCGTGCTCACCCACGGGTGGCCCGGGTCCGTTCTCGAGTTCCTCGACGTCATCGGGCCGCTCACCGACCCGGCGCAGTACGGGGGCGACCCGGCCGACGCCTTCCACGTCGTCGTGCCCTCGCTGCCCGGCTTCGGGTGGAGTGACAAGCCGGCGCTGAAGATCCCGCGGGTCGCCGAATTGTGGGACAAGCTGATGGTGTCGCTCGGCTACGACCGCTACGGCGCTCAGGGCGGCGACTGGGGCGCGTCCATCACCAACGCCCTCGCCCAGGTCGCGCCGGAGCGGGTCGCCGGGGTGCACGTCAACTTCGCGCCCGTGCCGCTGGACCAGGGGGACCTCACCGCGTCCGAGAAGCGGGCGCTCGCCGACCTCCAGGAGTTCCGGCGGAGCGGGAGCGGCTACTCCGCCGAGCAGGGGACGCGGCCGCAGACGCTCGGGTACGGGCTCACCGACTCGCCCGCCGGGCAGGCCGCCTGGATCGTCGAGAAGTTCTGGGCCTGGACCGACAACGAGGGGCACCCCGAGGACGCCGTCGACCGGCAGAAGATCCTCGACGACATCTCCGCCTACTGGTTCACTGCGACGGCGGCGTCGTCGGCGCGGATGTACTGGGAGAACAAGGACCGCGATCCGTCCACGGTGGACGTGCCGGCCGGGGTTTCGGTGTTCCCCAAGGAGATCGTGCGGCCGTCGCGGCGGCAGGCCGAGCAGCGCTACACCGACCTGCGCTGGTTCGAGGAGCTGCCCGTCGGCGGCCACTTCGCCGCGCTCGAACAGCCGCAGCTGTTCGTCGAGCAGGTCCGCGGGTTCTTCCGGCTGGTGCGCGAAGCGTGACGGATCCACCAGGCGGGAAACCCCGCCTGGTGGATTGGTCGCCACCGCCGTCCGGGGTAGCTTTCCGAGTGGGTGAACTTAGGCTGTCCTCTGTTGCTCATATGCGCATCTCACTATATGTTTGCGGCGACGGTGAACCGGGAACGGAGGCGGTATGGGTCAGGGACACGGCCACGGGCACGCGATCGCGCCGGCGAGCGCGTCGGGCCGCTACGTGCGGAGCCTGACCATCGCCCTGGCCATCGGCGCCGGCTTCATGGTGCTCGAGTTCGTGGTCGGCTTCGCGACCGGCTCGCTGGCCCTGATCTCGGACGCCGCGCACATGTTCACCGACGTCCTGGGCGTCGGCATGGCCCTGGCCGCGATCATCCTGGCTCGCCGCAGCGGCCCCACGGTCAGCCGCACGTTCGGGCTCTACCGCGCGGAGGTGCTGGCGGCGCTCGGCAACGCGATCCTGCTGTTCGGCGTCGCGGGCTACGTCCTGGTCGAGGCGTTCGGCCGGATCAGCGACCCCCCGGCGGTCCCCGGCCTGCCTGTGTTGCTCGCCGCGGCGGCCGGCCTGGTGGCCAACATCGTGTCGTTCACGGTGCTGCGCTCGGGGGCGAAGGAGAGCCTCAACGTCCGTGGCGCGTACCTCGAGGTGGTCGCCGACCTGATCGGCTCGGTCGGCGTCCTGATCAGCGGTGCCCTGACCCTGCTGACGGGCTGGCGGTACGCCGACCCGATCATCGGTGTGGCGATCGGTCTGTTCGTGCTGCCTCGTACGTGGGTGCTGGCCCGCCGGGCGCTGCGCATCCTGTTCCAGCACGCGCCGCAGGGTGTGGATGTCGGGGCGATCAATGCCGAGCTGGCCGCGTTGCCTGGGGTGGCGGATGTGCACGACCTGCACATCTGGACGTTGACCTCGGGGATGGAGGTGGCTTCGGCGCACCTGACGCTGGCGCCGCCTGCGCGGCAATCGGACGTGCTCACTGAGGCGCAGAACCTGCTGGCTTCGCGGTACGCGATCGAGCACGCGACTTTGCAGGTGGAGGCGCCGCAGTGTGCGCGGCGGTGCCAGGAGCTGTCCTGGTAGTTGCGTAACGCCCTCGTCGACCGTGGAGACTGTTCCAGGGTATTGGCTGCGCGAGAGGGGTGCGGGCGTTGGTGGTCGGGGAACCTGCCGAGCAGCACGCGCGACCACCTGCGCGGCGGGTGTTCCTCAGCCATACGAGTGAGCTGAGCGAGTTTCCGAAGCCACGATCGTTCGTCGCAGCCGCGAAGGAGGCAGTCACCGCGGCAGGCGACGCGGTGATCGACATGTCCACCTTCACCGCCCGCGACACCACCCCCGAGCAGCTCGACAAGACGAAGCTCGCCGATGCCGACATCTACGTGCTGATTGCCGGGTTCCGCTACGGCACGCCGGTCCGGGACCGTCCGGAGGTCTCCTACTGCGAGCAGGAATTCCAGGTCGCCACCGACACCGGCTTACCCCGGCTGGTGTTCGTGCTGGCCGACGACACCGAGGGCCCTCAAGAGTTGTTCCGGGATCTGAAGTACGGGGCCCGGCAGGAGGCGTTCCGGCAACGCCTCGAAGACAGCGGCCTCACCGTCACCAAAGTGTCCTCATCCGGCCAGCTGGAAACCAGACTGCTGCAGGCACTCAACGAGCTCGACCGCCCGCAGCAGCCATGGATATCCGCAGGCCGAATCTCGAACATCCCCGCCCGCACGGTCACCTTCACCGGCCGCGACGAACTGCTGACCGGCTTACGCGCGGCGTTGTGTTCGGGACGGCCGGCGGTCGTGCAGGCGCTCAACGGGATGGGCGGGGTCGGCAAGACCACCACGGCGATCGAATACGCCCACCGTCACGCCGAGGACTACGACGTCGCCTGGTGGATCACCGCGGAAGACCCCGACCTTGTCCCCAGCCACCTCGCGGACCTCGCCCAAGCTCTGAACCTGACCACCAGCCAGGACTCACCAGCGGTCGCAGTGGCCCGACTGCGTGGGGCATTGCAGTCACGCCGACGGTGGCTGGTGGTATTCGACAACGCCGAAAACCCTGCCGCCCTGCGACCGCTGCTGCCCTCCGGCGACGGGCACATCATCATCACCTCCCGCAACCCCGACTGGGACGACATCGGCGCCGCACTACCCGTCCGGGAATTCAGCCGTCCCGAGTCAATCGAGCTGCTGCGGATCCGCTGTGACCGGCTCACCGAGTCTGAGGCCGATCGCATCGCCGAGGCCTTGGGCGACCTCCCGTTGGCCGTGAACCAGGCAGCGCGCCTGCTGGCGACAACCAGCCTGACCGCCGAGGACTACCTCGAGTTGCTCGCCGAGCGCGTCCACGAACTGATGGCCCGCCATGAGAAAGGCAGCAGCTACCCCGTCTCGCTGACCGCGGCCTGGACGGTGTCGTTCGACCAACTCGCCCGCGACCACCCGGCTGCGCTGAACACCTTGACCATGGTGGCGTGGCTGGCTCCCGAACTGGTGCCGCTCGCCCTGCTCACCCATCAGCGGGGCGCCACCGGGGCCATTGCGCGAGATCCGCTGGCCTTCGCCGATGTCACAGCCGCGCTGCGCAGCCGCGGGATGGCCGAGGTCACTACCACGACCATCCAGCTCCACCGGGTCCCCGCAGCGCTGCTGCGGGCACGCACCCGCGACGACGTCACCAGTGCAGAAGACCGGGACTCGACCTGGCCGGTTACAGCAGTCCGGCTGCTGCGCGCGGGTATGCCCGACAATCCCTGGGTCAACCCACCGAGCTGGCCGCGCTGGCGAGAACTCCTCCCGCACCTGCTGGTCGTGTGTGACCCCCATCGCGCGTGGCAGCCGGCAGCCGAAGAAGTCGCCTACCTGCTCGACCGCACCGCGTCCTACCTGCAAACCCGTGGCGACCCCCGCGCCGCACTGCCCTTGTTTCAGCGAGCCTACGCACTTCGCAGGGATCTCTGCGGCGATGACCACCCCAGCACCCTCGCCTCCGTCAACAACCTCGCCGTCGTCCTAGACAACCTGGGCGAGTACCAGCGAGCCCGCGAGCTGCAAGAAGACACCCTCTCCCGCACCAAACGCGTCCTCGGTGACGACCACCCGGACACCCTCATCTCCGCCAGCAGACTCGCCGCCGAACTCAGCAGACTGGGCGAACACCAGCGAGCCCGCGAGCTGAACGAAGACACTCTCGCCCGCAGCAAACGCGTCCTCGGTGACGACCACCCCGACACGCTCAGCACCGCCAACAACCTCGCCGTCGTCCTAGGCCACCTGGGCGAACACCAGCGGGCCCGCGAGCTGCACGAAGACACTCTCGCTCGCCGCAAACGCGTCCTCGGCGACGACCACCCCAGCACCCTTAGCGCCGCCAGCAGCCTCGCCGCCGACCTCAGCCACCTGGGCGAGTACCAGCGGGCCCGCGAGCTGCACGAAGACACTCTCGCTCGCCGCAAACGCCTCCTCGGCGACGACCACCCCGACACGCTCCACTCCGCCGGTCACCTCGCCGTCAACCTCAGCAACCTGGGCGAAAATCAGCAGGCCCGCGAGCTGTACGAAGACACCCTCGCCCGCAGCAAACGCGTCCTCGGCGACGACCACCCCAGCACCCTTAGCGCCGCCAACAACCTCGCCGCCGTCCTGGGCCGCCTGGGCGAAAACCAGCGAGCCCGCGAGCTGCACGAAGACACCCTCACACGCCGCAAGCGCGTCCTCGGTGACGACCACCCCAGCACCCTGGCCTCCGTCAACAACCTCGCCGCCGTCTTAGGCCACCTGGGCAAACACCGACGAGCCCGCGAGCTGTACAAAGACACCCTCACCCGCCGCAAACGCGCTGCAGATAGCGTTGATCCCGAGCCGTCCTAAGGGGTGATGTAACTCCGGGCGTTCCCAAACGTCTCCAGCAGGCGGCTACGGAACCGGTATCTGCTCAGGTCAGGGCCCTAATGCTCCATGGAGAGTGCCCAACCCTGCCGGAGGCAGGCGTCGTAGGGCCGAATCCTGCGGCGGGCTGTCCATCGGGGCGGGTGCCGCTGCCAAGGGCTCTCCCGTCAGCGCGGATTCCGCAATAACCACGGCCGCACACGGAGGAAAGATCACCTGCCGCGGGAAAAGCAAGACCCAGGCGTAATTGCGCAACAATGAGGAATAGCTCGGCCTAATGGCGGTACTACCGTCGGTCCATGACGGAAATCGTGACGAAGACCACGACGACACGTACGCGGGCCATGGGGGTTCTGTTCACCGGGGCCGCCGCGTTGAACACCGCCGTCACCGGGGCGACGACGGTCAGTACCCTCATCGCCTCCGATTCGCACGGGGACGGGTGGAGCGGGATTCCCAACGCGGCGGTGGTCGCCGGGACTGCGTTCGGGGCGCTTTACCTCGGGGTGCTCATCGGGAAAAAGGGCGCTCGGACCTCCTTGAAACTCGTTTACGGCGTCGCCGCTTTCGGGGGGCTCGTCGCTTTCCTCGGTGGGGTGTTCGGCAATCTGCTGCTCCTGCTGCCCGGGCTCGCGCTGCTCGGGATCGGGAACGGGGCCGCCGGGCTGGTGCGGTACACCGCCGCCGAGCTCTACCCCGACAACCGGAAGGGCTTTGCTCTTTCGCTCATCGTCTGGGCCGGGACCATCGGGGCCATCGCCGGGCCCGCGCTGCTCGAACCGGCTGCCACCACCGCCGGGTTCTTCGGGTTGCCCAGCACCTCCGGGGCGATCGGGTTCGCCGCGCTGCTGTGCACCATCGCGCTCCTGGCCAGCGCCACCATGCCGAAAGCCGCGTTCCCCGCTCAGGGTCCGCAGCGGCCGCCGTTGACGTTCGCTCGGGTGGCCGCCGCGCTGAAACGGCGGGTCGTGCTGGTTCCGCTCGTCTCGATGACCGCCGCGCACGTGACCATGGTGACCGTCATGACGATGACGCCGTTGCAGCTGCACCGGCAGGGGCACGGGCTCGAGGTCGTCGGTTACGTGCTCAGCGCGCACATGATCGGCATGTTCGCCCTCGCCCCGCTGTCCGGGAAGATCGCCGACCGGATCGGCGGGCGGGCCACGATCACCGCGGGGGTCGGGGTGCTGGTGCTCGCCGCGGTGACCGTGATCGCCGCGCCGACGTCCCACACCGCCGGGTTGCCGCTGGCGTTGTTCCTGCTCGGCTACGGGTGGAACCTGGTGTTCGTCGGGTCGAGCGCCCTGCTGAGCCGGAGCCTCGAGGACGCCGAACGCACCCAGCTGCAGGGCGTCATCGACGCGCTGGTGTGGAGCGCTTCCGGGCTCGGCGGCATCATCGCCGGCGGCCTGTTCGGGCTCGGCGGGTACGCGCTCGTGGCCGGTGTCGCCGCGGTGCTCGCGCTCACTCCGCTCACCCTGGTCGCCCGGCGGGGCTGACTCAGGGGAGCGGCTGGGCGCCCCGGTTCGACAGCATCAGCTTCATCTGGTCCATCTCCGCGCCCTGCGACGTCAGGATGCTCCGGATGAGCGCCTGCAACGCCGTAAGGTTCGAATGGGCCGCCGCGTACTGGGCCATCGACGTGCCGCCCTGGTGGTGGCGGAGCATCAGCTGGAGGAAGTACACGTCCAGCTGCTTGCCCGACAGCGAACGCAGCTTCGCCAGCTCGGCCTCGGTCGCCATGCCTGGCATCAGCGGGCCGGCGCCGGGGTTGAGCGACGACGTACCCATCGTCATCCCGTCGTGGCCCTGCATCGGCTCCGTCATCCACTTCATCGGGGCGCCGATGGGCTGCTCGGGCTGGTCCCACAGCATGAGCCAGCCCTTCATGCGGCCGACCTGCTCCAGCTGCGTGCGCTCGATGTCGAACGCCAGCTGGCGGATCTCCGGGTCGGTCGAGTGGTCACGCGCCCAGCCGGCCATGGTGACGGCCTGCAGGTGGTGCGTCGACATGTCCTGCGCGAAGCCGACCTCGACGGACCCGGCTGCCGGGGTGGCAGCCGGGGCGTCGTCGATGGCGCGGGTCAGGAACATCCCCGCGGTCGCGCCGATCAGCAGGACCGCGAGGAGCGTCCCGCCGATGATCACCCAGCGCGACCACGTGGGCTGTTCGGTGGTCTCGGCTTCTTCGGAACTCACTTGGTCGGCGTGCCCGGCGCGGGTGCGGACGGCTGCTGGCTCATGCCGCCGTTCTGGTCGGCCTGGGCGTTCGGCGTGCCCTTGTAGTCCATCGGCTTCGCGTCCGGTCCCGGCTTCGACGGGTCGAACGGCGGCGGGTTGTCCGGGTCGAACTGACCCGCGCCGAGCGCGTCGCAGGAGGCTCCGACCTCGGGGTAGACGCCGTTCGGGTTGCTCCGCAGCGCCGCGATGAACTCGTCGATGCGCGCGTCGTCGGCCTTGTCCACCTTCAGCTGGTGGCCCCAGGACTGCAGCGAGATCGGCTTGTCCAGGCCCGGGTACGGCGACATCATCGTGTACGGCTTGCCCTCGACGCGGACCTTGAGCAGGTTCAGCGCCTCACCGGTGATCTGCTGCGGGTTGTAGGCGATCCAGACGGCGCCGTGCTCGAGGCCGTGCACCATGTTCTCGGTGCGGACGGCGTTCGGGTACACGGTGCCGGTGCAGGTGGCCCAGTACCCGTCGTGCGGGCCGCCGAACGGCGGGGTCTTGTCGTAGGCGACGCGCTCGGTGGGGAGCACGTGCACGCTGCCGGTGTAGGTCGCGGTCACCACGCCGGGGATGCGCTTGGACGGGTCCGGGTCGGACGCCGTCGGCGCGAACGAAGCGGCCGCGGCCTCGCGGTCGGACTGCTCGCGCTTCGGCGCGGACGCCACCATGTAGTAGGTGATCACGGCGCCGGCCAGTGCGACGATGGCCACGACGGCGATGATCGTGCCCCAGGGCGTGCCCTTCTTGCTCACCACGGAACCGCGGGCCGCCTTCACCGCCGACCCCTTTTTCCGAGTTGTCCCGTTCGCCATGGCTCCCGCGTTCTCCCTCTGGTGGCTGCGGACGGATTCCCGCCCGGGCCAGTGTAGAGACCACGCGTCTGATCACCGTTAACGCCTCACGTACCCCTGTGACAACCGAGGCTTCGCCTCGGGCCGGGGGCTCCGCCACCCGGACCCCCGAAGAACAGGGGGTCGTGACGTGGCCGAGACCGATGAAAGCTCCCCACCTGGGCACACCTAGAATTCGGCAGGTGACTCCCGCCGCTCTCGCCGACCTGGTCCGCAGCTCCGCCGTGCAGGTGCTCGCCGCACGCGGCATCGACGACGCCGTGCTGCCGGAGCAGGTGACCATCGAACGCCCGCGCAACCCCGACCACGGCGACTACGCGACGAACATCGCCCTCCAGGTGGCCAAGAAGGCCGGGCTGAAGCCGCGAGACTTCGCCGAGGCGCTGGCCGAAGCGGTCTCGGCGGACGACGGTGTCGCCTCGGCCGAGGTGGCCGGCCCGGGCTTCCTCAACTTCCGGCTCGCCGCGGCCGCGCAGGGCGACATCGTGCGCCAGGTGCTCGACGCCGGCGCCGCGTTCGGCCGCGGCGACGCGCTGGCCGGCACGAAGATCAACCTCGAGTTCGTCTCGGCGAACCCGACCGGCCCGATCCACCTCGGCGGCACCCGCTGGGCCGCGGTCGGCGACGCGCTGGGCCGCGTGCTCGGCGCGCAGGGCGGCGAGGTCACCCGCGAGTACTACTTCAACGACGCCGGTGCCCAGATCGACCGGTTCGTCCGGTCCCTGATCGCCGCCGCGAAGGGCGAGCCCGCGCCGGAGGACGGCTACGCGGGCGGCTACATCAACGACATCGCCGCCGAGGTCATCAAGGCCGAGCCGAGCGCGCTGTCGCTGCCGGAGGAGCAGCGGCACGAGACGTTCCGCCGGATCGGCATCAACCTGATGTTCACCGAGATCAAGCAGAGCCTGCACGAGTTCGGCACCGACTTCGACGTCTTCTTCCACGAGAACTCGCTGCACGAGTCCGGCGCGGTCGGCGCCGCCGTCCAGCAGCTGAAGGACTCCGGGAACCTGTACTTCGAAGACGGCGCCTGGTGGCTGAAGTCGTCGGAGTACGGCGACGACAAGGACCGCGTCGTCATCAAGCAGGACGGCAACCCGGCCTACATCGCCGGCGACCTGGCCTACTTCAAGGACAAGCGCAACCGCGGCTTCGACCTGTGCATCTACATGCTCGGCGCCGACCACCACGGCTACATCGCCCGGCTCAAGGCCGCGGCGGCCGCGTTCGGCGACGACCCGGCCACGGTCGAGGTGCTGATCGGCCAGATGGTCAACCTGGTCAGCGACGGCAAGCCGGTGCGGATGTCCAAGCGCGCGGGCACCGTGATCACCATGGAGGACCTGGTCGAGGCCGTCGGCGTCGACCCGGCCCGCTACGAGCTGATCCGGTACTCGGTGGACTCCACTTTGGACGTCGACCTGGACCTGCTTCGCAAGCACTCCAACGACAACCCCGTCTACTACGTCCAGTACGCGCACGCGCGGCTGGCGTCCCTGCAGCGCAACGCCGCCGACCTGGGCATCAAGTCCACCTCGGACGTCGATTTCGGACTGTTGACGCTGCCCGCCGAGGGCGACCTGATCCGCACCATCGGCGAATTCCCGGAAACCGTGCGCCGCGCCGCCGACATGCGGGAGCCGCACCGGATCGCGCGCTACCTCGAAGAACTCGCGGGCGCCTACCACAAGTTCTACACCGTGGGCCGCGTGCTGCCCATGGGCGACGAAGAGGCGACCCCTCTCACGTACGCCCGGCTCGCGCTGTGCGAGGCCGCCCGCCAGGTGCTGGCGAACGGCCTCGCCCTCCTCGGTGTCTCCGCTCCGGAACGGATGTAAGAAATGGCGCACCCCGCGGGCCCCAGGCACGCCGACGTCTACCCCCACGCCGACACCTCCGGGCTGCAGCCGTCCGGGGTCGAAGAGCTCGACAAGCTGCCCGCGAAAGTGTGGCCGCGCAACACCTTCCGCGCCCACGACGGCGTCGTCCGGATCGCCGGCGTCGACGTCCGCGAGCTGGCCGAGCAGCACGGCACGCCGCTGTTCGTGGTCGACGAAGCCGACTTCAAGTCCCGGTGCGCGGACTACGCCGAGGCGTTCGACGACCCCTCGCTCGTGCACTACGCGTCCAAGGCGTTCCTCTCCATCGAGATCGCCCGCTGGGTGGCCGAGCAGGGGCTGAGCCTCGACGTCTGCAGCGGCGGCGAGCTCGCCGTGGCGCAGCGCGCGAACTTCCCGGCCGAGCGGATCACCTTCCACGGCAACAACAAGTCGCCCGCGGAGCTGGAAGCCGCGGTCGTCGCGAGCGTCGGCACGGTGGTGCTCGACTCCTACTACGAGATCGCGCGGCTGGCCGACATCGCCGCCCGCCACGACGTCGTGCAGCCGGTGCTGATCCGGGTGACCGTCGGCGTCGAGGCGCACACCCACGAGTTCATCGCGACCGCGCACGAGGACCAGAAGTTCGGCTTCTCGCTGGCGGGCGGCGACGCCGCCGAAGCGGTCCGCCGGGTGCTCAACGCGCCTTCGCTCAAGCTCGTCGGCCTGCACAGCCACATCGGTTCGCAGATCTTCGACGCCGACGGCTTCGAGGTGGCCGCCCGCCGCGTCGTCGGGCTGCTCGCCGACCTGGCCAAGGAGCACGGCCCGGAGCTGCTCGACCAGCTGAGCCTGGTCGACCTCGGCGGTGGCTTCGGCATCGCCTACACCGAGAAGGACAATCCGCCACCGCCCGCGCAGATGATCACGCAGATCCGCGAGATCGTCCGCAAGGAGTGCGCGTACGCGGGCCTGCCGGTGCCGCGGATCGCCGGCGAGCCGGGCCGCGCGATCGCCGGTCCGGGCACGATCACGCTGTACGAGGTCGGCACCATCAAGGACGTCTCGCTGGGTGACGACGCGGTCCGCCGGTACGTCAGCGTCGACGGCGGGATGAGCGACAACATCCGGACCGCGCTCTACGACGCGGTGTACGACGTCCGGCTGGTTTCCCGGTCCGCGGGCGACAACGAGCAGCCGGTACCCGCCGTGCTGTCCCGGGTCGTGGGAAAACACTGTGAATCCGGCGACATCGTCGTACGAGACTGCTGGCTGCCCGACACCCTGGCTCCCGGCGACCTGCTGGCCGTCGCGGCGACCGGCGCCTACTGCTACTCGATGGCGAGCAGCTACAACCGGCAGCCGCGCCCGGCCGTGGTCGCCGTGCGCAACGGCAGCTCCCGGCTGCTGCTGCGGCGGGAGACGACCGACGACATGCTCCGCCTGGAGGTCTGAACACAGTGGCTGCCCCTGAGGAACGCCCGGCCATCCGCGTCGCCCTGCTCGGCTGCGGGACGGTCGGCGGCGAGGTCGCCCGGCTGCTCACCGAGCAGGCCGGCGAGCTGGCCGCGCGGGCGGGCGCGCCGGTCGAACTGGCCGGCATCGCCGTGCGCCGCCCGGACAAGCACCCCGAACTGCCGCCGGAGCTGCTGACCGCGGACGCCGAGAAGCTCGTCACGTCCGACGACGTCGACGTCGTGGTCGAGCTGGTCGGCGGGATCGAGCCGGTGCGCGGCTGGCTGCTGGCCGCGCTCAAGGCCGGGAAGTCCGTGGTCACCGCCAACAAGGCGCTGCTCGCCGAGCACTCGGCCGACCTGTTCGAGGCCGCCGACGCGGCGGGCGCCGACCTCTACTTCGAGGCCGCGGTGGCCGGCGCCATCCCGCTGCTGCGCCCGCTGCGCGAATCGCTGGCCGGCGACCGCATCACGCGCGTGATGGGCATCGTCAACGGCACCACGAACTTCATCCTCTCCGCGATGGACTCCACCGGCGCCGGCTACGCCGAGACGCTCGACGAGGCCAGCCGGCTCGGGTACGCCGAGGCCGACCCGACCGCGGACGTCGACGGCTACGACGCCGCGTCGAAGGCCGCGATCCTGGCGTCGCTGGCGTTCCACACCCGCGTGACGGCTTCGGACGTGCACCGCGAAGGCATCGCCGACGTCACCGCGTCCGACCTGGCGGCGGCCCGGGGGCTCGGCCGCACGGTGAAGCTGCTCGCCATCTGCGAGCGCGTGACCGACGACGACGGCGTCGAGTCCGTCTCGGCCCGCGTGCACCCGGTGATGATCCCGCGCAGCCACCAGCTGGCGGGCGTCGGCGGCGCGTTCAACGCCGTCTACGTCGAGGCGGACGCGGCCGGCGAGCTGATGTTCTACGGCCAGGGCGCGGGCGGCGCGCCGACCGCGAGCGCGGTGCTCGGCGACCTCGTCGCGGTGGCCCGCAACCGGGTGGCCGGCGGCCGCGGCCCGCGCGAATCCGCGCACGCGGCGCTGCCGGTGCGGCCGATGGGGCAGACACCGACCCGGTACCACGTAAGCCTTTCCGTCGCTGACCGCGCCGGGGTGCTCGCGCAGGTGGCGCAGGCGTTCGCCGACCACGGCGTCAGCATCGCCGCGGTGCGGCAGAGCGACGTCGGCGACCGCGCGAGCCTGGTCGTGGTGACGCACCAGGCGCCCGACGCGGCGTTGCAGTCCACTGTGGACGAAATCGCGCGGCTCGACGTCGTGCACGAAGTTGTCAGCGTCATGCGTGTGGAAGGCGAAGACCAGTGATCAGGCAGCCCTGGCCGGGACTCATCGAGGCGTACCGGGACCGCGTCCCGGTCCCGGACGGGGCGCGGGTCGTCACGCTCGGGGAGGGCAACACACCGCTGCTGCCCGCGCACCACCTGTCCGAGCTGACCGGCTGCGAGGTGCACCTCAAGGTCGAGGGCGCGAACCCGACCGGCTCGTTCAAGGACCGCGGGATGACCGTGGCCATCACGCACGCGCTCGCCAGCGGCCTCAAGGCGGTGATCTGCGCGTCGACCGGCAACACGTCCGCCTCGGCCGCCGCCTACGCCGCCCGCGCCGGCCTCACCTGCGCGGTGCTGGTGCCCCAGGGCAAGATCGCGATGGGCAAGCTCGCCCAGGCCGTGCTGCACGGCGCCCGGATCCTGCAGGTCGACGGCAACTTCGACGACTGCCTCGAACTGGCCCGCAAGACCGCGGCCGACTACCCGGTCACGCTGGTCAACTCGGTCAACCCGGTGCGCATCGCCGGCCAGAAGACCGCCGCGTTCGAGATCTGCGACGTGCTCGGCACGGCGCCGGACATCCACTGCCTGCCGGTCGGCAACGCGGGCAACATCACCGCCTACTGGGCGGGGTATTCGGAGTACGCGGCCGACGGTGTGGTGAAGAACACCCCGCGGATGTTCGGCTTCCAGGCGGCCGGTGCGGCGCCGCTGGTGCACGGCGAACCGGTGGCGGACCCGGAGACGGTCGCGACCGCGATCCGGATCGGCAGCCCGGCGTCGTGGACCGCCGCGGTGAAGGCGAAGGAAGCGTCCGACGGGCTCTTCGAAGCCGTCACCGACGAGAAGATCCTCGACGCGTACCGGCTGCTGGCCGGGCGCGAGGGCGTGTTCGTCGAGCCGGCGTCGGCGACCAGCGTGGCGGGCCTGCTCGCCACCGCCGCGGACGGCAGGCTCCCGAAGGGCTCCCGCGTCGTGTGCACCGTCACCGGGCACGGCCTGAAGGACCCGCAGACGGCGCTGGCGGGCAACGTCGAGGTCGAGCCGCTGGCGGTGGACCCCTCGGCCGTCGCGGCGGCGCTGGACCTGCGGTGAGCACCGGGTTCAAGGTCACCGTCCCGGCGTCCACGGCGAATCTCGGGCCGGGCTTCGACGCCTTCGGCATGGCGCTGGGCCTGCACGACGTCGTCGAGGTGCAGGTCTCCGGCTCCGGGCTGAAGGTCGAGGTCGTCGACGCCGGCGCGGGCGGCGTCGCGGACGTCCCGACCGACGAGACCCACCTCGTGTTCCGCGCGATCGAGCGGACCTGCGCGCACCTCGGCGTCGAGGTTCCCGGCCTGCACCTGCGCTGCTTCAACGCGATCCCGCACGCGCGCGGCCTCGGCTCGTCCGCGGCCGCGGTGGTGTCCGGCGTGGCCGCCGGGTACGCGCTGGCGGGCCGCGAGCTGGACGAGTTCGAGGCGCTGCAGCTGGCCGCGGGCTTCGAAGGCCACGCCGACAACGCGGCGGCGAGCCTGTTCGGCGGGCTGGTGCTGGCCTGGTGCGAAGGCGGCGTGTTCCACGCCGAAACGCTCACGCCGCACCCGTCGATCCGGCCGGTCGTGGCGGTGCCGTCGGTGCGTTCGGCCACCGCCACCACCCGCGGCCTGCTGCCCGCCGTCGTGCCGCACGCGGACGCCGCGCACAACGCCGGCCGCGCCGCGCTCGCCGTGCACGCGCTGACGGCCAAACCGGAGCTCCTGCTGGCGGCCACGGACGACCGGCTGCACCAGAGCTACCGGGCGCCCGCGTACCCGGCGAGCACGGAGCTGGTGGCGACGCTGCGTGCACGGGGAGTGGCCGCGGCGGTCTCCGGCGCCGGTCCGACGGTGCTCGCGCTGACCACCGCGGGAATACTCCCGGCGGACGTCGGCGTTGGGGGTTTCGACGTCTTCGAGCTGCCCGTGGATCTCACGGGCGTGCAGGTTGCGGCGCAGTGAAGGCTGGGTCACGTGCCTGCGGTGGGGGCCGCCACGCGGGGGGTGGTTGTTGCACCCGGCACCCGCGCGGTCTACCCTCGGGGGCGTTCGATCACCGTGCGTTTCCGCACCCGATGCCGGTCCTCAGGGATCGCATCCTTCGTTGATCCGCCGAATCCGCACCGCCTGGCAAGCGGGGTAACGCGGAAGAACGCAGGCGGGTTTCCGGTTTCGGCGGTGCCGAATTCCGTGTCCTCCGAATGGAGGACGCAAACCCCTGTGGTGGAGGCGCTCCAGCTGTGTTCCGCACGGCCGAAGAGCTCATCTCCCGTATCGGGGGGCAGTTACGCCGGTTCGCGATCAGAAGCGAGCGGCAGTCCGCTGATCCACCTGGAGGCGTGGATCGGTCAGGAAGGACATGTGTGAGCAACACCGATCTTTTGAGCGACGTGAGCGGCACGGCCGAGACGAACGGCACCGCCCCCGCTCCCAAGCGGACGGTCGGCGGGCTGACCGGTAAGACCGTGGCCGAACTGCGTTCGCTGGCTGGGGAGCTCGGCGTCGGCGAGACGACGGGCATGCGCAAGGGCGACTTGATCGCCGCGATCCGCGAGCGCCAGGGCAAGTCGCGCAAGCCGCGCGGCACGGCCGAGACGCTGCCGCTGGAGGGCGTCGGCGACGCCCCGAAGGCCGCGGCGCCGAAGGCCGAGGCGCCCGCCGCCCCGGTCGAAGCCAAGCCGGAGCCGAAGGCCGAAGCGCCGTCCGCGCCCACCGTGCCGTCCTCGGACGCGCAGCCGCAGGCCGAGCGTCCGCAGCAGGACAAGCAGGACGGTCCGCAGGGCCAGGACGGCCAGCCCGAGGAGGGCGGCCGCAGCCGGCGTCGCCGCGGCTCCAACCGCGCCGCCGGAGCCCCGGACGGTCAGCAGCAGGGCCAGGGCGGCGACCGTCAGCAGGGCGACCGCCAGCAGGGCGGGGACCGTCAGCAGGGCGGGGAGCGCCAGCAGGGCGGTGGCAACCGCGACCAGCAGCGCCAGGGCGGTGGCAACCGCGGCGACAACCGCCAGGACGGCAACCGCCAGCGCAACCAGCAGGACGGCGGCAACCGCGGCGGTGGCCAGGACAGCCGCGACAACCGCGACAACCGCGCCCAGCAGCAGGACGACGACGAGGAAGGCGGCCGTCGCGGCCGTCGCTTCCGCGACCGTCGTCGCCGGGGCAGCGGTGGCGGCCAGCGGGAGGCCGGTTCGCCGGACACCGAGATCCGCGAGGACGACGTCCTGCTGCCCGTCGCGGGCATCCTGGACGTGCTCGACAACTACGCGTTCGTGCGGACCTCCGGCTACCTCGCCGGCCCGAACGACGTGTACGTGTCGCTCTCGCTGGTGCGCAAGTACGGCCTGCGCCGCGGTGACGCCATCACCGGCAGCGTGCGGCAGCCGCGCGAGGGCGAGCAGCAGCGGCAGAAGTTCAACCCGCTGGTGCGCGTCGACTCGATCAACGGCCTGGAGCCGGACGAGGCCAAGCGGCGTCCCGACTTCACCAAGCTGACCCCGCTGTACCCGAACGAGCGGCTGCGCCTCGAGACCGAGTCGCACAAGCTCACGACCCGCGTGATCGACCTGATCATGCCGGTCGGCAAGGGGCAGCGCGCCCTGATCGTGTCGCCGCCGAAGGCCGGTAAGACCACGATCATGCAGGACATCGCCAACGCGATCTCCACGAACAACCCCGAGTGCCACCTGATGGTCGTCCTGGTCGACGAGCGTCCGGAAGAGGTCACCGACATGCAGCGCTCGGTGAAGGGCGAGGTCATCGCCTCGACCTTCGACCGGCCGCCGGCGGACCACACCTCGGTCGCGGAGCTGTCGATCGAGCGGGCCAAGCGCCTGGTCGAGATGGGCCACGACGTCGTCGTGCTGCTCGACTCGATCACGCGTCTCGGCCGCGCGTACAACCTGGCGGCCCCGGCGTCCGGCCGGATCCTCTCCGGTGGTGTCGACTCGACCGCGCTGTACCCGCCGAAGCGGTTCCTGGGTGCGGCGCGCAACATCGAAAACGGCGGCTCGCTGACCATCTTCGCCACGGCGATGGTCGAGACCGGCTCGACGATGGACACGGTCATCTTCGAGGAGTTCAAGGGCACCGGCAACGCGGAGCTCAAGCTCGACCGGAAGATCGCCGAGCGCCGGGTGTTCCCGGCCGTCGACGTCAACCCGTCGGGTACCCGCAAGGACGAGCTGCTGCTTTCGCCGGACGAGCTCGCGGTCACGGTGAAGCTGAGCCGGGTGCTGCACGCGCTCGACTCGCAGCAGGCCATCGACCTGCTGATCTCGCGCCTGCGCAAGACGAAGACGAACGTCGAGTTCCTCATGCAGGTCTCGAAGACCGCCCTCGGCGGCAGCGAGGACGACTGAGCCTCGTGCTCACCGGAGGCCTCCCGTCACCGCGCGGGGAGGCCTCCGGTGCGTTCGGAATACCAGGTCAGCGGGGTGCGTTCCAGTGAACGTCAGCCCGTCTGGCAGAATTACCCGCTGAAGTCCGGCACCGGTTCACCCCGCGAGAACGACTGGGGACCCGGAGCCAACGAGAGAGGACACCATGAAGAGCGGCATTCACCCCGAGTACGTGGTCACGAACGTGAACTGCGACTGCGGAAACAGCTTCACCACGCGCAGCACCAAGACCAGTGGCGACATCCACGTCGAGATCTGCTCGAACTGCCACCCGTTCTACACGGGCAAGCAGAAGATCATGGACACCGGTGGCCGGGTCGCGCGCTTCGAGGCTCGCTACGGCAAGCGGCAGAAGAAGGACGCCGACGCCAAGTAGCTTTTTCCACGGCGCCCACCCGGTTCTCCGGGTGGGCGCCGTGTTTTTGTCCGAACCGGGCCGAGAGGTGGCAGAGGTGGATTCGAGCTCGCTCAAGGGGCTGCTCGCCGAACACGCTGAGCTGGAGACCCAGCTGGCGGACCCGGCGGTGCACGCCGACCAGGCGCGCGCCCGCAAGCTCGGCCGCCGCTACGCCGAGCTGACGCCCGTCGTCCGCGCGGTCCACGAGCTGGACACCACCCGTGACGACCTCGCGGCCGCCCGGGAGATGGCCTCGGAGGACGCGGAGTTCGCCGCGGAGGCCGAGGAGCTGGCCGGAAAGATCCCCGAGCTGGAGTCGAAGCTCACCGAGCTGCTGCTCCCGCGCGACCCGTACGACGGCTCCGACGTCGTGATGGAGATCAAGTCCGGCGAAGGCGGCGAGGAGTCGGCCCTGTTCGCCGGCGACCTCCTGCGCATGTACCTGCGCTACGCCGAGCGCCACGGCTGGAAGGCGGAGGTCCTCGACTCGGTCGACTCCGACCTGGGCGGCTTCAAGGACGTCACGCTGTCGATCAAGACGAAGGCGGCCGCCGTCGACGGCGTCTGGTCCCGCCTCAAGTTCGAGGGCGGCGTCCACCGCGTCCAGCGCGTGCCGGCGACCGAGTCCCAGGGCCGCATCCACACGTCCGCGTCCGGGGTGCTCATCTACCCGGAACCGGAGGAGGTCGAGGTCGAGATCGACCCGAACGACCTGCGCATCGACGTCTTCCGCTCCTCGGGCCCCGGCGGCCAGAGCGTCAACACGACCGACTCGGCGGTGCGGATCACCCACCTGCCGACCGGCATCGTCGTGTCCTGCCAGAACGAGAAGTCCCAGATCCAGAACCGCGCCCGGGCGCTGCAGGTGCTCCAGGCGCGGCTGCAGGCGATCGCGGAGGAAGAGGCCGCCGCGAAGGCGTCCGACGCCCGCAAGTCCCAGGTCCGCACGGTCGACCGCTCGGAGCGGATCCGGACGTACAACTTCCCGGAGAACCGCATTTCGGACCACCGGGTGAACTACAAGGCGTACAACCTGGACCAGGTCCTGGACGGCGACCTGGACGGGGTCCTGGACGCGCTGGCGACCGCGGACCGCGAAGAGCGCCTGGCCGTTTCGGCGGGCTGAGGTCCGGCTGGCGACCTCGGTTCGGGCTCCTGGCGGCTCAGGCGGGCGGGGCTTTCCGCACCAGCCAGCACAGGCAGAACTGGTGCCCGGCCGGGTCGGCGTACACCTGGAAGTCGTCCCCGCTCGTGGCCCCGCTCGCCGGTTTCAGTACCCGGGCGCCGAGGGCCGTGACGTGCTCGTGCGCTTCGGCGAAGTCCTCGGCCGCGAGCTGCACGCCGGTCCGCGGGGCGCCGTCCACCAGCACCATGTGCCAGTCGCCGTCCTCGTCGACCTCGCCGCCGAGCACGCCTGCCCAGCGGCGCGCATCATCGGACGGCGGGCTCCTCCGGCTCGCGGAACGCCTCGAACACCTCGGTGGCCGGCTCCGGCTCCTCCTCCGGCTCAGGCTCCGGGCCCGCCGGGCGGGGGAAGAAGCTCAGCACCCCGAACACGAACGCCAGCACCGTCGGGAACAGCGTCAGCAGCTGGTGCTTCACGCCCTCGACGCCCTCGCCGAGCGCCGACAGGCCGAACTGGCCCACCGCGAACAGCAACAGGAAGAACACCACGATCCCGTACTCGCGGCGGGACCGGCGGAACGCCCGGACGCCGGCCCAGCCGATCAGCAGCCAGAACGGGACCAGCACGAACAGCCCCAGCGGCGCCGCCAGCGCGGACAGGCCGGAGAACACCGGAACGCGGAACTCCTGCGCCATCGGCGGCTGCCCGGACGTGTCGGCGAAGCTGCCCAGCCGCTCCGGGCGCGCGGTGAGCGTGTCGACCGCGCCCTGCTGGAGGATCTGCAGCGTGCGCTGCGGGTGCGAGGCGTAGTAGCTCACCACGTTGCGGCGGCTGATCTTGTCGCGGAAGCCGTTGTAGTCCGCGTCCTTCCACGGGCTCGCTTCCCACCAGCCGGTGCCGATGAACTTCTTCGCGCTCGGCGGCAGGCCCAGCGCGGCCAGGTCGGCGTCCGTGTCGTGCTCGCCGTCCACGATGCTGTCGAACACCACGTGGTACATGTTCGCTTCGCGGTACTCGGCGTTGGCCGGGTCGCCGTGGGACTGCACCGCCGCCGTCCCCGCGCCCACGACCACCAGCACGCCCAGCGGCAGCAGCCAGCGCGCCCACCCCCGCTTGCCCAGCGGCTTGACCAGCACCAGCGCCAGCACGAACAGCGGGATCAGCAGCAGCGTCTGCGACTTCGCGTTGATGCCGATCATTGCGCCGAACACGGTCAGCGCCGCGCCCCAGTACCGCCAGGCGCCGGTGCGGTGCATCAGCAGCAGGCCGCCGGCCACCAGGAGCATCCCCAGGAACCCGGCACCCTCGCTGAGCACCGAGGCGAAGTAGCCGAAGAACGCCGAGTCGGCCATCACGAGCAGCAGCAGGAGCGTCGCGATGACGCGGTTGCGGGTGCTCAGGTCGAGCGCCAGGACGGTCGCCGCGATGCCCACCGCGACCAGCACGGCCGTGATCGCGCCGAGCACCAGCAGGTTGAGCTCCGCGGACGAGCCGAGCACCTTCCCCAGCTTGCTCGCGAACCAGTCGAGCCACGCCTGGCTCGAGATGTAGTCGCTCTTGCAGCCCTGGCCCGGCCCGTAGCTGAAGTGCACGTAGAACTCGGGCTTGATCTCGGTGTGCCGGCCGCCGAGGTCGCACAGCAGGCGCCAGCCGTCGCCGTTGTCGGCCATCCCGACCGGTCGCGGCACGAGGAACCGGATCAGCAGGACGCCCAGGGAAAGGACGAAGACGCCCAGGCCGAAGCGCAGTTCACGGGATCGCACCCGGACCAGCGTACGAGATCACGCAGAGTCGGCGGGCGCTGCACCGGGAACGGGCGAAACCGGCCGGTGCCGGAACACCACGTAGTGGTAGAGGAGGTAGTTCCAGAACAGGCCGACGACGATCGCCGCGCCCTTCGGCACCAGCACGTTGACGCCCGGGAACAGCCTGCCGACCAGCCAGATGACGCCGAACTGGACCACCCAGAGCCCGAACGCGGTGACGCCGAAGAACAGCAGCGCCTGGCGGCGGACGTCACCGTCCTTCGCCCGGAAGGTGAAGTTCCGGTTGAGCGTGAACGACAGCAGCATGCCGGCCGTCGTCGAGAGGAAGTTCGCGACGAACACCGGGACACCGAGGGTGACCAGCAGCGCGTAGCCCAGGACGTCGACCAGCGTGTTGCCGATCCCGACGATGCCGAAGCGCAGCTGCGTGGACGTGACGATCCTCATCGGGCGGCGCTCCGGCTCTTTTCGTCCGCTTCCGCGGGCTCGGGGAGCCCGGTGCGCACCGACGCGACCGTGTACAGCGGCCGGTTCTGGACCTGCGAATACGTGCGGCCGATGTAGCTGCCGAGCACGCCGAGCATGATGATCTGGATGCCGCCGAGGAAGAACATCGCGATGGTGATGAACGCCCAGCCGGGCACCGCGGTCTCCGGTGCGAACAGCTTCACGCCGACGACGTAGAGCACGCCGAGGAAGCTCAGCAGCGAGATCAGGTACCCCATCCGCGTGATCATCCGCAGCGGCGTCGTGGAGAACCCGAGGATGCCGTCGGCGGCGAAGCGCAGCATCTTCGTCAGCGGGTAGCCGGTGACGCCGGCGTGGCGCTTGTCGCGGTCGAACAGCACCGCGGTCTGCCGGAACCCGACGTAGCTGACGAGGCCGCGCAGGAACCGGTCGCGTTCGCGGTACTTGCGCAGCTCGTCGACCACCTTGCGGTCGATCAGCCGGAAGTCCCCGGTGTTCTTCGGGATGTCGACCGCGGCCATCTTCCCGAGGAACCAGTAGAACGCGCTCGCGGTGTACCGCTTGAACGGCGGGTCCCGCCGCGACCGGCGCTGCGCGTAGACGACGTGGTAGCCCTCTTCCCACTTCTCCAGCAGCTCGAGCGCCACCCGCGGCGGGTCCTGCAGGTCGCTGTCCATGATCACCACGGCGTCCGCGTCGACCAGGTCGAGCCCGGCGGTCACGGCCATCTGGTGCCCGAAGTTGCGGGAGAGCTCGACGACGGTGACGCGGGCGTCGCGGGCGGACAGCTCGGCCAGCCGCTCCAGCGAGCCGTCGCGGCTGCCGTCGTCGACGTAGAGGAAGCTGAAGTCGTACCGCCCGGCCAGCGGCGCGGTGACCTCGTCGACCGTGCTGTGCAGCAGGTCGATGTTCGCTTCCTCGTTGTAGATCGGGAAGATGAACGCGACCCGGCGGCGCGTGGTCGGCTCGGTCGGCACTGGCGCTCCCGTGGGTCGGCGTCTCGGGCATCCTAAGGTCCGGCGACGGCCTCGGTGAACGTGGTCATCCGCTGCTCGAAGGTCTCCGCCGGGCCGAAGTGGACGGCCACCGCGTCCGCCCCCGCCAGGATATACGCGCGGAACCGCGCGGTCGCGGAGTCGAGATCGGTCCCGTCCCAATCCATTCTGGCGGTGACCCGTGGTGCGCGGCCGTTTGTCATGGCCGTGAGCTTTGCGGCGCGCTCGCCGACCTCGGCGGGGGAGAGCCCGGCGCTGAACCAGCCCGCCCCGACCCGCACGGCCCGGCGCAGCGCGGCCGCGGAGTTGCCGCCGACGGTGAGGGGCACCGGCCGCGCCGGCCGCGGCTCGAAGTACCCGCCGCCGGGGCCGCGGCCGGTGCGGAACAGCTCGGCGAGCAGGTCCAGCGACGCGTCGGTCTGCTTCCCACGGCTCCCGAAGTCCACGCCGACCTCGGTGAACTCCGGTTCGTTCCAGCCGGCGCCGACCCCGAGGTCGAACCGGTGCCCGGACAGCCTCGCCAGCGTCGCGGCCTGCTTGGCCAGCGCGAACGGCTCCCGCAGCGGCAGGATCAGCACCGCCGTCCCGAGCCGGATCCGGCTGGTCACGGCGGCGAGGTGGGCGAGGGTGACGAGCGGCTCGTGGACCCCGCCGAACACCTCGCCGAAGGGGCCGGGCGGGATCAGGTGGTCGGGCAGCCAGGCGGCGCGGTACCCGAGCTCCTCGGCGCGGCGGGCGAGCTCGGCGATCCGGGCGGGCTCGACGTCCGGCTGCTCGTTCGGCAGGACGACTTCGAGGTCCGGGAAGTGTTCGGTCATGACCGCGACGTTAGGCATTCACGCCGGTGTGGAGGTCGGCCGTTCAGGGGGTGGGAGCCGCGGATCGGCGAGCTCGCGGAACGCACCGGCGTCTCCGACGAAGGCCGAGGGCGCCTCGATACGCTGGACGGCGTAGGACCGGCGCGTGTCCTCACGGGGGAGTTCCGCCTGGTGTGCCAGGCTTGACGAGGTGAAGGACGACGAGTGAATCGGCAGCCGCTGCGCCTGGCCATCATCGAGGCCACCCGGATCCTCGAGCGCGCGGGCGTCGCCTCGCCGCGGTTCGACGCCGAGGTGATCGCCGCGCACGTGCTCGGGGTCGAACGCGGGCGCCTGCCGATGGTGCCGCTGGTCGACCCGCCGGTCATCGAGGCCATCGGCCAGCTCGTCCAGCAGCGCGCGAAGCGGATCCCGCTGCAGTACCTGACCGGCTGGGCCGCGCTCGGCGAGATCACCGTCGCGGTCGGCGCCGGCGTGTTCGTGCCGCGGCCGGAGACCGAGCTGCTGCTCGAATGGGGCGTCAAGTTCCTGCAGGGCCGCGAATTCCCGGTGGTGGTCGACCTGTGCACCGGGTCCGCGGCGCTGGCCTTGGCGGTCGCGCACGCGCGGCCGGACGCGGTGGTCTACGCGGTGGACGTCGACCCGCAGGCGCTGGCCTGGGCCCGGCACAACGCGGACGTCCACGCCGACGCGGGCAACACCCCGATCCGGCTGTACTCCGGCGACATCAGCGACCCGACGATGTTCGCCGAGCTCGACGGCCTGGTCGACCTGGTGCTGTGCAACCCGCCGTACGTCCCGGAGGGCACCCCGGTGCCCCCGGAGGTGGCCGAGCACGACCCGCCGCGCGCGGTGTTCGCCGAGGAGAGCGGCCTGGCGGTGATCCGCCACGCGATCGCGGCGGGCGCCCGCCTGCTCCGGCCGGGCGGCGGCCTGGCCATCGAGCACGACGACACGCACGGCTCGGCGGTGCCGGCGCTGGTGCGCGCGCGGCGGGTGCTGACGGGCGTCGAAGGCCACGCGGACCTGACCGGACGCGCCCGGTTCGTCACCGCGCGCCGCCTGGGCTGAGCTGTGTCGGGGGACTTCGTCGTGAACCCGCCGGGGAAGGTCCCGCTCGACCTCGCGTGGATGCCGAGCGGCGCGCACGTGCAGTGGGTGCTCGAAGTCGTCGCCGACCGGGTCGAGGATCCGGGGCTGGCCGCGCGGCTGCGGGAATTCGTGGCGGGGGACTACGCGTTCATCGCGCTCGACATGTTCTCCGCGGCGCAGGCGGCCGAGATCATGCGGGTGATCCGCGAGTCGCTGATGACCGCCGCCGAAGCGCGCTTCCCGGGCAACGAGCTGGTGCTGGAGCGCACCGCCGAGCTGGTCGCGATGGTGGAACGGGCGGAAGCCGCGCCGGACGTGAGCTGAGCCGCTCGCGGGGGCGCCCCCGTTTTCCACGCTACCGGCAGGCACCGACAGTTCCGGGCCGAAGCCGGTCCGGGGATGCCGCGAATGGCTCATTCGGGACCGCAGTGGTCCCGAATGAGCCATTCGCGGCGGTCGGGCGGGGTCAGAAGCCGAAGGCCGTGCAGCTGGCCGTCGCCGTCTTCGACGGGTCGCTCACCGAGGTCGCCGTCAGCTTCACCCGGGCCGCGAGGTCGCCGCCCTGGCCGCGCTTCGCGTACGCCGGCACCTTCACGTGGCCGCCGAACTTCGCCGTCGTCAGCTCGTTCGGGAGGCGGACCGCCCAGCCGCGGGCGTCCGTCGACACGCTCAGCCGGTAGGTGTCGGTGTCGTACGGTGCCTGCGCGCCGCGGGCCGCACCCGTGTTGAGCAGGCCGAAGTCGCAGGTCGCGAGGCCGCCGCGGGCGAACGCCGGCGGGGCCGGGGTCACCGCCGCACCGCGCGCCTGGCTGCCCGAGCCGTCCAGCGAAGCCACCGTCACCGTGTACGACAGGATGCCGCGGCGGTCACGGGCCAGGTCGGTGATCAGGAACCGCAGCCGGTTCGCCTGGTCGGTGTACTCGTACGGGCTCGACGCCTCGGTGCCCGCCTTGAACAGGGCGTCGTTGAGCTGCCGGTAGTCGCCGATGGTGATCTTCACCGGCGTGCCGTCCGGCTTCGTGTAGTCGGTGATGCCGATGTCCTGCGGGTTAGCGTCGATCACCCAGTCGAAGGGCGCGTTGTCCTTGTTCTTCGTCTTGGTGATCATGACGCCGGAGTCCGGCGCGAAGGAGTCCGCGCCCATCCGGTCCACGACCTCGACGGTGTAGTTGTCGTAGCCGCCGCCGTCGCAGAACGGGTCCTTCGCCCGGTCGCACTTCGGTGCCTTGTCCCCGCCGGTGAGCTTGATGTTCAGCCCGGTGAACGCGCCCGGCTGCGCCTCGGTCTCGCGCGCGGTGAGGCGCGCGGACACCGGACCGGTCTTCGCGAGGTCGTTCCGGTCCAGCTGCAGGACGTCCGCCGGGTCGACGATGCCGAGCTTCAGCTTGTTGCGCAGCTGGTGCTGGGCGCCCATCGAGCTGCCCTGCGTCGCCGGGATCTGCCAGCGCGTGTGCGGGCCGCCGGGCCCGTTGAACGTGCCGCGCGAGAGCATGTCCCACGGTCCGCTGTAGCTGCGGGACGGCGGCACGCCGAACGGGTTGTTGTAGTTGTCGCCGATGCCCAGGATGTGGCTGAACTCGTGCGCGTAGGTCGACTGGCCGGAGCTCTCGGCCTGCACCGAGCTGCCGTCCTGGGCGTTGGGCCAGATGCTGGCGGCCGACGCCCACGACGTCCACGGCACGTACCGCGTCGCCGCGTAGTTGGGCAGGTCGTGGTTCGGCGGGCCGAACGCGTCGGGCACGTTCTCCTTGGTGCCGAACTTCATCTCGCCGAACTCCTGCCAGGTCGAGCTCTCGTCCTGGCCGGCGGAGAGGTAGAAGACGAAGTCGAACTGGTTCGCGGTGTCGCCGACGTCGGCGCGCCAGGCGTCCCCGGCGTCCTTGCGGATGTCCCGCGCGCAGTTCGCGCCGGGCGGGCAGGCGCTCGGCTGGAACTCCATGCCGTACTCGTAGGACTTCCCGGGCATCCGGTACGGCCCGAACGCGGTCAGCTGCACGCCGAACCGGCCGCCGGAGTCCTCCATCCAGTACTCGTTGATCGTGTGGCCGTTGTTGAGGGCTTCGGGCTTGTTGAGGAAGTCCTGGTAGTACTTCGCGACGTTGGCCCGCGGGATGTTCGCGGCGGCCGGCGCGGGGTTGCCGAACACGGTCGAGTTCGCCGGCTTGGTGACGACGAAGTCCTGGTCCGGGTAGTCGGCGAGGACGACGGCGCCCTTGAAGGTGCGCTGGGTCGGCTTCAGGGCCGGGTCGGCCCAGTTCGTGCCGGGGACCTTCTTGTAGTCGGACCAGGTCATGTGGTCCTGGTTCTCCCACTGCGCGGCGTCGATGGGGGCGGGCCAGCCACGGGTGAGCGGCTCGGCCGCGGCGGTGCCCGCGCCGAGACCGGTCAGCACGGCGGCCGCGGCGAGCAGGGCGAGCGCCTTCGGGGTTCTGGAACGCATCTGCGGCTCCTTCACTGGGAACCCACGGGTTTTGCCGGTTCCCGGTGATCGACCGTATTGAGCCCCGCTGCCGGAGTTCTGCCTCGCGGCGAGGTTTACCCGCTTGCCCCACGACGAAAGTCTGGCCGGTTGTCAGGAGTGGGCGGTGATCCCGGGGCCGGCCGTCATGAACGACTCTTTCACCGCGTCCGGTGAGGTGAACGACTCGTTCATGACGTCGCGAGCCGCGCGGTCGGACTTCGCCGGGCCCAGGCCTTCGGCGGCGTGAACGACTCTTTCACCGCGTCCGGTGAGGTGAACGACTCGTTCATGCCGTCGCGGGCCGCTGGGCCGGCCACGCCGATCCGACTTCGCCGGGCCCAAGCCCCCAGCGGCGTGAACGACCCCTTACGCCGCGGCAGGTGATGTGGACAAGTCCGGCCGTGCGCGCCGCGGGCGCCGGGAACTGTCGGTGCCCGCCGGTAGCGTTGAAGACGGGGGCGCCCCCGGCGGCGCGGGGTGTGACGCGGCGAACGTCCCCGGCGGCGGCCGGACTACGCTTGGGTGCCATGAGCGTGGTCTACGACTGCAGCAAGCGCGACACCCGGGCCGACGGGCTGGCCGCCGCGGCGGGTGCGGTGCGGTCGAGCAGGCTGGTGGTCCTGCCGACCGACACGGTCTACGGCATCGGTGCCGACGCGTTCGACGCCGGCGCCGTCCAGGCGCTGCTGCGCGCGAAGAACCGGGGCCCGGACATGCCGGTCGGCGTGCTCGTCGGGTCCTGGTCCACTGTGGACGGCCTGGTGCTCGGCGTCCCGCCGCAGGCGCGCGCGCTCATCGAAGCCTTCTGGCCCGGCGATCTGTCCATCGTGCTCCCGCACGCGCCGAGCCTGCAGTGGAACCTCGGCGACGCCCGCGGCACCGTGATGCTCCGGATGCCGCTGCACCCGGTGGCGCTGGAGCTGCTGCGCGACGTCGGCCCGATGGCCGTGTCGAGCGCGAACGTCTCCGGGCGGCCGCCGGCGAGCACCGCGCAGGAGGCGCAGGAGCAGCTCGGCGACTCGGTCGCGGTGTACCTCGACGGCGGGTCGAGCGGCGAGCCCGTCGCGTCGACCATTGTGGACCTCACGGGCGCCGAACCGGTGGTGCTGCGCGAGGGTTCGGTGAGCAAGACGGCCGTCGCGGAGGTGCTCGGTGTACCCGCGGAATCGTTGGCCTGAAGCCGGATCACGGCGGAAACCGCGACACGATAGCGTGTCGCGGGTGACCCCGACCCCGCGAGCGTGACGCACCCGTGCCGCCCACATCCGGTCTCCTCCCCATCCGGGAATACATCCTCGTCGCGCTGACCGCGACGGCGGTGACCTACCTGCTCACCGGCCTCGTCCGCCGGCTCGCCATCCGCGTCGGCGCGATCGCGAACCCGCGGGCGCGCGACGTCCACGTCGCCCCGATCCCGCGGATGGGCGGGATCGGCATCTTCCTCGGCGTCGCCGGCGCGATGGGCCTGGCCCACCAGCTGCCCGCGCTGTCGCACGGCTTCGACGCGTCGTTCGACTCGGTCGGCGTGCTGCTCGCGGCGGGCGTGATCTCGCTGATCGGCGCGCTCGACGACCGGTTCGAGCTCGACGCCTGGACGAAGCTGGCCGGCCAGGTGATGTGCGCCGGGATCCTGGTCATCTTCGGCGTCCAGTGGGTGTCGTTCTGGGTGCCGTGGGGCGGCACCGGCGGTTCGTTCGGCTCGGTGCTGGTGCTCGACAAGAACCAGGGCGCGCTGCTCACGGTCGTGATGGTCGTGGTGATGGTCAACGCGATGAACTTCGTGGACGGCCTCGACGGCCTGGCCGGCGGCCTCGGCTTCATCGCGGCGGCGGCGACGTGCGCGTTCTCGCTGGGCCTGCTGGACAGCTCGGGCGGCGACGTCGGCACGTACCCGCCCGCGCTGATCGCGGCGACGCTCGCGGGAGCTTGTCTGGGGTTCCTGCCGTACAACTTCCAGCCCGCGAAGATCTTCATGGGCGACTCGGGCTCGATGATGATCGGCCTGATGCTCGCGGGCGCGACGACGTCGGCGTCCGGTCGCGTCCCGTACCCGCAGTTCAGCGGCAAGGACGCGATCGCGCTGCTGTCCCCGCTGGTGGTCGTGGCGGCGGTGCTGTTCGTCCCGCTGCTGGACCTGATCATGGCGGTCATCCGCCGCACCCGCCGCGGCGAAAGCCCGTTCGCGGCGGACAAGATGCACCTGCACCACCGCCTGCTGGAGATCGGCCATTCCCAGCGCCGCGCGGTGCTGCTCATCTACTTGTGGGCGGGGATCCTCGCCTTCGGCGCGGTGTCGGTGACGCTGTTCGACGACGCCGCGGCGCTGTGGATCATCGGGGTCGGGCTGGTGTTCGCGGTGGTGGTCTCGATCGTCCCGAGACTGCGCTCGCGCAACCAGCCGGGCACCTGACCGGCGGGGTTCTCTACACTCGGACACGAACCGAGCAGGGAGTCAGCTGTGAGCGAGACCGAAACGCAGGACCAGGAGAACCCGCACGCCAAGGTGGTGCTGCAGGCGGCCCGGGCGATGACCAAGGCTTCGCTGCTGGTGACCCCGCCCGCCGTGGTGGTCTGCATCGCGCTCTTCAGCGTCCTCTTCGGGCTGCACGGCTTCCTCGGGTCGCTCGTCGGCGGGGTGCTCGCCTTGATCGCGTCGCTGTCGACCCTCGGGCTGATGCGCTTCAGCGCCGGCCAGGACCCGATGTTCGTCATGGTCATCGCGCTCGGTGGGTACGTGGTGAAGATCGTGCTGCTGTTCGGCGCCCTCACCGCGCTGAAGGGCGTCACCGCGCTGCACCCGCTTTCGCTCGGCATCACCATGATCGTCGCCATCCTGCTGGCCGCCGCCGCCGAGTTCGCCGCGTTCCGCAAGACCAAGATCCCGACGATCATCCCCTCCTGACGCCGTCCGTTTTGCCGGACTGTTCCGTTACGCTGGGTGAACCCCGCTGCGGCCGCACGGGTGTGACCGGGGACACGTCACCCGCTCGCCCGAGAGCGACCCGGGACCCCTCAACTGGGCCGTTCCGGAGCGGGTCCCGGTCCGGTCCGGACCTCGGTCCCTAGCGGACCCGGGACCTAAGTCCTGGGCTGATCGGTGGGTATGGAGTACGCGTGTACGGCACTGATTGACCTGCTGGTATGGTCCGCGTCAAGGGTGGCGGCCTCGTCCGCGCACTCCCTAAGACGAACCGCGATCAGCAGTGTGGCGACCGTGTAGTTCCGCCTCGTCCGCCACTGGTCCGAAGTAGACCGCAGGGCAGTGTTCACGCGAGAAACCCCGTGTGCAGAACGTGAAGGCGTGTTCTGCGGACAGTGGGGTAGCCGCCTCCGACGTCCCGATACGTATCGGGTACGTTAAGTCCAGATCGTGACGATTCCCCCGGCGGAGTGAACGCCGGCCGGGAGAACCGGAAGGAGCCCAGTGGGCGCGCTGGTTTTGGCCGAGGGTGCGGTATTCGCGCCGCCCGGCGCCGAAAGCTTCGAGTTGCCGCCGTTGTTCGGCTCGGTCACCAAGCCGATGCTGCTCGTCGTGCTTTCGGTGGTCATCATCGCGACGTACTTCCTGCTGGCGACCCGCAAGCTCAAGGTCGTTCCGAGCAAGGGGCAGTTCGTCGCCGAGTCGATCTACGACTTCAGCCGCAACAACATCGCGCGCGAGCAGATCGGTTCGAAGGACTTCAAGTCGTTCGTCCCCCTCGTTTTCGCACTGTTCACCTTCGTGCTGGTGAACAACCTCTACGGGATCATCCCCGTCCTGCAGTTCCCGACCATGGCGCGATTCGGCTTCCCGGTCGCCCTGTCGGTCCTCGTCGTCTACCCGGTCTACCACTACGCCGGGTTCAAGCGGCACGGTTTCGCGGGCTACTTCAAGAAGGAACTGGCCCCGCCGGGTGTGCCGAAGGCGGTGCTGCCGCTCTTCTCGCTGATCGAGTTCGCGGAGAAGTTCTTCCTCAACCCGCTCACGCTCGCCATCCGTGTTTTCGCCGCCATGTTCGCGGGTCACCTGATCCTGGCGGTGTTCACCCTCGGCGGCACCTTCCTGCTGACCGAGACGTCGAGCTGGGCGCTGAAGCCGGTCTCGCTGGTGGCGTGGATCTTCGCCATCGGGATGACGTTCCTCGAGGCCTTCATCCAGGTGCTGCAGGCCTACATCTTCGCCCTGCTGTCGGCTGGGTACATCGGCGCTGCGCTGGCGTCGGAGCACTGAGAACACAAGCCCCCGATCCACGCGAGCGCGTGGACCGAAGTGAAGGGAAATGCACGTGAGCAACATCGTTCTGGCCCAGGCCGCCGCGGAGCAGGTCAACCTCAACGCCGGCCTCGCGGCCATCGGTTACGGCCTGGGCGCGATCGGCCCGGGCATCGGCGTGGGCCTGATCTTCGCGGCCGTCATCAACGGCACCGCGCGTCAGCCGGAGGCGCAGGGCAAGCTGCAGGGCATCGGCTTCTCGACCTTCGTGCTTACCGAGGTGCTCGCCCTGATCGGCATCGTCATCTACTTCATCGCCTCCGCCGCCTGAGTTTCGGCTCATCGCTTTAAGGAGACGCCGTGCTGAACAGTGCCTTGGTCCTCGCCGCAGAGGGCGAAACGCACAACCCGATCATCCCCGAGATCTCGGAGCTGATCCTCGGCATCGTCGCCTTCCTCATCCTGCTGTTCATCCTCAAGAAGTACGTCGTCCCTCGCTTCGAGGCCGCGTACGAAGAGCGTGCGCAGAAGATCGAGGGTGGCATCGAGAAGGCCGAGAAGGCCCAGGCCGAGGCCGAAGAGGCGCTGGCCAAGTACAAGGCGCAGCTGGCCGAGGCCCGCACCGAGGCCGCGAAGATCCGTGACGACGCCCGGCTCGAAGCCGAGCAGATCAAGGCGGAGCTGCGGGCCGACGCGGAAGCCGAGTCCCAGCGCATCGTCGCCCAGGGCCAGGCGCAGCTGCAGGCCCAGAAGGCGCAGATCATCGCCGAGCTGCGGGCCGACATGGGCCGCAACGCCGTGGAGCTGGCCAGCCGCATCGTCGGCGAGTCGCTCGAAGACGAGGCGCGCCGTCGTGGCACCGTCGACCGGTTCCTCGCGGAACTGGAGACCGCCGGTGCCGCTGGTGGAGCGGGGAAGTAGACCGGAATGACGCTGCATGCTGCGAGCCGTGAAGCGCTCGGCCTCGCCGAGGAACGCCTCGGCGAGGTTCTGGCCGACGCGGGAGCCGACGCGGCCACGGTCGGCGACGAGCTGCTCTCGGTCGTCGACCTGCTGGACCGTGAGATCGGCCTGCGCCGAGCGGTGAGTGACGCCTCGGCGTCGTCGGAGGCGCGCACCGCGCTGGTGCGCGGGCTGTTCGACGGCAAGCTGTCCGAGCCGGCCCTGAAGGTGCTCGACGCCGTGGCGGGCAGCCGCTGGTCCAGCCCTCGTGAGCTGACCGACGGGCTCGAGTCGCTCGGTCGTTCGGCGCTGCTGACCGCGGCCGAGAAGACCGGGAACGTCGACACCGTCGAGTCCCAGCTCTTCCAGGTCGCGCGCGTCGTGGCCAACCACCCGGAGCTCGAGGCCGCGCTGTCGGACCTCACCGGGCCCGCGGACGCGAAGCGCACCCTGGTGCGCGGGCTGTTCGCCGACAAGGTGGACGTGGTCACCGAGACCCTCGTCGAGCAGGTCGTGCGCCGGGCCAAGGGCCGTGGCGTCGGCGTCGGGCTCGACAAGCTGGTCAAGCTGGCCGCGGAACGCCGTCAGCGCTCGGTCGCGTACGTGACCAGCGCGAACGCCCTGACCGACGAGCAGGTCGCCCAGCTCGGCGCGAAGCTCGACGACATCTACGGGCGGCCGATCGCGCTGCACGTCGAGGTCGACCCCCGGCTCGGCGGCGGGCTCGTCGTCCGCGTCGGCGACGAGGTCATCGACGGGAGCGCGGCGGGACAGCTGGCGGCCCTGCGCAGGCGGCTGGCCCGGGCATAGCCCCAGGTCACACAAGACTTTGCATACTGGCAAGAACGAAGCGAGAGCGGGAAAGACATGGCCGAGCTGACGATCTCCTCGGATGAGATCCGTAGCGCGATCGAGAACTACGTCTCGAGTTACGCCCCGGACGTGAGCCGGGAAGAAGTTGGCACCGTGATCGACGCCGGTGACGGCATCGCCCACATCGAGGGCCTGCCCTCGGCCATGGCCAACGAGCTGCTCGAGTTCCCCGGCGGCGTCCTGGGCGTCGCACTGAACCTGGACGCGCGCTCCATCGGTGCCGCGATCCTCGGCGACTTCGAAAGCATCGAAGAGGGCCAGCAGGTCAAGCGCACCGGGCAGGTCCTGTCGGTGCCGGTCGGCGACGGCTACCTCGGCCGCGTCGTCAACCCGCTGGGCGCTCCCATCGACGGCCTCGGCGAGATCGAGACCACCGACCGCCGTCCGCTGGAGGTCAAGGCCGCTTCGGTGGTCGAGCGCCAGCCGGTGTCGGAGCCGCTGCAGACCGGCATCACCGCCATCGACGCGATGACCCCGATCGGCCGCGGCCAGCGCCAGCTGATCATCGGTGACCGCAAGACGGGCAAGACCGCCGTCGCCGTGGACACGATCATCAACCAGAAGGCCAACTGGGACTCCGGCGACGAGAAGAAGCAGGTCCGCTGCATCTACGTCGCCGTCGGCCAGAAGGGCTCGACGATCGCCGCGGTCAAGAAGTCCCTCGAGGACGCGGGCGCGATGGAGTACACCACCATCGTCGCCGCGCCGGCTTCGGACTCCGCCGGCTTCAAGTGGATCGCGCCGTACACCGGTTCGGCCATCGGCCAGCACTGGATGTTCGAGGGCAAGCACGTCCTCATCGTGTTCGACGACCTGACCAAGCAGGCCGACGCTTACCGCGCGATCTCGCTGCTGCTGCGCCGCCCGCCGGGCCGTGAAGCCTTCCCGGGCGACGTCTTCTACTTGCACTCCCGTCTCCTCGAGCGGTGCGCGAAGCTGTCGGACGAGCTGGGCGCCGGCTCGCTGACCGGTCTCCCGATCATCGAGACCAAGGCGAACGACGTGTCGGCCTACATCCCGACCAACGTCATCTCGATCACCGACGGTCAGTGCTTCTTCCAGTCGGACCTCTTCAACGCCGGTCAGCGCCCGGCCATCGACGTGGGCATCTCGGTGTCCCGCGTGGGTGGTGCCGCGCAGGTCAAGGCGATGAAGAACGTCGCGGGCTCGCTCCGGATCGACCTGTCGCAGTACCGCGAGCTGGAGGCGTTCGCCGCCTTCGCTTCGGACCTCGACGACGCGTCGAAGGCGCAGCTCGAGCGCGGTGCCCGCCTGTACGAGGTGCTCAAGCAGCCGCAGTACTCGCCGGTCCCGGTCGAGGAGCAGGTCGCCACGGTGTACCTGGGCACGAACGGCCACTACGACTCGGTCCCGACCGAAGACGTGCGCCGCTTCAACCACGAGTTCCTGGACTCGGCCCGCCGCAAGCACGCCGAGGTCCTGGGCGCGATCCGCGACACCGGCAAGTTCGAGGACGAGACCGCGGACAAGCTGGTCGCCGCCGTGAACGAGTTCAAGAAGGAGTTCACGACCTCCGAGGGCAAGCCGCTCGAGGAGAACGCGGACGCCATGGAAGCCGACAAGGTCGGGCAGGAGACCGTCAAGGTCAACAAGCCCGCCCCGAAGAAGTGAGCTGGTAGCTCATGGCCGCACAACTCCGGGAACTCCGGTCGCGCATCAAGGCGACCAAGTCCATCGGCAAGATCACGAAGGCGATGGAGCTCATCGCCACCGCGCGCATCACGAAGGCGCGGGCGCGGGTCGCCGCCTCCCGGCCGTACGCGGACGAGATCACCAACGTGCTCTCGGCGCTGGCCGGCGCGGCCACCACGCTCGACCACCCCATGCTGGTCGAGCGCCCGAACCCGAAGCGGGCCGCTGTCCTGGTCGTGACCAGCGACAAGGGCCAGTGCGGCGGGTACAACTCCAACGTGCTGCGCGCGACCGAAGAGCTGCTTGCCCTCCTCCGCAAGGAGGGCAAGGAGCCCGAGGTCTACGTCACCGGCAACAAGGGGCTGAACTACTACCGGTTCCGCAACCGCGACGTCGTGAACGGCTGGACGGGCTTCTCCGACCAGCCGGGCTACACCAACGCGGTCGAGGTCGGGGACGCCCTGGTGGAGTCGTTCATGCTGGGCGCGGACGACGCGCACGGCAACGCCGACGGCATCACGGGTGTCGACGAGATCCACATCGTCTACACCGAGTTCGTGTCGATGCTGACCCAGCGGCCGATCGCCAAGCGCGTCGCGCCGCTCGAGGTCGAGTACTCCGAAGGCGAAGAGGAGAAGCCCGCCGGGCTGCTCCCCAGCTACGAGTTCGAGCCCAGTGCCGACAAGTTGCTGGACGCGCTCCTGCCGAAGTACATCAACACGCGTCTCTACGCGGCTTTCCTCGAGTCCGCGGCGTCCGAACTGGCCGCCCGCCGGACCGCGATGAAGGCGGCGTCGGACAACGCGAACGAGCTGGTGGGCAACCTGACGCGGGAGATGAACCAGGCCCGCCAGGCGCAGATCACCCAGGAGATCTCCGAAATCGTCGGTGGCGCGAACGCGCTCACCGCAGCAGGAAGTGATGATTGATGACCAGTACTGAAGCCCCGCGCGCCAAGGGGCGCATCGTCTCGGTGACCGGGCCGGTCGTCGACGTCGAGTTCCCGCGCGGTTCCGTGCCCGACCAGTTCAACGCCCTCAAGGTCGAGATCGAGTTCGAGCAGCTCCGCAAGACCGTGACCCTCGAGGTGGCCAGCCACCTGGGTGACAACCTCGTCCGCACCATCTCCCTGCAGCCGCAGGACGGCCTGGTGCGCGGCGCCGAGGTCACCGACACCGGCGGCCCGATCACGGTCCCGGTCGGCGACAAGGTCAAGGGCCACGTCTACAACGCCCTCGGCGAGTGCCTCGACGAGCCCGGCTACGGCGACGACCTCGAGCGCTGGGGCATCCACCGCAACCCGCCTTCCTTCGACCAGCTCGAGGGCAAGACGACGATGCTGGAGACCGGCCTCAAGGTCGTCGACCTGCTGACCCCGTACGTCGAGGGCGGCAAGATCGGCCTGTTCGGCGGTGCCGGCGTCGGCAAGACGGTGCTCATCAAGGAGATGATCACCCGCGTCGCCCGGAACTTCGGTGGTACCTCGGTGTTCGCCGGTGTCGGCGAGCGCACCCGCGAGGGCAACGACCTCTTCCTGGAGATGTCCGAGGACGGCGTCATCAACGACACCGCCCTCGTGTTCGGCCAGATGGACGAGCCGCCGGGCACGCGCATGCGCGTCGCCCTGTCCGCGCTGACCATGGCGGAGTACTTCCGCGATGTGCAGAACCAGGACGTGCTGCTGTTCATCGACAACATCTTCCGGTTCACCCAGGCCGGTTCCGAGGTGTCGACCCTGCTGGGCCGCATGCCTTCGGCCGTGGGTTACCAGCCGACGCTGGCCGACGAGATGGGTCAGCTGCAGGAGCGGATCACCTCGACCCGAGGCCGGTCGATCACCTCGATGCAGGCGATCTACGTCCCCGCGGACGACTACACCGACCCGGCCCCGGCCGCGACGTTCGCCCACCTGGACGCCACCACCGAGCTCTCGCGTGGTGTCTTCCAGAAGGGCATCTTCCCGGCGGTGGACCCGCTGGCGTCGACGTCGACGATCCTCGACCCGGCCATCGTCGGTGAGGACCACTACCGCGTGGCTTCCGAGGTCATCCGGATCCTGCAGAAGTACAAGGAACTGCAGGACATCATCGCGATCCTCGGTATGGACGAGCTCTCGGAAGAGGACAAGCTGACCGTTCAGCGCGCGCGCCGCATCGAGCGGTTCCTGTCGCAGAACATGCTGGTCGCCGAGGCGTTCACGCAGATCCCGGGCTCGACGGTGCCGCTGTCGGAGACGATCGAGTCGTTCGACCGCATCACCAAGGGTGACTTCGACCACTACCCGGAGCAGGCGTTCCTGGGTATCGGTGGCCTCGAAGACCTCGAGAAGAAGTACAAGGAAATCACCAAGAAGTGATCTCCCGAGCGCGGCGGGGGCTGTGTCCACTGTGGACACGGGCCCCCGCCGTTCTCGTAACTCAGGACCGACCTATTACACTCGGTGGTAACACCCCGAGCGAAGGAGTGCTACGTGGCTGAGATGTCCGTGGAGCTGGTGGCCGTCGAGCGCCGTCTCTGGTCGGGTACCGCCACTTTCGTGGTGGCCCAGACCACCGAGGGCGAGATCGGCATCATGGCCGGCCACGAACCCGTGCTCGGGCAGCTCGTCGAAGGTGGCGTCGTCAAGGTGACGACGACCGACGGCGAGACGGTCTGCGCGGCCGTGCACGGCGGGTTCCTGTCGGTCACCGCCACCGGGGTGAGCATCCTCGCCGAGAGCGCCGAACTGTCCGACGAGATCGACGTCGACGCGGCGAAGGCGGCCTTGAACGCCGACGACGAGACCGAGCGGACGAGGGCCACGGCCCAGCTCCGCGCGGCAGGTCAGTCGGCCTGAGCGCGAGACGGGCAGGAGCCGGGCCGTGAAGATCACCGTGGTGGTAGTCGGGCTCCTGATCGTGCTCGCCGTGCTGGCCGCCTGGTACGGCCAGCGGTGGATCCGGATGCGCCGCGGCGGGGGCGTGAGCGTCGCGCTGCGGTGGCGTCCGGACGCCGCGCGGTCCAGCTGGCACCTGGGGCTCGGCCGCTACGAGGGCGACGAGTTCGTCTGGTACCGCGTGTGGAGCCTGCGGACCGGTCCGGACCGCGTCTTCCAGCGCGAAAGCATGCAGATCGCCGACCGGCGCGACCCGTCCGGGAGCGAGGCCTACGCCGTTCCCGAGGGCTCGACGGTGCTGCGCTGCGAGTCGGAGACCCAGGAAGCGATCGAGATCGCCATGGGCCCGGGCGCGCTCACCGGGTTCCTCTCCTGGCTCGAATCCGCCCCGCCCGGGCGACGTCTTCCCCGGGCTTCCTGACGCTGTCCTTGTCTCAAACTGGGACAGTCACGGCCGCCGTTTTGGCTTACGGTTGAGGCCATGATCTTCATCGTGGTCAAGTTCCCGGTCAAGCCGGAGCACGCCGAAAACTGGCCGGAAATCGTCGCCGACTACACCCGGAACACCCGCGCCGAGGACGGCAACCGGTTCTTCGAATGGTCGCGGAGCCTCGAGGACCCGAACACGTACGTGCTGGTCGAGGGCTTCGAAGGCCAGGACGCCGCCGTCGCGCACGTCGGCTCCGACCACTTCAAGTGGGCGGTCGCGAACCTGGGTGCCTACATCTCGGACAACCCGCGGATCATCAACGTCCAGGACGCCTCCGACTGGGGCCCGATGGCCGAGATCCAGCCCCACTAAACTGGGGCTCGTGACCCTCGTCGAGATCCCCGGCTCCAAATCCGTCACCGCCCGCGGCCTGTTCCTGGCCGCCGCCGCGCACGGCACCACGACCCTCGGCCGTCCGCTGCACTCGGACGACACCGAGGGCTTCGCCGAGGGGCTCGTCAAGCTCGGTTACCGCGTCGACCGGCAGCCCGGCGCGTGGACCATCGAGGGCCGGCCCGCGGGACCGGGCGTCGCTTCCGCCGACGTCTTCTGCCGCGACGGCGCCACGACGGCCCGGTTCCTGCCCGCCCTGGCCGCGGCCGGCGCCGGGACGTTCCACTTCGACGCGTCCGACCAGATGCGCCGCCGCCCGCTCGGGCCGCTGACCGACGCGCTGCAGGAGCTCGGCGTCGACCTCACCTTCGAGGGCGAGCCCGGCCACCACCCGCTGACGGTCCGCGCGAACGGCGTCAAGGGCGGTTCGCTGACCCTCGACGCGGGGCTGTCCTCGCAGTTCCTGACGGCGTTGCTGCTGCTCGGTCCGCTGACCGCGGAGGGCCTGCGGATCACGGTGACCGACCTGGTGTCGGTGCCCTACGTCGAGATCACGCTTTCGATGATGCGGCAGTTCGGTGTGGACGTCCGACGCGAAGGCCAGACGTTCGTCGTCCCGCCGACGCCGTACCAGGCCTGCGACTACCCGGTGGAGCCCGACGCGTCGACGTCGAGCTACTTCCTCGCCGCGGCGGCGGTCACCGGCCGCACGGTGACCATCCCGGGCCTCGGCTCGTCCGCGCTGCAGGGCGACCTGCGTTTCGTGGACGTCCTGGAGCAGATGGGCGCGCACGTCGAGCTGACTCCCGATTCGGTCACGGTGGCCGGCCCGTCGGACGGCCTGCGCGGCGTCACGGTGAACATGCGCGACATCTCGGACACCGTCCCGACCCTGGCGGCGATCGCCCCGTTCGCGTCCGGGCCGGTGCGCATCGAGGACGTCTACAACACGCGCATCAAGGAGTGCGACCGCCTGGACGCGTGCGAGGAGAACCTGCGCGCACTGGGCATCGAGGTGGAGACGGGCCGCGACTGGATCGAGATCCAGCCGGGCACGCCGGTCGGCGCGCAGATCAAGTGCCGCCGCGACCACCGGATCGCGATGGCGTTCAGCATCACGGGCCTGCACACGGACGGCATCACCCTGGACGACCCGGACTGCGTGAAGAAGACCTTCCCGGGCTTCCACCAGGCGCTGGCGACGCTGCGGGAGGGCTGGGGGATCTGATGGGCGAGTTCGACGAGCTGCCGGAGCTCGAGCGCTTTCGGGCGGCGCGCGAGCACGGCTGACGCTCGTAGCTGCCGAAGCGGGCTATCCGTGCCCCTGCCGCGGGCACCTGGTGTTCGGGGAGCCCCCGGGCTCCTACGAGATCTGCGGCGTGTGCTTCTGGGAGGACGATCCGGTTCAGCTGCGGTGCGATCGAGCCCAGGGAGGCGGGGTGGCGTCGCGTCGACCTCGCCGTCGACGATTTCGAGCTTCGAGGCGCCGCGGAACCCCCCTGGCCCAGCGACTCCACGACGCTGTACTGGTGGACCGACCCTGAGCTAAGGCTGCCCGCCCGGCTGCCACAGCACGTCGCCGTCCGGGTTCGCCAGCCGGGAGAGGATGAACAGCAGGTCCGAGAGCCGGTTCAGGTACTTGAGCGCGATCGGGTTCGTCGTCTCCGGCTCGGCCTCGTACAGCGCCCACGCCGAACGCTCCGCGCGCCGGGACACCGTGCGCGCCTGGTGCAGGAACGCCGCTCCCGGCGTCCCGCCCGGCAGGATGAACGACGTCAGCTTCGGCAGGCGCTCGTTGAACTCGTCGCACCAGCCCTCGAGCCGCTCGACGTACTTCTCGGTGATCCGCAGCGGCGGGTACGGCGGGTCGTCGGAGATCGGCAGGCACAGGTCGGCGCCGACGTCGAAGAGATCGTTCTGCACCGTACGCAGCACGTCCGCCACTTCGTCCGGCAAACCGCCCATCGCGATCGCCAGGCCCAGCACCGAGTTCGTCTCGTCGGTGTCCGCGTACGCGCCCAGCCGGGCGGACGTCTTGGGCACGCGGGACCCGTCGCCGAGCGCGGTCGTGCCGTTGTCGCCGACCTTCGTGTAGACGCGGTTGATGCGAACGACCATGAACCCACCATAGCGGCCCCCGCCCGGGCCGAATCCGGGCGAGAGGGCATGATTGGCGGCCATGAGCGAGCACTTCGACGTGCATGGCGGAGCCCGGCTGGTCGGCGAGGTCGACGTGGTCGGCGCCAAGAACAGCGTGCTGAAGCTGATGGCCGCGGCCCTCCTCGCGGAAGGCACCACGACCATCACGAACTGCCCGCAGATCCTGGACGTCCCGTTGATGGGCGACGTGCTGCGGAGCGTCGGCTGCGAGGTCGTCATCGAGGGCGACACCGCCACCATCACGACGCCAGCCGAGCTGTCGCACCGCGCGGACTCGGCGGCGATGGGCAAGCTGCGCGCGTCCGTCTGCGTGCTGGGGCCGCTGGTCGGCCGGCTGAAGCAGGCCGTCGTGGCCCTGCCGGGCGGCGACGCGATCGGCTCGCGCCCGCTGGACATGCACCAGAACGGCCTGCGCAAGCTGGGCGCGACGAGCACGATCGAGCACGGCTGCGTCGTCGCGAAGGCCGAGACGCTGGTCGGCGCGCAGATCTGGCTCGACTTCCCGAGCGTCGGCGCGACCGAGAACATCCTGATGGCGGCCGTGCTGGCCGAGGGCACCACGGTCATCGACAACTGCGCGCGCGAGCCCGAAATCGCCGATATCTGCACGATGCTCGTCGAGATGGGCGCGAAGATCGAAGGCGCGGGCACGTCGACGCTCACGGTCCACGGCGTCGAGAAGCTGCACCCGACCGAGCACCGCGTGATCGGCGACCGGATCGTCGGCGCGACCTGGGCGTTCGCCGCCTCGATGACCCGCGGCGACATCACTGTCCGCGGCGTCAACCCGCACCACCTCGACCTGGTGCTGAACAAGCTGGAACTCGCCGGCGCCGAGGTCGAGACGTTCGACGACAAGGGCTTCCGCGTGATCCAGCCGGAGCGCCCGAAAGCGGTCGACTGGGTGACGCTGCCGTACCCCGGCTTCGCGACCGACCTGCAGCCCTTCGCGGTGGCGCTGTCGGCGGTGTCCGAGGGCACGTCGATGATCACGGAGAACGTCTACGAGGCGCGCTTCCGGTTCATCGAGGAGATGGTCCGCCTGTCCGGCGACGCCCGTACGGACGGCCACCACGCGGTGGTGCGCGGCGTCCCGCAGCTCTCGAGTGCCCCGGTCTGGGCCTCCGACATCCGCGCGGGCGCCGGCCTGGTGCTGGCGGGCCTGTGCGCGGACGGCGTCACGGAGGTCTGGGACGTCTTCCACATCGACCGCGGCTACCCGCACTTCGTGGAGAACCTGAACCGGCTGGGCGCGAACATCGAGCGGGTGAGCGGCGAGCCCGGGCGGGCCTGAGCATGCGACAGGTATCGTAAACTTCTGTAAACCGCGGACAGGGGGTTGCGATGACGGCGCTGCCCGACTGGATGGTGCTCCCCCCCGAAGGCCTTTCGGTCGAAGGGTACGAAGCGCTGCCCGAGGAAGTCTGCCGTGTCATCGAGATCGTCGACGGAGCGATTGTCGTGAACCCGGCCCCGCGCCGCCCGCACCAGAAGATCATCCGGCGGATGTCTTACGCGCTCGAGGAGGCATGCGGAGCCGAACTGGCGGTGGAGTTCGACGTCGATCTCCGCCTGCGGGACGTGCCGCTGCTCAACCGCCGTCCCGACCTGGTGGTCTACGACGCGTCGCTCGACACCGACGAGGTATTGCGGCCGGAGCACTGCTCGCTGGTGATCGAAGTGATGTCACCCGGCTCGATCACCGCGGACCAGACGGACAAGCCCGCGGAGTACGCCGCCGCCGGGATCCCGCACTTCTGGCGCGTGGAGAACGAGACCGACGACGTCCGCGGGCTCACGGTCTTCTGCTACCGGCTCGACCCGACGACCCGGGTGTACACGTCGTCCGGCGCGCACAAGCGCAAGCTGGCGGTCTCGGATCCGTTCGACTTCGCGATGGATCTGGCCGACCTGCTCTGACTCACACCTCCCGGGCCCCCAGCGCGCGCAGGGCGTACGCCACCAGGCGGTCCACGTAGTCCGGCTCCGCCTCGGCCAGCCGGACCACCAGCCGCCAGTAGATCGGTGCCGCGAGGGCGTCCAGCGCCATCTCCATGTCCAGGTTCGCGGGCAGCTCGCCGCGGGTGATCGCGCGGCGCAGCATCGCTTCGCCGACCTCGCGGCGCGGGCCGCCGATGGCCTCGCGCAAGCCGCGGCCGTGCTCCGGGGTGCGGGCGTCCTCCGCGACCAGGTCCGGCAGGATCCGCGAGAACAGCGGGTGCGTGAGCCAGTCGATCAGCGCCTGCATCGTCTCGCGCAGGTCTCCGCGCAGCGAGCCGGTGTCGACCTCCGCCGCGCGGGTCACGCTGAACTCCGTCACCACGGAGGCGATCATGTGCTCCTTCGACGCCCACCGCCGGTACAGCGCGCTCTTGCTGACACCGGCGCGTTTCGCGACGGCCTCCATCGACAGCCGCCCGTAGCCCTGCTCGGCGAGTTCCCACATGACGGCTTCGCTGATGGCCTGCGTGACCTCGGGCTGGAGGACCGCGGCGCCGGTCGGGGTGCGTGCCATGGCGGCAGTGTAGCGGGTGGACGGGACGGTACCGTCCCGTCTAGTCTTACGTCGGGACGGTACCGTATCGTCCGAACGTAAGGAGGCTGCGATGCGCGACTTCGTAGACCACGCGCTCGAGCTGCTGCTGAAGCACGACATGGCCGGGTTCGCCGGGCTCTGGGCCGAGGACGGCGTCCTCGAATTCCCGTTCGCCGCTCCGGGCTACCCGGCGCGCGTCGAGGGCCGCGACGCCATCCGCGAGTACCTGCGCGACTACCCGAACCTCCTGGACATCCGGGAGGTCACGGCGAAGACCGTGCACGAGACAACCGACCCGGCCGTGGTCGTCGCCGAGTTCGCCGTCGCCGGCGTCGTCGTCGCGACGCAGCGGCCGTACGAGCTGTCCTACATCGCCGTGATCACCGTCGAGAACGGCGAGATCCGCCGCTACCGCGACTACTGGAGCCCGCAGGCGGCGGCGGAGCTGCTCGGCGGCACCGACGCGCTGACCGAGGCTTTCGCCGGCGGCGACCGTGGCTGACGTCCTGGTCGTCGGCGGCACCGGCACCACCGGCCGGCGGGTCGTCGCGGGCCTGCGCGCGAACGGCGCCGAGGCGCGCGCGGCGACCCGCAAGCCCGGCGAGCCCGGTCAGGTCCGGTTCGACTGGGCCGACCGCGCCACCCACGCCGAGGCCCTGCGCGGCGCCTCCGCCGTCTACCTCGTCGCGCCGATCGGCGAAGCCGCTCCCGCGGGCCTGGTGGCGCCGTTCGTGGCGGACGCGCTCGACGCCGGGGTCCGCCGGATCGTGCTGCTGAGCTCGTCCGCCGTCACCGACGACACGCCCGGCCTCGGCGAGCTGCCGCGGCTGGTGCGGACGGTGCCGGAGTGGGCCGTGCTGCGCCCGTCGTGGTTCATGCAGAACTTCACCGGCGAGCACCTGGTCGCGCAGGGCGTGCGGGACGGCGAGATCGTGACCGCCACCGGTGACGGCCGGGTCGCGTTCGTCGACGCCGGGGACATCGCGGCGGTCGCCGTCCGCGCGCTGACCGACGCCGAACCGCACAACACCGAACACGTGCTGACCGGTCCTGGTGCTTTGAGCTATTCCGAAGCCGCATCGATCATCGCCGCGCGGACCGGCCGCGCGGTGCGCCACCGCCCGGTCGGCACGGCCGAGTACGCGGCTCGCCTGACCGCGTCCGGCATCCCCGCCGAGTTCGCGCGCGTGCTCGCCGCGCTCGACGAAGACATCCGGCGCGGCGCCGAAGACCGCGTCACGCCCGTCGTCGAGCAGGTCACCGGGCGGGCCGCCCGGTCGTTCGAAACCTTCGTGGAGGAAGAGATCCGATGAAGCAGCTCATGTTCGAAGAAGACGTCCAGTTCTGGTTCGAGACCCTCCGCCTGTTCGGCCACGCGGCCTACGGCGGCTCGGACTTCGGCGAGGTCCTCGCGGCGGCGTCGACGGTGAAGCAGGGCGATTACGACAGCTGGCACGACGCCTACCGCGGCCTGGCCGACCGCTTGTACGCCGAAGCGGCCGACGCGAGCCCGGTGACCGCGCGCGACCTGCTGCTGCGCGCGTCGACGTACTACTTCTCGGCGGAGTTCTTCCTGCACGGCGACCCGGCGGACCCGCGCATCGCGGCGGCCTACGACCGCAGCGTCGAGTGCTTCCGGCGGGCCGCCGTCGCCGAGCCGGTCGAAATCCCGTACGAGGGCACGGTTTTGCGCGGCTACTTCTACCGCGCGCCGGGCGCCGGCCCGAAGCCGGTGCTGCTGATCCACAGCGGGTTCGACGGCAGCGCCGAGGAATGCCACTACCTGGGCGCGGCGGGCGGCGCCGAGCGCGGCTACCACGTGCTGACGTTCGACGGTCCGGGCCAGCCGAGCGCGATCCGGCACGACGACCTGGTGTTCCGGCCGGACTGGGAGCACGTCGTCACGCCGGTGGTGGACTTCGTCCTCGGCATCGAGGGCGTCGACCCGGACCGCGTCGCGCTGCTCGGCATCAGCCTCGGCGGCATGCTGGCCCCGCGCGCGGCGGCGTTCGAAAGCCGGCTGGCGGCGCTCGTCGCGGTGGACGGCGTGTACGACGCGGGCGCGGCGGTGGCCGGGTTCCTGCCGTGGGACCGCGCGGAGATCGTCCGCCGGGCGAACGCGGAGGAGGACCCGGAGTTCGACGCGCTGCTGGCAGCGGGCCGCGAGGCGAGCCCGACCCTGCGCTGGGCGTGCGACCACGGCCGCTACGTCCTGGGCGCGGCGACCGACCGCGAGTTCGTCGCGAAGTACCTGGAGTACACGCTGGAGGATGGCATCGCGGAGCAGATCACGTGCCCGACGCTGGTCTGCGAAGCAGCGGACGACCTGTTCTTCGGCGGCGAGCAGGAGACCGAACCCCGGCGGCTGTACGCGCACCTGAACGCGCCGAAGACGCTGCTGACGTTCACGGCGGAGGAGGGCGCGGACGCGCATTGCCACGTCGGTGCCCAGCGCCTCGCGACCGGCCGCGTCTACGACTGGCTGGACCGGACGCTTTAAACGCCGCTCCGAAACCGACGAGTGCGGTGCCGGTGACGCCGTCGAGAGTGCGGCGTCGCCGGAGCCACGCGCGGACGCGATGGACTCCGGCGAGCGCCAGAGCGTCGCGAGCACGCCCACGGTTCCGGCGAGGAGTAGAGACTCGGTGATCGTCGAGCCCGGGGTCAGGAACTGCGGCAGCATCGACAGCTAGAAGACGAGGACCTTCGAGTTGGGGCGATTGCACAGAAACCCCGCACGCCACCGCCGCCGGTTGTGGGCTACTCGGCGATCCGCAAGTCCACCCACAGGAACCGGGCCGCGCACGAACCGCCGGGAGCGCGAAAGGCAGGTCAGGACTCCAGGGCGAGCGCCGCGCCGAAGCCCAAAAGGGCCGTGCCCGTCACGCCGTCCATCGCGCGGCGGACGCGGCGGCGTTGCACCCAGCCGCGCACCCGGTGCACGAAGAACAGCAGCAGCACCTGCCACACCAGTCCCAGCGCCGCCACCGTGTACGCCAGCAGCAGGGAATCGCCGAACGTCGACGTCGGGGTCAGGAACTGCGGGAGCACCGACAGGTACAGCACGATCACCTTGGGGTTGGTGATGTTGGAAAGGAAACCCTCCCGGAAGCGGCGGCCGCGGGAGGCGCGGGCGCGGCGGACGTCGTCCAGGGCCGCGTAGTCGCCGCGCCAGGCGCCGCGCAGGGCCTGGACTCCCAGGAAGACCAGGTAGGCCGCGCCCAGCCACTTCACCGTTTCGAACACCGGCTGGGAGCGCGTCAGCACCGCGCCCAGGCCGAGGGCCGCCGCCGTGCCCTGGAGGAAGTTCGCGGCCGTGATACCCGCGCACGCCCACGCGCCGCCGCGGGCGCCGCCCGTCAATGCGTTCTTCAGCACGACCATCGTGTCCGGGCCGGGCATCATCGCCAGGAACGCCATCATCGCGGCGAACCCCGCGTACGTGCTCACGGACATCAGGACTCCAGTGCGAGAGCGGCGCCGAAGCCGAGCAGCGCGGTGCCGGTGACGCCGTCCAGCGTACGGCGCACCCGGCGGCGTTCGAGCCACGCGCGCACGCGGTGCACGAACACCAGCAGCACCAGCAGCCACGCCGCACCGAGCACGGCGACGGTGTAGGCCAGCGCCAGCGCGTCCCACGTCGTCGTGCGGCCGGGGTCGAGGAACTGCGGGAGCACCGACAGGTACAGCACCAGCACCTTCGGGTTGGTGATGTTGGAGAGGAACCCTTCGCGGAACCGCCGGAAGCCGCCGCCCTTGCGGCGCTGCGCCTGCGCGACGACTTCGTAGTTGCCGCGCCAGGCCCCGCGCAGCGCCTGGACGCCGAGGAAGACGAGGTAGGCCGCGCCGACCCACTTCAGCGCGAGGAACACCGGTTGCGAACGCGCGATGAGGACGCCGAGCCCGAGCGCCGCGGCACTGCCCTGCACGGCGTTGCCGGCGAAGATGCCGAGCGACGCGAGCAGCCCGCCGCGGAACCCGCCGGACAGCGCGTTCTTCAGCATCACCATCGTGTCGGGCCCCGGCGCGAGCACGATCAGGACCACGATGACCAGGTAAGACCCGTACACGCTCCACGTCACGGCCGCCACGCTAACCGACGGGAACGCCCCTGGTCTCGCGGATTTCGGTCACACCGTTCGCCGCGCAGCGACCGGCCGGACACGGAGCGTGCGAGCTCGGCGGGAGGGGCCCGCGCAGAGTAGTGTTCTGCCATGTCAGCAGGGGAAATCGAGCTTCTGCCCGGTGAGCGCGTGCTCTGGGCGGGAGAGCCGGTCCAGCGCCCGCTCTACGTCGCCGCGGACGGGGTGATCGCCCCTGCCGGGCTCGTCGTCACCGCCGCCGCGCTGTGGTTCCTGCTCGCGCAGCGGCCGGCCGGTGCCACCGCGGTCGCGGCCGTGGTCGTCCTCGCCATCGGTCTGTACGGCGCGATCGGCCGTTCGCTCGTCCGCTACCTCGCGCTCGGGCGCACGACGTACGCGGTGACGGACAGCCGGATCATCGCGCGCTCGGGCCTGTTCCGGCAGAAGGAACGCGCCAGCGAACTGGCCGGCCTGGCGGCGCCGGTTCTCAAGCCCGGACCGTCGCGCACGGGCACGCTCACGTTCGGCACGCCCGGCGCGGTGACGCTGATCGGCGTCGGCGAGCCGAAGCGCGTGCGCGACCTGCTGGCCAAGGCCATCGACGAGGCCAAGGCCCGCCAGGCACCGCCGGAGCCGGACACCTCGGCCGCCTGAGGCAACCGGCCGCGTTCACCGCCATCTTCCCCCACGCCGACGGCGGGCCGACCAAGCTCGCCGTGGTCGTCGACCGGGAAAGGTGGGGTCGGCACGGTGACCTTCGGGGTGCCGGACGCCGAGCGCGTCCGCGACCTGATCGCGCGGGCGCAGGCCGCGCACTGAGTCACCCGGACGTGTCGGATTCCACTGCCACCAAAAGTTACCGGTCGGTACACTCGACGAAACGTCCACCGCCGGAGGTGCCCAGTGCCGTACCCAACGGACCACGAGCGAGACCGACCGTGGGTGATGCGCACGTACGCCGGGCACTCGTCCGCGGCGGCGTCGAACGAGCTCTACCGGCGCAACCTCGCGAAGGGGCAGACCGGGCTCTCGGTGGCGTTCGACCTGCCGACCCAGACCGGCTACGACCCGGACCACCAGCTCTCCCGCGGCGAGGTCGGCAAGGTCGGCGTGCCGGTCTCGCACATCGGTGACATGCGGCGGCTCTTCGACGGCATCCCGCTCGCCGAGGCGAACACGTCGATGACGATCAACGCGCCGGCCATGTGGCTGCTCGCGTTGTACGTCTCCGTGGCGCGCGAGCAGGCCGAAGCCGAGGGGCGCGACGTCGACGAAGTCCTCGCGAAGCTCACCGGCACCACGCAGAACGACATCATCAAGGAATACCTCTCCCGCGGGACCTACATCTTCCCGCCGGGGCCGAGCCTGCGGCTGATCACCGACATGATCGCGTGGACCGTGCACCACGTGCCGAAGTGGAACCCGATCAACATCTGCAGCTACCACCTGCAGGAAGCCGGCGCGACGCCGACGCAGGAGGTCGCGTACGCGCTGTGCACCGCGATCGCCGTGCTCGACGCGGTCCGCGACTCCGGGCAGGTCGAGCAGGCCGACATGGCCAAGGTGGTCGCGCGGATCTCGTTCTTCGTCAACGCCGGCGTCCGGTTCGTCGAGGAGATGTCCAAGATGCGCGCGTTCACCGCGCTCTGGGACGAGATCACGCGGGACCGTTACGGCGTAACGGATCCGAAGGCGCGCCGCCTGCGCTACGGCGTCCAGGTCAACTCGCTCGGGCTCACCGAAGCCCAGCCGGAGAACAACGTCCAGCGGATCGTGCTGGAGATGCTCGCGGTGTCGCTGTCCCGCGGCGCGCGCGCCCGCGCGATCCAGCTGCCCGCCTGGAACGAGGCGCTCGGCCTGCCCCGGCCGTGGGACCAGCAGTGGGCGCTGCGGATGCAGCAGGTGCTCGCGTTCGAGACGGATCTGCTGGAGTACGAGGACATCTTCGACGGCTCGCACGTCATCCAGGCCAAGGTCGACGAGATCATGGCCGGTGCGCGCGAGGAGATCGCCCGCGTGCAGGACCTCGGGGGTGCGGTCGCCGCGGTCGAGAGCGGCTACATGAAGTCGCAGCTGGTCACCTCCCTCGCCGAATACCGGCGCGGGATGGAGAACGGCGAGCGGATCCTGGTCGGGGTCAACAAGTTCGCGACGACCGAGCCGTCGCCGCTGCAGGCCGAGGGCGCGAAGGCGATCGAGACGATCGACCCCGCCGTCGAAAAGGCCGCCGTCACCGCGATCGAAGAGTGGCGCACCGGGCGGGACAACGACGCCGTCGAGCGCTCGCTGGCCGCGCTGAAGGAACGCGCGCAGACGACGGAAAACCTCTTCGAGGCCACTGTGGACTGTGCGCGGGCCGGCGTGACCACCGGCGAGTGGTCCGGCGCGCTGCGCGAGGTGTTCGGCGAATACCGGGCGCCCACCGGCGTTTCCGCGGCGGCCGCGGGCAACGGCGACCCGGGGATCGAGCGGGTGCGCGAACGCGTCCGCGTCACCGAAGCCGAACTGGGCGAGCGGCTGCGGATCCTGGTCGGCAAGCCGGGCCTCGACGGGCACTCCAACGGCGCCGAGCAGGTCGCCGTCCGGGCGCGCGACGTCGGTTTCGAGGTCGTCTACCAGGGCATCCGGCTGACGCCCGAGCAGATCGTCGCGGCGGCGGTGCAGGAGGGCGTGCACGTCGTCGGGTTGTCCGTGCTGTCCGGCTCGCACCTGGAAGTCGTCCCGAACGTCGTCGACGGCCTGCGCGCCGCGGGTGCCGGCGACGTGCCGGTGATCGTCGGCGGGATCATCCCGCCGGACGACGCCGCGCTGCTCACCGAACGCGGCATCGCCCGGGTGTTCACGCCCAAGGACTACGAACTGACCGACATCATGGCGGGCATCGTCGACCTCGTGCGGGAGCGCAACGGGCTCAGCTGAGCGCCGCCAGGATGTCCTTTGTGGACTTGACGGTGGCGAACTGGTTCGCCAGGTTCGCCGCCGTCACGCGGTACAGCTCGTCGGCCGTCACCTCCGGGAGGTCGAAGGTGAACGTCGCGTCGAGCGCGAAAGTCACGTCGTAGCCGAGGTTCCCGCCCATCCGCGCGGTGGTTTCGCAGCAGAAGTTCGTCTGGATCCCGGCCAGGACGAAGCTCGTGATGCCGCGCTTGCGCAGCCACGCGTCGAGGTCGACGTCGCCGATGAAGGCCGAGTTGACCTTCTTGCCGAACACCAGGTCCGGCCGCGCGCCGTCGAGTTCGGGCTTGAAGTCGTTGCCCGGCTGGCCGGGCCGCAGCGGCGAGTCCGGTTTCGCCGAGTCGTGGTGCACGAGCACGACGGGCAGCCGCCGCTCCTGCCACGCGTCGAGCAGCGCCTTCATGTTCGCTTCGGCGCCGGGGTTGTTGCGCGGGCCCCAGAACGCCGCGTCGTCGAACCCGCGCTGGACGTCGATGAGGATGAGTGCCGTTTCGGTCATGGCGTCGAGTTTCGCGGGCTTCGCCGAGCCGGGGGAGTGGCAGAAGACGCGCGATGCGGTACTTTCCTGCCATGCGCACGATCGGCGTTCTGCTGCTGCCCGGCACCCGGGTGTTCGACCTCGCGGTGATCGGCGAGGTCTGGGGCCAGGACCGGACCGACAGCGGGATCGGCCCGTTCACCCTGCGGTTGTGCAGCCCGGGCCGGGTGCGCACGGCCGTTTCGCCGTTCGGTGACGTCGCGGCCACGCACGGGCTCGCCGGGCTCGACGGCTGCGACCTCGTGCTGGCCCCGGGCCGCGACGACCCGCTCGCCGCGGTGCCTCCGGCGGCGGCGAGCGCGTTGCGGCGCGCGCACCGGGACGGGCGGACGGTCGCCGGGTTGTGCTCCGGCGCGTTCACCCTGGCCGCCGCCGGACTGCTCGACGGCCGCCCGGCGACCACGCACTGGCGTGACCTCGACGCGCTGGCCCGCGCCGCGCCGCGGGCGGACCTCCAGCGGGACGTGCTCTACACCGACGACGGCGGTGTCCTGACGTCCGCGGGCGTCGTCGGCGGCCTCGACCTCTGCCTGTACCTGGTCCGGCGCGACCACGGCGCGGAGGTCGCCGCCGCGCTCGCCCGCCGCCTGGTGATGCCGCCGGCGCGGGAAGGCGGGCAGCGGCAGTACGTCGACAACCCGTTGCCGCCGAAGGCCGCCCAGCCCGGTATGGCGTCCACAATGGACTGGGCGCTGGCACGGCTCGGGTCCGGGATCGGCGTCGACGACCTCGTCGGGCACGCGCGGATGAGCGAGCGGACGTTCCACCGCGAGTTCGCGGCGGCCACCGGCGTGACGCCCGGGCGCTGGCTGCGGGTCCAGCGCGTCCGGCTCGCGCAGCGGTTGCTGGAGACGACGCAGCTGCCGGTCGAGCGGGTCGCGGCGCGCTCCGGGCTGGGTTCGGCGGCGAACCTGCGACGGCGGATGCACGCCGAAGTCGGCGTCGGCCCGGACAGCTATCGGCGCACGTTCCGACGAGTTACCGTCGAGGCATGACCGAGTACCACCACATCCTGGTCAAGCGCGACGGCGACACCGTCACGATCACGATGAACCGCGCGGCGCGGCGCAACTCGCTGTCCGCGGACCACCTGGCGGAGCTGCTCGTCGCGTTCCGCGAGGCGGGCACGTCCGACGCGACCGGCATCGTGCTGGCCGGCGCCGGCCCGGTGTTCTCCGCCGGCCACGACTTCGGCGACGTCGCCGCGCGCGACCTGATGGGCGTGCGCGAGCTGCTCACGCTGTGCACGGACCTGATGAAGACGATGGAGTCCGTGCCGCAGGTGGTCATCGCGCGGGTGCACGGCCTGGCCACGGCGGCCGGCTGCCAGCTCGTGGCGTCCTGCGACCTCGCGATCGCCGCCGAATCGGCGGGCTTCGCGCTGCCCGGCGGCAAGGGCGGCTGGTTCTGCCACACGCCGGCGGTGCCGGTGGCGCGCTCGATCGGCCGCAAGCGCCTGATGGAGCTGGCGCTGACCGGTGACGTCATCGACGCGCCCACGGCGTTGGAGTGGGGCCTGGTCAACCGGGTCGTTCCCGACGAGCAGCTCGACGACGCCGTCGCGGAGCTGCTGGCGCGGGCGACGCGCGGTAGCCGGGCCAGCAAGGCGATGGGCAAGGTCACGCTCTACGCCCAGCTCGACCGGCCCGAGGCCGACGCGTACGCGATCGCGCTGGAGGTCATGGCCTCGGCGTCGCAACTGCCCGGCGCGCGTGAAGGCATGGCCGCGTTCCTGGAGAAGCGCAAGCCCTCCTGGCCCGACTGAGCCCGAAACCGCACTTTCCTAGGGAAAGTGCGGTTTCTGGCACTTGCGATCCGTACCATACGGTATGGTATGGCCATGGCGGGCAAACGGGACTGGCTGGACGCGGGGCTGGTGCTGCTGGCGGAGCAGGGCGCGCCATCGGTGACGATCGAGCGGCTGACCGAGCGCCTCGGCCTGTCGAAGGGCTCGTTCTACCACCACTTCAAGGGCATGGGCGGCTTCCGCACGGCCCTGCTGGAGCACTTCGAAGCCGAACGCACGACCCGGTTCGTCGAGCAGGCCGAAGCGGCCGACGGCGATCGGCTGGGCGCGCTGCTGAAGCTCGTCCTCGCGCCGGGACCCGGGCCGGAGCTGGAGATCGCCGTCCGGGCGTGGGCCCTGCAGGACGCCGAAGCGCGGGCGGTCCAAGAGCGCGTCGACCGCACCCGCGTGACCTACCTGACCGAGATCAGCGGCGACGCCGACCTCGCGCAGGCGCTGTACCTGGTCGTCGTCGGCGCGGGGCAGATCGTGCCCCCGCTGTCCGGCCGCCAGCTCAAGAGCGCGCTGGAACTCGTTCTGGGGAGACGGAAATGACCGAGCCTTACGTCGATGGCGCCGACTACGTCGAATTCAAGGAGATCGCGAGCGAGAACAGCCTGCGCGAGTTCGTCGCGGGCGTGTTCGGCTGGTCGCCGTGGTGGGTGAAGGGGCTCTTCGGCGTCCGCTACCTGCTGGCCAAGGCCCTGCGGCTGGACACCGCCTCGGTGCCGCGGACCGGCCGGCTCCGGCCCGAAGACGTCGGGTTCGCACCCGGCGACCGGGTCGCGTTCTTCACCGTCCGGTCCGGCGATCCGGAGCGCTACCTGGTCGCGGGCGTGGACGACAGTCACCTGAGCGGGTACCTCACGGTCGAGGCGGTGCCGCGCGGGTTCCGGCTCGGCACGATCGTGCACTTCCACAACCGCGTCGGGCCCGCCTACTTCGCGGTGATCAAGCCGTTCCACCACCTGGTGATCCGCGGGATGCTCAAGGCCGGAGCCGCTCGTACAGCATGAGCTGGGCCCACGCGGCGATCGTCTGCGCGTCGGTGATCTCGCCGGCGAGGATCATCTTCTCGACGTCCGCCCGCGAGAACCACGCGCTGCGCATGTCCTGTTCTTCGTGCTCGCGCTCGGGTTCGCCCTCGGTGACGTCCGTGGCGAGGAACACCCAGCCGCGCTGGCTGCTCATGCCGGGGGCGACGTCGAGCTTGCCGAGCGAGACCATCGAACCGGCCCGCAGCCCGGTTTCCTCGCGCAGCTCGCGCGCGGCGAGCTCGGCGGCAGGCACCTCGGCCCGGTCGGGCGCGGTGCCCTGGGGGAACTCCCAGCGGCGCTCGCCGACCGGGTAGCGGAACTGCTCGACCAGCTGGAACCGGTCGCCGTCCTGCGGGATGACGAGCGCGTACGCGGGTTTGTCGATCACGCCGTAGATGCCCGGCGAGCCGTCCGGGCGGCGGATTTCGTCCTCCCGCACGGTCATCCAGTTGTTCCGGTACACCTCACGGGACGCGACACGCTGAATGGGGTCCACCCGACCAGTATCACCGACTCTGTCCTACCCTCCTCGGGTGCGTCTCGTGATCGCGCGGTGCCAGGTCGACTACGCCGGCCGGCTCACCGCCCACCTGCCGATGGCCACCCGCCTGCTGCTCGTGAAGTCCGACGGCTCGGTGTCGGTCCACTCCGACGACCGCGCGTACAAGCCGTTGAACTGGATGAGCCCACCCTGCTGGCTGATCGAGGACGGCAAGATCTGGATCGTCGAGAACAAGCAGGGCGAAAAACTGGTGATCTCCATCGAGGAGGTCTTCCACGACTACACCCAGGCCCTGGGCGCGGAACCCGGCCTGCAGAAGGACGGCGTCGAGGCGCACCTGCAGGAGCTGCTGGCCGAGCACATCAAGACCCTCGGCGAGGGCTACACCCTGGTCCGCCGCGAATTCCCGACGGCGATCGGCCCGGTCGACATCATGGCCCGCGACGCCGACGGCGGCTCGGTGGCGGTGGAGATCAAGCGCCGCGGTGAGATCGACGGCGTCGAGCAGCTGACGCGGTACCTGGAGCTGCTCAACCGCGACCCGCTGCTGGCCCCGGTGCAGGGCGTGTTCGCGGCCCAGATCATCAAGCCGCAGGCCCGCACGCTGGCGGAGGACCGCGGCATCCGGTGCCTGACCCTGGACTACGACGAGCTGCGCGGCATCGAGTCCGACGAGTTCAGGCTGTTCTGAGGTGCTGCCCGGCCGGTACGTCCACTACAAGGGCGGCGAGTACGAGGTGCTGGGCGTGGCCCGGCACAGCGAGACCGAGGAAGAGCTCGTGGTGTACCGCGCGCTGTACGGCGAGAGGGGGCTGTGGGTGCGCCCGAAGGCGATGTTCATCGAGAGGGTGGAGACGGCCGACGGCGTCGTGCCGCGGTTCCGGCACGTGGAGAGCTGACCCCGGGGTTCACAGCAGTTCGACGGCGGCCCCGGCTTTCTCGAGCTCTTCGCGGGCCGCTTCGGCTTCGGGCTCCGGCACCTGTTCCAGCAGGATCGACGGGGTCCCGGTCACCAGTTCCTTGGCGTCGATCAGGCCGATTCCCCGCACGAGACGGCGGACCGCCCGGACGACCTCGACCTGGTGCGCGCCGGCGTCGAGCAGCGCGACGTCGAACCGTTCCCGCCCGTGCGGCGAACGGGATCGCGTGCGGTGACCGGAGCCGGGGTGCTCGCCGAGCTCGTTCAACGCCGCGGCGAACTCCTCGGCCGCCGCGACCCCGTCCGGGTGCTGCCGGAGGCTGACCGCCCGTTCGATCGTCCGCCCGGGCCCTTCGACGACGAGGTGGGCTTCGCTCTCGTAACCCCTCTTCTTGACGGCCAGCGCCAGGAGCCCGAGCAACAGTGCTCGCGGCACGGTGACCCGGCTGTGTTCGGCGCTCCGGATCTCCACGCGCGCGGACAAGCCCGCCACCGGGTGGTGCAGCGCCCGGTCGCCGCTGCCCTCGACGACGGCGGTGCGGGTCAGCCGCAGGCCCGCGAAGGCCGCGATGACTCCCTCGTCGAGGTCCGCGCCCGCCGCCGTCGCGGAACGCATCACCTTCACGCCGACCGCTCCGGCGAAGATCGCGAGGAGGAGTACGACGACGGCCCACGGTGACATCCGGGCTCCCTTCGGCTGCGGTATGGCCACCGGGTCGTCGCGGGGCGCTCCGGCGTTACGGCGGGCGCGGTAATCGTTCTCCGCGCCGATACCGGATCGATGCCGGATTCCGGTATCTGATTCCGGCTCGATTGCTCCGCAAGGAAATCATTGACGTGGTCGGCCGCAGCGCTGTGACCAGGTCTTATTTCGGTCGATTCCTGCGCTGTTCGGGTGAGCTGCGGATCCTTTCCCGCGTGCCGGTGGGACACTCGTTTCGAGGGGTTCCGCCGGTGCGTTCCGGCGTGGCCGGAGGGTGGTGTGCTCGGCCGTCTTTCTTTGCCGTGCCTGCGTTTCAGTCCGCCTTCGAGCTCGTGTGCGCATGCCAGCCGGCCGGTGTGCGCGCGTTTTCGCCTGCACGGAGGAGGAAGTCATGCGTTATCGCCCACTCGGTTCCGATCCGGCCGACCCGCGGCTCGGGCGGTTCATTCCGGACGACTGGCGGCACGTGGAAAGGTATCCGTTGTCCGCGCTCGCCGAAGACGACCGGCCCACCCGGGCGCCCGTCGTGATCGGGGTCAACTGGTACTCCGCGTTCGACGAGCCGGAACAGGACGAGACCTCCGGCGAGTTCTTCATCGCGCGGGCCGGTGCCGAGAAGCTCGGCCGGGTCCGCGGCGGGCACTGCGTGTGCCTCGAACCGGGCGGGACGCCGGACACCGACGCCTGGTACGCGTTCTACGACCAGGGCCGCGAGGGTGCCTGCGTCGGCTTCGGCTGGTCGCGGTGCATGTCGATCTTCAACGGCAGCGAGTACACCGCCCGCTGGCTGTGGGACTCGGCCAAGAAGCGCGACGAGTGGCCCGAGACCAACCCCGGCGACGACAACGGTACGTCCGTCCGCGCCGCGGCCGAGGTGCTCGCCGAAGCGGGGCACGTCCTCTGGGACGACTCCTACGCCGGCGACGACTGGCAGAAGCGCGAGCAGTACGTGCCGGAAGCCAAGCAGGGCATCAAAGCGTTCCGCTGGGCCAAGTCGGTCGACGACGTGCACGCCGTGCTCGGCAACCCGCGGGCCGACGAGCTCGGCGCCGTGCCGATCCTCAACTCCTGGGGCCCGGGCTACCCGCACCGGACCTACCTGCCCGACGCCGTCCTGGCCCGGCTGATCGAAGAGGAAGGCGAAATCGCCGTCCCGACCGACCGGTGATCGGCTGCCGCTCCCGCGGCGCGTGAAAACGAGGGCGCGTTTCCCCAGGTGAATGCCAGGGGGGACGCGCCCTCCGGCCACTTCGGACACGTCAGCGTGCCGACCCTGAATCCATGCAGTACTGTCCCGATCCGACAGGGTAGTGGGGATTTCTGTGGGTTGTTGTCCAGTTTGAAAGAGGTGGGTCGGGTGCTCGTCCTAGCCGATGCGAACCTGCGACTCGACGCGAGCGCGATCGACTACATCGAGTTGGCGTTCTATTTCGTGCTCGTACTCGGCATCGGGTACCTGGCACGGCGTCAGGTGTCCAGCAGCCTCGACTTCTTCCTGTCCGGCCGGTCGCTGCCCGCCTGGGTCACCGGCCTGGCGTTCATTTCGGCGAACCTCGGCGCGGTCGAAGTGATGGGCATGTCGGCCAACGGCGCCAAGTACGGCCTGCCGACGGTGCACTACTTCTGGATCGGCGCAATCCCGGCGATGCTGTTCCTCGGCATCGTGATGATGCCGTTCTACTACGGCTCCAAGGTCCGCAGCGTCCCCGAGTTCATGCGCCGCCGCTTCGGCAAGCCGGCTCACCTGCTCAACGGCGTCAGCTTCGCCACCGCGCAGATCCTCATCGCGGGCGCGAACCTGTTCCTGCTGGCCAGTGTCGTGAACCTGCTGCTCGGCTGGCCGCTGTGGGTGTCGATCATCATCGCCGCCGCGATCGTGTTGTCCTACACCGCGCTCGGCGGCCTTTCCGCCGCGATCTACAACGAGGTCCTGCAGTTCTTCGTGATCGTCATCGCGCTGGTGCCGCTGACCATCATCGGCCTGGTCAAGGTCGGCGGCTGGCAGGGCCTGGTCGACAAGGTGACCAACAGCCCGGGCGGTACCGCGCAGCTGCACTCGTGGCCCGGTGACAACCTGACCGGCTTCGGCAACAACATCCTGTCGATCCTCGGCATCGTGTTCGGTCTCGGTTTCGTGCTGTCGTTCGGCTACTGGACGACGAACTTCGTCGAGGTCCAGCGCGCGATGGCGTCGAAGAGCATGTCCGCCGCGCGGCGCACGCCGATCATCGGCGCGTTCCCGAAGATGCTGGTCCCGTTCATCGTGATCATCCCCGGCATGGTCGCCGCGGTCGCGGTCCCCGAGTTCATGCGGGACAAGCAGGTGCTGCTGGACGGCGGCACGGCCGAAAGCGGCGTCACCTTCAACAACGCGCTCCTCCTGCTGATGCGCGACCTGCTGCCGAACGGCATGCTCGGCATCGCGATCGCGGGTCTGCTGGCCTCCTTCATGGCCGGCATGGCGGCGAACCTCAGCTCGTTCAACACCGTCTTCACGTACGACATCTGGCAGACGTACGTGAAGAAGGACAAACCGGACGGCTACTACCTCCGCCTCGGGCGCGTGGTGACCTCGGGCGGCACGATCCTCGCGATCGGCACCGCGTTCATCGCGTCGAACTCCGGCAACATCCTGGACTACCTGCAGGACCTGTTCTCGTTCTTCAACGCGCCGCTGTTCGCGACCTTCATCCTGGGCATGTTCTGGAAGCGGATGACCCCGCACGCCGGCTGGAGCGGCCTGCTTTTCGGCACCGCGTCGGCGGTCACCGTCTGGGGCCTCTCCCAGGCCGGGGTGCTGGGCCTGACCGGCCAGGGGATCAGCTTCGTCGCCGCCGGGACCGCGTTCGTCGTCGACATCGTGGTGAGCGTCGCGGTGTCGCTGGCGACCAAGCCGAAGCCGGACGAGGAGCTGGTGGGGCTGGTCTACTCGCTGACCCCGAAGGAAACGCGCAAGCACGACGACACCGGCGAGAACGCGGGCTGGTACCGCAAGCCGGGCCTGCTCGCGGGCATCGTGCTCATCCTGACCATCGCCCTCAACGCCATCTTCTAGGAGGTCCGTCATGGCTACCGAGTCCGGCGCGCGGCCCCGCAAGGCGGGCGCTTTCGACATCCGGCTGATCATCGCCCTGCTGATCGGCGTCTACGGCGTGATCCTGACGGTGATGGGCATCGGCTTCACCTCCGACGCGGACCTCGAGAAGGCCGCCGGCGTCAACATCAACCTGTGGGCCGGGATCGGCATGCTGGTCGTCTCCGCGCTCTTCATCATCTGGGCGAAGGTGCGGCCGCTCGTCGTCCCGGCCGCGACCGAGACGGAAGACACGGCGCCCGCCGCGGGCGAATAGCCGGGTTGTCCGGACAGCGGCGCGAGGGTGCGGCTACCGTGCACCGCGTGCTCCTTCACGCCCGGCGCCGCCGTCTCCCGAAGCTGTTCCTGCTGGTCACCGCCCTCGCGCTGCCGCTGACCGCGTGCGGGCAGGACCTCGGCCGGTCCAACTTCGCGCGGACGACGGTGCCCGCCGCGGCCGGCACCGGCCAGGTCGCCGACGGCCCGATCACCGACGCCGCCGTGGCGACGAACGTGCTGCGCGCGATCAAGCCGTGCCAGTTCCTGACCAAGGACGCCCTCGGCGCGCTCGGCCTCGGCACGGTCGAGGACGACCCGTCGCAGTCGTCGATCGCCTTCGACACCTGCAGCAACAAGGTGAAGGACCCCGGCGGCAAGGAGATGCGGCTCGAGGTCGAGCTCGGGAACACCCTGCTGCCCCGGGCCGACAAGACGACCGGCCAGGTCGGCGGGCTGCCGCTGCGCGTCAACAAGACCGGCGACACCGACTGCATGCTCGCGGCGATGACGGCGCTGAACCCGGACCTGGGGCTCACCGTGTCGGTCACCTACCCCGGCGACCCGTGCCGTCCCGGGCAGGCGGTGCTGGAAGCGGCCGTCCAGAAGGTGCACAACTCGCCGGAGAAGTACTCGACGCCGCCGGGCACCACGCTGACCGCCGACCCGTGCGCGATGGCCGACACTTCGGCGGTGAGCGCCGCCGTGCCGTCGGCGAAGTCCGTGCCCTCGGGGCTGCACTCGTGCGACTGGAAGAGCAACGGAACGGACCCGACGGTCACCGTCAAGTTCCGGCCGGGCCTGCCCCCGATCGTCGGTGACGGTTACTCCAAGGTGGACATCGGCGACGGGGTGACCGCGTTCCGGAAGCAGACGAGCACGAGTTCGTCGCGGTGCACGGTGGAGTGGCAGCACCGGCCGTGGCAGGGCGACGACGTCGAACTGGCCCAAGTGGACTACGGCAGCTACGCCGCCGAACCGGCCGACGACGACCCGTGCGGCAAAGCGGTGACCGTCGCGAAAAACGTCGTCACGAAGCTCCCCAAACCCTGATCTGGCGGTCGGCCGCGCGGCGAGGTAGGAAGGGGGCACCCCACCCGCCGATGTGCCGGAGGTTGCCGTGAAGAAGATCATCAACGATCCGGCGAACGTGGTCGCGGAGTCGCTGCGGGGCCTCGCCGCCGCGCACTCCGACGTCCTGCGCGTCCAGTACGACCCCGATGTCGTCGTCCGGGCCGACGCGCCGGTCGCGGGCAAGGTCGCCGTGATCTCCGGGGGCGGGTCCGGGCACGAACCGCTGCACGGGGGCTTCGTCGGCCAGGGCATGCTCGCCGCCGCCGTACCCGGCGCCGTGTTCACCTCGCCGACGCCGGACGCCGTGCAGGCCGCCGTCACCGCGACCACCGGCGACGCGGGCGCGCTGCTCATCGTCAAGAACTACACCGGGGACGTGCTGAACTTCGAGACGGCCGCCGAGCTGGCCGCCGCCGAGGGCCTCGAGGTGCGCAGCGTCGTGATCGACGACGACGTCGCGGTCAAGGACTCGACCTACACCGCCGGCCGCCGCGGGGTCGGCGGGACGGTGCTGCTGGAGAAGATCACCGGCGCCGCCGCCGAGCGCGGGGACTCGCTCGACGCCGTGACCGCGCTGGCGGAGAAGGTGATCGGCCGGGTCCGGTCGATCGGTGTCGCGCTGACCGCGCCGACCGTGCCGCACGCCGGCACCCCGAGCTTCGACCTCGACGACGGCGAGGTCGAGTTCGGCATCGGCATCCACGGCGAGCCCGGCCGCGAACGGATCCCGCTCGAACCGGCCGACGCGCTGGTGGCGCGGCTGGTCGAGGCCGTCGTCTCGGACCTGCCCTTCGCGTCCGGCGACCGCGTCCTGCTCTTCACCAACTCCATGGGCGGCACCCCGCTCGTCGAGCTGTACCTGGCCCACGGCATCGCCGAGCGGCTGCTGGCCGAGCGTGGGATCGTGGTCGAACGCCGGCTGGTCGGCCCGTACATCACCAGCCTCGAGATGCAGGGGATGAGTCTGACGTTGCTCAAACTGGACGACGAGCTGACCGAGCTCTGGGACGCGCCGGTCAACACCGCGGCGCTGCGGTGGGGGCTCTGATGACCTGCAAGGCCGAGGGAGTCGCGGCGGCCGTGCGCGCCGCCGCTGCGGTGGTCGCCGAGCACCGCGCGGAACTGGTCGAGCTCGACCGCGCGATCGGCGACGGCGACCACGGCGAGAACCTGAACCGCGGGTTCACGGCCGTCGTCGCGGCGCTCGACGCCGGTGCGCCGGACACACCGGGCGGGGTGCTGAAGCTCGTCGCGACGACGTTGATCTCCAAGGTGGGCGGGGCCGCAGGCCCGTTGTACGGCACGGCTTTCCTGCGTGCCTCGGCCAAGCTGGGTGCGGCCGCCGACCTCGACGTCCCGGCGTTGCTGGACGCGTTGCGCGCCGGCCTCGAAGGCGTCCAGGCCCGCGGGAAGGCCGTCGGTGGCGACGCGACCATGGTCGACGCCCTGATCCCCGCGGTCTCGGCCGCGGAGAAGGCAGCGGGGGACGGCGGTGACGTCGCCGCGGTGCTGACCGCCGCGGCCGACGCGGCCGACCGCGGCGCGGAGTCCACAGTGGACTTGGTGCCGCGCAAGGGCCGGGCGTCCTACCTCGGCGAACGCGCGGTGGGGCACCTGGACCCCGGCGCCCGGTCGTCGGCGCTGCTGCTGCGCGCGTTCGCGGAGGCGGCCCGGTGAGCGTGGGGATCGTGCTCGTTTCGCACAGCGCCAAACTCGCCGAAGGCCTGGCCGAGCTGGCCGCCCAGATGGCGCCCGACGTCACCATCGTGCCGGCCGGCGGCCTCTCCGACGGCTCGATCGGCACGGACTACGACGAGGTCGTCGCCGCCACCCAGCGCGCCGACCGCGGCGACGGCGTCGTGCTGCTCTACGACCTCGGCAGCGCGCAGATGACCGCCGAGCTGGCCGTCGAATCGCTGGCCGACCCGTCGGCGGCCATCGTCGCGGACGGCCCGCTGGTCGAGGGCGCGATCGCCGCGGCCGTCGCGGCGCAGGCGGGGCAGGACCGCAAGGCGGTGGCCGAGGCCGCCGCCGCGGCCGGGATCCCCGAGGACCTCGAGCCGGCCGAGGCCACGGCGGGCGGCGCCGAAGTCGAGCTGGAGCTGCGCAACGACGTCGGGCTGCACGCCCGGCCCGCGGCGGTGCTGGTGCGCACGCTCAGCGAGTTCGACGCCGAGGTCACCGTCCGGCTCGGTGACCAGGAGGCCGACGGCCGCAGCGTGCTGGCCCTGATGTCGCTCGGTGCCCGGCAGGGTGACCGGATTCTTTTGCGGGCCCGCGGCCCGCAGGCCGCTGCGGCGCTGGAGAAGGCAAAGGAGCTGGTGGACGGCAATTTCGGCGAGTGAGGCGGGTTCGCCGACCGGGTGACTTGAGCCGTACTGACTCGATTCCGTCTGGGCTTCGCGCGGTTCCGCGTGGCAGTATCGGGGCAATTACCAGCGAGTAACATCTCTGGAGGCCTCGATGACGCGGGACATTTCGACGGTCGGAGTGATCGGCCTGGGCACGATGGGGGCCGGGATCGCCGAAGTGCTCGCGCGCAGCGGGCTCGACGTCGTCACGGTCGAGCTCGACGAAGCGGGGGTCGCGCGAGGTCGCGGGCACCTGCGGCACTCGACCGAACGGGCGCTCTCCGGCGGCAAGCTGGATTCTGCCGGTCGTGACGCGCTCTTGGGACGGATCCGTTACGGCACTTCGCTTTCCGATCTGTCCGATGTGGACCTCGTGATCGAGGCGATCCCGGAGAGCCTCGAACTGAAGGCCGACGTCTTCACCGAGCTCGACAAGATCACCCGGCCCGAAGTCGTGTTCGCGTCCAACACGTCTTCGCTGTCGATCACCGAGATCGGCGTGCACACCACGCGTCCCGGCAAGGTCGTCGGCATGCACTTCTTCAACCCGGCGCCGGTGCAGAAGCTCGTCGAGATCGTGAAGACGGTGGTGACCGAGCCGGAGGTGGTCACCGAGGTGGTCGAGTTCGCCGAGCGGCTCGGCAAGGTGCCGGTGGTGATCGGCGACCGGGCCGGGTTCATCGCGAACGCGCTGCTGTTCGGCTACCTCAACCACGCGGTGCGGATGTACGAGCAGCGCTACGCCACGCGCGAAGACCTCGACGCCGCGATGCGCTTCGGCTGCGGCTACCCGATGGGCCCGCTCGCGCTGCTCGACCTGATCGGGCTGGACACCGCGAACGAAATCCTCGACACGATGTACCACCAGTCCCGCAACCGCCTGCACGCCCCGGCGCCGCTGCTGAAGCAGATGATCACGGCCGGCCTGCTCGGCCGCAAGACCGGCCGCGGCTTCTACACCTACGACGCCCCGGACTCGCCGAACGTGGTCGCTGCCGATGTCGCGTCCACTGTGGACTCGGTGCCGCCGAGGCCGGTCACGCGGGTCGGCGTGGTCGGCACCGGGACGATGGCCACCGGCATCGCGGAGGTGTTCGCCAAGCGCGGCCTCGACGTCGTGCTGCGAGCCCGGAGCCTGGAGAAGGCCGAAGCGTCGGTGGCGAAGGTGAAGAAGTCGCTCGACAAGGCCGTGGTCCGCGGCAAACTGTCCGAAGAGGACGCGGCGGCGGCACTGGCCCGGATCACCCCGGTGACGGACTTCGAGGCACTGGCCGACGTCGACCTGGTCGTCGAGGCGGTGGCCGAGGAACTGTCGGTGAAGCAGGCGGTGTTCGCGGCTTTGGACGAGGTGGTCCGCCCCGGCGCGGTGCTCGCCACGACGACGTCCTCGCTGCCGGTGATCGAGTGCGCGGCGGCGACTTCGCGGCCGTCCGATGTGGTCGGTCTCCACTTCTTCAACCCGGCCCCGGTGATGAAGCTCGTCGAGGTGGTGTCGACGATCGCGACCGCCCCGGACGTGGTGTCGACGGCGAGCGCGGTCTGCGCGGCGGTCGGCAAGCACGCCGTCCACTGCGGCGACCGCGCGGGCTTCATCGTCAACGCGCTGCTGTTCCCGTACCTCAACGACGCGGTGAAGATGCTGGAAGCCCACTACGCGGAGGCGGACGACATCGACACGGCCATGAAGGTCGGCTGCGGCTTGCCGATGGGCCCGTTCGAGCTGCTGGACGTCGTCGGCTTGGACGTCTCGCTGGCGATCCAGCGGACGTTGTACCTCGAGTTCCGCGAGGAGGGCTTCGCCCCGGCGCCGCTGCTGGAGCACCTCGTGACCGCCGGGCGGCTGGGGCGGAAGACCGGAAAGGGCTTCAAGACCTACTGATCAGCGCCCGGCCCCCTCGCGCAGGACCGGCTTGACGTCCAGGATCGGCGTGCCGTCGATGGCTTCCAGCCCGGTCACCGTGAGCGTGCCGCCTTCCGCCGCGGTCACGGTGACCGGGTGCAGGCCGATCGGGTTCGGGCGGTCCGGGGAGCGTCGAGAACACGCCCGTCGTGGGGCGGGCCGGGTCGCCGCGGGGGCGGACCGCCTGGACTTCGCGGTCGGCTTCGTGCAGCCAGGTGAGGAGGACCAGGCGGTCGCCCGGTTTCAGGTCGGCCGCCGCCGCGTGGAACTCCGGGGTGAAGACCACCCGGGCCGGTGGGGCGCCCTCGTCGCCTTGTTTCGGCGCTGCGCTCCGGTGGGTCAGGGCCGATTCCACGTGGGCCACCGGGCGGACCTCGTAGCCCGTCACGTGTAGTAGCCCTCGACCGGCACGCGGGCCTCGTCGAACAGGGCGGGGCCGTCGAGTTCGTAGCCCCACTCGACCGGCGGGCGGAGGGTGAGGAACTGCTCGGTCGAGAGCGCGTACACGACGCGGCCCAGCCCGGACCGCTCGATCGCGCCGGTGCACATCCCGCACGGCTGGGTGCTGGTGTACATCGTCGTCGCCGCGGCGGTTTCCGGGTCCAGGTTCTGAGCGGCCCAGCGCGCCAGCTTCAGCTCCGGGTGCGACGTGATGTCGTTGTCGGTGATCGACGTGTTGCGGTCTTCGGCGATCACCTTGCCGTCGGCGTCGGCCAGCAGCGAGCCGAACGGCGGGTTGCCGTGCTCCTCGCGCGCTTCGCGGGCCAGCTCGATCGCCCGCCGCAGCAGGGTTTCTTCGGTTTCCTTCACCGGTTCTCCTTCCAGGACGCGGCGATCGCCGCGAGGTCACGCCACGCCACCTCCGGGTGGAGGGTTTCGGCCGGGTCCGTGTCGAACGGGTCGAGCACGACGGTCTCCGCGCCCAGCTCGCGCAGCTGCGTCAGGTCGTCGAGGACCTGTTCGAGGGTGCCTTCGCCGGCGCGCCGGCCCGGCCCGGTCACCGGTGCCCCGGTCAGCCGCAGGAGGATCCGCGGCGCGAAGGCAGGTACCGGCCGGTCACCGGCCAGCTTTTCCAGCCGTGCCAAGCCTTCCCGGAAGCCGGCCATCGTCAGCCGCAGCGGGTGCCACGCGTCGCCGAGCTCGATCGCGCGGCGCAGTCCGGCGTCGCTGTGGCCGCCCAGCCAGAGCGGGATCGGGCCCGCGCGGTAGTCGTCGTGGTCGGCCCAGGCCGCGCGGATCGTCCGGAGGTACTCGGTGGTGAGCTTCCCGCGTTGCCCGAACGGCACGCCCAGCGCGTCGAACTCCTGCTTCGCCCAGCCGATGCCGGCGCCGAGCACCAGCCGGCCGCCGCTCAGCGCGTCGAGGTTCGCCGCCATCCGGGCCACCAGCAGGGGGTGCCGGTACGGCACGACCAGCACGGTGGTCCCGAGCCGCACCCGCTCGGTGACCCCGGCCAGCCACGACAGCGTCGTGAACGGCTCGTAGAACGGCGCCGGGTACTGCCCGGCGACGTCCGGCGTGATGGCGACGTGGTCGGACACCATGAGCAGGTCGTAGCCGAGGCCTTCCACCGTCCGCGCCCACGCGCGCAGCACGCCCGGATCCGTGCCGGGACCGAAGTTGGGGACGTTCACGCCGATCTTCACCGGAAAAGGCTATCGGCGACGCGGCCCTGGCAGGAAGGGAACAATCACGGCGTTGGCCGGCTCGGGCCGTGGATCTCGCGGTACATTCGACGAATGACCGAGAGTCTCGATCAGACGGACTGGGCGATCCTCGTCGAGCTCCAGCGCGACGCCCGGCTGCCGCTCACCGAGCTGGGCCGCCGGGTCAACCTCAGCGCGTCCGCGACGACCGAACGGCTCCGCCGGCTCGAAGCCACCGGCGTGATCACCGGTTACCGCGCGCAGATCGACCTCGGCAAGGTCGGCTACGCGGTGCTCGCCGTCGTCCGGCTGAAGTACCCCGGCAGCCGGCACGAGGCCCTGCACAAGCTGCTCGCCGACCGCCTCGAGATCCTCGAATGCCTGCGCACCACCGGCGACGACTGCTACACGCTCAAGATCGCCGCCGCCTCGATGGCCCACCTCGAGCACACGATGGACGAGCTCGCCCAGTTCGGCAGCACCACCACGAACGTCGTGTACAGCCAGACCCTGCCCTACCGCGGTCCGCAGGAGCCCGCCCGTGACCCCGGTGCCTGAGCGCATCGTCGTCTACGGCGTGACCGGCTCGGGCAAGTCGACGCTCGCCGCCCGCATCGCCGAACGGACCGGCCTGCCCTACGTTTCGGCGGACGACCTGAGCTGGCAGCCGGGCTGGGTACCGGTGCCCGACGAGGAGCAGCGCCGCCGGATCGCCGAGGTCTGCGCGGGGGAGCGGTGGGTCCTCGACGCCGCGTACGGGAAGTGGCGGGACGTCGTGCTGGCGCGCACCCAGCTCGTGGTGGGGCTCGACTACCCGCGCTGGCTGTCGCTGGGCCGGTTGGTGCGCCGGACGGTGCTGCGCTCGGTGACCCGCGAGCGGATCTGCAACGGCAACGTCGAGTCGGTCCGCCAGGTGTTCTCGGCGGACTCGATCATCCGCTGGCACTTCACGTCGTTCGCGACGAAGCGCGCGCGGATCCGGGCGTGGGCCGCCGAGTCGCCGGGCCCGGTCGTCGTCCGGCACACCTCCCCGCGCGAGACCCGCCGCTGGCTCGAGAACCTCTGACGTCAGGCGCCGGGAGGTAGCAGCGGGCCGCCGCTCCAGTGCTGGAACACCAGGTTCGTGTGGACGCGGGCCACCTCGTCCCGCGCGGTCAGCTCGTCGAGCACCAGGCGTTGCAGCTCGCCGGCCGAGCTGGTGGCCACGTGGGCGAGGAAGTCGTCCGGGCCGGTCAGGTGGTAGACCGCGCGGACCTCCGGCAGGGACAGCAGGTGCTCGATGAACGGGTCGACCAGCGGGCGCCGGTGGGGGCGGACCTGGACGAACAGGAAGGCTTCCAGCGGACGGCCCAGCTTGGCCGCGTCGACCGAGGCGTGCTGGCCGGTGATCACGCCCGTGTCGCGCAGCCGGGCCACGCGGTCGAGGCACGTCGACGGGGCGATCCCGACGGCGGCCGCCAGGTCCTTGTTCGTGATCCGGGCATCGTTCTGGACGAGACGCAAAATCTCGAGGTCCACCGGACTCAGTTCGACAGAATCGGACATCGGCGAATCATATCCGAGGCTGTTGCCTTGGATCCGGGGAAAGATCGAGCATGCTGCCATGACTTCCTCGCTGCGAACCCGCGCTGTGCACGCCGGCCGTGACGATCTCACGGACCTCGGTGTGCACGCCGCTCCGCTCGACCTGTCCACGACCTACCCGTCCCGCGACAGCGCCGCCGAAGCCGCCCGGATCGACGACTTCGCCGCCGGCGGCGAGCTCGACGGCCCGCCGATCTACGGCCGGGTGGGCAACCCGACGGTGGAGAGGTTCGAGCGGGCCCTCGCCGAACTCGAGGGCTTCGACCACGGCGTGGCGTTCGCCAGCGGGATGGCCGCGGTCTCGGCCTGCCTGCTTTCCGCGGTGGCGCAGGGGAAGCGGCACGTCGTCGCCGTGCGTCCGCTGTACGGCTGCAGCGACCACCTGCTCGAGTCCGGGCTGCTCGGCACGGAGGTGACGTGGGCCGCGCCCGACGCTGTCGCGGCCGCGCTCCGGCCGGACACCGGGCTGGTGTTCGTCGAGACGCCCGCGAACCCGACGCTGGCCGAGGTCGACCTCGCCTCGCTGGCGGCCGCCTGCGGGGACGTGCCTCTTTTGGTGGACAACACTTTCGCGACCCCGGTGCTCCAGCGCCCGGGCCACCACGGCGCGCGGATCGTGCTGCACAGCGCGACGAAGTTCCTCGGCGGCCACGGCGACGTGATGGGCGGGATCGTCGCGTGTGACGCTTCGGAAGCCGCCCGGCTGCGGCAGATCCGCTTCGCCACCGGCGGTGTGCTGCACCCGCTGGCCGGATACCTGTTGCTACGCGGGCTTTCCACGCTGCCGCTGCGCGTCAACGCGGCGTCGGCCACCGCGGCGACGCTGGCCGCACGGCTCGGCGAGCACCCGGCCGTGACGGCCGTCCACTACCCGCGGATCGGCGGGCCGCTGGTGGCGTTCGAGGTCGACGGGGACCCGCACGCCCTGATCGGAGCGGTCCGGCTGATCACGCCGGCGGTGAGTCTCGGCAGCGTCGACACGCTGATCCAGCACCCCGGCTCGATCAGCCACCGGATCGTCGAGGAGGGCGACCGCCACGGCGCCGGGGTGTCGGACCAGCTGATCCGGATGTCCGTCGGGCTGGAGGACGTCGAGGATCTGTGGGCCGACTTGGAGCAGGCGCTGAAGGCGGTCTAGCCGCAGCAGCCGCCACCGCAGCAGCCCCCACCACCGCCGGCCGGGGCCGCGGGACCACTCGCGGCTCCGGTGAGGGCGACGGTGGTGAGCAGCTTGACGGTGTCGGAGTGCCCCTCCGGGCAGGACGCCGGCGCACCGGATTCGCTCATCGGGCGCAGGAGCTCGAAGGTCTCGGTGCACTCGCGGCAGCGGTAGGCGTAGGTCGGCATGGAGCGATTATCGCCGGAGTGCCCGCGGGAAGGGAAGCTGGGCGCCGGAGGGGTTCGGACCGCGCAGTAGAGAGGGAGCCGTGCGCTTGAGCGGGACCGGGCCGCGCGGGTGGCTGGGGAACTGGCGCTGGGGCTCGGACTGCTTGGCGGTTGGAGTTGGGCCCTGAGTAGGAGCGGACCGCGCGGGGCGGGCGGTTGAGGCGCTGGTGTGGGGCCGGACCGTGCGGCGGTCGAGATGCTGCGCGCGCAGGGGGCTGGGACCGTGCGGCGAAGGGGAAGGTGGGCGTTCCGGCGGGTCTGGGACCGCGTGGCAGAGGGGAAGCTGGGCGTTCCGGCGGCACTCAGACTGCGCGGCGGTTGGAGCTGCGCGTGAGAGTGGGACCGGGCCGCTTGGTGGGTGGGGAGCTGGGCGTCGGCCAGGGATTTGGCGCTCGGGCCGCCGGGAGTGGCCGGCGGTGGGAAGCTGGGCGCGTGCAGCCGCCTTCGCTTGCCGATGTTCCTCATCTCGGCCAGGTCGTTCCGTCCCTGCTTGCCGCGCTCGGGGTGCCTGGGTGCGGGAACACCCTTGCCCTGCCGGAGGCGCGTAGTGCCGGGGTGCTGCTCGTCGATGGGCTCGGCTGGGAGCTGCTCGCCGAGCACGCCGCCGATGCCCCCGTGCTGACCGAGCTCGCTCGCGAGTCGCTGCGGGTGGGGTTTCCGTCGACCACCGCCGCTGGGGTGGCTGCGATCGGTACCGGGCTCGCGTCGGGTGAGCACGGGATGGTCGGCTACACCTTCGAAATGCCCGGCGTGGGCGTGCTCAACGCGTTGCGCTGGTGCAGCCACGAGGACGGCAGTGACCTGCGCGGCGCCCTCCCGCCGCGCGATGTCCAGCCGTTGCCGACGACGTTCGAGCGGGCCGCCGCGGCCGGGATCGATGCCGCGGTGGTGTCCGCCGGGAAGTTCGCCGACACCGCGCTGACCCGGGCCACCCAGAGCGGGGCGCGCTACGCCGGGGTGCACGCGCTGGGCGACCTCGCCGCGCGGACGTTGTCCGTGCTCGACGGGCGCGCGTTCTGCTACTCCTACCACAGCGAACTCGACCTGCTCGGCCACGTCTACGGACCCGGCTCGGCCGCCTGGCGGATGCAGCTGCGGCAGGTCGACCGGCTCGTCGAGTCCATTGTGGACGATCTGCCGGCCGGTGCGCTGCTCGCCGTCGTGGCCGACCACGGGATGGTGACCGTCGACGACAAGCTCGACCTCGAGGACGAGCCGGAGCTGCTGGAAGGCGTCCGGACGTTCGGGGGCGAGGTGCGGGCCCGGCACGTCTACACCGAGCCGGGCGCGGCCGCGGACGTCCTCGCCACCTGGCGGGCCGTGCTCGGCGAGCGGGCCTGGGTGCGCTCGCGGGAGGAGGCCGTCGCCGAGGGGTGGTTCGGGCACACTGTCAGCGACCGGGTGCTGCCGCGCATCGGGGACGTCGTCGCCGCGGCCCGGGACCGGTTCGGGATGGTGCGCGGGCTCGCGGAGGCCGTCGAGTCGTCGCTGGTCGGTCAGCACGGGTCGCTGACCACCGCCGAACAGCTGGTCCCGCTCGCGCTCGCCCAGGGCTGACGGATCCCGGTTTCCGGGAACGTGCCCCGGCGGGAACTTTCCCCCGGCGGGTGCCGACCTGTCCACTGCGTACCGGACTGACGGGAGTGGGCGGAATGAGCGTGCTGAACGGGATCGGGGTCGTCGGGGCCGGCGGCGAGGGACGGGCCGTGGCCGCCCACCTCGCCGCGCGGGGGCTGCCCGTGCACCTCTACACGCGGGACCTCGGTGCCGTGGCGGGGATCGCGCGCCGCCGGGAGATCGTCGCGCGTGGTGCGCTGGAGGGCCGGTTCCCGCTGCGGGAGGTGACTTCGGACCCCGCGGGGCTGGGTGGGCGGGCCGTCGTGCTGATCGCCACCGTGACGACCGCCTACCCGGAGGTCGCCGCCCGGCTCGCGCCGCACCTGAGCGCGGGGCAGGTCGTGGTGCTGTTCTCCAGCAAGCTCTGCGGGAGCGTCGAGTTCGCGCACGCGCTCGCCGCCGCCGGGGCACCGGACGTCGATGTCGTCGAGACCGACGCGCTCTTCGCCGCCCGGCCGGCCGGGACCGACGGCGTGACCGTGCTGGGCGCCAAGCAGTGGAACCTCATCTCCGGCAGCACCCCGGCCGCGGTCGGCAGGCGGGCCGGACTGCTGCGCGAGTGGTTCCCGGTGCTGGAGGTCGCGCGCAACCCGGTGGAACGCGGGCTGCACGACTTCGGCGCGGTCGCGCACGTGCCGATCGCGCTCGCCAACCTCGGGACCATCGACCGCGCGGAGGAGCTGCTCTTCTACGTCGACGGCGTCTCGGCGCGCACGATCGCGTTGCTGGAGCGGACCGAGGCCGAGTTCGCGCTGGTCGCCCGGGCTTACGGGGCTCGGCTGATGCCGATGACCGAGGTGCTCGACCGGTACTACGGCTGCCCGGCCACGACGCTGCTGGACGCGCTGCGGACGGTGGAGCCGTACCGGACGATCGCCGCGCCGACCAGCCTCGACCACCGGTTCTTGACCGAGGACATCCGGTCGACTTTGGTGCCGCTGCAGGCGCTCGCGCGGTGCGCCGGGGTGGCGACGCCGGTGGTGGACGCCGCGATCACGATCATGTCGGTGCTCGGCGGGGAGGACTTCCGGCGGACCGGGCGCACCCTGGGGCGGCTCGGGTGGGAGGGGCTCGGCCACGAGGGGATCGTGCGCCGGCTGGGGGATGGGCGCGGGGTGGCGGACCGGGCGGCTTGAGACCTCGCGGGCCGGGCGGTTGCGGCCACGAGGCAGATGCTGGGCCAGGGGCTGTCGGGCCACGGGCTGCCAGGCCAGGGGTGCCGAGGTCGGGTGGGCCGGGCCGACAGGTGCCGGGCCCGCCACCGACCCGGAGCCGTCCGAACCGGTGGCGGTCGGCCGTGGGCTGCCAGGCCAGGGGCGCGAGGTCGGGTGGGCCGGGCCGACAGATGCCGGACTAGGCAGCCCCCGGAGGCGTCCGGACCGGTGGCGGTCGGCCTGAGCGGTGGCCGTTACCGTGGGTTCGTGCCTCGACGCAACCGTCCCGGCCGCCGCTCGGACGGTGGGCCGTCGCCTGAGCGGGAGCTTGGTGCCGCTACCGGGTGGGCTCGGGCCGAGGCCGGGGCGGATGGTGACTGGCTCGTGCGGACCGTGCCCGGGGCGCAGGCCACCAAGTTCTACCGCTGCCCCGGCTGCGACCACGAGATCCGGCCCGGGACGCCGCACCTCGTCGTCTGGCCCGCCGACGAGACCGGGTCCGTCGCCGACCGGCGGCACTGGCACCGGGCCTGCTGGGACGCGCGGGCCCGGCGGCGGCCGACCCGGCGCCGGTGATCCTTCGCTCTGGAGTTGTCAAACAACGAGCCCGGCTCAGAGCCGGTAGTGCCGCGACATCGCGCCGTCGTACATCTCCTCCGTGTACTCCGTGAAGCCGAGGCGCTCGGCCACCCGCAGCGACGGCTTGTTCGCGATGCTCACGCTCGCCAGCACCGGCACGGACGGGAGGTCGCGGGCGCACCACTCGAGGACCGCCTGCCCGGCCTCGACCGCGTACCCCTTCCCCCACGCCGACGGCCGGAAGCGGTAGCCGAGGTTCAGCACCTTCTCGCCGTGGAACTCCCGCAGCCGGACGCCGCACATGCCGATCACCTCGGTGCCGCCGCGTTCGAGGACCGCGGGGTAGCCGAAGCCGTGGTGGGCCCAGTGCGCCAGCCAGTCCGAGAACATCGCCGACGCGCGCGGGACGTCGGGCGGGTCGGGGTGGAACCGGTTGGTGCGGGGATCGGTGTGGATGTCGACCATCGCCTGCCGGTCCGCCTCGTGGAGCGGACGCAGCAGCAGCCGGTCGGTTTCGATGTCGGTGAACACATCGGCGAAGCTAGCCCGGGGGTCCGACAAAATGGCCCGCATGACCGAACTGCCGCTGGTCCTCCTCCACGCCTTTCCCCTGGACGCCCGCATGTGGGACGCGGTGCGCGAGCCCCTCGCTTCACACCTTCGGGTGATTACACCGGACCAGCGCGGGCTCGGCCGCTCGCCGCTGCCGGAGTCCGACCGGGAACCGAGTCTCGAAGACGCCGCCCGGGACGTCGTCGCCCTGCTCGACCGGCTGGACCTGGACCGCGTCGTGCTCGGCGGCTGCTCGATGGGCGGCTACCTCGCGATGGCCGTGCTGCGGCTGGCGCCGGAGCGGGTCGGCGGCCTCGTGCTGATCGACACCAAGGCCACGCCCGACACGCCCGAGGCCGCGCAGAGCAGGCTGGACGTCGCCGAGCGCGTCGACCGGGAAGGCATCAAGCCCTGGCTGGCCGAGGTCAACCTGCCGAACCTGCTGGCGGAACCGACCCGGACGGGACGGCCCGAGCTCGTCGAGACCGTCCGCGCGATCATCGAATCCCAGCCGCCCGCCGGCATCTCGTGGACGGCGCTCGCGCTGCGCACCCGGCCCGACTCCCTCGGGCTGCTGCGGGAAGCGGGCGTTCCGACGCTGGTCGTCGTGGGCGAGGCGGACCCGATCACCCCGGTCGCGGCGGCGAGCGAGATGGCCGAAGCCGCCGGCGGCGCCACGCTCGTGGTGCTCCCGGACGTCGGGCACCTGACGCCGCTCGAAGACCCCGCGGGCGTCGTCGAGGCGATCCTGTCCTGGTACCCGGCGACCCACGAAAAGACTCACGAGAAGTAGGCGGCCAGCGCGGAGCGGGCTTCGGGCAGCCGGTGCGGGAACCGCTTCGCGATGACGTAGCGCCACGCGACGGCGAACAGCTCCCGCAACCGCGTGCACGCGGCGAGGTCCTCGGCGGGCACCGAGCCGGGGTAGGCGGCCAGGTACTCGGGGCCGCCCTGCCGGGCCAATATGGCCAGGTCCCAGGCGAGCGGCCCGTGCCAGGTGTCCTCGAAGTCGAGCCAGCACGGGCCGCCGGGCGTCGCGATCAGGTTGCCGGGGTGCGCGTCGCCGTGCAGCGGGCGGCCGGCGGCGTCCGGCAGCCCGGCTTCGACGCGCGCGGCCTCGGCCGCCAGCCGGGGTGCCGCGCCGTCCATCGCGTCGCCGTGGAGCGCGAGGATGCGTTCGAGGTCGTCGAGCGGGCCGCGGCGGGGCAGTTCGCCCGGGTACCCGCGCAACGCCGAGTGCACTTCCGCGAGGGACCGCGCGACGGTGTCCGGTGCGTACCGGTGGCCCGGATCGTGCGGGGTGTGGTGCCAGAGCGTGACCGGCAGCCCGGCCGCGAAATGGGGTCCGGCCGGGGGATCCGTGGTGGGTGAGACGACGCGCACACCACGGTCCGTGAGGAACCTCGAGACCGCGACGTCGCGGGCCAGCCAGGCCGACGGCTCCGGCCGGGCGAGCGCCGTCGTCGCCGGCACCCTCGCCACGAGCGGACCCAGTCTCACCAGCACGTTCGAGCGCTCGTGGAGCACTTCGGGATCGTGCTCGGGCAGGCCGAGCCGGGTGGTCACGGCCAGTGCCGCGCGGACCGCTCCCCGCGTGTGTTCGTCGGTCACGGCCCGATCTTGCCAGCCGGTGCGCGCGACTGTCGGTAGCGAGGGCTACGATCCCCCTAAGCCGCCGGACCGGGTGTTCCCGGGCCCCGGAGGCCGGACGATGACCACCACAAGGTTTCAGTGTTGGAGGCAGGAGTGACGGCCGTAGCCCCCAAGCCGATCGCGACGCGCCCGTACCCCGCGCGCGAGTCGGTCAAGGGTTCGTACCTGCTGCGGTTGTTCCGCACGACGGACCACAAGCAGATCGGGATCATGTACCTGGTCACGTCGTTCGCCTTCTTCATGGCGGGCGGCGCGATGGCCATGCTGATCCGCACCGAGCTGGCGCGGCCCGGGCAGCAGTTCCTCTCGCAGGAGCAGTACAACCAGCTGTTCACCATGCACGGCACGGTGATGCTGCTGCTGTACGCGACCCCGATCCTCTTCGGCTTCGCGAACTTCGTGCTCCCGCTGCAGATCGGCTCGCCGGACGTCGCGTTCCCGCGGCTGAACGCGTTCTCGTACTGGCTTTACCTCTTCGGCGGCCTGATCGTGCTGTCGGGCTTCCTGACGCCGGGTGGCGCCGCCGACTTCGGCTGGTTCGCCTACACCCCGCTGTCGGACGCGATCCACTCGCCGGGCGTCGGCGCGGACCTGTGGATCTCCGGCCTGGTGGTCTCCGGTCTCGGCACCATCCTCGGCGCGGTCAACATGGTCACCACCGTGGTCTGCCTGCGCGCGCCCGGCATGACGATGTACCGGATGCCGATCTTCACCTGGAACATCCTGGTGACGTCGATCCTGATCCTGCTCGCCTTCCCGATCCTGACCGCGGCCCTGATGGGCCTGCTGGCGGACCGGCACCTCGGGGCGCACGTGTTCGACCCCGAAAACGGCGGCGTGATCCTCTGGCAGCACCTGTTCTGGTTCTTCGGCCATCCTGAGGTCTACATCGTCGCGCTACCGTTCTTCGGGATCGTGTCGGAGATCTTCCCGGTGTTCAGCCGCAAGCCGCTGTTCGGCTACAAGAGCCTGGTCTGGGCGACGCTGGCCATCGCCGCGCTGTCCGTCGCGGTGTGGGCGCACCACATGTACGCCACCGGCGCCGTGCTCCTGCCGTTCTTCTCCTTCATGACGTTCCTGATCGCCGTCCCGACCGGCATCAAGTTCTTCAACTGGATCGGCACGATGTGGAAGGGCCAGCTGTCCTTCGAGACGCCGATGATCTTCTCGATGGGCTTCATCGTCACGTTCCTCTTCGGCGGCCTGACCGGCATCCTGCTGGCCGCGCCGGCGATCGACTTCCACGTGTCGGACAGCTACTTCGTCGTCGCGCACTTCCACTACGTGCTCTACGGCACGATCGTGTTCGCCACGTTCGCCGGCATCTACTTCTGGTTCCCGAAGATCACCGGCCGGATGATGGACGAGAAGCTCGGCAAGTGGCACTTCTGGACCACGTTCATCGGCTTCCACGGCACGTTCCTCGTCCAGCACTGGCTGGGCGCGGAAGGCATGCCGCGGCGGTACGCGGACTACCTGACCAGTGACGGCTTCACGACGCTGAACACGATCTCCACGATCGGCGCGTACATCCTCGGTGCCTCGACGCTGCCGTTCATCTGGAACGTCTTCAAGAGCTACCGGTACGGCGAGATCGTCACGGTGGACGACCCGTGGGGCTACGGCAACTCGCTCGAGTGGGCGACCTCCTGCCCGCCGCCGCGGCACAACTTCACCGAGCTGCCCCGGATCCGTTCCGAGCGGCCGGCGTTCGAGCTGCACTACCCGCACATGATCGAGCGCCTCCACAGCGAGGGCGAGATCGGCTTCTTCGGCAAGCAGAAGGTCAACAGCCACGCGGCGCCGTCGCAGGTGCTCACCGAAGCGGTGATCCCGGGCGACCACTCGAACGACAACGCCAGCGAGCAGGGCGACAAGTAAGTACCTGATCGAGTGAGCGCGTGCCCGGCTTTTGTGAAGCCGGGCACGCGCTCTACTTATGTCCGACCCCGGACCGGCAGACTGACCGTGCAGCGTTGCCGAACGAGGGATGACCAGTGACCCAGACCCCCGTCCTGATCACGACGACCGGCCCCGACAAGCCGGGCGTCTCGTCCGTGCTGTTCGCCGTGCTGACCCGGCACGACGTCGACGTGCTCGACGTCGAGCAGGTCGTCATCCGCGGGCAGCTGGTGCTCGGTGTGCTCGCCGGGGTCTACCGCGACCCGGAGGGCCTGCAGGAGTACGTCGAGCAGGCGATGGCGTCGGTCGGCATGACGGTCGACGTCAAGATCGGGTCGGCGATCGGGGACGACCCGTTCGCGCTCGGCCGCCGCGACTCCACCCACGTGCTGGTCGTGCTGGGCCGTCCGGTCACCGCGCGGGGCTTCTCCGAGGTCGCCCGCCGGCTGGCGTCGCTCGGCGCCAACATCGACGCGATCCGCAGCGTCGCCGACTACCCCGTGACCGGGCTGGAGCTGTACGTCTCGGTCGACCGCGACACCCCCGAAGCCGACACCGCGCTGCGCTCGGAGCTCGCCGATGCCGCCGTCGAGGCGGGCGTCGACATCGCCGTGGAGCGGGCAGGCATCACGCGCCGGGCGAAGCGGCTGGTCGTCTTCGACGTCGACTCGACGCTCATCCAGGGCGAGGTCATCGAGATGCTGGGCGCGCACGCCGGGGTCGAGCCGGAGATCCGCGAGATCACCGAAGCGGCCATGCGCGGCGAACTCAACTTCAGCGAGTCGCTGGAACGGCGGGTCGCGCTGCTGGCGGGCCTGCCGGCGACGGTCATCGACGAGGTCGCCGCGTCGATCGAGCTGACCCCGGGCGCCCGCACCACGATCCGCACGCTCAAGCGGATGGGGTTCAAGACCGGTGTGGTTTCCGGCGGGTTCACGCAGGTCATCGGCGGTCTGGTGGCGGAGCTCGGCCTCGACTTCGCGGCGGCGAACGACCTCGAGATCGTGGACGGCAAGCTCACCGGGAAGGTCGTCGGCGAGGTCGTCGACCGCGCCGGCAAGGCGAAGGTGCTTCGCCGCGTCGCCGGTGAGTACGACATCCCGCTGGAGCAGTGCGTCGCGGTCGGGGACGGCGCCAACGACATCGACATGCTTTCGGCCGCCGGCATGGGCGTCGCGTTCAACGCCAAGCCCGCGTTGCGCGAGGTGGCCGACACCGCGCTGTCGCACCCGTACCTCGATGCCGTGCTGTTCGTCCTGGGGCTGACCCGCGGCGAGGTCGAAGCGGCCGACGCCGCCGACGGGCTCGAGCTGATGCGTCCGTGAGCAGCGTTCTCGACCCGCTGGGCGCCCGCTACGCCTTCTGGCTGGGGCTGCCGGCCGAAGACACGTCGGACACCTCCGACGAGCTCCCGGAGGAAGTCCGCGCGATGCCGGTCATCCTGCGCATCGAACGGGCCGAGCCGCCGGGCCGCACGCCGCTGCTGGAGGCCGCGGCGGCGGCCGCGCTGGCCGTGTGCCTGGACGAGCGCGCCGAGCCCGGCGGCGAGTGGGCCGAGCCGATGCACGCGTGGCTCGACAACCGGATCCGGAAGGTCGCGCGGCGGGCGCGGGGCGGGCACTGGGCGGCAGTGCAGGAGCTGCCGGGCGTCACCGTCGAGGTCGACGGCGCCGAGGCGCGGGCCCTCGTCCCCGGTCTCGTCACCGAGACGCCCAAGGAAGTCGCGCGGCTGCAGATCTCGGGCAGCGAACTGCCGCCGGACGAGCCGGGCCCGATCCCGGACGGCGTCCCGCTGCTGCTGCTCAACCCGCACGTGCCGATGACCGTCGGCAAGGCCTCGGCGCAGGTCGGCCACGCGACGATGATCCTCGCCGCGCTGCTGGACGACGCCGCGCTGGCCGGCTGGGCCGCGCGGGGCTACCGGACGGCGGTGCGCACCGCGAGCCCCGTGCAGTGGAAGGAACTGCACCCGGGCGACGACCCGGAAGGCGCGTGGCGGCGCGACCGCGTCATCGCCGTGCGGGACGCCGGGTTCACCGAGGTCGACCCGGGCACGATCACGGTTCTCGCTCAGTGGGCGCCGGAACAAGCGCGTCCCTGAGCCGGTTGGAGCGGGCATGGGACTCGAGGTTCAGCGCGACGGCAAGCACGCGTTCGTGGGGCGCAACGACCGGGGCGCGGAGGTCCGGCTGGGCCGGGCGGGCGCCGAAGGGGCGTTCTCGCCCGCGGAGCTGCTGCAGATCGCGGCGGCGGGCTGCAGTGCGGTGACCGCGGAAGAGCTGATCACGCGGCGGATCGGCGAGGACTCGAAGTTCCGCGTCAGCGTGACCGCCGACCGGCGTGAGGGCGCCTCGGAGCTGGACGCCGTGCACGTCGTGTTCGACGTCGACGTGTCGACATTGGCAGCGGACCAGCGGGAGGCGCTGGCGGGCGCCGTGGACCGCGCGATCGAGCGGCTGTGCACGGTGAGCCGGACGCTGAAGAAGGGGATCCCGGTGACGGAGGAGTTCCCGGTCTGACCGTCAGCCGGCGAGGCTCAGGACCTGCGCGCCCTGGTCGTTCCACCCGCCGGGGCCGATGTCGTCCTTCGTGTAGACGTAGTTGCCGGCGTTGCGCAGGACCAAGCGGCCCTGCTTGGTGACCGCGATCTGGACGGCTTGGGCGCCCTGGTCGATCCAGCCGCCCGCGCCGAGGTGGTCCTTGGCGTAGACGTGGCTGTCCGGGGTGAGGATCACCAGCCGCGCGCCGCCGATGCGCAGCTGTGCGGCGGTGGCCGCCTGGTCGTACCAGCCGCCGGGGCCGCTGATGTCGTCCTTCGCGAACACTTCGCCGTCGGTCCGGATGAAGGCGATGCGGCCCGTCGGGCCCACTTCGACGTCCGTGGCCGTGGCGCAGTCGGTCTGCTGGATCCAGCCGCCGGAGCCGAGGTGGTCCTTGGCGTAGACGGCGCCGCACGGGGTGACGATGGCGATGCGGGTCTGCCCGACGGCCACGTCCGTCGCCTGCGCCGCCTGGTTCAGCCGGCCGCCGGCGCCGAGCGTGTCCTTGGCGTACACCCAGTTGTCCGGCGTGAGGATGGCCAGCCGGCCGGTGAGACCGACGACGACCTTGACGGCCGCCGCTCCTTGGTCGAGCCAGCCGCCGGCGCCGAGATCGTCCTTGGCGTACACCTGGTGATCGGAGTTGAGCAGTGCCTGACGTGGGCCGCCGTCGGACACGGCGATCGCCCGGGCGGCCTGGTCGAGCCAGCCGCCGCTGAGCCCGTCCTTCGCGTAGACCTCGCTGTCGGGGGCCAGGACGGAGACGCGGTTCTGCCCCGCGGACGCGAGGTCCTTGAAGTGGCTGGGCCACTGCGCGTCGCCGGCGGTGATGATCCGCCAGCGGAACGGTCCGGTGGCGTAGTTGTCTTCGGAGATGACCAGGTTGGTGCCGTCCCAGGCCTCCACGTAGGCCACGTGCCCGTCCGGCGAGGCGCCACCCGAACTCGCGTCCCATTGGGCGATCGCGCCGACGGCCGGGGAGCCGTTGACCGGCACTCCGTGCGCGGCGGCGTTCGCGGCCCACTGCCAAGCGTTGCCCAGCGGGTAGGTGGGGTGGGCGCGCCGTTGACGGCCGACAGCACGTAGGCCGCGTAGTTCGTACAGTTGTGGCCGCCGGCGATGCAGGTGGCGTACGAACTGCCGGAACACAGCACCGTCACGCTGGCCGAAGCCGATCCCGCACCGGTGATCGCGGCCACCAGAGCCACCGCGAAAGCCGTGCCGAAGAGCTGATCGCCTTCGCAGTCGACGGGGGTGGTGGATCTGTTACGCGGGGGTCGCGTCAGTTCTGGGTGGATTCCCAGACGACGTAGGCCTGGTCGGCGTCCGTCGTCATGGCCTCGATGAACTTCTCGTTGTCGAAGCCCGGCAAGGCCTGGAGGCGCTCGATCAGGGCGTCGGCCGCCGGGTCGCCGCTCGGGACCGCGGTGCCCTTGCCTTCGGTGTCGACCAGCATGAAGAACACGTCTTCGTTCCACGGGCCGTCGGGGATCACGCGGACCATCACCGACGACAGGCCGGCCCACGTGACAGCTTCTTCGCTGCCGTCCGCGAGACGCCGCCGCACGCCGGTGTCGTCGACACTGACGGTCCGGGACTGTGCGCTGGACGAATCCTGGGTCAACCGGTGCTCCCTTGTTGCTGTGCCGCTGGTACCAATCCGACCACAGCCACGGCCGCATGACTTCCGTAGCGGCGGTTACGTCCCGCGTGGGGGGCGGCCTGCTTTTGGCCGGATTGGTACCGGGGTTGCTTCACCGTACCGGTCGGTCCTGTGGACCGCGTCACGCGGGCGCGGCTGCGTCGAGCCGGCGCAGGGCCTCGCGCACCACCTTCGGGTCCATCGTCGGCCAGAACGGCGGCAGCGACGCACGGAGGAATCCGCCGTAGCGGGCGTTCGCCAGCCGCGAATCCAGCACCGCGACCACCCCGCGGTCGGTGACCGAGCGGTGCAGGCGGCCGGTGCCCTGCGCCAGCAGCAGCGCCGCGTGCGTGGCCGCCACGGTGAGGAACCCGTTGCCGCCGCGGGCTTCCACCGCGCGCTGGCGGGCCGAGGACACCGGGTCGTCCGGGCGCGGGAACGGGATCCGGTCGACGACCACGAGCTGCAGCGACGGCCCCGGCACGTCGACGCCCTGCCACAGGGACAGCGTGCCGAACAGGCACGTGCGGACGTCCTCGGAGAACTTCTGGACCAGCAGCGACGTCGAATCCTCGCCCTGGCAGAGGATCGGGAAGTCGAGCCGCCCGCGCATCTCCTCGGTGGCCTGCTTGGCGGCGCGCATCGAGGAGAACAGGCCCAGCGTGCGGCCGCCCGCGGCTTCGATCAGCTCCGCCAGTTCGTCCATTGTGGACGACGCGAGGCCGTCACGGCCCGGCGGCGGGAGGTGCTTGGCCAGGTAGAGGATGCCGTTGCGCTTGTGGTCGAACGGCGAGCCGACGTCCAGCCCGGTCCACTTGGGGCCCTTGTCGGCGTCCGACGGCACTTCCTTCTCCGTCGCGGCCCCCAGCGCCTGCTCGACGCGGGCCGCGGCCGGCGGGAGACCCCACTGGCGCGCCATGGTGTCGAACGTGCCGCCGAGGGTGAGCGTCGCCGACGTCAGGATCGTCGTGTGCTGGTTGAACACGCGCTCGCGCAGCAGGCCGGCGACGCCGAGCGGCGCCACCTTCAGCGCCGGCGGCCGCGGGTTGGAGGAGAACTTGTCGCCGGACAGCCAGACGACGTCGCGCTGGTGCGCCTGGTCGTCGTCGAACGCCTCCAGGAGCCGGACCGCGGTGTCGTGCACTTCGTCGAGCAGCGAGCGCGCCAGCTTGCGCGCCGTCGCCCCCTCGACGTCCTCCTTGCGGTCGGAGCCGAGCGCGGTGATGCACGCGTGCGCGGCGTCGCGGATCGCCGGGATCGCGCCTTGGAGCGGCCGCGGCAGCTCGTCCAGCCGGCCCGCGGGCAGGTCGTCCACGATCAGCGCCAGCCCGTCACCCGCCTCCAGCAGGCCGTCGGCGACGTCGGCGTCGATCAGCTTGCCGCAGCGGCGCGCGGCCGACGCGCACATCGCGCTGGTCAGCTCGCCGGTGGCGACCGAGGTGACCCGGTCGACCAGGTCGTGGGCCTCGTCGATGATCACCACGTCGTGGTCCGGCAGCACCTGGTAGCCCTGCAGGGCGTCGATCGCCAGCAGCGCGTGGTTGGTCACGATGACGTCGGCGCGGCCGGCCTCGGCGCGGGCCTTCTCGGCGAAGCAGTCCGTGCCGATCGGGCAGCGCGAAGCGCCGAGACATTCCTTCGCCGTCACGGAAACCTGGCGCCACGCCTGGTCGGTGACGCCGGGGACGAGCTCGTCGCGGTCGCCGGTTTCGGTGTCCGACGCCCATTCCCGCAGCCGCGTGACCTCCTTGCCGAGGCGCGACACCGCGAACGGGTCGAAGAGCTGGGCGTCCTCCGGCTCGTCCGGCGCGCCGGAATCCAGCCGGTGCAGGCACATGTAGTTGCGGCGGCCCTTGAGGATCGCGAAGGTCGGTTCGCGGCCCAGCGGCTTCTTCAGCGCCTTCGCCAGGCGCGGGAGGTCGCGGTCGACCAGCTGGCGCTGCAGCGCGATCGTCGCCGTCGAGACCACGACCGTGGCCTCCTTCTGGACGGCGTGGCGGATCGCGGGGACGAGGTACGCCAGCGACTTGCCGGTGCCGGTGCCCGCCTGCACGGCCAGGTGCTCGCCGGTGCGGATGGCACGCCCGACGGCGTCGGCCATTTCGACCTGCCCTGGGCGTTCGGCACCACCGACGGACTCCACCGCGTGGGTGAGGAGTTCGAGGACGCCGGGGAAATCAGTTCGGGCGGGCACAGCGACACACATTAGCCGCCGGGACCGACAGGATCGGTGATCCGTCGCGAACGGGCCGCTCGCGCCGGATCACCGAGAGCGTCAGTCCTGCTTGCGGCCCGAGACGAGCTTCCAGGTGAGCGGCAGCAGACCCGCCGCCACGACGATCTTGATCGCGTCCCCGACGAGGAACGGCGTGACGCCCTTGGCGAACGCCGTCGACAGGTCGAACCCGGTCGACGCCATCAGCCACGGCACGCCGAAGGCGTAGATCACGAGGTTGCCGAGCACCATCGTGCCCGCGGTGCGCACCGGCGTCCGGTCGCCGCCGCGGCCGGCGAGGGCGCCGACCAGCGCGCCGGCGAAGACGAACCCGACGATGTAGCCGGCGCTCGCGCCGGACAGGCCCGCGGTGCCGTGCTGGAACCACGGCACGCCGACGGCGCCGACCAGCAGGTAAACCAGCATCGACGCGGCACCGCGCGACATGCCGAGCGACGCGCCGACGAGCAGCGCGGCGAACGTCTGGCCGGTCATCGGCACCGGGCTGCCCGGCACCGGGATGGTCAGCTGCGCGGCGGCGCCGGTGAGCACGGCACCGCCGGCGACCAGCGCGATGTCCCGGACGAGCGAGCCGGGGACGAGGTCGGCCAGCACGGGCCGCTTGCCGGCGAAGGACAGCGAAGACACGAAACCTCCCTGGGTGAGCAAGTCGATCGAGGTTAACGCTCGTTACCGCCGCAAAACCCGCGAAGTTGCGTTCCTCACCGGCCACCCGTCCGGGTGGACCCGATCAGGTGCGCCACCGGGCCTGCCGATGACGAGAGGGGTAACTACGAACTGTCACGTGACCGAGGAGGCCGGTGCATGCGAAACGCCAGGAAGAGGACAGTCCGGTTGCTGGCGGTGACGACGCTGACCGCGCCGCTCCTGGCCGCCGCGGCACCCGGGACGTCCACCGGATGGGCGTCTTCCGGCTCGCTGGACGTGACCATCGACAACGAGCACGTCGTCACCGGTGAGCTGGCGAAGTGCACCGTGGACGGGCCGTACAGCGCGCGGACGCAGGGTGGCGCGACGGGCGACGTCGCCGCGTTCGGGATGGGCGAGTCCGGCTGCGGGCGCTCGGGGGCCGTCTCGGTCGCGCAGGCGTCCGGGCACCGGTTCGAGGCCACCGTGCTCAAGCGCTACGGCGGCCCGGTGATCACCGTGCGCACCTTCTCCGCGAAGTGCGCGACGAGCGAGACCGGCAGCGGCGGCGAGGTGTCCATCGGCGCCGTCCAGGGGATCACGGTGCCCGCGCAGATCCCGCCGAACCACCGGATCGTCATCCCCGGCGGGGCCGCGGGCACCGCGCTGGCGACGGTGGTCCTCAACGAGACCGTGACGCCCCAGCCGCCGGACGGCAGCCTGGTGACGCACGCGGTGCACATCGAGCTGTTCCCGCAGGGCGGCCCGGCCAGCGGCGACATCTACCTGGGCACGGCGGCCTGCGACCCGTACGGGAAGAAGTAGCGCGCCACTTTCATTACGAAAGATGCGAGTTCGGCGCGCCGAGACGCATCTTTCCCTGGGAAAGTGGCGGCTGGACCGTAGTGAAGCGGGAGGCGGCTGCGACGAACTCGCCCGCGCGGGTGGCCAGGTCCGGGAGGCTGCCGCCCGGGCTGAGCGCGTCGCCCAGCAGCGGGGTCGCCGCCGCGACCGCGATCGCGCCCGAGCGCAGGTAGGACTCGACGTCGGCCAGGTGGACGCCGCCGGTCGGGACCAGCGGGACGTCCGGCAGCGGTGCCCGGACCGCGCGCAGGTACGCGACGCCGCCGGCGGCCGCGATCGGGAACACCTTCACCGCGGCCGCGCCGAGGCGCCACGCCTGGTCGATCTCGGTCGGCGTGAGCGCGCCGCAGACCACCGGGGTGGCCAGCTCGGCGGCGCGTTCCAGCACCGCCGGGTTGACCGTCGGGGTGATCAGGTACGCCGCGCCGGCGTCGACCGCGGTGTCCACATCGGACGGTTCGCGGACGCTGCCCGCGCCGATCAGCGCGTCTTCGCCGAGGGCCAGGCGCAGCGCGGTGATCGCCGCGGGTGCGCCCGGCGTCGTCAGCGTCGCTTCGAGCAGGCGGACGCCCGCCGCGTGCAGCACCATCGCCGCGTCGGCGAACCGCGACGCGTCCGAAGCGCGCAGGATCGCGACGAGCCGGTGTTCCGCCAGCGCGGCCCGCAGGTCCTTCACGAGGCCGGCGGCACCGCGGCGGTGCCCGTGTAGGAGACGCCCGCCTCGTCGAAGTCCTTCAGCGTCGCGTCGACGGTCGGCTGCGAGCCGCCGACCGTCAGGTCCAGCAGCACCCGCACGCCGAAGCCCGCCTTCGCCGCGTCGAGCGCCGTCGCGCGGACGCAGAAGTCCGTCGCGATGCCGACGACGTCGACGTCGGTGACGTCGTGCTCGCGCAGCCACGCCTCCAGGGACTTCCCGTCGCGGGCCGCGCCCTCGAAGCCGGAGTAGGCGGCGCTGTACTCGCCCTTCGAGAACACCTCGCCGATCGGGACGACGTCGAGCGCGGCGTGGAACGACGCACCCGGCGTGCCGGCGACGCAGTGCACCGGCCAGCTGTCCTTGAAGTCGGGTGTCTCGCTGAAGTGGTCGCCCGGGTCGATGTGGTTGTCCCGGGTGGCCACCACGTGGCTGTACCCGCCCTCGGCGGCCTGCTTCGAGATGCCGGCGGCCGCGGCGGCCCCGCCCGGCAGACCGAGCGAACCCCCTTCGCAGAAGTCGTTCTGCACGTCCACCACGATCAGCGCGGTCCCCATGTCGGACTCCGTTTCAGAGACAGTGTCTTCACAAAAACTGTGTCGGGATGGCGGGCTCGCCGTGCGAGAGCTTGAGGCCCTCCCACGGCAGGCTGACCAGGCCGCGGCGCAGCCGTTGCCTGGCATCGTCGAGCGTAGGCAGGTCGGCCTCCGTGCGGCCAGCGCGGATCAGCGGGATCTGCAGCGGCCGGTCGTTGGCCTCGGGAGCCGGCGCGGTCGCCGCCGTGGTCCAGACGACCTCCTCGACCGCCGTGCCGGTGCCGCGGTGGCGCCGCAGCGCGGACTTGCGGCCGCCGCGGGACTCCTTGTGCGCGCTGCGCTTGGCGACCGGCTTGCCGTCCACCTCGACCAGCTTGTAGACCATGCCGGCGGTCGGCGCGCCGGACCCGGTGACCACCGAGGTGCCGACGCCGTACGCGTCCACCGGCTCCGCGCGCAACGCCGCGATGGCGTGCTCGTCGAGGTCGCCGGAGACGACGATCCGGGTGTCCTTCGCGCCGAGGGCGTCCAGCTGCTCGCGGGCGCGGCGGGCGAGCGGGCCGACGTCGCCGGAGTCGATCCGGATCGCGCCGAGCTCCGGGCCGGCGACGCGGACCGCCGTCTCGATGCCGGCGGTGATGTCGTAGGTGTCGACCAGCAGCGTCGTGTCCGCGCCCATCTTCCCGACCTGGGCGCGGAAGGCCGCTTCCTCGCTGTCGTGCAGCAGCATGAAGGCGTGCGCGACGGTGCCGCGCGTCGGGATGCCGTAGCGGCGGCCTGCCTCGAGGTTGGACGTCGTCGCGAAGCCCGCCAGGTACGCGGCGCGCGCGGCCGCGACCGCCGCGTACTCGTGCGTCCGGCGCCCGCCCATCTCGATGATCGGGCGGCCGTGCGCGGCGCCGGACATCCGGGCCGCCGCCGACGCGATCGCGCTGTCGTGGTTGAGGATCGACAGGACCAGCGTCTCCAGCAGCACGCACTCGGCGAACGAGCCGGTGACGGTCAGGATCGGCGAGCCCGGGAAGTACAGTTCGCCCTCGGCGTAGCCGTCGAGGTCACCCGAGAACTCGTAGCCGGCGAGCCAGGACAGCGTCGTGTCGTCAACGACCGCGGTCGCTTCCAGCTGCGCCAGTTCGGCGTCGGTGAAGCGGAAGTCCGCGATCGCGTCGAGCACGCGCGCGGTGCCCGCGACGACGCCGTAGCGCCGCCCGGCCGGCAGCCTCCTCGCGAAGACCTCGAACACGCAGGGCCGCTCGGCCGTCCCGTCGGCGAGCGCGCTGCCCAGCATGGTCAGCTCGTAGTGGTCGGTGAGCAGCGCAGTGCTGGCCGTGACCGGCTCCGGTGAACCCATGGGGTCAGCCTATTCACCCACATGGCCGGACCTGGCGCGGCGTACCCCGTGACCCCCGTGACACCATGGGGTGCATGTCCACGCCTGTCGCATCCGAACAGACGCAGGTCGAGCCGGCCGGCGCCGAAGTCGCCGAGCCGGACACCCCCTGGCGGACCGTGGTCTGGAACGACCCGGTGAACCTGATGTCGTACGTGACGTACGTCTTCCAGAAGCTGTTCGGCTACAGCCGCGACCACGCCACCAAGCTGATGCTCGACGTGCACCAGAAGGGCAAGGCGATCGTGTCGTCCGGCAGCAAGGAGAAGGTGGAGACGGACGTGGCGAAACTCCACGCCGCCGGCCTGTGGGCCACCATGGAGCAGACCTCGTGAACGGCTGGCGGCGCAAGGGCGCGGTCATCCACGCCGGGTTCGAGCAGCAGGAGGCGGCCGTCCTGCGCGGGCTCGTCAGCCAGCTCGAAGACATGCTCACCGCGCGCGCCGAGGAGGCGCCGCAGGACGAGCTCGCCGAGCTGACCGGCATCCGGACCGGGCCCAGCGAGTCCCCGGACGACCCGGTGCTCTCGCGGCTGCTCCCGGACTTCCACAAGCTCGACCCGGACAACCCGACCCGCGAAGACCTCGACTCGGCGTCGGCGATGCGCTCGCTGCACGAACCGGAGCTGCTGGACATCAAGGTCGGTGTGGCGAAGATCGTGCTCGACACGCTGCCCCGCGACGGTGGCCACGTCCGGCTCACCGAAGAGCAGGCCGACGCCTGGCTGGGCGCGCTCAACGACGTCCGGCTGGCGCTGGGCACGGCGCTCGACGTCACCGAAGACATGCCCGACGAGCTGCCCGAGGACGACCCGCGGGCGCCGCACCTGGGCGTCTACCACTGGCTGACCTGGGTGCAGGAGACGCTGATCCAGGCGCTGACGGGATGATCACCGACGTCCCCGGCGTGCTGGTCGGGCACCACGAGCGGGTCGGCGACGGCTGGGCCACCGGGACGACGGTGGTGCTGGTGCCCGGCGGCGCGGTCGGGGCCGTCGACCAGCGCGGGGGCGCGCCCGGCACGCGGGAGACGAACCTGCTGGAGCCGGAGAACCTGGTGCAGCGGGTCAACGCGGTGTGCCTGTCGGGCGGGTCGGCGTACGGCCTGGCCGCGGCGGACGGCGTGATGCGGTGGCTCGCGGAGCGGAACCTGGGCTTCCCGGTCGGTGCGCAGCCGCACGAGGTGGTGCCGATCGTGCCCGCGGCGGTGCTGTTCGACCTGCCGCGCAGCGAGTGGGGCAACCGGCCGGACGCGTCCTTCGGGTACGAAGCATGCTCGGCTGCCGCTCCTTCGTTCGCGGAGGGGACGGTCGGTGCGGGTGCGGGGGCCGCCGTGGGGTCGTTGAAGGGCGGGATCGGCTCGGCGAGCGAGGTCGTCGGCGAATTCACCGTCGGGGCGCTGGCGGCGGTCAACGCGGCGGGCGAGGCGGTGGACCTCTCGACGGGCCGGGCCTACGCGGCCGACCACGGGGACTTCGGCGTGACGTGGCCTTCGCGGGCCGCTTCGCTGCCGTCTCGCCGGACCGACCTGAACACGACGATCGGCGTGGTCGCGGTGGACGCGGCGCTGGCGAAGGCCGAGGCCCGGCGGATCGCGGTCGCGGCCCAGGACGGGCTGGCGCGGGCCGTGCGCCCGGCGCACACGATGTTCGACGGCGACACGGTGTTCGCGCTGGCCACGGGCGAGCACGAGCTCCCGGACGCGAGCGGCCCGTTCGGCGCGGCGGCCCGCCCGGCGGCGTTGGACGCGCTGTGCTCGGCGGCGGCGCGGGTGTTCGCGCGGGCGATGGTGCGCGGCCTGCTGGCGGCCACGACCGCGGGCGGGGTGCCGGCCTACCGGGACGTGTGGCCGGAAGCGTTCGGCTGAGTCACAGGTCGGGCAGCGGGTCCGGGGGCAGGTCGCGGGCGCCTTCGAGGTTGGCCGCGCGGACGGCGCTGACGTACTCCTCGTCGATCTCCAGGTGCAGTTCCGCCACGGTGAGGACCGGGCCGAGGGACGGGTGGACCTCCACCGGGCCGATCTCGGTGCGGCGGGGGAGCCGGTCGTAGACCGCCTTGGGCCGGTAGCGCCGGAAGCGGCCGCCGTAGAGGACGGTGATGCCGCGGTCGGTGACCACGACGAAGAAGGCGGCGCGGGTCCGGACGCCGTTGACGTAGAGCGAGATCCCCGGGATGAGGTACTGGATCCGCTCGCCGTCCCGGAGGAACTCGCGGCAGCGTTCGCGGGCGATCGACGGCATCGGCATGCCCCGAGTGTGCTCCTGAGCACAGCATCTCAAGATATGGATCGCTCGTGTCCACGACCTAAGATGTCGATGTGCTCCGGATTCGCCGTGAACTCGTCGACGAGATCGTCGCCCACGCCCGCCGTGACCACCCCGACGAGGCGTGCGGGGTGATCGCCGGGCCGGAGGGGTCCGATTCGCCCGAGCGGCTCATCCCCATGCTGAACGCGGCCCGCTCGCCGACGTTCTACGAATTCGACTCCGCCGACCTGCTGAAGCTCTACCGCGAGCTGGACGCGAACGACGAGGTCCCGGTGGTCATCTACCACTCGCACACCGCGACCGAGGCGTACCCGTCGCGGACCGACGCGAACATCGCGGCCGAGCCCGACGCGCACTACGTGCTCGTCTCCACCCGCGACCCCGAAGTGCACGAGTTCCGGTCGTACCGGATCGTGGACGCCGAGATCACCGAGGAGCCGGTCGAGATCGTCGACTGACGTCCCGGAATAAAGCGCCGCGCCGAGTGCGTCAGCGTCTAGGAAACCACCGGAGGTAAGAACCCATGGCCGTGACCGTCTCCATCCCGACGATCCTGCGCACCCACACCGGCGGCGAGAAGTCCGTCGAGGCGAAGGGCGCGACCGTGCTCGAGATCATCGACGACGTCGAGTCCCGGCACGCCGGCATCAAGGCGCGCCTGGTCAAGGAGGAGAAGCTGCACCGCTTCATCAACGTTTACGTCAACGACGAGGACGTGCGCTTCTCCGGTGGCCTCGAGGCCGAGGTCAAGGACGGCGACACCCTGACCATCCTGCCCGCCGTGGCCGGTGGCTGATCGATGGCTCGCTTCGAGTCCCTGCTCGACGCGCTCGGCGGCACCCCACTGGTCGGGCTGCCCCGGCTCTCGCCCACGCACGACGTGCGCCTGTGGGCGAAGCTGGAGGACCGCAACCCGACCGGCTCGATCAAGGACCGCCCCGCGCTGGCCATGATCCAAGCCGCCGAGCGCGAGGGCAAGCTCCGGCGCGGCTCCACGATCCTGGAGCCGACGTCGGGCAACACCGGCATCGCGCTTGCCATGGCCGCCAAGCTCAAGGGCTACGGGCTGGTCTGCGTCATGCCGGAGAACACCTCGACCGAGCGCAAGCAGCTGCTGCAGGCCTACGGCGCGCGGATCGTCTTCTCGCCCGCCGCGGGCGGCTCGAACGAGGCCGTCCGGCGGGCGAAGGAACTGGCCGAGGCCAACCCGGACTGGGTGATGCTCTACCAGTACGGCAACCCGGCCAACGCCGAAGCGCACTACCGCGGCACCGGTCCGGAGCTGCTCAAGGACCTGCCGACGCTGACGCACTTCGTCGGCGGCCTCGGCACGACCGGCACGCTGGTCGGCTGCGGGCGGTACCTGCACGAGGCCAAGCCGGACGTCCAGATCATCGCGGCCGAACCGCGCTACGGCGAGCTGGTGTACGGCCTGCGCAACCTCGACGAGGGGTTCGTGCCGGAGCTCTACGACCCCAGCGTGCTGAACGGGCGGTACTCGGTGGGCGCGTACGACGCGCTTCGCCGGACGCGTGAGCTGCTGGAGCACGAGGGCATCTTCGCGGGCATCTCGACGGGCGCGGTGCTGCACGCGGCGCTCGCCGTCGCCGAGAAGGCCGCGGCTCGCGGCGAAGCGGCCGACGTCGCCTTCGTCGTGGCCGACGCCGGGTGGAAGTACCTCTCGACCGGTGCTTACGCCGGTTCGCTGGACGAAGCGGCGGAGCGGCTCGACGGGCAGCTCTGGGCCTGAGCTACTCCGCTTTCCAGAGTTCGGGCAGGGCGAGGCCGACCCCGTCGGCCTCGGCCAGCCGCTCGAACGTCGCCATCGTGGTGCCCAGGTCGTCGAAGACCTTCGGCAGGAGCTTCAACGGCTTGCTCAGCGGCCGCCAGAAGGCGTCCCAGTGCACCGGCCGGACGGTCCGGGCGCCGACCGCGCCGACGGTCTCCCGCCAGTACTCCTCGCGCCAGTCCTCGGTCTTCTTCCCCGCCGCGCCGATGCCGAGGTAGACCACGTCCGCGGGGTGGCCGGCCAGTGCGCCGGGCACGAAGTTCGCCGAGGCGTGGACCAGGACGCTGCCCGCCGCGTGGGCGATGTGGAACGAGTAGCAGCGCCCGGTCTTGAACGCCTTGGCCTTCGCCGGCGGCCGGACCGGCCCGGTGATCTCGCCGGGCACCCGGTCGCCGTCGCTGTGGCGGGCGTCGACGGGGGTCACGGTGAACGCCCCGAACTCCACCGGCTGCCCCGGAACCAGCTCTTCGAACGGCTCGTCCGCCAGGCCGTAGCCCTCCTGGATCCGCCGCGTCGACGGCGAGCCGCCCAGCGTGGCGCCGGTCAGCTTCGCGACCACCGGCGCGTCCAGGGCGTGGTCGACGTGCGAGTGCGAAACGAGGACGGCGTCCAGCTCCGTGATGCCGAGGCGGCGCAGGGCGTCGTCGATCCGGGCGCGGTCGGGCGCCACCCGCGTCGCCAGCTTCAGCACTGACGGCCGCGAGAAGAAACCGTCGACCAGCACGGCCGACGCACCGTCGCTGACCAGCACGTTCGAGACCCCGGCAAACGCCGTCCGCAGTTCGGGCATGCTGTCATCATGAAGGTCATCGGGCTGCTGGGCGGGATGAGCTGGGAATCCTCCGGCGAGTACTACCGGCTCGTGAACGAACGGGTGAAAACCGTGCTCGGCGGGTTCCACTCGGCGCACACCGTGCTCTACTCCGTCGACTTCGCCGAAGTCGAGCGCATGCAGGCCGACGGCCGCTGGGACGACGCCGGCGCCGAGCTGAACCGCGCGGCCAAGGCGCTCGAAGCGGCCGGTGCCGACTTCGTCGTGCTCTGCACCAACACCATGCACAAGGTCGCCGACCGGCTCGAAGACGGCCTCGGCATCCCGCTGCTGCACCTCGCCGACGCCACCGCCGCGGCCGTGCGGGCCGCCGGGATCCGCCGGGTCGGCCTGCTCGGCACCGGGTTCACCATGGGACAGCCCTTCTACCGCGACCGCCTCGCCGCGCACGGCCTCGACGTGCTCGTGCCGACGGTCGAAGACCGCGACCTCGTGCACCGGGTGATCTACGACGAGCTGGTGCTCGGGGTCGTCGAACCCGCCTCGCGCGAGGCCTACCGCGCGGTGATCGCGCGGCTCGTCGAGGCCGGTGCCGAAGGCGTCATCTACGGCTGCACCGAGATCGAGCTGCTGGTCGGCCCCGAAGACGCCTCGGTGCCGACCTTCCCCACGACCCGCCTGCACGCCGAAGCGGCGGTGGACTACGCGCTGGGCACCACCTCGCTGCCCTTGCCGCCGACGTGAGCCTCGTGCTGGGCGACGCACCGCCGCCACAGCCGCTCGCGCTCCTCGTCCGTGAACAGCGCCGCCGGGATGCCGTAGACGTCACCGGCGGCCGCCCACCAGTCGCCGGGTGACTCGATCAGCTCCTTGGCGCCGTGGCGGTCCAACGTCAAGGCGCGCAAGGTGTCCACACCCGCCGCGTCCCGCCGTTGCAGCACGCAGACCCGCACGAACCCGGACTCCGGCGCGCTCGACAGCCAAGCGTGCTTCGCCGCGAAGTCGGCCATCTCCGCGACGCCCGGCGCGAAATCCATGCCGGTGAAGCTGCCCGAGGGGTCGTGCTCGAACCGCCAGCCGCCCGGCGCCACCGCGGACGGCCGCAGCCGGTAGGTGTGCGGGCCCTGCACGTAGGTGCCTTCCCGGAGGGGGAGCGGCTCGTGCGGGCCGTCGCCGAGCCCGGTGTCGGCCAGCCACGCCGTCTCCGGCGCGTCCGGCAGCCCGGTGACCGTCAGCGCCAGGTGGTTCCGGTCGACGTTCGGCGCGTCCGCCGCGCTGCCCTGCACCCCGCCCAGGTGCCGGGTCACCCGGTAGCCGAGGGCGTGCAGCAGCGCGGAAAAAGCGCCGTTGAGGTGGTAGCAGTAGCCGCCGCGACCGCGCAGGATCCGCGCCAGCGAGGCCGCCGGGTCGAGCGGGGTCGGCCGCCCGAGCTGGACCTCCAGCGCTTCGTAGGGCACGCGTTCGACGTGCGCCGCGTGCAGCCGCCTCAGGGCGGCGAGGCTCGGCGGCTCGGGATCGAGCCCGAGCCGCGCGAGGTAACCGGTGACGTCCATGCCGCGCACGCTAGCGGCGGGCACCGACAAAACCGCCGGATCAGGGATTTCACCCGAGGCGGAGCCGCCCGGCCCGGACGTAGCCTCGAAAGCGTGAGCACACCGATCCCCGCCCCGGAAACCGACGCCGCCAAGCGCGTGCTGCCGCCGCGACCGAAGGCGGCCGCGCTCGTCGCGCTGTCGTTCACCCTGCTGCTCTACCTGGTCGAGCTGGTGGACGTGATCCTGCCGGGCGACCTGGACCAGGGCGGCATCCATTCGCGGGAGCTGTCCGGGCTGGACGGCGTGCTGTTCGCGCCGGTGCTGCACGCCGGCTGGTCGCACCTGTTCGCGAACACCGTGCCGGTGCTGCTGTTCTCCTTCCTCGCGATGGCCGCCGGGATCGGCCGGTTCGCTCTGGTCACGGCCATCATCTGGGTGGTCTCCGGGCTCGGGGTGTGGCTGATCGGGCCGGCCAACGCGGTCACCGTCGGCGCGTCCGGGCTGGCTTTCGGCTGGGTCGCCTACCTGCTGGTGCGCGGCATCTTCAACCGCGCGGCCGGGCAGATCCTCGTCGCCGTCGTCCTGCTGGGCGTGTGGAGCGGCATGCTGGCCGGGCTGCTGCCGGGCAACCCCGGCGTCTCCTGGCAGGGTCACGTCTTCGGCGCGCTCGCCGGTGTCCTCGCCGCGTGGCTGACCAGCCGCCGGTCGCGCAAGGCCGTGCCGGCGGCAGCAGGTAGCCTCGAAGCGTGACGTCTCCGCCCGCTGATGCCCCGATCGGCGTGTTCGATTCCGGCGTCGGCGGGCTGACGGTCGCGCGGGCGATCCTCGAGCAGCTCCCCGCCGAGCAGCTCCGCTACGTCGGCGACACGGCGCACAACCCCTACGGCCCGCTCCCGATCGCCACCGCGCGCAGCTACGCGCTCGCGGCGCTCGACGAACTCGTCGAGAGCGGCGTGAAGGCGCTGGTGATCGCCTGCAACACGGCGTCCGCGGCCTGCCTGCGCGACGCCCGTGAGCGCTACGACGTCCCCGTGATCGAGGTCGTGCTGCCCGCCGCGCGCCGTGCTGTGGTCGCGACGCACACCGGCCGCGTCGGCGTCATCGGCACCGAGGGCACCGTGCGGTCGCGGGCCTACGAAGACGCGTTCGCCGCGGCGCCCGCCATCACGCTCACCAGCGTCGCCTGCCCGCGGTTCGTGGACTTCGTCGAGCGCGGCATCACTTCCGGCCGCCAGGTGCTCGGGCTCGCGCAGGGCTACCTGCAGCCGCTGCTCGACGCGCAGGTCGACACGCTCGTGCTCGGCTGCACGCACTACCCGCTGCTGCAGGGCGTGCTGCAGATCGTGATGGGCCAGGAGGTGACGCTGGTTTCGAGTGCCGAGGAGACCGCGAAGGACCTCGTCCGCGTGCTCACCGAACTCGACCTGCTGACCACGCGCGACACCCCGCCGCGGCACGAGTTCGTGGCCACCGGCTCGGCCGAGCCGTTCGCCCGGCTCGCCCAGCGGTTCATGGGCTTCGCGCCGGGTGTCCTCGCTCCCACCACCGCGTGATCGGGGCGGCGGACGCTTAGGGTGTCGAGGTGCGACTGACCATCCTCGGGTGCTCCGGCAGCATCCCCGGGCCGAACGCGGCCGCGTCCGGTTACCTGCTCGAAGCCGAGGGCTTCCTGCTCGGCCTCGAACTCGGCAACGGCACGCTGGCGCAGCTGCAGGCCGTGGCCGACCCGTTCGACCTGGACGCCCTGGTGCTCACGCACCTGCACCCCGACCACTGCGCGGACGTCAGCGCGCTCACCGTCCTGCGGCGCTACCACCCGGCGCCGCCGTACCCGGCCCGGCCGCGCCTGCTGCCGCTGTACGCACCGCACGACGCTCCGACGCGGTTGGCGAACGCCTACGCGCCCAACGAGACCGAGCGGGCCAGCACGGACCTTTCGGACGTCTACGCGTTCCGCCCGCTGCGGCCGGAGCCGTTCCGGATCGGCCCGTTCGACGTCGTCGCGGTCGAGGTCGACCACCCGACCCCGGCGTACGGCCTGCGCATTTCCTACGGCGGCCGGATCCTGGCGTTCACCGGCGACACCGGCCCGTGCGCGGCGCTGAACGAGCTCGCCGACGGCGTCGACCTGCTGCTCGCGGAGGCGTCCTGGACGGATTCCGCGGAGCGGCCCGCGGGCGTGCACCTGTCCGGCAAGCAGGCCGGCGAGCTGGCGCGCGACGCCGGCGTCGGCAGGCTGCTGCTGACGCACATCGCGCCGTGGACCGACGCGGGCGCGGTTCTCGCGGAGGCGTCGGCCGAGTTCGCCGGGGCCGAGGTCGTCAAGCAGGGTGCCGTCTACGACGTGTGAGCGGTGCGGTCCTAGAGTGCTCCCGTGGCTCGAAAAGATGGCAGGAACGACGACCAGCTCCGTGACATCAAGATCACCCGGGGGTTCCAGCAGTGGCCGGCGGGTTCGGTCCTGATCGAATTCGGCAACACGCGGGTGCTGTGCGCGGCGAGCGTCACCGAAGGCGTCCCGCGCTGGCGCGCCGGCTCCGGCCTCGGCTGGGTGACGGCCGAATACGCGATGCTGCCGTCCGCGACCAACACCCGCGGCGACCGTGAGTCGGTGAAGGGTCGCATCGGCGGGCGCACGCACGAGATTTCGCGGCTGATCGGCCGTTCCCTGCGCGCCTGCATCGACCTGGCGGCGCTGGGCGAGAACACGATCGTCATCGACTGCGACGTCATCCAGGCCGACGGCGGCACCCGCACGGCCGCGGTGACGGGCGGGTACGTGGCCTTGGCGGACGCGATCACGTGGCTGGGCGCGGCGAACCGCCTGAACGACCCGCAACCGCTGTCGTCCTCGGTGGCGGCGGTGAGCGTCGGCGTGGTGGACGGCCGCGTGCGGCTCGACCTGCCGTACGAGGAGGACTCGCGCGCCGAGGTCGACATGAACGTGGTGGCGACGGACGCCGGGACGTTGATCGAGGTCCAGGGGACGGGTGAGGGGGCCACCTTCGCCCGGTCCACTTTGGACAAGATGCTGGACATCGCGCTGGCGGGGTGCGAAGAGCTGACCCGGTTGCAGAACGAGGCTTTGGCCCTGCCGTACCCGGGTGAGCTGCCGGAGCCGCGTCCGGACAAGAAGAAGGGGTCGAAGTGACGAAGCTGCTTCTGGCCACTCGGAACGCCAAGAAGCTCGGGGAGCTTCGGCGGATCCTCGAGGCCGAGGGGATTTCGGGGATCGAGGTGCTCGGTCTCGCCGATGTGCCCTCGTTCCCGGAGGCGCCGGAGACTGCTCCGGACTTCGAGGGCAATGCTGTCGCGAAGGCCCGTGATGCCGTTGCGGCTACTGGGTTGCCTGCCATTGCGGACGACTCGGGGATCGCTGTCGATGCTTTGAACGGGATGCCTGGGGTGCTTTCGGCCCGCTGGTCGGGCAAGCACGGCGACGACGAGGCGAACCTGGATCTGGTGCTGGGGCAGCTCGGGGATGTACCGGATGAGCGTCGTGGGGCGCAGTTCGTTTGTGCTGCGGTGCTGGTGCTGCCTTCGGGCGAGGAGACCGTGGTCCGCGGCGAGTGGCGTGGGTCGCTCGTGCGCGCGCGGCGGGGGACGAACGGCTTCGGGTACGACCCGATCTTCCGGCCGGACGGCGAAAGCCGGACGTCGGCGGAGATGGAGCCGGCGGAGAAGGACGCGTTGTCGCACCGGGGCAGGGCCCTGCGAGCCCTGCTCCCGGCGCTGCGGGAGCTGGCTTAGATCAGTTTGACGCCGGGGCCGAGCTTCTCCGTACCGAGGAGCTCGGTCTCGGTGGCTTTGACGGTTAGCTCGAGGTCGGCCAGTGGACTCAGGTCGATGGGCGCGGGCAGGTAGCTGAGAGACAGGGTACGCAACGGCAGGGTGGTGAGCGGGTCCAGACCGCTGATCCCCACGCCCGAAAGGTAGAGATCGGTCAATCGGGGAAAACAACCGGCGATCGCATCACCGGCTAGCGAGTTTTCCTCCCAGCCGCTCTGGCGATAGAAACCGATGTGCGTGGGTTTGGTGAGGGGAACAGAGTCGGCGAGTGTTTTTGCCTGGATCCCCTTGAGGCCGAGCGCTTCGAGGCCATCGAGTGTGCTCAGTGGATCAAGGGTTTCTATTCGCTGCAGAGCGCCGAGGCCCAGGTGCTTGAGACTGGTCAGCTCGCTGAATACATCGAGATCCCGCCAGGGGCGGTTGTTGAACAGGGTGAGTGTTCCCAACCGATCGAGACTGCGCAGACTTCGGGTATTGGTGAAGCTGTGGGCAAAGTATATCGAGACCTCGGTGAGCCCGGGGTGTCCGCTCAGTGGGCTGAGGTCGACGGGGAGGTCGTTGTGGCTCGAGTCGAATGAGATTTGAGTCAAGTAGGGCAGAGCAGCGAGCGTGCTGAGGTCGGTCGGTGTATCCGAACCACGAAAGCTCAGGCTCAGCTCGTTCAGGTGCCTCAGGTGGGCGACATACGGCATGAGCCGCGCGGTTTCGAGCTCGATCGCGCCGTTCGCCAATGGCGAGTCGGCCAAGACCTCGACTGCGAACCGCGCGGGGTCGAAGTACTGCCAGGCTTGGGTCAGCTGCTTCTGCACCGCTGAGCGAGGATCCTGGGCGTAGTCGTGCAACAGCTTCAGCGCATCGGAGCCCGCGGTGAGCGCCGCGGCCCGGACCGTCGCCGCTGCCACCGCGTCCGAAAGCCCCTCCAGGGTCGGCGGCAGGTACCGCAGCACCCGGTGCCCGATCGAAGCCAATGACTGCGTCTCCCGCAGACTCCGCGGTGGCACCAGCTGCTCCCGGACCACCGCCTCTACCCGCGCGATGACATCCGGCGAAGCGTTGCTCACCGTCTCCAAGCAAGCCGCTGCCAAGAGCCGCAAGTGTCGCGCGTGCCGAGGCTCCTCGTCGGCCCGATCCAGGATCCCCGTCAACAACGTGCCGACCTGGTGGTGCTTGCCGTGGCCGCAGGCCATCACGAACGTCTCCCACCACGTGTCTAGGTGGGCCTTCGCGATCAACGTCTCCAGGTGGTCCTGTTCGGTGGCCTCGTTGGCCGCCAAGCACTCTTGGAACGTCCGGTGCACGAAATCGACCCGGTCGCGGACCGGCTCGCGCAGGACGCCGCTGCGCTCCAGCAAGTGGTCCAGGACCTCGGCTGGTGTGTGATCCACATGCGGCAGCGAAGGCAGCCGCCGGGCCACGTGGGACAGCACCCGCTCCTTCGGCAGCTCCACCTTCGATGCCAGCGAAAGCCGCCAAGCCAGGTCGCCGAGCAGGACTTCCTTCTGCGCCTCCGTCAGCAACACGCCGATGTGGCGCTCCGCGTCGCGGAGGTGCAGCAGCATCGACAACGCCTTGCGGTACAGGTCCATCCGGTCGCGCGGCAGTTCCGAGCGGTGCGCCAGGTTCAGCGCGCACAACATCGCGCACAGCAACGGGCTCGCTGCCAGCGTCCGCAGGTGCGGCCGGCTGTCGAGCTGGTTGAGCAGCCGTCGTTGGACCGAGGGGAGGTCGGCATCGACGCGGGCCGTGCCGCCGGCCGAGGCTGCCTTGTGCCAGCGCTCGACCAGTGCCTGGATGTCGTCCGCGGTCATCGGCTCCAGCAGGACGCAGCCGAAACCCTCCTGGGCGAGCCAGCGCTGGTCGGCCGCCGCGGTCCGGGACGTCACCACGACCAGCGTTTGCGGAAACGCCGTCGACAGCTTGCTTAGCCACGACTTCACCTCGCGGCGGTGGCCGGCGCCCACCTCGTCGACGCCGTCGACCAAGACCATCGCCCGCCCGGACTCCAACACCCGGCGGGCCCAGCCGTCCGGTGGGGCCCGCATCGGCGCGATGTGGGCGAGGAACTCCTCCGGCCGCGGCAACGGCTTCGCGGCGAAGCTACGCAACCGGATCGGGAACGGGACGCGGCCGTTCCAGCCTTCGAGCTTGCCCGTGAACCGGCCGCGGGCCGCCGTTACCGCCAGCCAGTCCAGCAGCGTCGTCTTGCCGGAACCGGCCTCGCCACGCACCAGGACGCGGGTGGTGCCGCTCAACGCCGTCTCGATGCGCACGTTCGCGCTGCCCGTCCGGCTCTGGCGCTTCTCGAACCACAGCTCGTCCATGCGCCGGTCCGCCTGGCGCGGCTCGCCCTCCGGCGAGACGCTCAAGCTCAGGTATGCGACCGTCAACGGCAGGGCCGGCTGGTCGTCCATGGTCAGGCCGAGCAGTTCCAGCCGGTCGAGGTCGCGGGCGAGCAGGCGCAGGTACGCCGCTTCGAACTCGGCGTCGTGGTCGACGCCCTCGGGCGCCGCGAGGCTGGTCTTCGGTACCCGGGCCAGCAGCTCGTCGAGCTGGTCGCTCTGGCGGCTGAGGCGGCCGAGGACCTCGGCCAGCGCGCGGGGTTGGAACGACGGCAGGTGGCGGACTACCTGCACGAGGTGGCGGCACGCCTGGTCGAGCGCCAGCTCGTACAGCGCCGCGGCCCGCGGGGCGAGGAGGCGTTCGCGCGGCAGGTCGCCGCGTAGCTTCCTGGCCAGCTGCTCGGGATCCGCGTCTGCGGCCAGGAAGACCTCGTCGGACAGGTCCGCGCCGGTCAAAGCGTCGTCGACGGCGAGGAAGGCGGCATCGATCTCGTTCTGCGGCAGCGTCGCGAAGCGGTCGGCGAGGACCTCCTCCAGTTGCTCAGCCACCTGCGTGCCGATCGTCTGGACGAGGTTCTCCAGCTTGCGCCGCTCCAACGGGCCCTTGAGCTCGCCGGCGGCCAGATCGACCAGGTCGGCGGAGCGTTCGAAGCCCGCCTTCCGCCGCCGCAGCCACGACTTCGCCGCAGCCGAGGCGATCTGCCCGCCCAGCTTGAGTGCCGGCCCCTCCAGGCTCGTCAACGCGTCAGGCGGCGAGGCCGAGGTCGCGGATCAGCTTCGCCACGTGGCCGCTTGCCCGGACGTTGTACCAGGCGTGCGCGATCTTGCCCTCCGGGTCGACCACGAACGTCGAGCGGATCACGCCCAGGTACGTCTTCCCGTAGTTCTTCTTCTCGCCGTACGCGGCCCACGCCTCGATGACCGACTTCTCCGGGTCGCCCAGGATCGGGAACGTCAGCTTCTCGTTCTCCGCGAACTTCGCCAGCTTCGCCTGCGTGTCCGGGGAAATGCCGATGACGCGGTAGCCGGCGTCGTTCAGCTCGGCCAGGTTGTCGCGGAAGTCGCAGGCCTGCTTCGTGCAGCCCGGGGTGCTCGCCGCCGGGTAGAAGTAGACCACCACGGACTGGCCGCGGAAGTCGTGCAGGGACACGTCCTTGCCCTCGCTGTCGGGCAGGGTGAAGTCCGGGGCTTCGTCACCCGGGGAAAGACGCTCGGTCATGGCCCGAGCGTACTGCGCCGATTGTTACCCATCCGACCGGCAGCCACGGCGGAACGGGTGCCGGTGAGCGGGCCGGCTCCGGTTTGTGTCCGCCTGCTTTCGGCCGGATGGGTAACGTCACGCGGGACCGCAGTAGGTGACCGCGGCGGGTTCGGTCGCGCTCGGGCGCAGCTGCAGGCGCAGCTGGGTCTGCTCGCGCGGGACCGCGAACGCCAGCGTGATGAGCACCGACCGGCCCGGCAGCACGTCCTTGCCCGCGTCGGTGATGCCGGTGAAGCCCTGCGTCGTGTCCACGACCTGCTTGACCGCGGTGCCCGACGACGTCGCGGTGACCGTGAGGCCCGAGAGCTTGTACGTCGTCGCGCCTTCGTTCGTCAGCTGGATGTCGAACGCCGCGCCGCGCGGGCTCTGCGGGTACGCCGACGGGCTGGGGCGGAACGACTTCGGGGAGCCGACCGAGATGGCCAGGCCGCTGGCGAACCGGTGGTCGGCGCCGAACTTCAGGTCGTTGCCCGCCTGCGAGGCCGAGGCACCGGCGCCCGCCGGGAAACCCGCGACGCCCAGTGCCGCGGTGCCGGTCTGCGTCGACGGGACCCCGCACGCCACCGCCAGGCCGAGCAGTCCTGAGGTGAACATGATCTTGCACGTGCGCGCGAGCGCCATCGCGGGTACTCCAGTCGGCGGTTCGGGGTGCCGTTCGGCAACGGGGGATTGCCGGGCGAACCCGCTCCACTCTGGCCGTGATCGCGCGTGGTTACGAGGCGCGACGGGGGGTTGTCGCGCACCTGGTGCCACCCCGTGGCCAATCCGTGACCGGAACGGCACCGGTGGTGACAATCACTGCCCACATGCCACTTAAACGGCGACGGCGAACAACAGGATGAAGATCGCCACGCCGGCCACCCACGCGGCCATCAGCCAGCCGAAATCCCGGATCGGGTCGACCGCGCGGCTCTCTTCGCCGGGCACGTAGACGCCGCGCTTCTCGAACCAGTCCGCCCAGCGGGCGAACCAGCCGAACAAGTTGCGCGACGACATGCTTCACCTCCGGCCCGGGTACCTGGAGTCACAGTACGGGTTCGGCCGCGGCCACCGAAAGGCACGTAACCGCTTACCGGCCGTGACTCGACGTGCCACGGCCGAGTGAACGCCGTCGTCGCTGGTGTAGATCTTCAGAGGACGCCGTTGCGCTGGAGCACCGACACCGCGCGGACGGTCGCGTAGCCGCGCCATTCCAGCTCCGCGGCGGGCGAATAGTTCGCGAAATCGACCCGCCAGCCACCGTCGTCCTGTTGTTCTCCGGCGAGCCGTCGCAGTTCGCCCTCGACGACTTCGTCCTTGAACAACGCGCGGGCCGGGCGGTCCGGCAAGGGTGCGAAGTCCAGCGCGCGCAGGGTTTCGCCGTCCGAACCGCCGGCCACCGGGGCCAGGCCGTCGGGCGGGACGAACGCGGCCAGGTGGTCCAGCAGGCCGGGCGCCTCCGGGTGGAGGTCGTGGGCCGCGTCCACGAACTGCACCGCGAACGACAGCTCGATCGCGTGCGGCGCTTCGGAAAGCTCGCGGATGGCGCGGAAGCAATATCGGGTCGCGGCCGCGAGCCACGGGTGTTCGCGCACCGAACGGTCGTGGCGGGCGACGCGCAGGGCGACGCCGGCGGTGAACGCGGTGCTCTGCAGGGTGGCGACCGCCGGATCGGCCTGCGCCCAGAACGGCGCGCACCCCGCCGGGTCCGCGACGGGGACGGCGAAGGGCAGGCCGCCGTCGGGCAGGGCGACCGACGCGAGCCAGTCGCAGAGCTTCGCCGCGTGCGGGGACGTGCCGGGCGCGACGTCCTCGAACACCTCGAAGGCGTGCAGCGCGCCGCCGGGCTGGCTCTCCGCCGCGCGCAAGTCCGGCTCGAGGCCCCAGCCGTAGCCGCCGTCGGGATTGCGGTACCCGTCGACGGCGGCCAGCACGGCACCGACGTCGGTCTGACCCCGGAGCAGTTCGAAGCGACGGCGGTCGAGGAGGCGGGCGTGCGTCGCCATGAACGACGCCGCCGCGGGAAGGTTCACGGACATGCGCTCAGCGTCGCACCCGGCGGGGGCGGCCGTCTTGAACGGATCGGCACTCAAGGCAGCTGCGGCCCCGCGGGCGCGGCGGCCTCCCGCAGCCGGGCCGCGTCCTGGCCGGGTGGGGCGCCGAACAGGCGGCGGTACTCGCGGTTGAACTGCGACGGGCTGTCGTACCCCACGAGGTGCCCGACGCCCGCGACGTCGCCCGCGTCCGCCAGCAGCAGGGAACGGGCCTCCTGGAGGCGGATGCGCTTCTGGAACTGCAGCGGGCTCATCGCCGTCACCGCGCGGAAGTGGCGGTGGAACGCCGAGGCGCTCAGGTCGCTCAGGCGCGCGAGTTCCTCGATGCGCATGGGCTCGGCGTAGTTGGACCTGATCCAGCGGATCGCCCGGCTGACGTGCGACAGGCCGCTGTCCGCCAGGCCGATCTGGCGCACCAGGCCGCCGTGCGGGCCGGTCAGCAGGCGCCAGAGGACCTCGCGCTCGATCAGCGGGGCCAGCACCGGGGCGTCGGCCGGGTGGTCGAGCAGGCGCAGCAGCCGCAGCGCCGCGTCGAGGAGTTCCGGGGTCGCGTCGCCGGTCGCGATCGGGGACGGCGGTGGGGTGCGGGACCAGCGCCCGGGCGGGGACTCCAGCAGCAGCGGGGCGATCGCCGCCGGGCGCAGCGTCAGGCCGAGGCCGAGCGCCGGCGTTCGCGGGGTCGCGCCGACGAAGTGTCCCGTGACCGGCAGTTCGGTGCTGACCAGCAGGTACTGCCCGGCGCGGTACTCGTGGACGCGGTCGCCGAGCAGCAGCCGCTTGCCGCCTTGGGCCATGATGACGAACAGCGGCTCGGCCAGCGAGTGGTGCGGCTCGCTCGTGTCCACTTTGGACAGAAGCAGGCCGGGGACCGGCGTGCGCAGGTCGGCGTGCGCGTGGGCGGCGACGAGGTCCCGGATCTCGGTGAGCACCACTCCAGGAAACTCAAGTCGAGAGGATCGTGCAAGGGCGTGCGGGCATCGATCTACCAAATGCCCGGTTAACGCGGTTTCCTGGGTTGACCGATCCGACACGCAAGGAGAGTTTCGTGCCACTCGACCACTACGTCACCCTCGGCCGGTCCGGCCTCCGCGTCAGCCCCTTCGCCCTGGGCGCCATGACCTTCGGCGAGGACCCCGGTGGCGCCGGCTGCGGCGTCGAGGAGTCCGAAAAGATCCTCGCGACCTACCTCGACCACGGCGGCAATTTCGTCGACACCGCGAACTTCTACACCAACGGCCACTCCGAAAAGATCCTCGGCGACTTCTTCGCCGCGCACCCCGGCCGCCGCGAGCGCGTCGTGCTGGCGTCGAAGTTCTTCGGCAACATGTTCCCCGGCGACCCCAACGGCGGCGGCGCCGGCCGCGGGTCGATCACCGCCCAGCTCGACGAGTCGCTCCGGCGGCTGCGGACCGACCACCTCGACCTCTACTGGCTGCACAACTGGGACCGCCACACGCCGGTCGAGGAAACGATGCGGACCCTCGACGACCTCGTGCGCGCGGGCAAGATCCGGTACGTCGGCTTCTCCAACACCCCGGCGTGGGTGACCGCGCAGGCCCACACGACGGCGCTGCTGCGGGGCTGGACGCCGCTGATCGCGCTGCAGGTCGAGTACTCGCTGCTGGCGCGGACCGTCGAAGGCGAACTCGCGCCGTTCGCGCTCGACCAGGGCCTCGCGCTGACGCCGTGGAGCCCGTTGAAGAACGGCTTCCTGTCGGGCAAGTACCGGCGCGGCACCGACGTCACCGACTCGGCCCGCGCGGCCTTCGTCGGCGGCCCGTCCGAAGCGGAGTTCGCCGTGATCGAGGCCGTCGCCGGGATCGCGGACGAACTCGGGACGACGTCGGCGGCGGTGTCACTGGCGTGGCTGCTGGCCCGGCCCGGCACGGTGGTCCCGATCGTCGGCGCGCGGCGGCGGGAGCACCTGACCGGCAACCTCGCGGCGCTGGACGTCACGCTGTCGCCGGCTCAGCTCGCGACGCTGGACGAGGTCTCGGCGCCCACTTTGGACTACCCCGCCCCGATGCACGGCGCCCAGCGGGCGATGCTGCAGTTCGCGGGCACGACGGTCGACGGCGAACCGTCCACTGTGTACCCGCCGTTGCTGCAGAGCGACGTGCGCTACTGACCTTTCACGCGGGCGAGGACGTCGTCGAGGGCACGGCGCACGCGCTCCGGATCTCGTACGGCCGTCCGGAACTGCTCGTTGATCCCGCCGGGCGTCTCGTGCTTGCGGGCCAGCTCGCCGAGGGTGCCGTCGAACCCGGCCAGGGTGCGGCCGAGTTCGCCGAAGACGTGGGCGAGGTAGCCGTCGGCGTCCGCGGGGGTGACACCGTGTTCGGCCATCCAGCCGCGATCGTCGCGAGCTGGTCCAGGTGCGCGGCGAAGGTCGCGGTGGCGGCGCTGAAGGTGGCCAGGGTCGGTTCGTCCGCCGGCACGACGACGTCGCCGACGCGCTCGAACAGGGCACGGGCGACGACGTCGTCCGGGTACATCGCGGTGCGGCTCGCCCGGCGGCTCGCGGTCGGCAGCGGGATGGACCGGACGATCCGCTCCGCTGGCGCGACCAGGTCGCGCAGCTCGTCGAGCGCGACGGCGGCGACCGCGCTCACGACGACGTGTTCGGGGCAGATACGAGCCCGACCGGCTGTTCCAGGCCCAGGAGCGGCCCGCGGGCACCCCCACCGCTCCCTGGGGGGCGTCCCTCGTCCAGCGTATCGGGCCCGGCCGACAAAACCGGTGGATCGGGGCCGCAGCGGCGAGGTTGTCCACAGCGGCGCTCGGATGTGGACAACTCGGGCTACGCACGGGAATCTTCTGCGCCGGAGTGAAGGCAAGGGACCGCGAGCGGGCGGCGAACCCTAACCGCGGAAAGTGCGGCGGTAAGTGTCCGGGGGTACGCCGACCGCGCGGTTGAAGTGGCGGCGCAACGTCGTCGCCGTGCCCATGCCGACCGCCTCCGCGATGGACTCGACGCCGTTGTCGGTGTTCTCCAACAGCTCCTGTGCGCGGCGGATGCGCTGGGTGAGCAGCCACTGCAACGGCGTCGTGCCGGTCGCCGCGCGGAAGTGGCGGCCCAGGTGGCGGGAACTCATGTTGGCCTGGCGGGCCAGGTCCTCGACGGTCAGCGGCCGGTCGAGGCGGGCGGTGATCCACGGGAGCAGCGCCGAGAGCGGGTGGTCGTCGCGCGTGGGGACCGGGGCCGCGACGAACTGGGCCTGGCCGCCCGCGCGGTGCGGTGGCACGACCAGGCGGCGGGCGACCGCGTTCGCGACCGACGGGCCGTGGTCGGCGCGCACCAGGTGCAGGCACAGGTCCATCGCCGCGGCCTTGCCGGCGGACGTCAGCACCTGGCCGTTGTCGACGTAGAGCACGTCCGGGTCCACCGTCACCCGCGGGTAGCGGGCCGCGAGGACGTCGGTGTGCGCCCAGTGCGTGGTCGCGCGCAGCCCGTCGAGCAGGCCGGCGGCGGCCAGCACGAACGCGCCCGTGCAGAGCGACGCCACCCGTGCACCCCGCGCGTGGGCCGCGCGCACCGCGTCGACGAGGCCGGCGGGCGGGGCCGCGTCGACGTCGGCCCACCCCGGCACGAGCACCGTGTCCACGCGCGCCAGCCGGTCCAGGCCGTCGTCGGGTTCGAGCAGGAAGCGGCCGACCCGCACGGGCTCGTTGCCGCACACCGCGAAGTCGTAGCGGGGGTTCTCGCCGAACACCTCGGTGGCGATCGTCAGCTCGAACGAGAGCATCCCGTCGGTGGCGGCGAGCGCGACAGCGTGCATGTCCGAAAGTGTACGCATCACGTCGTTCCGGACACTGTCGCCGCCGAACCAAGGTCGCGAGGATTGCTTCATGACTTCGGTACTGGTTTACGGCGCTTACGGGCTCACCGGCCGCTTCGTGGTGGCCGAGCTGCGCGAGCGCGGCTTCACCCCGGTCCTTTCCGGGCGCGACGCGGCGAAGCTGCCGGGCGGGCGGCCCGCGTCGGTCGACGACCCGGCCGCCCTCGACCGCGCGCTCGACGGCGTCGCGGCGGTGATCAACTGCGCCGGCCCATTCGCCGCGACGGCGCTCCCGCTGGCCTCGGCGGCGATCCGCGCCGGCATTCCCTACGTCGACGTCGCCGCGGAGATCGAAGCCAACCTCGACACCTTCGCGCTCGCCGCCGACACCGCGGTGGTGCCCGCGATGGCGTTCTTCGGCGGCCTGGGCGACCTGCTGGCCACGGCGGCGATGGGCGACTGGCCGTCGGCCGGCGAGGTGCACGTCGCCTACGGGCTGAGCGGCTGGCACCCGACGCCGGGCACCCTCGCGGCCGGCCAGGTGTCCCGCGAACGCCGCGGCGGCAGACGCGTCCGGTTCGCGGGCGGCCGGCTGGAGCACCGCGACGACGCCCTGCCGTCGCTGGAGTGGAGCTTCCCCGAGCCGCTCGGTACGCGGCCGGTGCTCGGCGAGTTCTCGATGGCCGACATCGTGACGATCCCGCGGCACCTGGCGGTCCCTTCGGTGACGTCGTACATGACGGTCGACGCGGTGCAGGGCCTGGCGGCGGCCGCCGAGCGCGACGCGGCGGAGACGTTCGTGGTGGACGTCCGGGTGCGGCGTGGCGACGAGGAACGCCGGGCCGTCGCGCACGGGCAGGACATCTACGCGGTCAGCGCGCCGCTCGCGGTGGAGGCCGTCGAGCGGATCCTCACCGGGCGGGCGCGGGTGAAGGGCGTCGCGTCGGCGGGGGAGATCTTCGACGCGCCGGACTTCCTGCGGGCGCTGGCGCCGCACATCACCGTCGAATTCAGCTGAGCGAGCGGTAGCCGCCGGGGGTGGTCGCGTACTCGCGGCGGAAGGCTTTGGCGAAGGCGAACGCCGACCCGTAGCCGACGGCCGAGGCCACCTGCGCCAGCGGACGGTCGGTCTCGCGGAGCAGCCGCGCGGCCGTCGTCATGCGCCAGCGGGTGAGGTAGGTCAGCGGCGGTTCGCCGACCAGCGCGGTGAACCGGCGCGCGAACGCGGCCCGGGACAGCCCGGCCGCGGCGCCGAGCTGCTCGACGGTCCACGCCCGGGCCGGTTCGCCGTGGATGGCGGCCAGCGCCCGCGCCGTCACCGGGTCGGCGAGCGCGCCCGACCACCCGGGCGCGCCTGCGGTCTCGCTCAGCCAGGCGCGGAGCATGTAGACGAGCAGCGCGTCGACCAGCGACGGCGCGACCACGGCGGCACCGGGCGGGTGCGCGGCGAGTTCGTCGCGCAGGAGCCCGACCATCGCGCGCAGCCCGGGGTGGCGCCCCGGCGCGGCGGGCAGGTGCACGACCTCGGGCAGGTCCCGCAGGAGCGGGTGCGGCCGGTGGCGCCGCAGCCGGTACGCGCCGCAGACGATCGTCGCGCGGGCGCCGGGACCCGGCAGCGAGACGCGGCCGAAGGGGGTGGCCGGCGACGGCCGTTCGGGCCGGAAGGCGACCTGGGGCGTGCCGGGTGCGGACGTCATCGCGTGCGGGACGCCGCGGCCGAGCAGGACGACGTCACCGGGACCGAGCTCGACCGGCTCGAAGCCGGGGCCGCCGGGCAGCGGGGTCAGCCAGGACGTGCCGTCGAGGACGACGTGGAACGCGGCTCCCGTGGTGTGGTCGAAGCGCAGGCCCCACGGCGCGTGCGCCTCGGTGTGGGCCGCGACCGGGGTGCCCGCGCGCAGCGCGGTGAGCACGTCCGCGAGCACGTCCATGGGCTCACCCTAGCGAGACGATCGGACAACACAACGCGCTTTTCAGCCATTCTGCGTCTCGTTCTCCGGGCCTAGCTTGGGCGCATGACGGTTTGGGTCGAAGGAGCGACGGGCAAGGCGGGCCGGCGCGTGGTGGCCGCGTTGACGGCGGCGGGGGTGCCGGTGCGGGCCGCGAGCCGCCACCCGGGTGCGGCGCGGGGTCCGGTGACCCCGGTGCGGTTCGACTGGTACGACGAGACGACGTGGGCCCCGGCGCTCGGCGACGCCGGCACGCTGTTCGTCAAGGGGCTGGACAGCGACGACGGTGCCGCCGCGCTGGTCGCGCGGTTCCTCGCCGCGTCGCCGGCCGGGCGGGTGGTGCTGATGTCGGCGGCGGGGGTCGACCGGACGCCGGACCACGCGCCGCGCCGGGCGGTCGAGCTGGCGGTGCAGCGGTCCGGCAAGCGCTGGACCGTGCTGCGGCCGAACTGGTTCCTGCAGAACTTCGACGAGGACGAGTGGGTGTTCGCGAAGGCGCTTCGCGAGACTGGCGAGCTGTACGCGGGGAGTGGCCGGGCCGGGTTCACCGACACGCGCGACCTCGCCGACGCGGCGGTCGCGGTCTTGACGTCGCCGGGGCACGACGGCCGCGGCTACACGATCACCGGGCCGGCGGCGCTGACGTTCGGGGAGGTGGCGCGGGTGCTGGCGGAGACGTCGGGGCGGCCGATCCGGCTCCGGGACGTGACGCCGGCGGAGCACCGGGAGCACTTCGCGAAGTCCGGGCGTCCCGAGGCGTGGGTCGACCACATGCTGCACCTGTTCGAGCTGGTGCGAGCGGGCGCGTTCGCCGCGGTCACCGACGACTTCCGGCGGCTGACGGGGAAGGAACCCCGCACGCTGGCGACGTACGCCGGGGAGAAGTGGGCGCCGGCCTCCCGGACGTGACCACGGTGGGGGTCCGGAGGCGCACCCCCGGAAGACAGTCAAGCGAAGACCGTCGGGGTGGCGGACACGAAGGACAGGGATGGCGGTCAGCTGGAGTTCCCGCCCGGGACGGCGCGCGCGGAAGCGCTGGCCGGAGCGGTGAAGTGGGCCCGGAGAGACTCGAACTCTCACTGGCATGGACCTAAACCATGTGCCTCTGCCAATTGGGCTACGGGCCCGCAGCACGGGGAAGCCTAGCGTGCGGCGTGGCCCGTGCGGGAGCGGTGGGGCGGTCGACTAAGTTGGGGCTCGGAAGACCCATGCGGCGAGGAGGAAACGTGGCTCGCGACCCCGAGACGATCGAGCGTGAGATCGAGCAGGCCAGGACCGCTCTGGCGGCGACGCTCGACCAGCTGACCGTCAAGGCCGACCCCAAGAAGCTCGCCGACGCGGCCAAGGACGGCGTGCGCGCCAAGCTGGACAACCCCAAGGTGAAGTACCCGCTGATCGGTGGCGGGATCCTGGTGCTCGTCCTGCTGGTGCGCAAGCTCCTCAAGTAGCGGCTCAGGCCTGGTTGGCCGGCGCCTTGCTCTCCGTGGCGGGCGCCGGCTCGGCCGGGGCCTTGCGGTCCTCGACCGCCTTCGGGAGCTGCTTGCTCGGGGGCAGCTGCGGCTTCTTGTCCGCGACCTCCGGGACCTGCGCGGCCTCCGTGGTCTGCTGCTTCGGCACGCTGCCCGGCGGCGGGACCTCGAGCGGCGGGAGCTTCGGGAGCGTCAGCCGCGCGGTCATGTACGCGCTCGTGAAGTCCAGCGCGCTGCCGTTGAGCAGGTGCACCACCGTTGCCTTGCCGTCGACCGCGAGCTCCTCGACCAGCTGGTCGGCCCGGTCGCGGGCGGCGATGATGCCGGGTGCCCGCGCGGTCAGCTCCTTGCCCTGGCCGCTGACCGTGATCGTCCAGTCGGCGTCCTCTTGGACGTACGTCGCCGTGATCGCTTCCACCATCTGCCTCACGCCCCTCTCATGCCTTCACAACCGTGACGCGGTCGCCGCGATTCCATGACGCTGCTTTTCGGATCACGCTTTCCGCGCCCCCTCTCGGTCGCGAGGGTCCAGCACACTTTCTACCGTGTCTTCAGTACCGTAGAGCAACTCTGTGTCACAGGACACGACAGCAGTGAGTAACGACCGAATGGCCTAATGCACTTGCAGGCTACCGTGCACGGTGCTGCAAGCCGCTCCACAGCACGTCCATAGCGTATTCGGTGGCCGTCTCGGGGTTCACCTCATCGTGTTTCTCACACCAGATCGCGAGCCGTTCGCACGCCCCGACCACGAATTCCGCGGCCGCTTCGGCCCGCAGGTCGTCGCCGCTGTCGAAGTAGCCGCTCATCAACGCGGCGATCAGGTCGGTCTGCTGGCGGCGGGTCTCCTCGACCTCGTCCGCGGCCGGCGTGCCGATCAGCGCCATTTCGTGGCGCAGCAGCGACCACGCCTGGCGCCGCTCGCGGATGAAGACGAAGAAGGCGAGCAGGCCGCGGCGCAGCGCGTCCTCGGCCGTCGCCGCGCCGACCGTCGCCTGCTCGGTGACCTCGCGCAGGATCGACCGTGACTCGCGGATGCAGGCCAGCAGCAGGCCTTCCTTCGAGTTGAAGTACTCGTAGAGCATCGGCTTCGAGACGCCCACCAGTTCGGCGATCTCGTCCATCGACGCCGCCGCGTAGCCGCGTGCCGCGAAGACCTCTTCGGCGACCTCGACCATCTGCCGCATCCGCTCGGCCCGGGGCATGCGCTTGCGCTTCGCGGTCGTCATGGGCAACACTCTACCGGCAGTAACCTACTCTGAGTAAGATGGACGACGAGTAACAGGCAACGGGAGGGCGCCATGGGCAACCGCACGGAAACCGGGGTCGTCATCGTCGGGACCGGCTTCTCCGGTCTCGGCATGGCGATCCAGCTGCGCAAGGAGGGGCGCGACGACTTCGTCATCCTCGAAAAGGCGCAGGACGTCGGCGGCACCTGGCGCGACAACAGCTACCCGGGGTGCGCCTGCGACATCCCGTCGCACATGTACTCGTTCTCCTTCGAGCAGAACCCGGGCTGGTCGCGGGCCTACTCGCCGCAGCCGGAGATCTGGCGCTACATGCGCGAGGTCGCCGACAAGTACGACCTGCGCCGCTTCGTCCGGTTCGGCCAGGAGATGACCGGCGCCCGCTGGGACGCCGAGGGCAACCGCTGGCACGTCGCCACGAGGGGCGGCGACGAGTTCGTGGGGAACGCCCTGGTCGCCGGGGTCGGCGCGCTGCACCTGCCGATGGTCCCGGACCTGCCGGGCATCGAGAAGTTCGCGGGCCCGGCATACCACTCCGCGCAGTGGCGCCACGACGTCGACCTCGAGGGCAAGAAGGTCGCCGTCATCGGCACCGGCGCCAGCGCGGTCCAGTTCGTGCCGAAGATCGCGCCCGAGGTGGCCGAGCTGACGCTGTTCCAGCGGACGCCGCCGTGGATCATGCCCAAGGCCGACCACGAGATGTCCGGGCGCACCCGCGCGCTGTTCAGGGCGTTCCCGCCGGCCCAGCGCGCCTACCGGAACCTGCTCTACTGGCTGCTCGAAGCGCGCGCGATCGGCTTCAACGGCCAGTCGTGGGTGATGAAGCTGGGCCAGCGCCTGGCCAAGCGGAACATCGACCGCGCGATCAGCGACCCGACCTTACGTCGTAAGGTCACGCCGGACTACACCATGGGCTGCAAGCGCGTGCTCATCTCCAACGAGTACTACCCGGCGCTGGCGCGGGACAACGTCGACGTCGTCACCGACGGCGTGCGGGAGGTGCGCGAACGCAGCGTCGTCGACGCGGCGGGGGTCGAGCACGAGGCCGACGTCATCATCTACGGCACCGGCTTCCACGTCACCGACGCCTTCGACGACCTGGAGATCGTCGGCCGCGACGGGCGCAACCTCGGTAAGGAGTGGGCGACCGAGGGGATGCGGACGCACCTGGGGATCACCGTCGCGGGCTTCCCGAACCTGTTCTTCCTGCTCGGCCCGAACACCGGGCTCGGGCACAACTCGGTCGTGTTCATGATCGAGGCCCAGATCTCCTACGTCGCGGAGGCGCTGCGGCTGGCCCGGGGCCGGGCGATCGAGCCGAAGCCCGAGGTGCAGGAGCGGTTCAACACCGACATCCAGCGCAAGCTGGCGAAGGGCATCTGGACGCGCGGCGGCTGCAAGAGCTGGTACCTCGACGCCAAGGGCGTCAACCGCACCATTTGGCCGGGCTTCACCTGGCGCTACTGGCTGGACACCCGGAAGGTGCGGCGCGAAGACTTCCTGGTCGGCTGAGGGCCGTGGGTGTCCAGGGCGGTTCTGACCGCCCTGAACACCCACGACCGGGCTGGGACTAGCGGGAGACGTAGCGGCGGAGGCCGGCGATCAGCTCGACGGTCGGCAGCTCGCAGAGCTCGGCCATGCGCTCCAGCGCGGGCAGGTCGAGCGCCACCTCGGCGGCGCCGTGCTCGCCCGACTGGCGCAGCCGGTCCTCGGCCCAGCGGCGCAGGGGGAGCAGTTCGGGGGACTCGTCGGCGACGACCTTGCGCAGGTCGACGCGGACCCGGCCGGGCTCGTCGACGAACACGCGGCGGTGAACCTTCGCCAGCAGGTCCTGGGGCAGCTCGTCCATCGCGACGCACAGCTCGACCAGGCGCACGACGGAGCACTGTCTCGTGCCCAGTTCGTAGGTGGCCAGCGTCTGCAGCGAAATCTCGCTCTGCAGGTGCTGGTTGAGCTCCTTGCGCGTCCAGCCCCGGCTGCGCCGGAGCTTCCGGAGCTCGTCCCCGAGTATCCGCTGGTACTCCTCGCCGTCGATCAGCACATCAATTTCCCCTGCCGTGCGCTCCCGCGGCACCCGTACGGTTGTGACAACTTTCCCGTGCAGGTGCACCCTCACGTGTATGTAAGTGCGCAGGAGCCCGACCCTTACGCGAATTCGCGCATGTCTTTGATACCGATTGCGCGAGTTAGGCCGAACGGGTTAACGCCGGCTCGCTCACCGGCGCATTCCCGGGGGTCAGTTGACGCAGGGAACGCCCTCGGCCGTGATCGGCTTCTCCGCGTCGGCGGGCGGCGCGGCGGCCTGGGACGGCGCGCTCGAGGAAGCACCGGCACCGGCGCCCGAGTTCGCGTCGGAGGTGGCGCCCTGGAAGTCGGCGCCGAGGAAGACCAGCACGTGACCGGCCTGGACGCTCTTGTCCTCCTGGATCGTCGGCGAGCCGCCCAGGGCGTCCGCGACGGCCTGGCCCTTGTCCTTGCCGCCCTTCGGCACCCAGATGACCGTCGTCTTGCGCGAGGTCGCGTTCGCCGTGTCGCCGGAGGTGAAGCCCTTGCCTTCGAGGGTCTTGGCGACGCTCGCGGCCAGGCCGGTCTTGCCGGAGGCGTTGCGGACGTCGACCGTGGTCGCCTTGTTGGCTGGGTCGGCCTGCGGCGCGGGCGGCTGCGACGTCTGGCCGGGCTGCGGTCCGGCGAGGCTCTGCACGAACTGCTTGACCTCGGTGGGGTCGACCTGGATGGCGACGCCGTCCTCGGGGGTCCGGTACTCGACGTTCTTCACCGGGATGGTCCGGAACTCGAGCTGGCCGCCGGTCAGGCCCTTCATCTGCTGGGCGAACCCGAAGATGTCCCAGTTCTGGTTGAGCACGACCGACTTCTTGATGGCGTCGATCAGGTCGTTGAGCTTGCCGGGGTTGGTCAGCGTGCCCGCCGAGAGCACCTTGCGGGCCATGCCGGCCATGAACACCTGCTGCCGGACGACCCGGTCGAGGTCGCCGTTGGGCAGGCCGTGGCGCTGGCGGACGAACTCGAGCGCCTCGACGCCGGAGATCGTGTGCTGGCCCTTGCTGAAGTTCGCCCCGGAGTACTGGTCCTTGACGTTGTCGTTCAGGCAGACGTCGACGCCGCCGATGGCCTTGGTGATGTCGCTGAAACCGAGCAGGTTGACCGCGGCGTAGTTGTCGATGGTCGACCCGGTGAGCTTCTCGATCGTCTGGATCAGCTCCTTCGCCCCGGCCTGGTTGGCCTTGACGTCGAGCTCCTTCGGGTCGGTGACGCCTTGCTTCTGCAGGTCCTTGCGGGCCGCGAGCATCGCGCGGGCGTACGCCGAGTTGATCTTGTGCTTGCCGTAGCCGGGGATGTCGACGTAGGAGTCGCGCGGCAGGGACATCGCGACGGCCTTGCTGCCGTCGTTCGGGATGTGCACGAAGATGAGCGAGTCGGTGTTGAGCTCGCCGTCGGACTCGCCGGCGCGCAGCTCGTCGAGCACCTCGCGCGGCAGGGGGTTGCCCTGGGCGTCGGTGCGGCTGTCCAGGCCGACCAGCAGGATGTCGCGGGCGCCGTCGGCCGGCTTGTCGCCGCCGGCGTCGTCGCTGATCACGTTCGCGTAGTTCAGCCCGTTGACCAGGCCCTGCATGGCCGCCCACGCGTACCCGGTCAGGCCCATCACCAGCAGCGAGACGACGGCCAGCGCGATCTTCGCGCCGCGGAAGGAGTTGCGTCGGCCCCGCGCGACCGGGCGCGGCTGGGGGCGGCGCGGCGCGGGAGCGGGACGGCGGGCGTCCACGGGCTCGCGGCGGGGCGCCGGGCGGCGGGACGGCGGTGGGGTGCGCCGGCCCGGCTCGTCCTGCCAGGGCCGGGCGGGGCGGCGGTCGCCTTGCCCGTTCCGCGGCGGGTGATCCACGCGGGCGACTCCTCACTGCTTCGATCGGTGGTCCTGGGGTTGGGACGCATGGTGCCTGCCCCGGGTTGCCGTAGCGTTACACATCCCCCCGCGAATGTGTCATGCACCACCCAGTTTCCCGCAGGACCGGCGCTTTCGCCTGGTCAGGAAGCCGCACCCGCCGGACGTCCGGCCGGCAGCAGCGTGCCGGCCGCGGCGAGCAGGGCGAACGCCGCCGTCACGGCGTGCAGGGTGACGCCGAGGAATCCGGGCGTGCCGCCGTCCGCGGCGAACAGCAGCGAGGGCGCGCAGGCCAGCGCCGTGGCCAGCCAGGTGCCGGTCGCCGCGCCCGCGCCGATCCGGATCGTGTGCAGCAGGAAGACCCCGAGGAGCAGGTGCACCAGGCTCTGGATCGGGTCGAGCCGCAGGCCGAGCAGGTCGGCGTCGGCGGCCACCCCGCCGAACCGGGTCAGCGCGAAGCCGAACACGCCGAGCATCGCGTAGCCGATGCCGAGCACGGCCGCGGCCCTCGTGAGCACCGCCGTCCGGCGGCCGGGGAGCTCGGCCGCGCGAGGTGCCCGTGCACCGTGGCTGTGCCGCTCGAACCACCAGAAGACCACGGTCGCGGGCACCGCGAGCAGCCCGACCGCGACCAGCGTCCGCGGCCGGATCAGCCAGCTCAGGCCGTCGGCGATCCGCCCCGGCAGGTAGACGACGGCGACGAGCAGCAGCATCGCGGCGAGGAACGCCAGGTAGAGGCTCATCGGCGCGCGCAGGACGAACCGGCAGGCGGTGGCGACGCCGGGACGGCGGCCGAGGCGCGCCAGCGGGCCGGCGAGGAGCCCGAGCAGGCTCAGCTGGACCAGGCCGAGCAGCAGCACGCCCCACGGCGGCGCCGACAACGCCGCCGGGGCGCCCGGGCTGCCGAGCAGGACAGGTGGTCCGGCCCGCAGGACGCTCGCCACGACGAGGCCCGCCACCCCGGTCGCGGCGGCCGCGGCGAGCAGCCGTCGTGCCGGGCGTACGCCGTCGGCGTGGGCGAAGGCGAGCTGCTGGGCGAGGAGCGCGAGAGCGAACGTCGCCGCGTAGCGGGGCAGCGGCGAACCCACGGCGTCCGCGAGCACCTCGCCGCCGACGACCAGCGCGAGCAGGACGGCGGCCGCGCTCACCGGCGCCCGGCGGTGCAGGGCCAGCAGCGCGGGCGCGCAGACGATCGTCAGCAGGTAGACCCCGAGCAGCCAGAGCGGGTGCAGCGCGATCCGCATGACCGTGGCCGTCGTGCCGGCCGGGATGCCCAGCAGTTCGAGCGCGAGCGGGGTCAGCAGCGCGACGACGGCGAAGATCAGCGCCGGGCGCAGCAGCGGGCTGGCTCGTTCGGCCAGGAAGTGGCGGTAGCCGCCGCCGGCTTCCTGCTCGGCGCGCCAGCCGGCGGCGTTGGCGTGGCCGCCGGCGAAGAAGATCAACGGGGTGAGCTGGGTGAGCCAGGTGAGCGGCCACCACGCCGTCTCGGCGGCGCCCGCCCAGTGCGCGAGCGCCGTCACGGACTCGCCGAGGAGCAGCAGGACGACCCCGCCGGCGCCGAGCAGCGCCCACCGGCTGACGTCGGCGGGGGTGGCGGTGGCCGGCTGCCGTGGTTCGCGGCGGGTCCGCAGCCAGCCGCGCAGCCGGAACACCAGCAGGCAGGCGATCACGAGCACGCCGGCGACCATCGGCCCGATCGGGTCGCCGACCGGCGGGCCCCAGCGCTGGTGCCACGAGTTGACGACCAGGCCCGCCGAGTAGAACGACGCGACCACCCGGCAGGTGAGCGCGGAGTTCATCGGGTTGAGGTCGCAGGCGTGGTGCATGTCGTAGGAGAGCCGGTCGTCGAGCGCCTCCCGGACCTCCGGGCCGAGCGGGTGGCCCTTGCGGTCGGCGTAGCGCAGCAGGTCGTAGCCGAGGTCGTGCGCCTTGCACGGCACGGCGTAGTCCCACTTGGTGTTGTCGTCGCCCCACGGCGTCGAGCAGCCGCCGTCGACGTGGACCGCGCGGACGGTCCCGTCGCGCGCCGGCAGCGCGCCCGGGGTGACGCCGCTGAGCGCGGTGAAGTCCTTCGGCAGCAGGGCCAGCGCGTCGGGGTGCGGACCGGGGTGCACGAGCGCCTCGACGGCGTTCTGCGCGGCGAGCACGTCTCCGGTCGGCGGCCCCTGGTCGGGCGGCGACGGCGGGCGCGAGGCGATCAGCCCGAACGCGAAGACGACCAGCAGCACCAGCAGCAACCACCCGGACGTCGACCAGGGTCGGCGGCGGCGCGGCGGCTCGGGGGCGGCTGGCATGGGTCCAGGGTGCCAGCCCGCCGGCGGGGCCGACATGGGGACAACCCCAGTGCCGCGGCGCGGGTTTCCCCTAAGCTGCCCGATCGGCCGCCCGATCTCCTCTTCCCCGCGCGCACCCGGGTCGGTGACGCTGTCCCCGGGGGTGCGGTGACCAGGAGGGCGTGCGGTGAGCTCGACCGATCCCGGAGTACCGGTGGAGAACGCGGTCCGCGCCTTGCGCCGGCTGGCCCCCGGCGCGCTGGTGCGCCGGCCGCGGAGCCCGGAGCTGCGCGCGCTGGCGCGGGCGTTGCGGTCGCTCGCACCGCGCGAGCTGGCCCGGACGTGCCCGGACGCGGTGGCGCGGGTGGTGCTGGCCGGGCAGCTCGATGCGCTCGGCCGGGCGATGACGGGGTGGTACGGCTCGGCGGGCCCGGAGGCGGCTCGGCTGGTGCGGGCGGCGCGGTACAGCCGGCGGTTCGGGCGGGCCGGGCCGCTGCGGGAGCGGTTGCGGGCCGAGCCGGGCCTGCGCACGGCGGCGCTGGGGTGGGCCGAAGCGAGCGGCTGCCGGTTGTTGGTGGACGAGCTGCTGGGGGCGCCGCTGGTGCCGGGGGTGGAGGACGGACGGCGGGCGGCGGAGCTGGCGGTGGCTGCTGTGCTGCCGCAGGTGGAGCTGCGTGACCTGGGGCCAGGCGGCCCGGTGCCGGGCAGAGTGGCCGGCGGCGGTGACCGGGCCGGTGCCGGGCTCGAAGTGCGGGCGCTGCACCTCGGTGAACTCGGCTTCCGCGTCGACATCGAGGCCGATCCCCCCGTCGACCTCGCTCGCGACGACGGCGGCCTGACCCTGCGCGCCCTCTGGTGGAACGGGCTCGGCCGCGTCGCCGACGACCTCGGCCACGAGTACCTCCTGCTCGCCAAGGACCCGGCCGGGACCGGAACCGTCCGGCACTGGTGTCACCCGCGGCCCGCGGCCGGGGCCCGGGTGCTGCGGCTCGAGTCCGGCGGCTACCGCGGTGAGCTGCTGCGGCTCGATCCCTCCGCCGCCCGGACCTGCGCCGACGTCCTCGTCAAGCTCGAGCTCACGGTGCGGCTGGCGGCGTGAGCGTGTCCGGGGCGAAGCAGACCTGGTCGCGGCCGTTCTCCTTGGCCAGGTAGACCGCCGCGTCCGCGGACTGGAGGAGGCGCTCCAGGGTGTCGCCGTGGCGGGGGTGGCGGGCCACACCGATCGAAGTGGTCCGGTCCGCGATCGTCGCCGGGTCGCCGCGCTTGTCCGTGGTCACGATGTGCAACTTGGCAATCGCGACGCGTATCCGTTCGGCCGCGTCCCAGGTGGCTTCTTCGTCGATGTCCGGGAGCAGAATGAGGAATTCCTCACCGCCGAAACGGCCGACCAAGTCGCTCGGTCTCGTCACTTCGTCCAGCGTTTGCGCAACGGTGCGGAGCACGTCGTCGCCCGCCGGATGTCCATAGGTGTCGTTAATCCACTTGAAGTGGTCGAGATCGACCATCAGGAGCGCCAGCTGATCACTCGATCGAGCGGTCCGTTCCAGTGCCCGCTCCGCTGACTCCGACCAGCCGCGCATGTTGAGAATGCCCGTTTTCGGGTCGGTCCGGACGTCGTTCTGGAGCTGGTCGAGTTCCGCGAGCCGATTGAAGACCACGGTGGCGACCGCCATCACCACGACCATCGGCGGGACGACGGCGAGCAGAATCGCGGTCACCGCGCCGAGGCCGACGGTGATCGCTTCGAGCATGTTGTCGGCCGGGCTGCCCAGGACGTTACGCAGGGTCGGCTCGGAGGACATGCCGAGCGCGAGTGCCCCGCCGACGTAGACGATCTGGATCGCCTCGTAGATCGCGGCGGTGACGACGATGGCGCCGAACTCGGCGAGGAAGTCGTCCCAGCCGGTGCCCAGGAAATGGGGGCCGAGCGCGGTGTAGGTGAGGTGCGCGAGCACCGCCGCGAGACCGTGCGTGATCGACGAGAAAATGAAGTTGTGGGCCGGGCGGCGGGCGATGAACCAATGCTGGAGCCGGACGACGAAGATGACGAGCAACGTCAGCGGAACCGGGAGGATCATCGCCGCGGAAAAAGTCCACACGGCGGTGAGGTCGATCAGCACCGTCTTTTTGCGGTTGCGGCGCCGTTCTTCCTGCCGCTGGGTCAGCTGAATGTGCACCGTCGCGCCTGCCGCGAGGATTCCGAAATTCAGCCAATCGCGGGAAACGAGCGCCTGTGAATAGGCGAGCGAAACCGCGAGAACGGCGATGGCCAATCCCTCGCTGCCCAGCATGAACGCGATGACGCGGGGACGTCGCCGCCAGAGCGCCCAGTTCCGCGGCGAGTACGGGTGGTCGCGCCGGACCGTCCCGGGTGGACCACCGGGCGTGGTCGGCTGGTCCGGCTGTTCGTGCGGCGACGTCGGCCGCGGCCGGTCGCCGCCGGCCGGTTCGCCGCCGCCGGTCGCGGCGTCGTCTGGTCCGGGATGCAATTGGTCACCTCCTTTCCAGCCTACTTCGGGTGTTGAGTAATCTCATCGGTACCTGCCAGAGTGTTCACACATTCCGTCGGCGGGTACCATCCCACTGCAACGGAACTGCCGAGTCCTCGGTGGAACTGCCGGGAACGCGGACCAAAAGCATCTTCAGGCTCCCCACACGGAGGTGGCACCGTTGACCAACCGCGATCTCTGATGCGCCGTCGAATTGTCCTCCCCGATTACCCAGAGAGGTGGCGACCATGCGCAACCGCGACCTGTGACCGCCTGAATACCATTCATGATCTTGACCGCACGGAGAGGTGGCTCCCGATGGCCAACCGTGACCTCTGAACCCCCGGCTCATGACGGCCGCGGTTCCCGTTCGGCACCGCCGACCCGGCGCCAGGCGAACCCGACCGGCACGGCCAGCAGCAGTCCCACCGCACCGGCGAGCGCGATCGTCGCGTTCGCGGAGCCGAGCCACTGGGCGACCAGCCCGCCGATGCCGACGCCCACACCCTGGGCGACGCGCAGCCCGGTCCGGTACAGCCCGCCGGCGCTGCCCCGGATGTCGTTGGGCACCCACGTGATGAACGTGGCGGACACCGTGATGACGTACGCGCCGGTCGCACCGGCCAGCGCGAGCAGGACCAGCGCGAGCGCCAGGTTCGGGTGCAGCGCGAACGCCGCGAGCGCGGCCAGCGGCAACGCGGCCAGCACACCCAGCAGCTTGCGGCGGTGCTCGGTGGAGACGAACCGCGACAGCAGGAACGTCCCCAGCACGAACCCCAGCGGATCGGCGGCCAGCAGCCAGCCGACCGCCTGGTCACCCGCGCCCAGCTGAGCGGCGAGCGGCGCGGCGAGGCCCTCCGGGATCACCGCCAGGCCGACCAGCCAGGACAGGTAGAGCAGCACCCGCAGCCGTTCGTCGCCGAAAACCTGCCTCACGGCGCCGAACCACGGGGCGTTCCCGTTCCCCGCGGCCGGGCGCCGCAGCATCATCAGCCGCACCACGGCGGCGGCGACCAGTAACGTCAGCGCGTCGATCGCCAGCGCCCACGACGTTCCGATGCCGGTGACCAGCAGCCCGCCCGCGGCGAGGCCGGCCAGCATGGCCGTGTTGTTCGTGATCCCGCGCAGGTCCTGGCTCTGCAGGTAGACGTCGTCGTCGGCGAAGATCTCCCGGCCGAGCGCGTTCTGCGCCGCGTTGCACGGCGCGTTCGCCAGCCGCGCGAGGACGAACAGGACGAACAGCCAGGCCATCGGCATCCCGGGCACGGCCATCAGCCCGATCAGCACGGCCTGCGCGAGCGAGCCGGTCGCCAGCACCGCCCGGCGGGGGAACCGGTCGGCGAGCTGGGAGAGGCCGAGCCCGCCGGCGAGCGCGGGCAGGAACGTCAGCGAGTAGACGACGGCCGACAGCAGCGGCGAGCCGGTCCGGTCGAAGATCAGGATGGCGAGGGCGACGATGGTCAGCTGGTCGCCGAGCATCGACTGGGTTTCGGCGAACCACAGCGCGCGGAACTCGCGGTTGGCCAGGACGGCCCGCAGCCGCGGCGTCGCGCGCGTCGTCACCTCGTAACCACCGTCCCCCGATCGAGTGAATATGGACCGTCCGCATTGTGCCTCGCCAGTGACGGCCCCGTCCGGGGGAGTCACCGCTGACCTCCCGGAAGCACGAACAGTATGGCGCCGATTACGCGCCGATGTCCTCGGAACGGGCGGCACTCACCCCGTCGAGGGGCGATCGGGTCACACACCCGAAGAGGCGGCGGACGGTGGCTGTGACCGGCCCGCGGGTACCTCCGGACTGATCGAACCGGATTCGCTCGGCGCAGGGCGGCCGCCGCTCGTCGTCGGGGCGCTGCCCCGCTGGGCCGGATGGGCCAAGACTGGACCCAGAGCCGGCCGGGGTGGACGGGACGCGCGCCGCCGGCGCCGCAGAGCGGGGAGTGGACGATGGACGGGTTGATGCAGGGCAAGGCGGTCGTGGTGACCGGCGCCGGGCGGGGCCTCGGCGAGGCGTTCGCGGTGCACGTGGCCCGCGCGGGCGGCGCGGTGGTGGTCAACGACGTCGACGCCGAGCTCGCCGAGCGCACGGCGGAGAACATCCGGACGCACGGCGGCCGGGCCGTCGCCAGCGGGCACAGCGTGGCCGACGCGGGGCAGGCCCAGGAGATCGTGGACCTCTGCGTCAAGGAGTTCGGCGGGATCGACGGGCTGGTCAACAACGCCGGGCTGAACTACGAGGCCCTGCCCTGGGAGGACGACGCCGAGCAGGCGCGCGAGCTCGTCGCCGTCAACGTCATGGGCGTGGTGAACACCGGGCTGGCCGCGATCAAGGCGATGGTCGGCGCGGGCACCGGCGGCTCGATCGTCAACATCTCGTCGGGCGCCTCGCTCGGGCAGCGCAAGCTCGGCGTGTACGCGGCGAGCAAGGGCGCGGTCGCGTCGCTGACCTACTCCTGGGCGCTCGACCTCGAGGAGCACGACATCCGCGTGAACGCCGTCTGCCCGCTCGCGCACACGCGCATGGTGTGGAAGTCCGAGCGCTCCCTGCGCGCGTGCCCACCGGACCGCACGCCGGCGCGGATCGCCCCGGTCGTGCTGTTCCTGCTCGGCGACGGCTCGCACGGCATCACCGGCCAGATGATCCGGTGCAACGGCCCGCAGCTGCACGTCATGGGCCAGCCGTTCCTCAAGCAGCCGATCCTCGAGCGGCCGGTGTGGGACACCGAGACGGTGCAGAAGGCGTTCGACGAGGTGTTCTCCGCCCACTTGGAGAACTACGGCCTGGAGAAGCGCGTCCCGCCGAGGCTGCGCAAGTGGACGGAGTCAACCTCACCCCGCACCGCCTGAGGTCCGCACTTTCACGTGAAAGTGCGGACCTGGGGCTCGCACTTTCACGTGAAAGTGCGAGCCCTGGGGGCGGAGCTTTCGTAGGGAAAGTGCGGCGGGGTGGTCAGGAGCCGGCGGCCGGCTCCGGGTCGCGGGTTGCCGCGTACAGGGCCTCGATGTTCGTCGAGTAGCGGTCGTTGATGACCCGGCGCTTGAGCTTGAGCGTCGGGGTCAGCTCGCCCGACTCGGGCGTCCACGCCTTCGGGAGCACGTGGTAGCGCTTGATCTGCTCGATCCGCGCCAGCCGGCTGTTCGCCGACTCGACCGCGCGCTCCAGTTCCGCGCGGACCGCCGGGTGCGAAGCCAGCTCCTCCGGCGTCGCCTCGACGCCGTTGGCCGCGGCCCAGCCGGGGGCGATTTCGTCGTCGAGGACGATCAGGGCCGTCACGTACGGGCGGTCGTCGCCGATCGCGACCGCCTGGCCGATCAGCGGGTGCTCCTTGAGCAGGCCCTCGATCCTCGTCGGCGCGATGTTCTTGCCGCTCGAGGTGATGATCAGTTCCTTCTTGCGGTCGGTGATCGTCACGAAGCCGTCTTCGTCGATCGTGCCGATGTCGCCGGTCGCGTACCAGCCGTCCGCGTCGGTGGCGTCGGCGATCGTGCCGTCCTCCTGCAGGTAGCCGAGGAAGACGATCGGGCCGCGGACCAGCAGCTCGCCGTCGTCGGCGACCTTCACCTCGACGCCGTCGAGGGGCTTGCCCACCGAACCCGCGCGGAAGTCCGTGCTCGAGTTCGACGTCGCCGCGCCGGTGGTCTCCGACAGGCCCCAGACCTCGCAGATCTCGACGCCGAGGCCGGCCAGGAAGTAGATGATCTCCACCGGCAGGGCGGCCGCGCCGCTCGAGGCGACCAGGAGCTTGTCGAGGCCGAGCAGGCCGCGGACCGGCGCCAGGGCGGCTTCGTCGGTCTGGCGGATCTTCTCCGCGAGCTCGGCCGGCACCTCCTGGCCGGCGCTGCGCAGCTTGTAGCCCTGCTGCAGCAGCTCGTTCGCCTGCAGCAGCGCCGTGCGCCGGTCTTCGGGAACGCTGCCGAGCATGTTCTTGAGGCCGGCGACCATCTTCTCCCACACGCGCGGGACGCCGAAGAAGCTCTGCGGGTGCACCTGGCCGAGCGCGCCGGCGACCGCGGTCGGGTCGGCGAGGGTGTGCACGTGGCCGGCCCACACGATCGGCAGGTACACCGACAGCTCGCGCTCGGCGATGTGCGCGAGCGGCAGGTACGCGATGTTCGTCGCGTGCATCGGCGGGTGGTGCAGCTCGGTGACCGCGTACGCCTGGTGGATCGCGTTGCGGTGCGAGAGCACGACGCCCTTCGGGTCGCCGGTGGTGCCCGAGGTGTAGATCATCGACAGCGGGTCGTCCGGCTTGATGTCCTGCCACGACCGCTCGAACGCGTCGGGGTCGGCGGCAAGCGCTTCCCGGCCCCAGCTCCGGAGGTCGGCGAGGGAGACGAACCGGCCGTCGCCTTCGGGGATCGCGGTTTCGTCCATCACGACGATGCGGCGCAGCGCCGGGAGGTCGTCGAGCACCGGGCGCCAGCGCGCCAGCTCGGTCTCGCCGCCGAGCACGACGACCGGGGCCGCGCTGTGCCGCGCGACGAACCGGATCTGGTCCGGGCTGAGCGTGGCGTAGGCGGTGCACGGGATCGAGGACAGGTGCGTCGCGGCGAGGTCGGCGATGATGTGGTCGGGACAGCCGGGCGCCATGATCAGCATGCGGTCACCCGCGGCGAGCCCGAGCCCGGCGAGGCCGCGGGACACCTCCGCGATCGCCGTGCGGAATTCCAGCCAGCTCAGCGTCGGCCGGCCTTCGAGGTCGAGCGAAGTGATCGCCGGCAGGTCCGGGTAGTCGACCGCGTTGCGGTGCAACAGCCGCGGGATCGTCTGGCCTTCGGTCTGCTCGGCGACGGACGGGGTGGTCAACGCTGGCCTCCTCGGTGCTCCGGATGGCCACACTGTAGGGGCTCCCGGCCGAGGTGGATAGAGAATCGCGGCCAGGTCAACCGTCGCCGTCGAACCGGACATCCCGGTCAGCCGCCCACCACCGTCCACTGTGTACACGGGCGCCCGCGCGCCGGCCGCGCTTCAATGGAGGTACCACGGACTCCAGGGGGAAGCGATGACGCGGTCGGCTCGTGAGCTGCTTGACCGGATCCAGGCCGAACTCGCGCCGCGCGACGGCGACAACCGGCTGGTCCCGCTGATCACCGCCGGCCGGGCGCCGCGCGAGGTGTTCGCCGCGCTCGCCGCCGAAGAAAAGCTGATCACGGCCAGCGACTGGCGGAGCTTCCACGCGCTCGCCGCCCGCGCGGACGAGCCGAACGCGCGCGCCTTCTTCGGTGGTCTGGCGCCGGGGGAGCAGCAGGCGAACGGGATGCTGGACGCGTTGCTCGCGGCGACCGGCCCGGACCACGGGAAGGAACTGCCGCGCGCGGGCTGCCAGGCGTACCCGGCGTACGTGGCGTGGCTCGCGCTGAACGGCGAGTCGGCGGCCGCCGTGGCCGGGATCTTCGCGAACTTCGCCGCCTTCGGCCGGTACTGCCGGGACGTCGCCGCCGCGATGCGCGCGCACTACGGCTTCACCGCCACCGAATGCGCGTTCTTCGACTTTTTCGCTGCGGACGTCCCCGAAATCGAAGAACAAGCGCTCGCGGCCGTCCAGGCCGGCCTCGACGCGCGGCGGCTCGACAGGGCCGAGGCGCATCGCTACGCGCGGCTCTTCCAGAGTTACGAACTGCTCTTCTGGAACACCCTCGCCGACGAGTTCCCGGCCTGACCGCCCGCGGAACCGGTACCGGCGCCACGGGCCGTGTCCGCGCGGACGCGCATGCGGAATGGCAGGAATTCCGGTGTGCGGCCCGGGGAATCCGTGGCGGTCTTCGCGAATGCCGCGCATTTCCGCTTTCCGGAAGCCGTCCGGCCCGGACGAAGTGGCGGCGGACGGCCGGCTTCGCGAACCCGTGACGTTTCTCACCGAACCATCCGGCGCTGTCGTACGTAGCGGCCCCGGCGCGGGACGGGGGCCGGACCGCAACCGGTACCAGCGTGCATCCCTGCGGTGAAACGGAAGTCGACCTGGGACGAACGTCACGACTTTCGGTGGTGGACTTTCCAAGAGCAGGCAGCAAGTGTGGACGGGTCACCGTGCCAAGATCACGTTCGCGCCACGGACTTGACGCGCCCTGAGCGGCTGCATACCGTCGTCGCGGGCGAAGCAGACCACGGTGATGTTGATCCGGCTGGTCGGAATCCGGGTGTTGACCGCCTCGGGCGACCCGAAACCATGTACTGCCGGAAGGAAAACGGACCCAGGTGAAGCAGATTTCTCTTCGACGCAACCGGGGATCCTCGATTCGGAAGCGCGTGCTCACGATCGCGCTCATCCCCAGTGTGGCCTTGTTGCTGGTCGGCGTGGCCCTCGCGGGCTACCTCATCTACGACGCGGTGACCGCACGCGACTACACCACGCGCATCCGCAATTCGGAAGCTCCGGCGATCCCGTTCTTCGCCGCGCTCCAGCAGGAGCGCCAGGCGACGCTGAGCCTCCTCGCCGGCCAGGGCAACCAGCGGGCCGTGCTCGCGGCCGTCCGCCCGAAGGTCGACTCGACCGCCGCGAAGGAGATCGAGAACCTCCGGGACAACTTCGCGGACTACGACGACACCCCGCCGAGCGTCCAGAAGAACATCGCCACGTTCTTCGGGGTCTTCCAGCAGCTGCCGCAGACGCGCCAGGCGGTCGACAGCGGGCAGATCCAGATCAGCCAGGCGTTCGCCTTCTACAACAAGATGCTCGACCAGTTCACCGACGGCGTCGCCGGGCTGGCGCAGAAGGCCCGCGGCGCGCAGAACGCGTTCGACCGGCTGACCGCCATCCCGCTGTTCACCGCGGCCGACGCGATGCAGCGCAGTGACGCGCTCGCCGCCGCCGGGCTCGCCGCGGGCGGGCTGACGAACGACGACTTCCGCGCCTACGTCGGCCAGGTCGGTGCCTACCACGCCCAGCTCGACGCGTCGGCGCCGAAGATGATCCCCGAGGTCAAGGCCAAGTACGACCAGCTGCTGGCCAGCCAGCCGTGGCAGACCGTGACCCAGGTGGAAACCGCTTTCCTGCGCGGTGACCTGACGAAGCTGCCGGTCGCGCAGGACCAGTGGCGCACCGCCGCCCGCCAGGTCGGCGACGCGCTGATGGGCATCTTCGTCGCGCAGAGCTCGAACGCGAGCCAGGCCGCCATCGAGGACGCCGACTCGACGTTCACCGAGTCGCTGATCGCCGGTGTGATCGCCGTCCTGTTCGCGGTCTTCGTGGTCTTCGTCGCCGTCCGGCTGTCGAACCGGCTCATCGGCCGGCTGCACCGGCTGCGCGAGGACACCCTCGACGCGGCGGAGGTCCGGCTGCCCGAGCTGGTCGCCCGGGTCCAGGCGGGCGAGCCCGTCGACCTCGAAGAGGGCGGGCACTTCCTCGACCACGGCACCGACGAGATCGGCCAGGTCGCCGACGCGTTCAACAAGGCGCAGCAGACCGCCATCGCGGCCGCCATCGACGAGGCGAAGATCAAGGAGGGCACCAAGGCGGTGTTCCTCAACATCGCCCACCGCAGCCAGGTCATCGTGCACCGCCAGCTCAAGGTGCTCGACCAGGCCGAGCGCAAGCAGGAGGACCCGGAGCAGCTGGACACCCTGTTCCAGCTGGACCACCTCTCCACCCGCGCCCGCCGCAACGCCGAGAACCTGATCATCCTCGGCGGCGGGCAGCCGGGCCGGCAGTGGCGCAACCCGGTCGGGCTGGCCGAGCTGGTCCGCGGCGCGTCCGCCGAGACCGAGGACTTCGCGCGGGTCAAGACGGCGGCGCTGCCGCAGATCGCCATCCGCGGCCCGGTCGTCGGCGACCTCGTGCACCTGCTCGCCGAGCTGATCGACAACGCGACGTCGTTCTCGCCGCCGCAGTCGCGGGTCGAGATCCGCGGCAACGTGGTCGGCAAGGGCGTCGTGATCGAGGTCGAGGACCAGGGCCTCGGGCTCGAGCCGGACCAGACCGAAGAGATCAACACGATGCTGGCCAGCCCGCCGGACTTCGGCATCATGGCGCTGTCCGACGAGCCGCGCCTCGGCCTGTTCGTGGTCGCGCGGCTGGCCGCCCGCCACGGCATCCAGGTGCACCTGCGCGAGTCCGCTTACGGCGGCACCCGGGCCATCGTCCTGGTGCGCACCGACCTGCTGGCCCCGCTCGCCGAGTCCGAGCCGGAGCAGCCGATCACCCCGCCGAAGCCGGAGCTCGTCCCGAACCCGGTCGAGCCCGAGCAGGGCAACGACGAGGTCGCGCCGCTCAAGCGCCCGCAGCGCCGCCCGGCCCGGCACCGCACCGAACCGCCCATGCCGACCCAGCCGGCGCCGGTCTTGCAGCCGCCGTCGGCGCCGACCCCGGTGGCGGCGCCGTCCGCGCCGCCGTCCGCGCCGACGCCGGTCCCGGTCGCGTCCGTCCCGGAGCCGGTGAGCCAGCCGACCCAGGCGCAGCCGGTGGCCCCGCTCCGCCCGCCGTCCCCGCCGAACCGGACCTCGCGCCCGGCCCGCCCGGCCGCGCAGCAGCCGGCGTGGCCGCCGCAGGAACCGCGCCCCGCGGTGCCCGAAGGACGGCCGCAGCAGCCGCGCCGCCCGGAGGCGCCCGGCCGCCCGCCGCTGCCCCAACGGCGACGCCAGCAGAGCCTCGTGCCGCAGTTGCGGGAAGATAAGCCCGCACAGGAACGCGAAGAGGTGCGGCTGGACTCCCCGGAGGCCGCCCGCAGCAGGCTGTCCGCGTTCCAGCAGGGCACCCGCCGGGCCCGTGACGAAGAGTTTCCCGAGAACGACGACACGTACGGAGAGCGCGAGTAATGGTCAACTCAGGCGCCCACGAGCTCGACTGGCTGCTCGACGACCTCGTAAAACGGGTCGCCGGGGCGGACCGGGCGGTGGTCCTGTCCTCGGACGGCCTGCTCATCGGGCGATCGGGAAACCTCTCCGAGGAGGACGCCGAACACCTGTCCGCGGTGGCTTCGGCGTTCCAGAGCCTCGCGCGCGGGACCGGACGGCACTTCGGCGGCGGCAACGTCCGGCAGACGATGGTCGAGATGGACCACGCGTTCCTCTTCGTGACCGCGGCCGGGCGGGGTGCCTGCCTGGCCCTGCTCGCGCGTGAAGACGCGGACATGGGCCTCGTCGCGTACGAGATGAACCTGATGGTGAAGCGCGTCGGCCAGGTGCTCACCTCGGCCCCGCGGACCGGTGCCGGCGTCCTGCCCACGTCGCCATGAGCGGACGGCACGAAGCCTGGTTCGACGACGAGGCCGGCCCCCTGGTCCGGTCGTACGCGGTCACGGGCGGCCGCACGCGGTCGGACACGCTCGGGCTCGACCTCATCACGCTCGTCGTCGCCCTGCGCACCGCGCACGAAGCGGGCATGCTCGAACCGGAGTACGCGCGGATCATCGCCCTGTGCCAGCGGCCGGTCTCGGTGGCCGAGGTGGCCGCCCGGGTCGACCTCCCGCTGCCCGTGGTCAAGGTGATGCTCAGCGACCTCATCGAGCAGAACCTGGTGCTGTTCCGTACCGCGGCACCGGCTCAGGAATCCCCCAACCGACACGTATTGCAGGCGGTCCTTGATGGCATCCGGAAACTCTGACCCCCGGCGGAACCTGACCGCGACCGCGGTCAAGGTACTCATCGCCGGCGGGTTCGGGGTCGGCAAGACCACGATGGTCGGCTCGGTGAGCGAAGTGCCGCCACTGCGGACCGAGGAGGTCATCACCACCGCCTCCGAAGGCGTCGACGACCTGTCGGGCGTCGAGCAGAAGACCACGACGACGGTCGCGCTCGACTTCGGCCGCATCACGATCAACCCGGACCTGATCCTTTACCTGTTCGGTACGCCGGGGCAGGACCGGTTCTGGTTCATGTGGGACGAGCTGGCCGAGGGCGCGCTCGGCGCCGTCGTCCTGGCCGACACCCGCAGGCTGGACAGCTGCTTCGCGGCCGTGGACTTCTTCGAGCGCCGCAACCTGCCGTTCGTCGTCGGCGTGAACTGCTTCGACGGCGCGTACCGCTACGGCACCGAGGAGGTCCGGCAGGCACTCGACGTCGGCATGGACGTCCCGCTGCTGCTGTGCGACGCCCGGGACCGGGAGTCGACCAAGCAGGTGCTGACCAGCCTGATGGAACACGTGATGGCGCGGTCCGATCTGGCAGCCGCCCAGGGTGGCTACTGACCGGACCGCGCTCGGTGCGCCGGTTCAGCGACGGCGCTTGACGAGCGTGTCCACGGCGAAGCGGCCCGGGCCGATCGCGGCGAACAGCAGGAAGACCCACGCGTACACCGCGGCCGGCTCGCCCATGTTCTGCAGCGGCAGCAGGCCCATCGGGGCGTGCACGGTGAAGTAGGCGTAGGCCATCACGCCGGAGAGCAGGATCGCGGCGGGCCTGCTGGCGAGCCCGACGAGGAGCAGCAGCGCGCCGGCGAGCTCGAAGACGCTGCCCCACCAGCCGGGGAACGAGCCGAACGGGACGCCGCCGCCCTGGCCGTCGACGCCACCGAAGAAGCCGAATCCCTGCAAGCCGTGGAAGCCGAACAGGAACGAGATCACGATCCGGCTCGCGCCGATGACGATGCCGGTGACCTGCGTCTTCGGGGTGGCGGTGGACTGGGTTTCGCGGGCGATGGTGGTGGTCATTTCGGGGTTCCTTCCCTGGGTTGCTTCCGTGCCTTCTGCCTACGCGTCGAGCGGGTCACCACCGGATCGACAACCCCGGCGGATTTTTTTCCGGGGGTTTCGGCAGACTGGGCCGATGGCGGGCAAACGCAGTGCCGGGCTCCTGCTCCACCGCGGGCGGGGCGAGGCCGTCGAAGTGCTCCTCGGGCACATGGGCGGGCCGTTCTGGGCGAAGAAGGACGCGGCGGCGTGGTCGCTGCCGAAGGGCGAGCTGGAGCCGGACGAAGAGCCGGAGGCCGCGGCGCGGCGTGAGTTCGCCGAAGAGCTGGGCCTCCCGGCCCCGGACGGCGAGTACGTCCCGCTGGGCGAGGTGAAGCAGTCGGGCGGCAAGGTCGTCACGGCGTGGGCGGTGGCCGGCGACCTCGACCCGGCGCTGGTGGTGCCGGGGACGTTCACCATGGAGTGGCCGCCGCGCTCGGGCCGTCAGCAGGAGTTCCCCGAGGTGGACCGGGTCGAGTGGTTCTCGGTGGCGGCGGCGCGCGAGAAGCTGCTGAAGGGCCAGCTGCCGTTCCTGGACCGGCTGCTGGAGTTAGTGCGCGAGTAGGGCGTCCAGCGGTTTGGCGGTGAAGGACGGCAGCACGACGTCGGCCTGCCCGAAGTCGAGGCTTTCGGTGATGGCGTTCGGCACGGCGACGCAGGTCAGCCCGGCGGCCTTGGCGGCGGTGACACCGTGCGGGGTGTCCTCGAAGGCGATGGTCTGCGCCGCGGTCGTTCCGAGGGCGTCCAGCGCGGCGAGGTAGAGGTCGGGATCGGGCTTGGCCTTGTGCCGGTCCCCGGTGAGGACGGCGTCGAAGTGGTGGGCGATGCCGAGCCGGTCGAGGTGCGGGTTGACCCAGCCCCCGGACGAGCTGGAGGCGACGGCGAGCTTGAGGCCCCTTTCGTGCGCGGCCGCGAGGTAGGTCTCGACGCCTTCGCGGGCGCCGAGGGTCTCGAGGAGCTCGTAGACCCGGGCCTTGGTCCGGGGGCGCAGCGCGTCGACGTCGATGCCGGGCACGTGCTCGGCGAGCAGCGCGAACATGGCGGGCGTGGTGTGCTGGGTCCCGATGACGGCGTACCAGGCTTCCAGGGGGAGCTCGGTGCCGTGCTCGAGGAAGACCTCCTGCCACGCCTGGAGAACGGCGGACTCGGTGTCGGCGAGCGTGCCGTCGAAGTCGAAGACCAGGGCGCGGGTGGGCACGGGTGAACCCTGCCCGGTCGGTGATCGTTCAGGCAAGGGGGTTGTGACGAGCCTCGAAGGCCCGCATCGCGTGTTCGCCGCGGAGGGCGAAGACGACCTCCTCGATCCCGCCGGGGTCGGCCTGGCTGACGGTGGCGAGCGCGATCTCGGCGGCCGAGCCGAGGGGCCAGCGGTAGATGCCGGTGGAGATGGCCGGGAAGGCGACGGTCCTGGCGCCCAGCTCCTTCGCGACTTTCAGGGCGTTGCGGTGGCAGTCGGCGAGCAGCCCGGACCGGTCTTCGGTGGCCGACCAGACGGGACCGACGGTGTGCACGACCCACTCGGCCGGCAGGTTCCCCGCGGTGGTGGCGACGGCTTGGCCGGTCTTCAGCCCTTTCCCGTAGTGCCCGGCCCGCAGCTCCCGGCACGCGGCGAGGAGTTGGCGGCGTTGACGACGACGTCCACCTCGAGGGCGGCGATGTCGGCGTCCAGGATCCGGATGCGCATGGGGTGGATCCTCCCGGACAGAATGGGTTCGTGCTGCTGAATTCCCTCGCCGAGCCGGCCACCGAGGAGTACTCCGCGAGTTGCCCTTCGGCGCGGAGTACGTTCCTCGCCGATCCGAGTCCCGGCTTCGTGGCGTGGAGCGCGATCGCTCCCTAGCCCAGGAAGAACTTCGTCAGCACCGGGGCCAGTGCCGTCGCCTTCACGATGTGCGTCTGGCCCGGCAGGGTCGCGTACTCCGCCGACGGCAGCACCCTCGCCAGCGACGACACCCCGTGCCGCATCCACTCGGGGCTGCGGTCGCCGTCGATCGTCAGCGTCGGGATCGTCACCTCCGGCCACGACGGCGTCAGGGGCTCGCCCGACTGGCGGTCGCCCACCACTGCCGTGTCGTACGGGATCGTGTGGGCCACCTTCTTCAGCTTCGGCCAGAACGGCATCACGCGCATCATCGCCACCGTCGCGCGGCCCAGGCCGACGCCCTCGGTCATGAACATCTTGACCGCCTTGCCGCGCTTGCCTTCGGCGAGAGCCGCGTCGAGGCGGGCCGGGTAGTCGGCCGGGACGCGGGGGCGGGTGGCGTCCACCACGAACGGGGGTTCGTACAGCGCCAGCTTCGGGACCGGCAGGGTGCGAGCCGCTTCGAGGGCCAGTGCCGCGCCCGACGAGATGCCGAACAGGAACGCTTCGCCGCCCGCTTCCTTCAGCAGGGCCTCGATGTCCTCGACCTCGCGCTCGATCGCGTACGGGCCCGTGTCGGTGCTTTCGCCCCGGCCGCGGCGGTCGTACGTGTACACCGTGAAGCGCGCGGAGAGCTCCTTCGCCAGCGCGTCGTTCGGGGACGAGCCGCGGTAGCACATCGCGCCGTCGACCAGCACGAGCGCGGGGCCGGTGCCGGAGCGCGTGTACGCGATCTTGGTGCCGTCGGCGGAAATCGTCGTGGTCATCGGGACTCTCCTCGCGGCAGCAGGTGGGCGGACGTCGTGGCGAGCCAGGCCCAGGCGAGCACCACGGCCGCCCAGAAACCGAGGGTGACGGCCGGGCTCGCCGAGCCGGACGCTACGCCGCCGAAGCCTACGAGGAACAGCAGGCCGGTGATCCGCGAGTACCACGCCCGTGCGGGCGGCAGGTGCGAGCCGATCGCGAAGCACGCGGCGACCAGCGCGGCGAAACCGACGCCGCCGCAGGCGAAGTGCAGGACGCCGTGCCAGCTCACCGACGACGGCGGGCCGGCCGGCGTGCCCAGCGGGAAGCCGTCCTGCGGGTCGGCGCGGAAGACGCCGGCGCAGAGCAGGCTGACGCCGTACACCGCCAGCAGTCTCGGCCCCCACCTCCCGGGCAGGACGCGCCGGAGGCCCGCCGCGGCCGCGAGGGTGAGGAGGCCGGTGACGAGGAAGTTCGCGACCTGGACGAAGCCGAGCGAGCCGTTGGCCAGGATGCTCGCCGGGTGCCGCGTGAAGTCGAAGCCGGCGCGCGTCAGGCCCTGGAGCACGCCGGTGCCGACGAAGACCGGTCCGGCGAGGATTCCGCAGGTCAGCAGTGTGCGGGTGGGTGTGGAGACGCGGGTGGGAAGCGTGGTCGTGGTCATGCGGACAGCCTGACAGCCGATCATTCGAACTGTCAAGACAAAAAAAGTTGTCGGCGACACCGGTTCGGATCGGCTGCGGCCGAGATTCGGCTCAGGCGGAGCGCAGGGTGAGGAGCGTGATCTCGCTGGGCGCGAAGACGCGGAACGGCGGACCCCAGAACCCGGTGCCGCGGCTGTTGTACAGCTGGGTCGGGCCGTGCCGGGTCAGGCCGGACAGCGTCGGCTGGTCGAGGCGCACCAGGAGGTGGAACGGCCAGATCTGCCCGCCGTGCGTGTGGCCCGAGATCTGCAGGTCGACGTCGGCCTCGCGGGCCTCGCGGACCTGCTTCGGCTGGTGTGCGAGCAGCACCACCGGGACGCCTTCGGGCCGGTCGGCCAGCGCCGCGGCCAGGTCGGGGCCGTGGCCGGGGAGGCCCGAGGAGGTGCCGGTCGGGTCGTCGATGCCGGCGAACAGGATCCGGTCGCCGCCGCGCTCCAGCAGGGTCGAGCGGTTGTGCAGCGTGTCCCAGCCGAGCCCTTCCATGTGGTCGAGCCACGCCTGGGCTTCGCCGAAGTACTCGTGGTTGCCGGTGATGTAGAAGCGCCCGAGCGCGGCCTCGACGCCGCCGAGCGGGTCGACCTGCTTGCGGCGCTTGGCCACCGCGCCGTCGGCGAGGTCGCCGGCGTGGCAGACGACGTCGGCCTGCAGGGCGTTGACCGCCGCGACGACCTGCTCCGACCACTTCGTGCGGTCGATCGGGCCGAAGTGGGTGTCGGTCAGCACGGCGACGCGCAGGCCGTCGAGCCCCGGCCCGAGGCGCGGGACGACGACGTCCGTCCGCTTCACCGGCGGCACGCGCATGGCGACGCGGTTGCCGTGCACGAGCAGGACGGCGGCCACCAGCACGGTCGCGCCCGCGACGATCCGCGACCGCAGCGGGTCTTCGACGCCGAGCAGCGCGACCCGCAGGACGAGGCTCAGGATGCACCAGCTGAACAGCACCCAGATCACGGCGAGCAGGGAGTCGCCGAGGCGCGCGGAGGCGTCGCTCTGGCGCTTGGAGTGCCCGCGGAACATGGCGATCGGCATCGTGACCAGGCCGGCCGCCAGCACGACGGTGCCGGCGATCGTGCCCGCCAGGCCCCATTCCGGCGCCAGCACGAGCGTCCACCACGGCACGCCGTACAGCAGCAGCATGGCCAGGATCGGCACGACGACGAGTTGCCCTCTCATCGAACCAGGTTACAGCCCATCGGGCTGTTAGCGTTTTCGCTACCCTGGGAGGCAGAGGAAGGGGGACGGCCGTGAACACGCTGCTCGAGCTGGCGTTCCCCGCCTTGACCGGCCCGACCGCGCTGGTCGCCTTCGCCTCCCTCGCCGCCGCGAGCCTCCTGGTCGTGCTGCTGGCCGGCAGCACGCACCGCAGCGAAGTCGCGCTGTGGTCGGCGCCGGTGCGCAGCCGCGTCACGGCGTTGCGCCGCCGGGCCCGCCGCGCCGAGTCGATCCGCCTCCGCGATCCGGGAAGAGCCGGCCGCAGCAGGCCACGAGCGCCCGGGCACCGCAGCACGGCTGCGTAGGTTCGGCACGCAGCCATTCCGCCTGTCCCCATTCCTTTCACTCACGCGGAGTGCTGCCCATGTTCGGCTTTCTCGACGTGCCCGTTTCCGGCGCGTACCACCTGATCCACGCCCTCACCGGCCCGCTTTCGACGGCGCTGGCCATCGTCGTGTTCACCCTCGCCGTGCGGCTCCTGCTGCACCCGCTCGCCCGTTCGGCTGCCCGCGGCGAGCGCGCCCGGGCCACTCTGCTGCCGGAGCTGCGGGCTCTGAAGGAGAAACACGGCGGCGACCGCGACAAGCTGGCCGCGGAGATGACGAAGCTGCAGCAGGAGTCCGGGACGTCGTTGTTCGTCGGCTGCCTGCCGATGCTGCTGCAGCTGCCGTTCTTCACGGTCATGTACCGGCTCTTCACCACCCCGGCGATCGGCGGCGAGCCCAATTCCCTGCTCGGCGCGACACTGTTCGGGACGCCGCTGGGCGCGCACGGCCTGGCCGGCAGCCCGCTGGTGTTCGTCATCGCGGCGGGGCTGGCGGTCGTGGCGTGGTGTTCGGTCCGCTGGCAGGACCGCCACCGCTCCGAGACACCGGACGTCCCGGGCGTCCCGGGCGGCAAGCTCCTGCGCCTGCTGCCGTACGGAACGGTGCTCGCAACCCTGGTCCTGCCCCAGGCGGCGGGCCTCTACCTGCTCACGACGACGGCGTGGACCGCGGCCGAGCGTGCGCTGCTACGACGCGGTTCGTGAGCGGCGCCAGTCCCGGACCGCTTCCTCGACGTCCACCAGCGCCACCGTCAGCGGGGGTCCCGTGTGGTGGTTGAGGTAGGCCTGCCGGATCCGCTCGTTGAGGTCGGTCACGACCTCCCGCACGCGTGCTTCGGTGCGCTCGGCGGCGAGCGTCTCCGGCAGGTCCTGGACTTCGCGTTTGAGCGCCAGCGCCGGCGGCAGCAACGCCTTCGTGTCGTGACCGCCCCTGCGGACCTCGCGCAGCACCCAGTCGGTCGCCGCGTCGTTGCCGGTCGGTTTCGGCAGCGGGCGGCCGGTGCCCGGGAGGTCGTCGAACTCGCCGCGGTCGCGGGCTTCGGCGATCTGCCGGTCGACCCACCAGCGGAAAGAGACTTTCGTCGGCTTGCGCCGGGTCATCGCCGCACCCCCCTCGTCCGCCGTCCAGGGTAATCTCCGGGGAAGGAGCGAGGGGACCGCATGACCGTCGAACGCAGTGGCGCCGATGCCGTCGACCGCACGCTCGCGCTGCTCTGGCGCGCCCGCGGTGGCACTTCCGAACCGACCAGGGGCCGCAAGCCGACGCTGACGGTCGAGCGGATCGTCGCCGCCGCGATCGGGGTCGCGGACGCCGACGGGCTGGCCGCCGCGTCGATGCACCGGGTCGCGAAGGAGCTCGGCGCCGGCACGATGACGCTCTACACCTACGTGCCCGGCAAAGCCGAGCTGGTGGACCTGATGGTCGACGACGTGCTCGTCGAGCGCCGGCTGCCGGGCCCGGGCGAACCGCGGTCCGGGGACTGGCGCGAACAGGTGGCGCTCTACGCCGAACGGACCAGGGCGGCTTACCGCGCCCACCCGTGGCTGTGCGAGGTTTCGCGGGTCCGGCCGCCGCTGGGGCCCGGGCAGCTGGCCGGGCAGGAGTACCTGCTGTCCATTGTGGACGCACTGGGGCTGGCGCCGCGGCAGGCGGTCGCCGCGGCCAACGCGATCGGCACGTACGTCGACGCGAACGCCGCGCTCGGCGCGGAGAACACCAGCCTCGAACGCAGCACCGGCCAGTCGACCGAAGCCTGGTGGCACCAGCGGTCTTCCTTCTGGGAGGACTACTTCGTGGTCGACGCGCACCCGGCGATGAACCGGATCTGGCTCGGCGGCGGCTTCGACCAGAGCGCCGAAGCGCAGGGCGAAAAGGCGTACGAGTTCGGCCTGAACCGCATGCTCGACGGCATCGAGGCGCTGGTCGGCTAGCGCCGGCTGCGCCACCGCAGCCGGCGTCGCTCCTGGCGGGGCACTTCGACCGCCGAGCCGCCGCGCAGCAGGTCGCGGCAGACCGGGTCGAACCGGCCGGGTGCCTCGATCATCGGCGCCGCCAGCACCAGGTGCCCGCACACCGCCCGGAACCGCCCGTCGTGCCGTCCCGTCGCGAACTCGTCTTCGGTGACGGCGTGGGTGTAACCGTCGGTGTCGCAGCGGATGTGCACCAGGAACGGTTCCACCGGGCTCACCCGGCCGGGGTGGTCGAGGTGGTTTCGGTCGGGGTCGCCGGAGCGTCGGCCGGGTTGGTGCTCGAAGGCGTCTCCGGCGGCGGGGTGGTGGCGGCCGTCGTCGACGGCGGCGGCGTGCTGGTGGACGGCGGCGGCGTCGACGGGTCCGTGGTCGGGGTCGTCGGCTTGGTGGTCGGGCTGGTCGGGCTGGTCGGCGACGTCGGCGTGGTGCTGCCCGGCGGCGTCGACGTGCCCGGCAGCGAGCCCGGCGGCTGGGCGGTCACCGGCGGCGCGGGCGGGGCCGGGACCCCGACCGGGGCACCGGCCGCGGCGGCGTCCGGGGCGTCGGGCGCGCCGATCGGCACCTGGCTGTCGGGCAGCTGGGCCACCCCGCCGCGGTAGGCCGACGCACACGCCATCACCGTGTCCACATAGGACTGCGAGTTGTTGTAGCGGCGCACGGCGATGCGCTGCCCCGCGTCGGTCGAGAGGTCCAGCCCGCCCGAGCACAGGTAGCGCGCGGTGGCCAAGGCCTCGTCGTAGACGTTGTTCGGGTTCGAAACGCCGTCGCCGTTGCCGTCGGAGGCGTAGCCGCGCCACGTCGACGGGATGAACTGCGTCGGGCCGACCGCGCGGTCCCACACGGCGTCGCCGTCGTACTTGCCGCCGTCGGTGTCCGGGATCGCGGCGAACGCGCCGGCACCGTTGAGCACCGGGCCGAGGATCGGTTCGAGGGTGTCGCCCTTGGCGTTGACGTACCCGCCGCGGGCGTGGTTCGACTCGATCCGGCCGATGCTCGCGATCAGCGCCCAGTCCAGGTGGCAGTTCGGCTGCTCCTTGGCCAGGATGTCGGCGGCGTTCTGGTACGCCTTGAGCATGCTGCCCGGGATGCCGAGCGGCCCGGAGATGCCCGCGGAGCCGGCGCGCCCGCCGGGCACGACCAGCGGCGTGGGCAGCGGGGGCTGGGGCAGGCTGCCGTCGACGGCGATCGGCGGCATGACGATGGTGGGCTGCTGCAGCGGCGCGGCCTGGTCCGGCAGGGCGTTGCCGGCGTCGGCGACCACGACGGGCGCGGGCAGGCCGGTGGTCAGCGTCGGCAGCACGACGAGCGCGCCGCCCGCGAGCGCGGCCGCGGTGCGGCGTACCGCCCGCGAGCTCTTGCGACGTGGCCGGTGCTTCGGCATGGTCGTCCCCGCTTCCCTCGATCTTCGCTGATCGCCTCACCCGATCGGCCCCACCCACCGGTACTGACCGGTAGGAGCAAGCTATCCGATGGGAGCGAACTTTGGCGAATGGCACAGCGAAATCCGGCCGTCGCGGAGAAGTTCGTCCTGATGGCACAAAACCTTAGTAGGGAATCTGTCACATTCACCAGGACTTAACGGGTCGCCGAGGACAGTTTGCCGAGCAGTGCGCCGGGCACGGTGATCCCGCGCTGTGCCACGTCCGAGGAAAACCGCCGGACGAGCGAATCCGAAGGCGTCGCGGCGAACACCACGACTTCGCGGTGCAGCGCCGGCTTCAGCCGTCGCAGCGCACCGGCGAAGGTCCGGGAGAGCGCGGTCGTCGGGACCAGGGCCAGACCGAGCCCCGCCGCCGCGAGCTGAGCCGCCGTGGCCGCTTGCTTCGTCCGCATCACCGCCTCCAGCACGGCGCCGCGGCGCGCCGCTTCCTCGTCGAGCCAGCCGCCGAGTCCGTTGTCCGGGTGGTAGTGCACCACCGGCAGCCCGGCGAGGTCGGTCATCGCGAGCGCCGTTCGCGCGGCGAGCGGGTGGTCCGCGGCCAGCGCCACGACGACCTCCTCGCGCCCGACCACCTCGACCGGCCCGGTCCAGCGGCTCGGCCGCGGCCCGGCGGCGACGTCCGCTTCGCCCGATTCCAGCGCCCTGACCAGTGCGTCCGCGCTCATCGTTTCGGTCAACGTGATCAGCACGTCCGGGCGGTGGCGGTGCCAGGCCCGCAGCACCGGGGCGAGCAGACCGGCGGTCATGCTCTCCGCGCACGCGATCCGCAGGGTGCCCGCGCCGCCGGCGGCCACCGCGCGCCCGGTCCGGACCACCCGTTCGGCGGCGGCGAGCGCCGCTCGCGCGTCGGCCAGGACCGCCCGCCCGGTGGCGGTCGGCCGCACCCCGCGCGGCAGCCGTTCGAGCACCGGCGCGCCCAGTTCGCGTTCGAGCGCGCCGATCTGGTGGGACAGCGCGGGTTGCGAGAGGTGCAGCCGCGCGGCCGCTTCGGTGATCGACCCCGCGTCCAGGACGGCGACCAGGCACTCCAGCGCGCGCAACGTAGGCATTCGCAGATTTTATCGCAACCCTCGAAAACATCGAGATCAAGACGGGATTGTCCGTGGGGCCGTGAGCGCTGAACGACGTGTGCGAGACGGAAGGAGCACGGAAATGTCGTTCGAAGGAAAGCGCCTGGTGGTCGTCGGTGGCGGTTCGGGAATCGCCCGGCGGATCGCGGTGGACGCGCGCGACGCGGGTGCCGAAGTCACGGTCGCCGGGCGGAACCCGGCGCGGTTCGCCGAATCCGGGGTGCGCACCGCATTCGCGGACCTGACCGAAGAATCGTCGCTGAAAGCGCTTGCCGAAGAGGCCGGCGAAGTCGACTACCTGGTCGCGCTCGCGTCGGCGCCGGCGAACGGCCCGGTCACGACGCTGGAGCGGGACGCCGTCACCCGGGCGTTCGACGCGAAGGTGGTCGGGCCGCTGCTGCTGGCCAAGCACTTCGCCCCGCGGTTCCGCGAGGGCGGAGCCGCGGTGCTGTTCTCCGGCGTCGCCGCCTGGCGGCCGGCGCCGGAACGGACCGTCATGGCCACGACGAACGGCGCGGTGGCCTTCCTCGCGGCCGCGCTCGCGGTCGACCTGGCGCCGATCCGGGTCAACGCCGTCTCGCCGGGCATCGTGGACTCGGGCGCGTGGGATCGCCTCGGGGACGCGAAGGACGCGTTGTTCCGGCGGACGGCGGAAGCGAACCCGGCACGCCGGGTGGGCACCGTCGAAGACGTGTCGGCGGCGACCCTCCACTTGCTCCTGAACCCGTTCGTCACGGGCACGGTGCTGCATGTGGACGGTGGCGGCCGGTTCGCCTGAAACCCAGGGTGAGCAAGCCTTTACACGGCGGTTGACCATTCCTATGATCGGGCCCGACCGGACGCGCCGCCGCGGTCCGGTCGGCCCGAGGTGGAGGGTTCAATGGCACGTAGGGCGCCGCGACGGGAGCACGTCACCGTCGCCGAGCTGCTGGTCCGGACCACCGCGCCGCGCGAGCAACCCGACGGGGCGCGGGCCCGGCACCGGGAGAAACCGCAGGTCTTGCGTTCGCTCGCCCGGCTGCGGGTGTTCTCGGTGGTCGCCGGGGCGCTGGCGCTGACCGGCGGGGTCGGCGCGGCGGTGTCGATGCCGGTGCAGCGGGGCGCGGGCGCGTCCTGGCCCCCGGTGGGCCTCGAACCCCCGCCGATCGCGCTGATCCCGTTGCCCGCCGACGTCGTGGTGCCGGCCGCGCGGCCGGGTGCGGAATCCGTGGTTTCACCCGCGAATCCCGCCGCGACTTCCCCGGAGGCGGCTTCGGCGAACCCGGATTCCGGAATTTCGCCGGGACACCGCGGAACCCTCGCCCGTGCGGTCAAGATCGTCGAGAAGGCGAAACCGAAACCGCGGCACGCCGCGCCGGTGCGGCACGAAATCCCGGACGTGCCGGTCTGGTCGCGCGGCCGGGCCCCGGCTCCGGAGCGGCAAGCGATCCACGCCGGACGCCACCGCGGCGGCGGGCACCACGAGTGCGGTGGCCGGCACCGGCGCTAGGCGTCCAGCGGGATCTGGTACTGCATGAATCCCTTGTCGACGGCGACCTGGTCATAGAGCCGCCGGGCGGTCGTGTTCGACGTCTGCGTGTGCCAGTAGACGCGGACGCACCCCTTCGCCCGTGCCCAGCCGGCGACGGCTTCGATGAGCGCCCGGCCGACGCCATGCCCGCGGGCTTTCGTGTCGGTGAACAGGTCCTGCAGGTAGCAGACGTCGTCCGAAGTGGTGCTGACGTGGGCGAAGAAGTGGACGATGCCGACGAGTTCGCCGTCGAGCCGCGCGCCGAGGGCGTGCATGCGCTCGCCGGTCGCGAACTCGCGCCACGCCCGGTCCACCCGCTCGGCCGGAAGTGTCCTGCCGTAGAACGTGTTGTAGCCGGCGAACAGGTTTTCCCAGGTCGCGCGGTCGCTTTCGGTGAGTCCCCCGGTGGTGATCATGGAATCAGGCTAGTCCACCGGACACAACTCACCAGTAAGGTGACGAACCCGAATCAAATTCATAGAATCAGGGCGCTCGTTCGGCAGCAGTCAAGCGGAGGTTCCTGATGGCGCGCACGGCGCACCGCGGCAGTGGCAGACCCGTCTCGGTGGGCGAGCTGATGCTCCGCTCGGACGTCCACGGCAGGCGCCGCCCGGAGGACCTCGAGGTGCTGGAACTGGCGTACCGGATGCGCCGCCGCACCGGCGCGGCCGCGGACCTCCCCGCGGTGAAGAGCGGTGGCTGGTGGCAGGTGCTGCGCCGCGGTTTCCGCCGGGGCTGACCTACCCGAACGCGACCGCCACGGCCAGCGCCGCGGCGAGGGCGCGGTGGCCCGCCGCGCTCGGGTGGACGTCGCACCCGCCGGACGGCAGCTTCACGAGCAACCCCGCGGCGCACGGGTCGCCACCGGCGCGCAGGGAAGCCAGCCGGAACGTGGTGAACCCGTCGGCGACGATGCCGCGGTGGTGCCGGGTCACCTGGGCCAGCGTCGCGTTGATCGCCTTCACCTGCGCGACCTGCGCCGGATCGCGGTAGTCGAGCGAGTAGTACGACACGAGCACGAGCTCGCCGCGGTACTGCGCGCGCACCGCGCCGAGGATGGTCGCGAGGTTCGCCCCGACCTGCTTGAGCGCGGCGTCGAACGTGGCGCCGGTGCAGTGGTCGGGCGTGGTGTCGCGGCAGCGGAACAGGTCGTTGGCGCCGACGGTCAGCGTGACGAGCCGGGTGTCCCGGTGCGTCTTCAGGTACTGCACGGCGTAGCCGATCTGGCTGCCGGGATAGGCGACGTGCAAGGGAAAGGCCAGGCGGTAGGCGTTCTCGCAGCCGTTGCTCGGCGCGGCGACGTCCAGCATGCTCCCCGTCGTCTCACCCGGGCAGGACGCGTTGGCGAGCTTCAGCCCGCGCGCGGCCGCGTACTTCTCCGCGTAGCCGCGGAAGTTGGCCGCGTCGAGGTAGTCCGCGCCGGCGTCGGGCCGGTAACCGAACGCGACCGAATCACCCAGGGCGAGGTACCCACCGTGGGACCGGGCCTCCGCCGGGGCCGTGAGCAGCGTGCTCGCCGCCAGGACCGCCGCCGTGACGGCGAAGAATCGACGAAGTACCAATCCGGCCGAAAGCAGGCGGACACGGTCCGCAGCCGATCTGCACGACGCACCAGGTTCCGCCGTGACTGCCGTCGGGATTGGTACTCGACGGCACAGCGTCTTCGGGCTCCTTCCGCGCACCGGTGCGTGGCCGGAACCGATTCCGCCGGTTCCGGCCACGCACCGGTAGGCGTCAGAAGGCGATCGTCGACGGCGCCCTCGGCCCGGCGACCCGAGCCTCGGGCGTACCCGGCTCGACCGCGGCGCAGTGCGTGCCCTTGGCCGGCAGCTTGCCGGTGATCAGGTAGTCGTCGGTGGCCTTGGTGACGCACTGGCTGTTCTTGAAGTACGCGCCGTGGCCCCAGCCGTCGTAGGTGAGCAGTGTGCTGCCGCTCTGCCGGGCGGCGGTCTGCGACCACGCGTACGGCGTCGCCGGGTCGTGGCGGCTGCTGACCATCAGCAGCGGCGGCGCGCCGTGGACCTGCAGCGGGTGCTGCGGGTTGCTCGCCCGCTCCGGCCAGCCGATGCAGCCGGTGACGGCGGTCCAGCCCAGCGAGTTGACCTTGACGTCGGGTGCGAGCGCCGCGGCGGCCCGGCGGTAGGTCTCGAGTTCGGCGAAGTTGTGCACCGGCAGGCGCCAGTCGTCGCAGAACACGCTCTGGAAGACGTTGTTGATCGGGACGTCGTCACGCAGCCGCGCCGACGCGGCCGGCGGGGTGCCGTCCTTGAACGACTTGAGCACGGTCGCGAGCCGATCCCAGCTGGGGCCGTAGAAGCTGCCCTGGACGATCGCCGCGAGGTCCAGCGGGGTGACCGGCTCCTCGCTCCGCGGGTCCTTCAGCTCGCCGCGCGCGGCCTTGTCCTGCAGGTCCTTGGTCACCTGCGAAACGTTCTGGCCGTGCAGCGCGCAGCTCGCCGTCCGGGCGCACCAGGCGGCGAACTCGCCGAACTCCGCTTGCACGGACTGCGTTTCGCTGTTCAGGAAGTCCCACGCGGTGTACTGCGAGTGGTCCATGTTGCTGTCGAGGACGAGCGCGCGGACCTTGTCCGGGAACAGTTCCGCGTACTGCTGGCCCATCAGCGTGCCGTACGAAACGCCGTAGTACGTCAGCTTCCGCTCGCCGAGCGCGGCGCGGATGGCGTCCATGTCCCGCGCGACGCTCTTGGTGTCGCCGAACCGCGCCAGCGGCCCGGTGAGCCGGCCGCAGCTTTCGCCGAGCTTCCGGTTGTACTGCGCGAGCTGCTCGAACTCCGCCTGGTTCGCCGGTACCTCCGGGTGGTCGGCGATGATCTCGTCGAGCCCGCACTTGATCTGCGTGCTGTCGCCGACGCCGCGCGGGTCGAACCCGACGGTGTCGAACCGCTTGGTGATCTCGGCCGACAGGGTCCAGCCGGCCTTGACCTCACCCGCACCCGCGCCGCCGGGACCGCCCGGGTCCATCAGGATCGAGCCGATCCGGGCCTGCGGATCCGTGGCCTTGCGCCGCGCGAGCGCGATGCTCGTGGTGCCGCGGTCCGGGTGCCCCCAGTCGATCGGCACGGTGACCGTGCCGCAGTCGACGTCCGGCGCGTCCGCGCACGGCTTCCAGGCCACGGATTCCGCCGCCGAAGCGGGCGCCGCGAACAGGCTCCCCAGTACCGCCGTTGCCGCCGCGGCCGTCAGCAGCCGCTTCACTACCCCCGACATTGCCAGCCCTTCCCCTCACCGACAGTGTTTGCTCGGCTCCAGGAAATCACCGATCCGGTGATCGCGCCAGCTTCCCAGGTGAACCGGCCCTTGGTGTCTATTGTGGACAGATCAAGCGGGCCGAGCTGCCGCGGACGATCAGCTGTGCCGCCAGCGTCGTCGTGGTCGCCGGGCGGGCGCCGCCGTCGGCGATGCGGTCGAGGAGCAGCCGGGCCGCCCGTTGTCCCATCGCGTAGGCCGGTTGGGCGACGACCGTCAGCGACGGCGTGATCAGCGTGGCCCACGGCACTTCGTCGAACGAGACGATCCCGACGTCGCGGCCCGGGCGCAGGCCCAGTTCCGCCAGCACCTGCAGCACGCCGACCGTCATCGGGCTGCCGGAGACGAGGAGCGCGTCCGGCGGCTCGGGTGCCGTCAGCAACCGGGTCGCGGCTTCCCGGCCGCCGGCTTCGCGGAATCCGCAGCGGTGCACCAGGTTCGCCGAGTATTCGCGGCGGGCCGCGCGGAGCCCGTCGCGGTAGCCCGCGAGCCGCGCGTCCGCGGTGGTGATGCCGGGCGGGCCGGCGACGCAGCCGATCCGCCGGTAGCCCCGGCCGGTCAGGTGCCGCACGGCTTCGGCGGCCGACTCGCGGGAATTGACGAGGACCGCGTCGCAGTCGGCCGAAGCGAGTCGCCGGTCGACCGTCACGATCGGCGTCCGGTGCGTGCGCAGTGGCCCGACGTCGCTGTCGGGTGTCGTCGGCGACAGGATCACGCCCGCGAGCCGTTCCTGCGCCGCGACTTCGACGTAGCGACGTTCCTTCGCGACGTTTTCGTCGGAGTTGCAGAGCATCACCGAAAACCCGGCGGCCTGCGCGGTGTCTTCGGCCCCGCGCGCGATCGCCGTGAAGAACGGGTTTTCGACGTCGGAGATGATCAGTGCCAGCACCGCGGTCTCGCGGCGGCGCAGGCCGCGGGCCAGTCCGTTCGGCGTGTAGCCGAGCTGCGCCACCGCCCACGCCACGCGTCCGGCGAGCACCGGGTCCACAGTGGACTTGCCGTTGAGCGCCCGCGACACGGTCGCGGTCGAGACCCCGGCCAGCGCCGCCACGTCCGAGATCGTCGCCACCGCGTCCTCATCCGCTCGTCGTTTGACGGGGTTTCCGGCACACCATAGCGTGGCGCCGGTGACGGGACTGCTGCTCGGCGTCGACATCGGCACGGCGGGCTCGAAAGGCGTACTGCTGGACCCCGGTGGCGCGGTGCTCGCCCGGGCCGTCCGCGAGCACGCCGTGTCGACGCCGCGCCCCGGCTGGTTCGAGCACGACGCCGAAACCGTCTGGTGGGCGGACTTCACCGCGATCGTCGCGGAGCTGCTGCGCGCCGCCGGCGGGCGGCCGCTGGCCGGACTAGGGGTGAGCGGCATCGGGCCGTGCCTGCTCCCGGCGTCCGCGGCGGGCGAGCCGGTGCGGCCGGCGATCCTCTACGGCGTCGACACCCGCGCCGGCGAGGAAATCGCGGCACTGAACGAAGAACTGGGTGCGGACGCGATCCTGGCGCGCGGCGGTTCGCCGTTGACCAGCCAGGCGGTGGGGCCGAAGCTGCGCTGGCTGGCGCGGCACGAGCCGGACGTCTACGCGCGCACGGAGAAACTCCTGATGGCGAGCTCGTTCCTGGTGCACCGGCTGACCGGCCGGTACGTCCTGGACCACCACTCGGCCAGCCAGTGCACGCCGATGTACGACCTCGCCGCCGGCGGCTGGGCGGCGGACTGGGCCGAGCGCGTCGCACCCGGGCTGCCGCTGCCGGAACTGCGGTGGCCGACGGAGATCGCGGGCGAGGTCACCCTGGCCGCGGCCGCGGCGACCGGGCTGCCCGCGGGGTTGCCGGTGACGGCCGGGACGGTCGACGCGTGGGCCGAGGCGGTCAGCGCCGGCGTCCGCGAGCCGGGTGACGTCATGATCATGTACGGCAGCACGCTCTTCCTGGTCCAGGTGCTCGCCGAACCGCGCCCGCACCCCGGTTTGTGGAGCACCCGCGGCGTCGACCCGGGCAGTTTCACGCTCGCCGCGGGCATGGCGACGTCCGGCGCGGTCACCGGCTGGCTGCGGGACCTGGTCGGCGGTTCGTACGCGGAGCTGACGGCCGAGGCCGCTTCGGTGCCGGCGGGCAGCCGCGGGCTCCTGCTGCTTCCCTACTTCGCGGGGGAGCGGACGCCGTTGTTCGACCCGGCCGCGCGCGGGGTGCTGGCCGGGCTGACGACCGGGCACGGCCGCGCGGAGATCTACCGCGCGGCCCTCGAAGGCACGGCGTACGGCGTGCGCCACAACCTGGAAGCGATGGCCGTCGCGGGCGGTGCGGCCGGGCGGCTGGTCGCGGTCGGCGGCGGGACCACGGGCGGGCTGTGGACGCGCATCGTCTCCGACGTCACCGGGCTGCCGCAGCAGATCCCGGCCGAGACGATCGGGGCCGCGTTGGGCGACGCGGTGCTGGCGGCCGAGGCCACCGGCGTCGAGCTGGATTTCGCCCGCGTGAACCCGATCGCCGAGACGGTCGTGCCGGATCCGGGGGCCGGCGCGCGGTACGAGGAGTTCTACCGGCACTACCGCGCGCTTTACGAGGCCACGATCGAGACCACGCACTTCCTGGCCGCGCAGCAGCACGCGGCCGGTCAGCTCCGGGGCGCCTGCCGGCGGGTGGCCGCGCCCCGCCACCCGCGGCCGGCGGCCAGCCCCCGGTAGTGTTCCAGCGCCGCCACGGACTCGGTGACCTGCTCGAAGCTGGGCAGCGCGCGGACGTTGGCCACCAGCGTCATGTCCTTGCGCGGGATTTCGACGAAGCACACCTCGACGCCGGACCGCTCGGCCTCGGCGGCCACCTGGGCGCGCCAACCGGGGAGGTCGTGGTCGTCGCCGAGCCATTCGTGCAGGTAGACGCACCACTTGCCGCGCTGCAGCTCGCCCGCGATGGCTTCGAGATCGACCAGGTACGGATCGGTCACGCGTTCGGCCATGACCGTTCCCCGCAACACCAAGGCACTACTTCCCTCCTGCACTCCGGCGGTGACCCCTACCGTCCGGAAAGCGCTTCCTCCGGCGGTCACCTCCCCGTTTCCGCCGTGCAGCGCGTCGCCAACTTACCGGCGGAACGCGCTGCACGGCAACCGGATCGGCGGATCTTGACATCCCGTGCACGACTCGCGTGCGGATGCACGTGCCGAATGGACCTTTCAGCGCACCCGCAGGAGGTTCGGCGTGCCGCCGAAGTACGCACTGTCCGTGACGTACAGTTCGCCGCCGCGCACGGCGATCGCGGTGGGGTTGGCCAGACCGTCCGAAGTGGACAGGATGGTGCGGACGCCGTCGCGGCCGGCCACGACGACCCGGTTTTCCTGGTTGATCGCCGCGACGACGGTGGCGCCGCGGAAGGCGAAGTCGTCGACCGGTCCGAGTCCGGTGACGGCGACCCGGCCCGGTGCCCCGTTCAGCGGGAACCGCACGAGCGTGCCGCGGTCCAGGTTGGACACCCAGACCGCGCCGTCGTGGACTTTCACGCCGTTGGCGCCGAAGCCGCTCACCGGGGCGAGCAGGTCGCCGGTGGCCCAGTCGGTGACCTGCCCGGTGCGTGGCGAGACGCGCCGGACGACCGAGCCGAACGAGTCGGCGACGAACAGGTCACCGCCGGCGGGATCGCGCGCGACGCCGTTCTGGAACCCGGACGGGGGCAGGGAAGCCACCTTGACCGGGGTAGCGCCGGGGCGCACGCGGTAGAGGCCGGTCGCCGCCGTGCCGGTGGAAACGGCGACGTACAGGTCGCCGCCGGGGGACCGCACGATGCCCCCGAGGAACAGTTTCCGGTGCACGACGGGGATGTCGCCGTCGTCGGGCACGGGGAAGCGGGCGATGACGCTGACCCGTCCGCCGGGCGTGACGCGGCCGATTTCGCCGGTGTAGGCGAAGGTGAGGTCCGCGGAGCCGTCGGGTTCGAGCGCGATGTTTTCCGGCTGCTGCCCGGCGGCGAGGTCGAGCGGGACGATCCGCGTGGCCGCCTGGGCGGGCGCGGCGGGGAGGACGAGGGTGGCGGCCGCGGTCAGCGCGACGCCGATCTGCTTGATGCGCAAGGGAACTCCGTCGTGGTCGGGATCTCCGTGCCTTCGACGGTAGGGGCGGCGCACCCCCGGCCACCAATAGCTCGACGTGGGCCGCCCATCGGAAAACCGATCACAGGTCGCGCGCGAAACACCGCGAGAGCGGCTCGCCGACGTAGGGCCCGTAGGCCTCGATCGGTTCGTAGCCTTCGCGCTGGTAGAAGCGGATGGCGTCGGGCTGCCCGGTGCCGGTCTCCAGCAGCAGCCGGGCGATGCCGAGCTCCCGCGCGTGGTTTTCGAGCGCGCGCAGCAGGGCGGTCGCGACGCCGGTGCCGCGGGCCGCCGGGTCGACGTACATGCGCTTGACCTCGCCGGACCCCGGCCCGAGCAGCCGCAGCCCGCCGCACCCGAGCGCCGTTCCGGAGGCGTCGCGCGCGACGAGGAACACGGCCATGGTTTCGGCGGTCGGGAGCGCGCCGGGCTCGTGGTCGTCGGTGCCGTAGCGGGCGTCCAGCTCGGTGCGCTGGGCGGCACGCAGGCGGACGGCGTCGACGTTGTCCCAGGTCACCGGGTCGATGGCGAACGTGCAGTCGAGCATCAGGTCGTACCCCCGTTTCGTAACGCTTGTTACCGTAGCATCTGTTACGCTTCCCGGGAAGGAGGCGGACTTGCCGAAGCAGCGTGACGTCGAGGCCCAGCGCGAACTCCTGTCCGGCGCGACGTGGCGGGTGCTCGCCGAGAACGGCCTCCCCGGTCTGACGCTGCGCGCGGTCGCCGAGCGCGCCGGCTGCACGACGGGCCTGGTCATGCACGCGTTCCCGACCAAGAAGGCGTTGCTTCTACACGCGCGAGACCTGCTCTACGAACGCACAGCCGTCCGCGCCGACGCGGCGGAGACGGCGAGTCTTGACGCGTTCGGGGCGCTGGAAGCGGTCCTCGGCCAGGCGGTCGACCTCCCGCACGGCCACCACGACGAATCCCGCGTGTGGGTGGGCTTCCTGGCGGCGGCACTGGCGGACGACGACCTGGCGGAGCGACACCGCGCGGCGAACCGTTCGTTCCTCGCGAGGGTCGGCCGGTTGGTGGCGTCGTGCCGTCCGGAGTGGACGGAGGAGCGGCTCGAGCTGACGACGAAGAGCCTGGTGGCGTTGGTGGAGGGCCTGAACGTCCTGGCGGCGGCCGACCCGGGCGGTTACCCGGCGCGGTTGCAGCAGAACGCGCTGGCGGCCGCCCTCGCCCCCCTGCGTTAGCTTCCGCCGTGGTGCACGTTCCCGTGCACGCGGCCGATCTGGATGGCGGTGCCGCCGTGCATCTCTTCGATCACGTTCGAGGTCACTTCGGCGCGTGCCTCTTCGGTGGCGGCCAGCTTCTTTTCGTATTCCTTCCCGACGCCGTTCTTCAGGAGGTCGCCACTCGGATTCGGCACGTAGAGGTAGACCGTGCCGCGGTATTCCTTCACTTCGACGTCAGCCGGGATGACGCGCGATTTCGGCAGCTGCGCGTAGCCGCTGGCGAGCACGTCGTCGAAGATCCGCTGCGAAAGCACGACGGCGAGGAACGTCTGATCGGGATCGGACGCGGTGAGTACCTCCCGCACCGGCGCGGAATCGAGCAACCGGTGCGTGGTGATCACGGCGGCCCCGATGGCGACCGCGGAGCTTTCGCCGTCGGCCTCGCGGATCGGCCCGACGTTCAGGCTGGCCCGCATCCGCATCCGCAGGTACCGGCTGGTGGCCCGAAGCCGGACATCCCGCTCGGCGAGCACGCTTTCGAGCGCGTCGAAGAGCCGCGACACGACGGCGGGCAGAAACCGCGGCTCGAACCCGATCCCGTACCCGTCCCCGGTCCCGTGCGGGAAAAGCGCGGTCTTCCAGACCTCGTCGAGCCCGGCCCGTTCGAAAGCCTGGGCGAGCACATCCGGAATCATCGCGGCGAGCACCCCTTGATCGGCATCGGAATTGCTCCCGAACGCCTTGGTGTCCACCACCAGCAAAGCCCGATAAGGCGGCAACTCGACATCGGCCGTCATGCGGTCCTCCCCTGTCCGTCATCACCGAGTGTGGTTCGGCCGAGCGGGTGAGCTTTCCGCTTTCCACACGGCCACCCGATCCACCGGTCCCGCAGAATACGCCGCAGGAGCGGTCCCGCGTGGGAGGATCCCGGCCCGGCAGGAGGAGGCTGCGTGGCAGAGGAAGAGCCGGCCAACGTGATCGCGGGCGAGGTCACCGGCCAGGCGGTCCAGGTGGGGTCGGTGCACGGGGACATGTACGTCGGGGTGCCTCGGGCGGTGCCGCGGGCTGTGGTGGACCCGCCCGCGGGGTGGGATGACCTGCCTTCGTTGCCGGGGAAGATCGTTTCGCTGTTGCGGGCACAGATCGAGAACGCGGAGATCATGCCGTACCGCCTGCGGGGTGCTCGGCGTCCCTCGCTGTCGACCGTGTACGTGCGCCAGGACGTGACTACGGGGTCCGAGCTCCAGCCATCCGACCAGGCGCGACCACTCCCGGTACTCGACAGCAAGGGCCGGCTGATCGACGTCCCGCACCCACCGGTGGCGCGCCTGACCGTGCGGCCGCCGTCGAGAACCCTCACCGAAGCGCTCGACGGCGGCGAGCACATGCTGGTCACCGGCGGGCCGGGCCAGGGGAAGTCCACCCTCTCGCTGCAGCTGGCAGCCGACGTCGCTCGCCATTGGCAGGAGAGCGACGGCGCTCCGCCGCTGAGCGAGCCCGTGGTTCCCCTCCGGTTGACCGCACGCGAACTCGCCGCGCGGCTCGACCTGCCGTTCTTCGAAGCGCTGGCCGACACGGTCCGCGGCGAGTACGGGGCGATGCTCGATCAGCCGATCGGCGCGGACGACCTGGTCGGCCGGGTCGCCGGCTGCCGCTGGCTGTTGCTCGTCGACGGGCTCGACGAGGTGGCCGACACCGCCGTTCGGGACCGGCTGGTCACGGTGCTCGCTGTCCGGGCCTCGGACGCCGCTGCCGCGTACCGCGTCATCCTCACCACCCGGCCGATCGAAGGAGCCACCCTGGCTCCGCTCCAACGCATCGGCGCGGCCCGTTACGAACTGCTGCCCTTCGACGAAGCAGCGTTCCGGCTCTTCGCCGAGAATTGGTTTTCGGACAGCCCGGACGAAGCGAAGAAGTTCATCCGCCAGGTTCGCGACGCGCACCTGGACGAGCTGGTCCGGGTGCCGTTGCTGGCCACTATCGCGGCGATCATCTTCGACGAGTACGCCGACCGGCCGTTGCCCGACAACCAGTACGAGCTCTACGAGACCTACCTGGATTTCCTGCGGTCCGCTCACCCCACGCCGGCCAGTCCTTTCGACGAATGCCGCGGCCGGCTGATCGAGCACCTCGGTCGCGTGCGGCTCGAAGAGGACACGTCCTTGATCACGGCTGCCTGTCGATGGGTGACCGCGCACCTGCCCGAGCTGGGCGCCGAGGCGGACTGGCGTGACCAGCTCATCACCCAGCTGGCCGGCATCGGCCCGTTCCTCCGCCGCAGCGACGACCTCGGCTTCCTGCACCACAGCTTCGCGGAGCACCTCGCGGCGACGGCGAAGGCCCGGCAGCTCCCGGAGACCTTCGACCCGTCGCACCGCGAGTTCGTCGAACTGCTGCACGCGGCCGAGCCCGAGGAACGCGGCCGCTACGCCCGGCGCGTGTTGCTGCACTACACCCGGTTGCACCCGGCGGAGGCGGACTGTTTGACGAGGTTCCTCCACGACGGCGGGCCTCAGCAGCACCTGCTCGCCGCCCGCTTGCTGGCCTGGCACCTACCGGCGAGCAAGGGGGACGTGGACGCGTTTCTGGCCACAGCACGCGCCTGGGCCGCTACGACGCAGTATCCGGGCGGCGAGATCCTGGCCGAGGTCAGCCGGGCCGCGCACCACCCTGGTCTGGTGGGTTGGCTGCAGGGGCTCATGCGGGATGGCGCGATTCCGTGGCCCTCCCGCGTCGAGGCGGCCGTCGCGCTGGCAACTCGCCTCGGCAACGAATCCCGCGCGGAGGCCGTCGAGACGCTCCGGACTGTCGTTCACGACGCGACGATCGAGGTGCAAGCTCGGCTCGACGCCGCAGAGGCGCTCTCCCAGTGCGGTGACGACGAGCGGAGCGCGGCGATCTTCGGGTTGGAATCCGTTCTGGACAGCCCGGAGGCCACGGTCGCGCAATGCGGCGATGCCGCCGTCGTCCTCGCCGGGCTGGGGGCCGAAGCGCGAGTTCGCGGAATAGCGGCGCTGATCACAGTGCTGGACGATCCGAGGGCGACGGATCCCGATCTCGTAGCCGCTGCGGTGAGCCTGCTCGAGATCGACGTCGAGTTCCACGAGCGCTGCGCCTCGGTGTTCCGGATGGTCCTGCGACGCCGTTCGTGGGCGTCGTCCGGGGTGGAAGAGGCGGCACGCGGCTTGGCGTCGCTTGGTCCGGAGCGCCTTGCTGAGGCTGCCGCTGAGCTGGAACTGCGAATCGCCGATTTTTTCCTGCACTATAGTGATCGGTTCCAGGCTGCTCGCGTTTTGATGCAACTCGGGCCACAATACCGAGTCGGAGCCGGTGAGCTTGTCCTTGAGTTGGCGACCGGACCAGCTGCCAACGGCGAACCAGCGTACGCCGCCTCTGTGCTCGCTGGCTGTGGACCTGAATTCCATGGGCCAGCGGTAAGTCTCGTCCGTGCAGTACTCTCGGATCCTGTCGCTGGTGAGAGTGATCTGTTCGCAGCAGGTTGGCGGTTGGTCGATCTGGGGCCTGACCACTGGCCGGATGCCGCGTCTGCCCTCGGTCGCGCGGTCAACCATCCACTGGGATATGACGCTACGCGCATCAATGCCATGGCGCAGCTCGCAAAGCTGGGAGAACCGCATAGGGAGCTTGCTGTCGACCAGCTCCGGTTTGCAATGAAAGATCCGGAATTGTCGGCGGGGAACCGTTGCTCGGCTGCTGCAGAGCTGCTTCGCCTCGGCCCAGAGTTTCACGCCGAAGCGGCCGAGTGGCTGATTCGTTTCACTAGGGCGTCGACCTCGCCGAGCACCCGAGTCGAAGCATGGCGCCAGTTGAGCCAGTTGAACCCCGAGATGGAAAAGCGTGCATCAGCGGAAATTCTCGACCTCGTAAACGGCAGAGAAACAGAGGGCTGGGTCGATCATTTTATCGTCCATGGTGGTGACGTCCTGCAATCGGACGAATTGGTCGATGCGCTGGAGAAGCTGGTATCTGATGCTGAAGTCAGTGGTCGTCAAAGGAATGATGCAGCTGTCAGTCTCTCAAAGCTGCACTATCGGCATCATGCTGTGGCTGCCAGGGGGTTCGCTCGATTGATCCGTGACGGTGTTGCACGTGAATTCGAAATTAAAGTCGCCGGTCGCCACATGAGTTACGCCGGAGTCAAGAATCGCCAGGTGGTCGCCGACGTGTTCCGGAATCTTGCAGTTTCCGAAGATAGTCGTCCCAGTCTGGTGTGTGTCGCGGCGGGGGCTTTGGGGGATTTGGATTCTCTTTGGAATGATGAAGTAATCGGTTCATTGCGGAAAATGGCTGATGACTATTCAGTGGACGCCGTGTCGCGTTGCAATGCAGTTGTTCTGTTGGCAAGGAACACGTCCGCGACGTCAGATGAAGTCGTCGGCGTCGGCGTTCGGTTGTTATCGAAACTAACCGTCGCAGAGTGGGAGAGCTATGTCAAAGACATCGCCGCCGTCGGTGTCGACCTGGCTGACGAGATTCACGCGATGATGGCGGATCGTGATACGCCTTACCGGTTCCGTCAACAGGCAGCCGTGCTTTTGGCGGAGATGAGGCCAGCGCTCAGGTGTGAGGCGATCGCGGAACTTCAGTCGCAGGCCAATGATCCGTTCTTCGACAGCTACTGCAGAACTAGCGCGTTGAGAAGGCTGGCCACTGCAGACCCGAGCACTGCATCCGGGTCCGTCGAACTGCTTCAAGCGATGATGTTGGATGAACGGACCTCGATCAGTCGGCGTAGTGACGCTGCATACGAACTCGCAGCGATCGAGCAATCGGGTGGCGAACAGGCTCGCCGGACCTTGCTGGGGTTCGCTGCTTCGCAGGAATCGACGCCGTGGGAACGTGGCAGGGCTTTGGGGATGCTCGCTTATTTCCACAATCAGGACCGCACGATCGCCAGGCTCCGGCTTGCATTAGCACATGACCCAGCAGCTGCCAGTGGCGTAGTTCGTGCGGGTTTGCTGCGAAGCCTGCTGGGCAAGGAGCGCCGAGCAGTCGGACGAGCCATGGTGCTAGATCGTCTCGTTTCGCCGGCCAACTGGCCTGACGTTGTGGCCGTGTGGGAAGACTCCAGACTGGCGGTGGATGCCGAGCGAGAACTCATCGACCGCCTAGCTGGGCCTGAACCGACTCCGGCGGAGCGCATAGACGCGATCATGGCGTTGAGCAGGCTGTCGCCGGCGCACGAGACGAGAGCTGTGGAACTCCTGGAAAATATGAGTCGCGGTGGCGTTGCTATCAGTCGTATTCGCAAGGAACTGGCCACGTTAACGCCACGTTGGCGCAGGCGTGTCCTGGCTGACGCTCGAACCGTGTTGTTTGATTCCGGTCGTCCCGGACGAGAACGGGCGTTGGCTGGGCTCAGCATTGCCGAACTGACGTCGGAGATACCCGAGGAGATCCAGACCCAGATGGCGGACCTCCTCGGCGACGAACGGATAGCGCGTCGGCTCCGTCTCCGCGTCCTAATTGGATTGAGGCGTCTGGACGCACTGCGGTCAATCCGCGACGACCAGCGCGTACCTTTACTCGTCCGCAGGCACGCGGCAACCGAACTCTCGCACTACAGCTCGGAAGATCGCTCCGTCGGCGCTGCGTTGCTGCGTGCGATCGCGGCCGATGCCGCTTGTCACCCGATGGTGCGTTGCTGGGCAGCTCACGACCTGGCTGAGTTCGGCGTCCAAGGGTGCGAATGGGGAGCCGAGGCATTGAAAGCGATCATGGTGGACGAGACTCTTCCGGTTTCCGCGAGGCAGAGTGCAGCACGGGAGCTGGGTCTGTGTCGGCCAGACCTTCGTGGTGATGTGTTGGCGTTGCTGCGTCGGCTCGCGAAGGCCGGAAGTGAGGTTGTTCGGATCTCGATCTGGAAGTCGATCGGGTCGTTCGAACCTGGGGAAGGCGCGGCAGAATTGATGAATATGGCCCACGACCGCAGCCTGGGACCAGTGGTCCGGCGTCGCAGCGCCTGGGCTGCCGCGCGACTTCACCGCGGATACCGCGAAGACGCCGCGGTCGTCGCCCGGGAGATCTCCCATGACGCCGGAGCCCTGCGGAATGTCCGGGTGTCCTCGGCCAGGCTCATGGCTGCCACTAGTGAACTGTGTCGACCTGAAGCTCGTGAACTGATCGACCGCCTACGCTCGCAGGAAAACGGACCGAAATCCGACGAGCGTTAGTGAGCCCTGTGGCCTGAGGGCGGTTCGAGCGGTTGCGCTGACCTCAAGCCGCCGGGCCGAAGCGGCGGCGGTACGCGCTGGGGCTCAGCCCCGTGTGCCGGCGCAACTGCAACCGCAGGTTCGCTGCCGTTCCGAAGCCGCTTGCCGAGGCCACCCGGTCCAAGCGCAACTCGCCTCGCTCGATCAGGCGGCAAGCCAGCGTCACCCGCTCCGTCGTTAGCCAGGCCAACGGCGTTGTCCCCAGCTCGGCCCGGAACTTCCGGTGCAGGGTCGCCGGGCTGGTTGAAGCGTGGGCCGCGAGGTCGGCGACCGTGAGGGGCTCGTCCAAGTGGGCGAGGGCCCAGGCCAGCACCGGAGCCAATGAAGTGTCCGGGACCGTCGGCACCGGGCGGGCGATGAACTGCTGCTGCCCGCCGTCGCGGTGGCCCGTGAACACCAAGCGCCGGCTGACGGCGTTCACCACCTCGGCGCCGTGGTCGCGGTGGATCAGGTGGAGGCCCAGGTCGAGGGAGGCCGCGCTGCCGGCCGCCGTAAGAACATCACCCTCGTCGACAAAGAGCACGTCCGGCTCCCATCGCACCGCCGGGAAGCGTGCAGCGAACTCCGGGGCCCACTGCCAATGGGTCGTCGCGCGGCGGCCGTCCAGGACGCCGGCCTCCGCGAGCGCCAGGGCGCCCGTGCAGAAGCTGACCAGGCGTGCGCCTCTGGCGGCTGCGCGGTGGATCGCCGCGATGATCGAAGGGTTCGTCGGGACCCGCGTGTTCGGGCGGGCCGGCACGATCAGCGTGTCCGCTGTGTCGGCCGCCTCCAGGCCGGGGACGTCGGTGAGCGTGAACATGCCCAGGTTCATCCGCACGGCGGGCGTTGCCGAGCACAAGGTGAAGTCGTACCAAGGGCGGTTCAGCTCGGGCCGGCGGAGGCCGAACAGCTCCGTGGTCACGCCCATCTCGAACGGGTTCGACTCCTCCGTCACGATCGCCACGACGCGGTGCGAGAATTCTTGCGGCATGTGCGATTCCTAGCACTCGTGCCCGGGAAACGCCAGGTCGAGGATGGGGTGCATGAACCCGATCGACCTCAATGAAGTCCTCGCGAGCTTCGACGCCGCCTGGAGTCCGCGGATCGTCAGTCGTGTCAACGACTACGACGTCCGGCTCGCTCGCTTCGATGGTGAGCACGTCTGGCACGTCCACCGGGACACCGACGAGTTCTTCCTCGTTCTCGACGGGGAGATCGAGATCGGGCTTCGCGACCCTGACGAACGAGTGGTCACGCTCGGAAAAGCGCAGGCTTTCGTCGTGCCCAAGGGCGTCCACCACAAGCCGTCGTCGAAAGCGGGGGCCAGTGTTCTGCTGGTCGAACCCGCCGGGACGCTCTCGGTCGGGGACGACCACGACGAGGTGCCCGGCCACGTCGACGTCACCACCGGGCACCTTGTCTGACGGCGACCGCCGCTGACCTGCTGAGTCTCTCTGCGAAACGGCGTACCCTCGGCCGCATGAAACGGACGTCGTTCGCGCAGTGGCCGTGTTCGATCGCGCGCACCATGGATCTGCTGGGGGACTGGTGGACCCCTCTGGTGCTGCGGGACGCCTTCTACGGCGTGCACCGCTTCGACGAGTTCCAGCAGGCGCTCGGCATCGCGCGCAACACCCTCGCCGACCGGCTCAAGCGGCTGGTCGAGGAGGGTTTGCTGGAGAAGGTCGCCTACCAGACCGAGCCGGTGCGCTACGACTACGTGCTCACCGAGAAGGGCCGCGACTTCTACCCGGTGCTGCTCGCGATGACCCGCTGGGGCGACAAGTGGCTCGCCACCGAAGCCGGCCCGCCGATCACCGTCCACCACCTCGCCTGCGGGCACGACACGCACGCCGAAATCGTCTGCGCGGAGTGCGGTGAGCCGATGACGCCCGAGGAGACGCGCATGCGCCGCGGGCCCGGGTTCCCGCCCCGGCTGGCGCAGCGGCCGGACGTCGAGGCGCGCTTCGCTCGGCAGGAGTGACGTTGACAGCGTAGGTCTATCTACGCAACTATCGTGGTCAGACGGCTCTTCGAGAGGGGTGCGACCACGATGGAGTGGACCGGCGCGAGGTACGCCGACCTGCCGACGGCCGAGGTCTCGACCTGGATCGACGCCGTGCCCGAGGACGTCTGGCCGGTCGTTTCGGACATCGCGCTGATGCCCGAGCTGAGCGCCGAGCTCCAGTCCGTCGAGTGGTGCGAAGTCGGGCGCAAGTTCCTCGGCCGCAGCAAGCACGACGCCTTCGGCGAGTGGGAGACCACCTCGTACGTCGTCGAGTGCGAGGCCCCGCGCGTGTTCTCGTGGGCCGTCGCCGACCCGGCCGAGCCGAGCGCGGTCTGGAAGTTCACCCTCGAACCCGACGGCGGCGGCACCCGGCTGAGCCAGTGGGTGCGGATGGGGCCCGGCCGGTCCGGGCTGTCCTTCGCCATCGACCGGATGCCCGAAAAGGAACAGAAGATCGTCTTCGTCCGGCTGCGCGAGTTCGAGACGGCGATGGCCGGCAACCTCGCCGCGATCAAGGACCGGGTGGAGAACCGGTGAGGACCGCGACCACCGTCGAGTTCTCGAAGGACACCCGTGAGACGGTCGACTTCGTGCTGGAGGCGGAAAAGCTCGGCCTCGACGTCTGCTGGGTCGCCGAAGCCTGGGGTGCCGACGCGCCGTCCGCGCTCGGCTACCTCGCCGCGCGCACCGGCCGGATCCGGCTCGGGTCGGGCATCATCCAGCTCGGCACCCGCACGCCGGTCGCGATCGCGCAGGCCGCGCTCACCCTCGCCGACCTGTCCGGCGGCCGGTTCGCGCTCGGGCTCGGCGCGTCCGGGCCGCAGGTCGTCGAAGGCCTGCACGGCGTCCCGTTCGCAAAACCGTTGACGCGCATGCGGGAGACCGTCGAGATCATCCGCCAGGTGTTCGCCGGCGAGAAGGTTTCCTTTTCCGGCAAGGCGTTCGAGATCCCGCTGCCCGGGGAGGCGCGGCCGATGCGGCTGTCGACCGCGCCGAACCCGGACATCCCGATCTACCTCGCGACGCTGTCGCCGAAGCTCCTCGAGCTCACCGGCGAGGTCGCGGACGGCTGGCTCGGCACCAGTTTCGTCCCCGAAGGTGCCGAGGCGTACTTCGGCCCGCTCGACGCCGGACTCGCGAAGGCCGGCCGGAAGCGGGCGGACATCGACGTCTGCCAAGGCGCCGAAGTCGCGTTCGCCGACGACGAAGCCGAACTGCGCGCGCTGGTCGGCAGCCGCAAGAAGGAACTCGCCTTCAGCCTCGGCGGGATGGGCTCGGCCACCACGAACTTCTACAACAACGCCTACAGCCGCCAGGGCTGGGCGGACGTCGCCGCCGAGGTCCGGGAACGCTGGCAGGGCGGGGATCGCGACGGCGCCGCCGCGCTCGTCACCGACGAAATGGTGCTCGGCACGACGCTGATCGGCACCGAGGACATGGTGCGGGAACGCCTGCGCGTCTGGCGCGAAACCGGCGTCGACACCGTCCGGCTGTACCCGGCCGGCGAAACGCTCGAAGCGCGCTTGAGCACCCTCGGCCGCGCGCTCGACCTGCTGTGAAGGGAACCGCCATGGGCGAGTGGCAGCGCACCGCGTGCAGCCTCTGCTACCTCAACTGCGGCCTGGAGGTGCAGGTCGAGGGGCGGAAGATCACGCGCGTCCGCGGGGACAAGGCGCACCCGCGCTCCGCCGGGTACCTCTGCCAGAAAGCGCAGCGCCTGACCTGGTACGGCGACCACGACGACCGCTTGACGACGCCGCTGCGCCGTCGTCCGGACGGCACGCACGAGCCGATCGACTGGGACACCGCGCTTTCCGAGATCGCCGCCAAGCTGCGCGCGATCCGGGACGCCGACACCGCGGCCGGGCGGCCCGGCTCGTTCGCCTACGTCGGCGGGGGCGGCCAGGGCAACCACTCCGGCGGTGCATACGGCGCTTCACTGCTGAAGTGGATGAACTCGACGCGTCACTTCAACGCGCTTTCGCAGGAGAAGACCGGCGACTTCTGGGTCAACGGGCAGCTGTTCGGCTCGGCGCTCGTGCACACCGCCGAGGACGTCGAGCACTGCGACCTGCTGGTGGTGCTCGGCTGCAACCCGTGGCAGGCACACGGGTTCAGCAACGCGCGGCACGCGCTCAACACGTTGAAGAACGACCCCGCGCGCCGGATGATCGTGATCGACCCGCAGCGCACCGAGACCGCCGAGATGGCCGACCTGCACCTGCCGCTGCGGCCGGGCACCGACGCCTACCTGCTGGGCGCGATCCTGGCGTTGCTGCTCGAACGCGGTGGCGCGGACGAGGAATTCCTGGCCCGGCGCACCGAAGGTTTCGACGACGTCGCCGCCGTCCTGGCGAAAGTGCCGGTGGACGCCTGGATCGCGCACGCCGAAGTGTCCCGTGTGGACGTCGAGCGCGCGGTCGAGCTGATCCTGGCGGCGGAAGCGATGACCGTGCGCGTCGAGCTGGGGATCCAGCAGGGGCGGCACTCGACGCTCAACAGCTACCTCGAAAAGCTGCTGTACCTGCTGACCGGGAACTTCGGGCGGCGCGGCACGAACAACCTGCACTCGTGGCTGCTGCCGCTGTGGGGTTCGGGGAGCGGGAAGCGGTCGGAGATCACCGGGTTCGAGTACATCGGCGGGCTGCTGCCGGCGAACACGCTGGCCGAGGAGATCCTCGCCGACCACCCGAACCGCGTCCGCGCGCTCTGGGTGGAGTCGTCGAACCCCGCCAACACCTTCGCGGGGACGCGGGAGGTCGAACGCGCCATCCGCGCCGCCGAGCTGTCCGTGGTCGTCGACATCGCCTACACCGAAACGGCCGCGCTGGCGGAATACGTGCTGCCGGCCGCGTCGCAGCACGAAAAGTGGGAGTTCACGCTCTTCACGTTCGAATGGCCGACCAACTACTTCCAGCTGCGGCCGCCGTTGCTGGACCCGTTGCCGGGCACGCTCGTCGAAGCGGAGATCTACACGCGGTTGTTCGACGCGCTCGGCGTGCTGCCGCCGTCGGACGTGCTGGCTTCGCTGGCGCTCGGCCCGCGGTCCGAGGTGCAGGCGGGGATCGGTGCGCTGGTCCAGGCGATGCCGGAGCGGGCGGCGATCCTGCCGGTGCTGCTCTACCGGACGCTGGGGGCTTCGCTGCCCGGTGGCGCCGCGTCGATCGCGCCGCTGTGGGCGGGGTGCCACCGCGCGGCGAAGACGATGACCGTGCCGGTGCAGCGCGCGCTGGGCAGCACTTCGACCGGCTCGGATCTCGGCGAGGAGCTCTTCGACCGCATTTTGGCCGGGCCGACGCCGTTTTCCGCGCACGAGCAGGACGAAGTGTGGAGCCTGCTGCGGCGCCCGAAGGTCCGGCTGGCGGTGCCGGAGTTGCCGGACTGGCTGACCGCGCTCGACCCGGCGGCCGAGGCGGCGGACCCCGCGTTCCCGTTTTCGCTGCTCAACGGGCAGCGCCGGGCGCACAACGCGAACCAGATCCTGCGCGACCCGCGCTGGCGCCGCACCGACCCGGACGGCGCGTTGCGGGCGCGTCCGGAGGAACTGGCGTCGATCGGTGCGGTGCCGGGGGATTGGGTGGCGGTCGTGACGCCGGCGGGACGCGTGGTCGTGCGCGCCGAGGCCGATCCGGGGATGCGGCCGGGACAGCTGGCGCTGCCGCACGGTTATGGCATGGCGCACCCGGCCGCGGACGGTGGCCGGGTGGTGAGCGGGCCGCGGATCAACCTGCTGACCGATGCGCTGGACCGGGACCCGATCGCGGGGACGCCGCACCACAAGGACGTCCCGGCGCGGTTGGCGGTGGTGACGGCGGAGGAACGGGCGCGGGCGGAAGCGGACAGCGCGCGGGTGCGCGTCGCCAGTGGACGGTCTTAGCGGTTCGCCGTTTGTTGCTCAGCCCTCGGGCCGGTTTTCGAGATTGTCCTTCTTCGTGCTGTTGGGATTCGTGGTGATGTAGGGCAGCGCCATGCAGGTCGAGTTCGGGCAGTGGGCCATGGCTCGGCCTGCCGGGTGTAGTGGGTGGTTTCTCGAATCGCCTGTCGTGGCGGCCTGTTACGGCGAAGCAGGTGGCGTTACGAAGCGGTTATCGCTGACTGCGCACGAACCGGGCCACGTAGTAGCCTCGCGATCATGGCCGCTGCGACGGGTGCAGCGTGTCCGGAACGCGAACCGAGGCGAAGGGTGCCCATGCGGAAGATCGTCGCGAACCTGTTCACTTCCCTCGATGGCGTCGTCGAAGCGCCCGACAAGTGGTCGCTGAAGTACTGGAGTGACGAGATCGGACAGGCGGTCGGCGGCGGGATGGCCGCGGCCGACGCGATGTTGCTCGGGCGCGTCACCTACGAAGGGTTCGCCGAGGCGTGGCCCGGGCGGACCGTCGAGGACGACGAAGGCGCCGAATTCATGAACAACGTGCGGAAGTACGTGCTGTCGTCGACGTTGCCCGAGGTCACCTGGAACAACTCGGTTCTGCTGACCGGCGACCCGGCCGAGGCGGTGCGGGCGCTGAAGGCCGAGGCGGGTGGGGACATCATGACCAGCGGCAGCACCACGGCGGTGCGGTGGCTGCTGGCCGAAGGCCTGGTCGACGAGCTGAACCTGCTGCTGTACCCGATCGTCGTGGGGCGCGGGCGGCGGCTGTTCCCCGACGAAGGTCCGTCGTTTCCGTTGCGGCTGGCGAAATCGGCCACGTTCTCCAACGGCGTCGTCCAGCTGACCTACGTTCCCGAGTGATTTCGCCGGAGCCAAGGGACGCCGCCGGCTGGTCCGTCAGCGCTGGAAGCCCTTCGGGTCGGCCAGGTAGCGGTCCAGCTCCGGGTCCTCGTGCAGCTCCGTGAACCCGTCCTCGACCACCCAGCCCGGCCCCAGCTCCGCCAGGTTGTCCAGCTCCGCGCGCAGCCCCTCGCTGAGGGGCAGCGCGGCGAGGTCGGCCGGGCCCACCTCGGCCCACAGCACGACGCCGTTGTCGAAGAAGAACCTCAGTTCACCTGGCGCGACCGGCCCTGCCAAAACGGCTCCCGCAGCTTGAACTTCTGGATCTTCCCCGTCGCCGTCCGGGGGAGCTCGGCCAGGAACTCCACCCGCTTGGGGCACTTGTACCCGGCCAAGTACGAGCGGCAGTGCTTGATCAGGTCGTCCGAAGTCACCGGCGAGCCGTCCGTGACGACCAAAGCCGTCACCAGTTCGCCCCACTTTTCGTCCGGGATGCCGATCACCGCGGCCTCGCGGACCGCCGGGTGCGAGTTCAAGGCGTCCTCCACCTCGATCGACGACACGTTCTCGCCGCCCGAGATGATCACGTCCTTCTTGCGGTCCGCGATCGTCAGGTAACCCTCTTCGAACGTGCCGCCGTCGCCCGTGTGGAACCAGTTTCCTTCCTGGACGCGGGCCGTCTCCTCGGGGTTCTCCCAGTAGCCGTCCAGGTTGTGGTTCGACCGCGCGAGGACCTCGCCGTCGGTGTCGACGTCGATGCGGACGCCCAGGGCCGGCGTGCCCGCGCGGCCGAGCAGGCGGGCCTGCTCGTGCGGGTCGAGGTCGGCCCACTCGCTGCGCATGCGGTTGACCGTCAGCAGCGGGGCCGTCTCGGTCAGGCCGTAGATCTGGATGAACTCCCAGCCCAGCTCGGCGCGGACCCGCTCGATCGTGCGCGTCGGCGGGGGTGCGCCGGCCACCACGATCCGGACGCGGTCGCGGCCCGGGATCTCGCCTTCCCAGGTCGCCGCGCCGTCCAGGGCCGCCGTCACCACCGCCGGGGCCGCGCACAGGATCGTCACGCCGTGCTCCTCGATGCGCCGCAGGATCTCGGTGCCGTCGACCTTGCGCAGCACGATGTGCCGCCCGCCGAGGCCGGTCACCGCGTACGGCATGCCCCAGCCGTTGCAGTGGAACATCGGGAGGGTGTGGAGCAGGACGTCGTTGTCGCTCAACGTCGTGTGCAGGCCGAACACCACCGCGTTCAACCAGATGTTGCGGTGCGTGAGCTGGACGCCCTTGGGCCGCGCGGTCGTGCCGGAGGTGTAGTTGACGGTCGCCGTGGCGGACTCGTCGCCGTCCCAGGGCCGGGGGACGCCGTCGCCGCCCCAGAGGGCGTCGTCGTCGCGGCCGAGGACGAACACGTGCTTCGCCGTCACCGTGTCGAGCAGGTGTTCCAGCTCCGGGTCGACGATCAGCACCTCCGCACCGGAGTGCTCCACGATGTACTTGACCTCGGCCGGTGCCAGCCGGAAGTTCACCGGCACCAGGATCCGGCCCCAGCCGGACACGCCGAAGAACGACACGAGCAGCCGCGCGGCGTTGTGCGACACCATCGCGACGCGCCCGCCGGGCGGCACGCCCAGCGCGTCCAGGTGCGCGGCCTGCGCCCGCGCCCGCTTCGCGACCTCGCGGTAGGTGAGCGAACCCCAGCTCGGCGCCGGCTGGTCCGGCTCGTCGACCACCGCGACGCGGTCCGGGTACACCGTTTCCGCGCGGTCGAGGAAGTCCCGGACACCCAGATCGAAGAACATGCCCCCGATGATGACTCTTCGCAGGTGCTCGCACCAGTCCGATGTGGTTCGCTGGAGCACGATGGACTTGGACACGGTGGCCGGCGAGCTCTACGGGGGTGACCTCGCGGAGTTCGTCAGCGCGCGCAACGCCGCCGCGAAGGCCGCCAAGGCCGAGGGGGACGCCGAGCTCGCGAAGCAGATCAAGGAGCTGCGGAAGCCGACGACGGCCGCGGCGATCGTCAACCGGCTGGCGCGGGAAGACGACAGCCGGCTGCGGGAGCTCGCCGAGCTGGGCGAGGAGCTGCGGGACGCGCACACCCGGCTCGCCGGCGACGACCTGCGCGCGCTGACCCGGCGCCGCGGTGAGCTCGTGCGGCGGATCGTGCACGGGCTGCCGTCGATGAGCGACACCGTGTCCCGCGAGGTCGAGGCGACGCTCGAAGCCGTCGCGGCCGATCCGGACACCGCCGCGCTCGCGGTCGCCGGGCGCCTGACGTCGGTCGCGCACCAGGACACCGACCAGTGGTTCACCCTCGCCGCCACCGTGCCGCCCGCCACCGGGAAGCGGTCGAAGAAGCTGGTGGACCAGGCCGAGCCGGCGAAGTCGAAGCGCGATCACCGCCGTGAGGAAGAGGAGCGGGCGCGGGCCCGCGCCGAACGCGACCGCCTGCGCAAGGAAGTCGCCGAACTGGCGAAGGAGCGCGCGGTCGTCGAGCGCGACCTCGTCCGCACGCAGCGGGCGGCCGAGCAGGCGACCGCGCGGGTCGAGGACCTGCGCACGCGGCTTGCCGAAGCCGAGGAACGCGCCGAGCGCGCGACGGCCGAGTTCGAGCAGGCGAAGGAAAGCTACGAACAGGCCGACGCCGCCGCCAACGAGGCGCAGAAAGCCGCCGACGCCGCGCGCTGATCCCGTGCTACTGTGCGGATGCGCCCCGGATGGGCCTACGCACGGAGGTAGTGGCTACTCAGCCCCCTTGAGATCGACACGTTCTGCCTTTCCCCGGCAGGAGTGTGCCCTCCGCGCGCCCCAATTCCGTGTCGGCTCACGGCCTCCGGTGATTTCCCTTCATCGGAAAGGACCAGCTTGATCCAGCTCACCACGACCGGTGCCCGCACGGGCCGGCCGCACCGGGTTCCCCTGGGGGACTTGACGATCGACGGCCGGCTCGTCGTCGTGGCTTCGGCGATGGGGTCGCCGAAGCACCCCGCCTGGTACCACAACATCCGCCACAACCCTTTGGCCACCGTGGAAACCGGCACGGAGACGTTCGAGGCGATGGCCGCGCTCCCGCCGGACCGCGACGCGTTGTTCGCCGCGGTGGTCGAGCGGGAACCGGGGTTCGCGGCCTACCAGGCGCGAACGACCCGGATCCTGCCCGTGGTCGAGCTGCACCGGCTCGACGACGGCCGTCGCCTGGGCGATTGGCTCGTCGAGGTGCACGACTGGTTCCGCGCCGAGCTGCGGGACCTGCGGGGCGGGGAATCGCGGCGCTTGAGCACGAAGTGTTCCGGCTTCTGCACCGCGCTCACCCGCCACCACACCGGGGAAGGCACGGCGATCTTCCCCATGCTCGCCGCGCGCTTCCCGGCGCTCGCGCCCGCGTTGGCGAAGCTCGGCGAGGAGCACGCCGTCGTCGCGCTGCTGCAGGAGGAGATCCAGCGGCTCGTGGACGAAGAAAGCGATCCTGCGCGGCTACGCGCCGAGCTCGACCGGCTCGCGTCCGAATTGGAAGGTCACTTCGCCTACGAGGAGCGCACGATCGTCAAGGCGCTGAACGCGCTGGCCCCGGCACCGGACTGATCAGAGCAGCACCTCGGCCAGCTGCCGCTGGTGCACCAGTTCGACGTCGGGGGACGGGCCGAGCACCTGCACCGCCACGTGGTCCGCGCCGGCGTCCACATGGGACCGCAGGTCCTTCGCGATCGTCTCCGGTGAGCCGTGGCGGACCAGGTCGTCGATGAGGCGGTCGCTGCCGCCACCCTCGACGTCCGCCTCCGGGTAGCCGTGGCGCCGCAGGTTGGTCACGTAGTTCCGCAGGCCCAGGTAAGGGTTCTGGACGTACGGGCGGCCGATGGCGCGCGCGGCCACCGGGTCGGTGTCGACGACCACCTTCTGCTCGGGGGCGAGCAGCTTGCCCGGGCCGAGGATCGACCGGGCGTGCCGCGTGTGCGCCACCGGGACCAGGTACGGGTGCGCGCCCGCGGTGCGCTCGGCGGCCAGCTTCAGCACGCGGTCGCCGAGCGCGGCGAGGATCCGGGCGCCGGTCGGGACGCCGGCCGCGTCGAGCCGGTCGAGGTAGTCGACGATCTTGTCGTAGGGGCTGCGGTACTCGGTCACCGACTCGGGGTGGCCGACGCCGACGCCCAGCAGCAAGCGCTTTCCGTAGCGGCCGGCGAGCCGGTGGTACGACGCCGCCAGGGTTTCCGGCTCGTCGACCCACATGTTGACGATCGCCGTCGCCACGGTGATCCGCTCGGTCGACGCGAGCAGGTCTTCGACGAACGCGAGGTCGCCGACCGAGTTCCGGCCGGTGCCGAGCCAGACCGCGCCGTAGCCGAGCCCGTCCGCCGCGATCGCCTGCTCCTTCCGGGCCGCGTCGTCGCGGTGCGGGGCGAGGAACAGGCCGAACTGCTTCACTACACTTGTCATAGAAGTCAATGTAGCGAATGTAGCGCCGAGCGTCAGCCCGCGATCCGGTGCAGCCACTCCCGCAGCATCTGACGCTCGGTGGTCGTCAGCGCTTCGACGTCATCCGCGAGCGCGGTCGACAAAGCGACAGCCAGTGCGCCGACGGAAGAGCCGCCGGTCGGTTCGTCCGCGAGCAGCCCGGCCAGCACGGACTCCCTGACCTGCGCGGACATCGCCGGGGCGCGGTCGTCCTCGGGCCGGGCGATCAGGCTCAAGGTGACCCCGCTGTTGGCCGCCGCGAACTGCCGCGCGGCCTCCGCGGCCTTGACGCGCAACCGGCCTTCGCGCGCCAGCGGCGTGAACAGCTCCAGCAGCATCGCTTCCGCGCTCGAGGTGAGGTTGCACGGCACGCCCGGCTCGATCTGGCCGTAGAGCAGCACGTAGAACGCGGGGTGCGCCAAGCCGTACTCGACGTGCCGGTCCCAGCCCGCGCGGATCCGGTCCACCGGGTCGCCGCCGCCGTCCGGGGCCTGGACGTACTGCGTGAAGCCGTAGTTCACGACCGCGTCGAGCAGGCCCTGCTTGCTGCCGAAGTGGTGGTAGAGCGTGGGCGCCTGGACGCCGGCGCGCTCGCAGATCGCCCGCGTCGACACCGGCCCGTCGCCGGCCTCGTGCAGCAGCTGACCCGCGGCCAGTAGCAGACGGTCGCGAGTACTGGTGGCGTTGCTCGATCGTCCGGCCATGTAGCAATTGTAGCGCCGCCCTGTAACGCCGCAGCTTTCCCTATGAAAGTGGCGCGCACTTTCACGTGAAAGTGCGCGTTGGCGGGGTCAGCGGAGGCGTAGCTGGACGCGGCGGAGGCCGGCGAACGCGGCCAGCACCAGCGGGTCGGTCGTCGCGGCGGCCGGGCGGACCGAGCGGTAGCCGTCCAGTAGTGCCTCCCGCAGTTCTTCTCGCTGTGGCAGGTGCCGGAGCTCGGCGAGGGTCACCGCCAGGTCGTAGGCGTAGTGCCCGAACCCGCAGTCGTCGAAGTCGATCGCCCGCACCCGGCCGCGGTGGAACAGGTAGTTCACCTGGCGCAGGTCGCCGTGCACCAGGCCGAACGCGTCGGCGCCGAAACCCAGCTCCGCCCGCACCGCGCGGGCGCGGGCGACCGCGTCGCGGATCCGCTCGTCGCCCGTCCGCGCGACCGCCCGGTCGACGACCGCCGGGGAGAAGCCGTCCACCTGCGTGCGGCCGAACTCGGTGAGGTCGTCGACGCGGCCGCGGTCGAGGCCGTTCATCCGCCCGCCGTGCAGGTGCAGCCGCGCGGTGAACTCGCCGAGCGCGTACAGCTGCGGCGGGCTGAGCCGCTCGTCGACGAACCGGCCGTCGACCCAGTGGCAGAGCACGCACGTGCGGGGTTCCGGCACCGCCGGGTCGGCGACCACGGCGATCAGGTCCCGCTCGCGCGTGGGCACCGGCCGCGGGACGACGAGGTCGGTTTCGCGGCACAACGCGGCGAGCCACGCCATCTCGGACCGCACCCGCGCCGGCCCCGGCCCGTCCGGGCGCTGCACGCGCAGGACGTACCGGTGGCCGTCCGCGCCGTCGACGCGGAACGCCGTGTTGAGCCCGTGTGCCAGCGGGGTCAGCCGGGCCACCGGCACGGCGTAGGCGGTCAACGCCGCTTCGGCGAGCCGGCGCAGGCGGCGCGTGCGGCCGGCGCGGTCGAGTTCGGCGAACGGCCGGGTGTTCGCCTGGAAGTCGGCCATCGCCCAGGTGCTCAGCTGATCGACCGTTCCGGTTCGCGGGAGTGCGAGACGAGCTCGATCGCCGGCGTCGCGTGCCGCCCGCCGCCGAGCCGCTCGACCCCGCGCAGCCCTTCGACCAGCCGCTCGACCTCGGTGTCCGGCCGCACCCCGAAGCGCATGAACTGGCTGGTCATGCCGATCTTGTTGCCGCACTGGCGCACCAGGAGGTGGTGCTCGGCGAGCAGGTATTCGCACAGCTCGGCGCCGTCGACCGAGCCGGGCAGCTTGACGAGCAGGAAGTTCGCCTGTGACGGGTAGACCGTCAGTTCCTGGAACTGGTTCAGCTGCGAATTCATCATGAACCGGTCGAGCGCGAGCTTCTTGAGGCTTTCCTCGTATTCCGCGCGGCGCTCGGCGAGCATGAAGATCACGGTTTCGGCGAGCGAGTTCAGGTTCCACTTCGGCAGCGCACCGGACAGCTTGCGCGTCAACGCCGGGTTCGACACCTGGTAGCCGAACCGGATCCCGTGCAGCCCGAAGTTCTTGCCGAGGCTCTTCAGCACGATCACGTTCGGCCGGACGACGGCTTCCGCGGCCACCGACGCGTTCATCTCCACCTCGACGAAGTCGATGAACGATTCGTCGATCACCACCAGGTCGAGGTCTTCGAGGGCGTCCATGAACCGGATGACTTCGCGGCGGGACAGGTAGCCGCCGTCGGGGTTGTTCGGGTTGCACAGCACCGCGACCCGGGAACCGCGGCGCTTGATGAAGTCGAGGTACTCGTCCACGCGCAGCTCGAAGTTGTTCGCTTCCTTGAGCACGAACATGTCGACGCGCTTGCCGGTTTCCAGCGGCTGGTCGGTCCAGCGGCCGAACGTCGGGATCGGCACCGCGACGCTGGACCCGACCAGCAGCTGGTCGATCCAGGTGATCAGCTCGGTCGAGCCGTTGGCGAGTGAGATCGTCGACGGGTTGAGCCGCAGCACGCTCGCCAGCTGCGCGGTGATCGCGCCGGAATCGCTCGGGTAGAACTTGAGGATCGTGCGGAGGTTGCGCTCCAGCTCGCCGAACATCTCGTCGGTGGGGAAGTAGGGGTTGCAGGGGATGCAGAAGTCCGCGAGGTCGTCGGCGTGCTGCCCCATCGCCCTCGCCACGGAGAAGAACGACGGGCTGTGGGCTTGGCCCTGCTGGAAGAGGCCCCTGGTGGTCGTACCGTGCCGCACGCGTGTTCTCCGTCCGCCGCTTTACCGGCCCCTTGCCTTCCCATCGCCAACACGTACGGATCGGGGACGCGGTTCACCGCCGCTCAGCGCGTAGCCGCCGGTGCCGGCCAGCACGAGGGCGGCCAGCGCGGAAAGGGCCATGACCGGCAGCGGTGCGGCGAAGGGATCCGTGCCGGTGAAGGACTCGACGCCGATGACGGCGGTCAGCACGGCGTCGGCGGCGACGGCCACCTTCACCACGAGCAGGCGGTGCGCCTCGGGCCAGCGGGTGAACCGCAGCAGCCAGGCCAGCCCGGGCAGCACGAGGATCGCGTGCATCGCGACCGCGTGCACCGGCTTGAGCGCGCCCGCCGTCGTGTAGGCCAGCTGCGGGTCGCCGCCGCGGGCCGCCACGACGCCGCGGCCGATCATCACCGCGCCGGTGGCCAGCGCGACGAGCAGCACGAGGAGGCCGGCGCGGACGGCCAGGCGCAGGCTGGGCGCGGCCGGCCCCGGCTCGACCAGCGCGGCGGCCGTGAAGCCGATGACGACCACGATGAGCACGCCGCCGCCCGCGGCGAGCGTCATCGAAACGACGTTGTCGAACGGCGTCTCGAAGTTGAAGTGCGACGGCACCCCGCGCCAGGCCTGCATGCTGACCAGGACGACTTCGACGACGCTCGCGGCGGTGAAGGCGCCGAGCAGCGCGGCGCGCCACCGGGCGCGGAGGGTGAGGAACGACGTCGCCCAGGCGACCGACGCCAGCGTCAGCCCGAAGGACAGGCCGAACGTGACGGCCTTGCGCAGCGACAGCGGCCCCAGCCACGAGCCGCCGGTGGCGAGCAGTGCGACCGCGTGCCCGGCGCCGCTGAGGAACAGCGCCGCGCCGACGGCGTAGGCGACGCGTTCGGCCCGCCGTCCGTCGTGCCAGATCCTCGTCAGTGCGTTCATGGTCTGAAGTGTCGCGCGATGGCGAAGCCGCCGCGTCGGCTCTGCGGCGACACCGCGTCGTACGACAACGGGCGTACGGCAACCGGCGAGAATGTCGAAAAAGTGTTGGTAAAGGAATTCTCTTTTTCTTGACCGGAACTTCGGGTGCGCGGTGGCCGCCGGAGTTCTACCATCGAATCATGTACATCGCACTGCTGACCTACACAGCGCCCGAAACAGAAGTCGACTACGCGCTCCCGGACCATTCGGAGTGGGTGCGCAAACAATTCACGAAAGGACTGTTCCTGGTTTGCGGAAAAGGTAGCGGCGCCGCCGACCACGTGATACTGACCCGCCCGATGCTGCGGGGCAAGCTCGACGCCGTGCTCGCCAGCGACCCGTTCGTGGTCCAGCGCCTCGCCCGGTACGACGTCATCGAGTTCGCCGCCACCCGCACGGCGCAGGAACTGCAGGCGATCAACGAGGCGCTCGCCTCCTGAGGAAGTCCGTCGAGAGTCGGGTGGCCCGGCGACGGTGCCCCGCCACCTGACGGCGAAGGGTGTTGCCCTGCCTGCTCGCTTATGATCGCGAAGCACGGATGTCCAGCAGGGAGCACGCGATGAGAACCCCCGACCTCGTTTTCCGGGGCCGCCGGTCGAGCAGTGACCACGCGCTGGTGCTGGCCGTGGTGCAGGTGCTCCCGGAGCCCGACGCGGCGAGGGAAGCGGTCACGAGCGCCGTCGCGGACGGCGCCGACCTGGTGGGTTTCGCCGGAACCGGCGTCGAACCCCTGGTCGCGTGGGCCCGAGCGACTTTTCCCGGCCTCGTCCTGGCGGTCGACACCGCGGACGCTTCGGTCGCGGCGGCCTGTTGTGAGGCGGGCGCCGACCTGGTCCTCGCGCGAGCCGACCTCGTCGACGTCGCGGCCCGGTACGGCGCGGGTTACGCCGGCCCGTCGGTGTCCGACGCGGTCGCGCGCGGGGTGCCCGCCGAGGGGGCCGTCCTCGACGTGGGAGTGGTGCGCGAAGCGCCGTCGCTGCCGTCGGACGTGCCGGTGCTGGCCGCAGTCGCGGGCGACGGCACCCCGGCCGGGCTGGCGCTGGCGGCGCTGGCGGCGTCGGCCGGCGCGGCGATCCTCCGCACGGCGCACCCGCGCGCGACGCGGCACGTGGCCGAGATGGCGGCGAGCATCGCGGGCACCCGCCCGCCGGCGAAGGCGGTCCGGTGGGAGTGATCCGGCAGGTCTGGCCGGCCGGGCGCGACCTCGCCGACGCGGACCTCGAGCAGCTGTACGCCTACCCGGCCGACCCGCGCTGGGTGGCGGTGAACTTCGTGTCGAGCGCGGACGGCGCGATCACGGTCGACGGCGTGTCGGGGGCGCTCTCGACGCCCGCGGACCGGATCGTCTACCGCCTCGGCAACGACCTGGCCGACGTCGTCCTGGTGGGCGCGGGGACGGCGGTGGCGGAGGGGTTCGAGGGCATGCGCCCGGACGAGCGGACGGCCGAGCGCCGCCGCCGGTTCGGGCTGGCCCCGATCGCGCCGGTGGCGGTGGTGACTTCCGGCCGTTCGTTGCCGGCGGACGCCCCGGTGATCACGAAAGCCGCGGTCCCGACGCTGGTGTTCACGTCCGCGGCGGCCCCGGTCTCGTTGCGCGCCGCGTGGGCGTCGAACGGCGCGCGGGTGTTCGTGGTGGACGGGGTCTCGGGCGTGGTTTCGACGTTGGTGGCCGAGGGTCTGGGCCGCATCGACTGCGAGGGCGGGCCGAAGCTGTTCGGCTCACTGATCGAGGCGGGCGTGGTCGACGAGTTCCGGTTGACGGTGGCGCCGTTCCTGGTGGCGGGGACGTCGAGCCGCGCCGCTGTCGGCGGGGTGGTGGATCCGGCGGGGCTGGAGCTGGCCTCGGTGCTGACGGACGGGGCGAGCGTGCTGGTGCGGTACCTGGTGAAACGAGCTCCGGGCGGCTGACGACCTCTTCGCCGGCTTCACCTGCCCGTCGGTGCCGTCTCGGTGACCGCCGGCAGGCGCTCCGGCAGGCCGAGCCGCGGGAAGCGGTCGGCGTGGAACGTGGTGATCTCCGCGATCGCCCCGCCCGCGACGCGCAGGACGTCGATCGTCAGCGGCAGGTACGCGCCCTCTTTCTCCCGCCAAAGGTAGAAGGCGACGGCGGGCTGCCGGTTCACCGGCGTGGGGACCGCGCGCAGGCCCTTCATGCTCTCGAAACCGTCCTCGCGCCAGTCGTCCACGACCGCGGCGCGGCCGATCCGCAGGCCCGGGGTGGGCGGCATCGAGCAGCGGACGTCGTCGCGCAGCAGGGCGGCGAGCGCGTCGATGTCCGTGGCGACGCTGGCGTCGGTGAAGCGCCGGACCAGTTCGCGCGTGCCGGCGTCCTCCTCGCCGCTCGTCCAGTCCCGGCGCTCGGCGGGCAGGTGCGCCCGCAGGCCGGCGCGGGCCCGCTGCAGTGCGCTGTTCACGGAGTTGACGGAGTCCCCGAGCAGCTCCCCGACGTCCTTCGCGGGCCAGCCGAGCACGTCACGCAGGATCAGCACGGCCCGCGGCCGCGGCGCGAGGTGCTGGACGGCGACCAGGTAGGCCAGCTCGATCGTCTCCCGCGCGACGGCGACGGCCTCGGGTTCGTCCGCGCGGCCCGCGGGCAGCTCGTCGAGCAGCCGGTCGGGGTAGGGCTGCAGCCACCGCACCTCGCCGCCGGTCGCGGGCTCCGGGCGGCACTTGGCCAGCAGGTCCAGGCAGGCGTTGGTGGCGATCCGGTAGAGCCAGGCCCGGAACGTCGACCGCCCTTCGAAGGTCTCCCGCCGCCGCCAGGCGCGCAGGAACGTCTCCTGCACGGTGTCCTCGGCGTCCTCGAAGGACCCGAGCATCCGGTAGCAGTGCACGTGCAGCTCCCGCCGGTGCCGCTCCGCCAGCCCGGTGAAGGCCGGCTCGTCGACCTGGGCCAGGTCCTCCGGTGCGCTCATCTCGGTCATCCTTCCGCTCGTGGTGTCCGGTCGAAAGGTGAGACGGGGAGAGGCCCGAGAACTCATCACGCGCGGCTAGCATCGGGGCATGCGGCGGCAGCGCTTCACCGGGACGATCACGACCGGCCCCCGGGGCCGGGTGTACCTGCCGGTGCCGTTCGACCCGGACGAGGTGTGGACCCGCAAGGACACCCACCACGTCACCGGCACCGTCGGCGGGCGCAAGGTCCGCGGCCCGCTCGGCCGCTTCGGCACCGACCTCGGCCTGGGACTGGGCGAGGCGTGGCGGCGGGACAACGGCCTCGGGGCGGGCGACCGGGTCGACGCGGAACTGGCGCCGGAGGGCCCGCAGCGCCAGGACCTGGCCGACGACATCGTGGCGGCGCTGGCGGCGAGCCCGGCGGCCAAGGCGTTCTTCGACTCGCTCGCGACGTTCTACCGCAAGGGTTACCTGCGCTGGATCGACGCGACGACCCGCCGCCCCGAGGTCCGCGCGGCTCGCATCGCCGAACTGGTCACGTTGCTGGAGCAGGGGAAGAAACAGCGCTGAACCGCCGACCGGGCTCCGGGGGCCGGAAGCCGCCGATGCGCTGTTCCAGCAGTTCGGCCAGCCGGAGCGGGGTGCGGTCCTCGAACGCCGGGCCGATGAGCTGGACGCCGACCGGGAGGCCCTCCGGCGACCGGCCCGCGGGGACGGCCGTGGCGGGCAGGCCGGGCATGGTGGCCAGGCCGGCCCAGACCAGCTGGTCGAAGTACGGGTGCTCGGCGCCGTCGATGGCGATGCGCCGCTCCATCGGGTTGGGGTGGTGGTCGTGCGGGAACGCCGGTGTCGGCGTGATCGGGCAGACGACCGCGTCGAACTCCGCGAACAGCTGCCGCCAGCCGTGGCGGTGGGCCTCGCGGCGGTTGTTCGCCTCGAGCCAGTCGCGGTGGCTGAACTCCATGGCGTCCAGCCGGACGGCGTCGAGACCGGTGGCGCGGGCCCTCAGCTGTGCCGGCGACTCGATGGGGAAACGCGCGATCGCGCCCGAAATCAGCAACTGCATATAGAGCGTCGCGGCTTCGGTCAGGTCGGGCAGCAGCGGGCTGTGCCGTTCGACGCGGGCGCCGCCGTCGGCGAGCGCGGTGGCCACGCGGTGCACGGCCGCCCGCACGGCGGACCCGACCGGCAGGAGCGGGTGGTCGTCGAGGACCAGGACCCGGAAGTCGCCGAGCCGCTCGTGGCGGGCGGGCGGCAGCGTCAGGTCGTACGCCTTACCGAGCGTCAGCGGGTCCGGGCCGGCCATGACGTCGAGCAGGAGCGTGAGGTCGCGGGCGGTGCGCGCCATCGGGCCGACGACGGCGAGGTCGAGCTCGACCGGCAAGGCCGGCTCGGACGGCGCGACCATGCCGCGGTTGGCCACCAGCCCGAGCGTCGGCTTGTGCGCGTACACCCCGCAGAAGTGCGCGGGGGTGCGCAGCGAGCCGGCGAGGTCGGAGCCGAGGGACAGCGCGCCGAACCCGGACGCCAGCGCCGCCGCCGACCCACCGGAGGAGCCGCCCGCCGTGCGGCCGCGGTCCCACGGGTTGGTGGTGGTGCCGTAGAGGTCGTTGAAGCTCTGGATGTCCTGCAGCCCCAACGGGACGTTGGTCTTGCCGAGCACCACCGCGCCCGCGGCCTTGAGCCGCGCCACCTGCACCGCGTCCGCGGCCGGCCGGTGGTCGCGGTGCGCCGGCAGGCCCCAGGTCGTCGGCAGCCCGGCGACGTCGTAGGACTCCTTGACCGTCACCGGAACGCCGAGCAGCGGCCGGTCCTCACCCCGCGCGCGGGGCTGGTCGGCCTGGCGCGCGGCGGCCCGCGCACGGTCGAAGTCGGGCACGCAGATCGCGTTGACCACCTCGTCGTCACGCTCGATCCGGGCGATCGCCTCGTCGGTCAGTTCCCCTGATGTCACGGCACCGGTGCGCAACGCGGCAATGAGTTCTTCGGCTGATCGAAAGCTCCATTCCATGGCGGCGAAGCTAACGGCCTGCTCGAGGAGCCACGAAATGCCGGTTCGCGCAATGGGTGGCGGGAAGGTGCGCTCCACCTGGGACGCCACGAAATGCCGCGTGGCGCAACGGGATGGACGTCACGGCGTGGTCGAATGGTGCGTGCTCGAAGCTTGGTTCGACCGGCACCGGCCGTCCACGATCCGCGCCCGGCGTCACGCCCGGCTCGCGGCGCCGGAGGACGGGGACGCACTGGTCTCCGCGTCGATCGGCCCGGCGGGCGAGGTCGTCGCCTTGTGGGCGGCGGAGCCGGACCTGGCGGAGTTGATCGCGCGGACGGAGAGCCCGGGCGCCGCGACGTTCCCCGGCACCCGGACGTCACGGCCCGTCGCGGCGCGCGTGGCCGGGTACTCGCCGGAGATGGTGGTCGCCGCGCGGATTTCGTCGCTCCGGGCCACGTACCCCACCGCGCAACCGCTGCCGGACGGCCGGGTGCTCGTCGTCGGTTCCCGCTGCCGGTGGCGCCCGGCGGGGCCCGAACGCAACGCGACCGTGTACGACTCCACCGGGACGCCGCTGCTCGAAGGGACGCTCGGCGACGGCATCGAGCACGTGCGGACGACCAGCCGTGGCGAGATCTGGGTGGGCTACTTCGACGAAGGCGTCTTCGGCAACTTCGGCTGGGGTGAACCGGAAAGCTCGCCGCCGGTGGGCGCGAGCGGGCTGGTGCGCTTCTCGGCCGCGCTGACGCGGGAATGGGAGTTCTCTTCGCAGAACGCCGGGAGTTCGATCGACGACTGCTACGCCCTCAACGTCACCGACGACACCGTCTGGGCCTGCTACTACAGCGATTTCCCGATCGTCCGGGTCGACGAGGACACGGTGACCGGCCGGCACAACGAGGTCCACGGTGCGAAGGCGCTCGCGACGGACGGCTCCCACGTCGCTCTGTACGGCGGTTACCGGCCCGACGGCAACCGGCTCGTGACCGGCGTCCTGACCGACGACCGGTTCCAGGTGACCGGCGAGCACCTGCTCGCCGACCCGGACGGGAAGCCGCTGCCGGCGGGAACGCGGGTCGTCGGCAGGGGACCGGACTTGCACGTGATCGCGGGCGAGAACTGGTGGCGGCTCGGTCTCGAGGACCTCGAAGGCGCCCGCTGACCGGGCCGGGAACCACGGTACCTGACCCGCTTCGACGGGCCGCTCACCGCAAGACGGCCGCCAGCAGGTCGGAGCCCAGCGTCCGCAGTTCGGCCAGCTTGACCGAGTAGCGGACGTACCGGCCCTCCCGTCGTCCGGTCAGCAGGCCCGCGCGGCGCAGGACGGCGAGGTGGCGGGAAACCTCCGGCGGCGAAAGCTCCCAGGCGCGGGCCAGCTCTCCCGTGGTGTGCGGCCCGCGGGCCAGCGTGCGGAGCAGGCGAAGCCGGACCGGGTGGGCGAGGGCCGCCAGCCGGAGCGTCACCGTCTCCAGGGGCACCGGCTCCGGCGGGTCCGGCTCGGCGACCGGGTACTGCACCACCGGCGGCCACCCGCGCGCGTGGATCGCCACCAGGTGGGGGTGGCCGAAGACGCTGGGGACGAACACGACCCCGGCGGCGGTGGTCGCGTTGTCCTGCAGCTTGTCCACGACGATGCCGCTGCCGTCCGGGGACGGGGTGACCGAGCCGGAGACCGACGCGAGGGCCGCCGCGATGCCCTGGTGCCGGAGCAGGTCGTTCTTCCGGCGCAGGTCCGCGGTGAGCTGCGGGGCGACGCCGGCCCACGCGGCGTCGAAGAAGGCCTCGGCGCACTGTTCGAGGGTGTGCCGCACCCGCGCCCGCACGGCCGCCGGGTCGGCGAGCAGCCGTTCCGCGAAGGCTTCCTGGCGGGCGCCGCGGGCTTGGGCGAGGTCCAGGGCCCGCTCTCGTGCCGTCGCGTCCGCGAGCGGGGACGGGGCACCGAAGTGGACGCGGTTGTTGCCGCACGTGGTGATCAGCGCGGCCGTCACGTAGGTCTCGTCGTCGATCCGGTCCACCTCGTCCAGTTCCTCGGCGAGTGCCGGGCGGGGACGGGCGGGGACCAGGAAGTCCGCCCGCGACGAACGCCAGAGGAACTCCGCCTCCCGGAGCCGCTCGGCCAGTTCCGGCCGCAGCCCGGCCCAGACGTCCGCGGCCCAGCCGGCGAGCCGCGGGTGGTGCGCGGGTTCGGCCAGGACGTGCAGCATCGCGGTCAGCTCGGCCAGCGGCGAGACGGCGAACCGCAGCCGCTCGGCCGGCGGGCCGCTGAGGGCGATCTTCAGCGTCATCCCCGCATTCTCGCCGGCCCGCTGCCCGGCGACCGCGTCGGTTGACGGTGTTCGTCAACCGGCGCGGCGAAACCGGCGGCCGGCCGCACGGTGGACGCCATGACGACCAAGATCCGCCCGCGCGCCCTCGTCCGGGCTTCCGGCGGCCCGCGCTACGCCGTCGCCCTGGCCGTGGACGCGCTCGGCACCGGCCTGCTGCGGCCCTTCCTGCTGCTCTACGGGGTGCTGGTGCTCGGGCTGTCCGCACCGGTCACCGGCCTCGCCATGACGGCCGGCGTCGTGGTGGCGCTGGTGGCCATGCCCGCGGTCGGGCGGTGGCTGGACCGGGGCGCGCGCAGCACGGTCGTGGCGGCGTCGATGCTGGTGCGGGTGGTGGGCGCGGCGCTGCTGGTGGCCGCCCCGGCGGGGTACGTCTGGCCGTTCGCGGCCGCGGCGCTCTTCCTCGGCCTCGGCAACCAGGCGTGGCCGGCCGCCCACGCGGCGCTCGTCGCGACGGTCGCCCACGGACGGGAACGCGACGCCGCGCTCGCGGGAGCCCGCGCCCTGCGCAACGCCGGCCTGGGTGCCGGTGCGCTCCTCGCCACGGCGTGCCTGGCGGGCGGTACCGCCGCCGTTCAGGCGTCGGCCGCGTTCACCGGGCTCGCCTACCTCGTCGCGGCGATCCTGGCGTGGTCGGTGCACGTCCGCGCGCAGCCGGCCGATACCCCGGCCGCCGGGCCCGCACCGCGGATGCGCGCGCTCCTGGCCGCCAACGTGGTCTACGTCTTCTGCCTCAACGTCCCCGAAATCGCGCTCCCGCTGGTCCTGGTGACCCGGCTGCACGCGTCCCCGGTGTGGTCGGCGGCCACTTTCGTGGCCAACACGGTGCTGGTGGTCGTCCTGCAGGTCCCGGTCACCGTCCTGTTGTCCCGCTTCCCCCGGCGGACCGTGCTGGCGTTCGGCGGCGTGGTGCTGGCCGTGTCCTACCTCGGTTTCCTCGGGGCCACCTCACTGGGCGACGGCTGGGGTGCGCCGGCCGTCGCCGCGGTAGCGGTGGTCTGCACGGTCGGCGAGATCGTCTACGCCGGCAGCGCCACGGCTCTCGTCACCGCCCTCGCTCCGGCTCAAGTGCTGGGCCGCGCGCTGGCTCGCTTCCAGCTCTCCACGGGCTTCGGCCTCGCCGTCTCCCCGGCGGTCATCACCGCGCTCGCCGCCCGTGGCCCGGCCGCTCTCTGGGGCAGCCTCGCCGCCGCCACGCTCGTCTCCGCCTCCGCGGTCGTGAGTGAGAAACAGCGTTCTAACCCTGTTTCCCACTCACGACCCGGCGGCGGCCGGCGTTGAAGCGCGCTTTCTTCTGCCGGTTCCCGCACGTGTTCATGTCGCACCACCGGCGGCTGCGGCTCTGGCTGGTGTCGAAGAAAGCCGCCCGGCAGGTCGGCGACGCGCACAAGGCCAGCTTTCCGTCCCGTTCGCCCGCGACGATGCTGATCGCGTCGGCCGCGATCACGCCGAGGGCGTCTTCCACACCGGTCGCCGGGCCGAGCCGCCAGATCCGCTTTCCTTCGGGCGTCAGGAAAGCCGCCGCCCGGCCCTGGGCGCTGCGGGCGTTCAGGACTTCGACGGCGGCCGCGGGGAGGGGCTCATCGAGGGCCGCCGCGGTCGCCGTGGCGTGGATCGACTCCCGCAGTTCGCGCGCAAGGGTGAGCTGGGCCGGGGTGCAGGACGGCACGGCGAGGCCGCTCACCGCCAGCCAGTCGGCGAGGCGGTGCGGGGTCGGGATGCGCTCCACGGCGTCGCCCTGACGCTCGGTCAGCGTCGCCGTGAAGCTGGTCGCCAGGACGCTGCCGAGGCGGAAGTCGGGGTGCTCAGCACGCATGGAACCAGCTTAGCCGGTTGCCCGCGGCCGTGGCGACGTGTTAGAACCGTCTAAGCCGGTTCACTCTCGACCGAGGAGGTCCCATGCCCACCAGCGACGTCCACGCCTTCGAAGCCCGCGCGACCGACGCCGACCTCGACGAACTGCGTGCGCGGCTGGCCGCCGCGCGATTACCCGAAGCCGAGACCGTCGACGGCTCGCGCCGGTGGGACCAGGGCGTTCCGCTCGCCGATCTCGCCGAGGTCGTGGACTACTGGCGCACCGGGTACGACTGGCGGGCGTTCGAAGCGCGCCTCGACCGGATCGGGCAGTTCCGCACGACCGTCGGCGGGCTGGGAATCCACTTCCTGCACCGCCGATCCGCGCGTACCGACGCCACGCCGCTGCTGCTCACGCACGGCTGGCCGGGCAGCGTCGCCGAGTTCGTCGACGTCGTGGCCGAGCTGGCCGACCCGGAAGACGCGGCCGCGCCGGCGTTCCACGTCGTGGCGCCCTCGCTGCCGGGCTTCGGTTACAGCGACAAACCGGCCACGACCGGGTGGGGAACCGAGAAGATCGCGGCCGCGTGGGTGGAGCTGATGGGCCGGCTCGGCTACCGCGAGTTCCTCGCGCACGGCGGCGACTGGGGCGGCAACATCACCACGGTGCTCGCCGGCCGGTTCCCGGCGCACGTCCTCGGTATCCACACGACGTTCGCGGAGGGGCCGCCCGGGCTGCCGGCGGACGGGCTGACGGCGCTCGAGCGGAAGTGGGCCGAGGAGACGCGCGACTTCTGGCACAACCGCGCGGCGTACGCGAAGCAGCAGGCGACGCGGCCGCAGACCATCGGCTATTCGCTCGTCGACTCACCGGTCGGGCTGCTCGCCTGGATCCTCGACAAGTTCGCCGAGTGGTCGGACACCGAAGACAGCCCGTTCGAGCGGATCTCCCGCGACCGGATCCTCGACGACGTCACCCTGTACTGGCTGACGCGGACCGGCGCGTCGGCGGCCCGCATCTACTACGAAAGCCACAACTCGCTCGACCCCGAACTCCGGGTCGACGTCCCGGCCGCGATCACCATGTACCCGCGCGACATCGAGAAGTGCCCGCGTCCGTGGGCGCGGGAGCGGTACCGGCGGATCGTCCGGTGGTGCTCGCCCGAAGCCGGGGGACACTTCCCGTCGCTGGAAGTGCCCGGATACTTCGTCGGGGATCTGCGCGAGGGCCTCGCCGCGGTGCTGGCCGCCCGGTCAGGACGGACCGAGCAGTCGCCGGAAGTGGTCCGGTAGCGGCAGTTCCCGGGCTTCCGCCGGCGTCAGCCACGCGAAGTCGTCGTGCTCCGCCGGGTTGAGCACGACCTCGCCGGTGCCGGTTTCCTCTGTCGTGTAAACGAAAGCGTGGATCCGCAGGTCGCGGCCCGCGATGTCCGGCCACGAATCCCGCGCCAGCTCCCCGGTGACGCGAACCCGCAAACCGGTTTCCTCCACCGCTTCCCGGACCGCCGTCGTCTCGAACGGCTCGCCCGGCTCGGCCGTCCCGCCCGGCAGTTCCCACTCGCCCGCGCGGAACACCCCGGCCGTGCGGCGGAGGAACAGCACCCGCTCGCCGCGCGGGATCCAGCAGTACGCCAGGTTCTTTTCCGTCATGAGCGCCGATTCTCGCTCAATTGGTCTTCGACGTCGGCAGGTGGGCGCCCAGGTAGCCGACGTACACCCGGCCCGTGCGGTCCGTGTCGTCCAGGAAGTGCAGGCGCGGTGCCGGTGCTTTGAAGCGCTCCAAGGCGATGTGGGCACCGAAGTAGTCGCGGCCCGCCGGGTTGGTGCGGGGGTCGACGCGGAACGTCCTGGCCTGGCGGAGCCGTTCGTTCGTGGTCACCGTGTCGGACTCGGCCAAGGCGATGATGTTGGCGCTGATCAGGGAACCCGGCTGGCCGGTGCGGGCGAACGCGAGGACGTCCGACAGCTCGGGGCCGGGGTCCTGGCCCGCGTCGAGCAACGACGTGCGCGCGCTCGCGTACGCGTCGAGGGTCCGCAGCGCGTCCCACGCCTTGCGGCGCCAGGCCGCGGCTTTCGGGTGGTGGTCGAGGATCGCGGCCGGCGCCGGTTCCGCCGTGAGCACGAGGTGCGCGAGCGACGCCGCCGCCTTGACCAGCTCGGCGAAGCTGGAGAACTCCTCCGGCGGGCGGCCGGCGGCGGCCACTTCGTCGTCCGCGTCGTGGTGGCGGGCGAGGCGGCCCGCCAGCAACCCGTTGACGCGCCTGAGTTCGTCGCGTTCGGCTTCGGTCTCCTCGAATTCGCGCGCGTAGTCGTCCACCGTCGCCTGCAGCTGCGCGAGCTGCTCGCGCAGGCACCCGACTTCGGTCGCGGAGACGTCCTCGAGCCGGCTGCGCAGCGCCTTCACCTCGCAGGCGTGGCGATCGCGCTCTTCGGCGTGGGCCTTGGCCTTCTTCCGCAGGATCGTGATCACCCGGCGGGCCTCGGCCAGCTCGCGCTCGGCCCGGTCGAGCTTCTCGGTCAGGCCGGCGTCCGGCTCGCGCTCCGGCGAGACGAACGGATCGGCCGCGTACCAGGCCCGCACGCTCGCCACGTCGGCCCACTCCTCCGGCAGCGGTGTCCGGCCGCGCGCCTGGATGAGCTGCGTGATCGCGCCTTCGAGGGCTTCGCCGTTCACCGGGCTGGCCGTCTCGACGAAGTCGGGGAGCTGGTCGCACGGCGGCGCGTACAGCCGCGCGCCCGCCGGGACCGCGCAGCCGAGGGGGACGTTCCGGTTGAGCGTGCGGCGGAAGCGGTCGTCGACGTCGAAGACGTTGACCAGCCCGGCCCAGCCCGCGACCGGTACCGTCGGCGGCTCGGCGAGCACCAGCACCGCCGACGTCCGCCACGGCGCCACCAGCGCCTCGCCCAGCAGGTCGGCGAGGTGGTCGCACTCCTCGCGGGACCAGCCGCGCATGGCCAGCACCGGGGTTTCGATCGGGATTTCGTCGTGGCCGCTCGCGCCCAGCTCCTCCAGCCCGATCCGGTGCGCGGGCGCGACGTGGCAGCTGCGCCACGGCCGCGTGCACGCCGCGGCCAGCAACCACGTCACCCGGTCCTCGCCGGCGCGGTAGCAGAGGGACAGGAATACCTGAACGGAGTAGCGTCCTTCGCCGTCGCCGTAAGCGAATTCGAGGTCGCACCGGCGCGATCCGCCGTCGTCGGACGAGCCGAGATCGGTGACGGTGTAGTCGTCGTGCTGCCGCTGGCGGGTGATCAGCCTGCTGCGCAAGGCGTCCAGGGGGCGTTTTCCTTCGGTGGGGACCAAGCCGTGGTGCCAGATCCGGTGCACCCCCACAGGACTCAACTCCGTTCGCCACGACCAGGACCTGAGCCGAACATAGCGGATCCTGTGACCGGTCGAACGCGGGGCGTCACCTCGTCCAGAGGCAGAACGGGTGCCCGGCGGGATCGAAGCAGACGCGCACGTCGTCCTGCGGCTGGAAGTCCGCGACGACGGCCCCGGCGGCTCGCGCGGTGGCGGTCGCTCCCTCGAGGTCGTCGACTTCGATGTCGAGGTGCAGCTGCATCTGCTGGGTGCCGTCGGCGGGCGGCCAGACGGGCGGCACGTGTCCGGTTTCGAGCTGGAACGACAGCCCGGCGCTCCCGTCGTCCGGCCGCAGCGTCACCCACTCCGGCTCATCGGTCCGGATCGGCCAGCCGAGCAGTGTCGAGTAGAACGCGGCGAGCGCGCGCGGCTCCGGCGCGCCGAGCACGGTGGAGGTCAGCTTCATGGTCGGGTGGTACCCGCGGATCCGCCCGGAATGCACGTCCGGTGTGGACGTCGTTACAGACTTCACCCTTTAGGACGTTCCCGCCGGGACGTCGACCCTGTTCACAGCCGGTTGGGCTGACTTTCCGTAGCTAAAACCCTCCCGATCATTGCTCCGTTGTGCAACTATTGGGCCGTTCGCGGGGAGAGGGCCTCGCGACGGGGGACTCACCGTCACGGTCAGCGTCCCCATGCAGATCCCCAGGGGAGAGGAGATCGACCATGTCGACGCCCACGGACACCAAACCGGAAGAGACGCCGGAACCGATCGAGAAGGCCGGCCCGGTGGTCCCGCACCCGGAGCCCGACGAGCACGGCTGGGTCCACGTCGGGCACAAGCCCGAAACGCCGGTGGTTTCGCCCAACTGCGGCGACCCCTGCTACCAGCGCGTCAACTGAAACACCCGAGGGTGGTCGCCCGCTTGCCGATCTTTCGCCGGTAGGCGGGCTTCCTTCTGCCCTCGGCTGTGCTGTCATAGGAGTGTGCCTGTGACAAACCCCAACCCTGCCGATGTGCTCGAGCGGGTGCGCACGTTGCAGAAGGCGGCCTCCGCCGCCTCTTGCCTGGGGCGCTACCACGACGGGGTCCGGCAGCTCCGGCAGGGGATGACCCTGCTCGACTCGATCCACCCCGTGGCTTCCGCCCACCGGTCCGACTGGCTGGTGACGCGCATCCGCCTCGCCAGCACGCTGGCCGCCATGTCCACCGAGATCACCGGGGACGTCCCCGCCGGGCTGGCCGGCCTCGACGACGTGCGCCTGCTGATCGACGCGGTCACCGATCCGGTGCTCAAGGCCGAGCTCAGCGCGTCGCTGAACCACAACTACGCCATGAAGCTCATGACCGTGGGCCGGAACGAAGACAGCATCGGGTACTTCGAAGAGGCGGTCGGGCACCACGAGTACCGGCTGGCGCACGGCCGCAACCCCGCGGCCCGGATGGGCGCTTTCGTGCAGACCCTCTCCGCGCGGGGGTGGTCGCACGCGAAGCTCGGCAACGTCCGCCAGGCGCACGTCGACCTCACGCGGGCGCTCGAGCTCGCCGAGGAGCACGAGCTGCGGGTCGAAGCAGCCGACGTCCGGCGCAGCCTCGGCGTGCTCGCCCACCGCACCGGCGATCTGCCCGAAGCGCTGCGGCTGTACCAGATCGGCGAGCGCACGTACCAGGCGCTGGGCCTGGAAGTGCCGCTGCAGCTCCGGCTCGAACAGGCGCAGGCCCTGATGGCGGCCGGGCTGGCGGACGAAGCGGGCGGCCACCTCGACGACGCCCTCGCGATGATGGACGAGCAGCACAACGTCACCCGCAAGCGCGCCAACGCCGAGCTGCACCGCGCGTCCGCCGCCCTGATGAACGACGAGCTCGAGCTGGCGCGGAGCATGGCCGCGTCCGCCCGGCGCGGGATGCTCAAGGTCGGCTGCCGCACCTGCGTCGCCAACGCGACCGTGGTCGGGCTGCAGGCCGACGTGCGCGACATCCTGCGTTCCGGGGAGATCCCCGCGGCGTTGCCGACCCGCGCCCTCCGGATCGCGGCGAAGATGCCCGCGCCGCTGCTGACCGAGCAGGCCGCCACCGCGCGGATGCTCGCCGTGCGGCTGGACATCCGGCGGGGCAACCTCAAACGAGCCGCCGAGACGCTCCGCACCGTCCCGCGGCCCGGGCAGCTCACCCCCATCGACTACCGGATGCTGCGGCGCCTTTGCCGGGCCGAGCTCGCCGTCGCGCAGGGGAGCCGGGCGAAGGCGCTCACCGAAATCCGGTCCGGGCTCACCGAACTCGACGCCGTTCGCGACCGGATGGGCGGGCTCGACCTCGTCTCCGGGACCGCGCTGCACGGTCAAGAGCTCGCCGACCTCGCCGTGAAGCTCGTGCTCGAACGCAACGATGCCCGGCGCCTGTTCGTCTGGCTCGAACGCACTCGCGCGCAGACCTACCGGTACGAACCGCTTTCCGCCGGGACCGATCCCGAGCTCGCCGCGAGCGTGGCCGAGGTGCGGGGGCTCGGGCAGGCGATCCAGGAGGCCCAGCACGACGGGCACCCGATCGCCGGGCTGCGGGCGAAGTACAACGAACGGCTGCGGGAGGCCCAGCGGCTCGGGTGGCACACCGGGCGGTGGGGGCGCCCGCGGCCGGTGGCCGGGCTGCGCGAGGTCGTCGCGCGGCTCGGGGAGCGGGCCATGATCAGCTTCGCCGCGTCCGGGGACGAGCTCGTCGCCGTCGTCGTGGCCGGCGGCGAGTGCCGGCTCGTGCGGCTCGGGTCGGCCGGGGCCGCCGCGGAGTCCGCCCGGGTGCTCAACGTCGACCTCGACGCGCTCGCGCCGGACAACCTGCCCGAGCGGCTGGCCGAGGTCGTCATGGCGTCCGCGCGCAAGCAGGCCGACAAGATCGACGCGCAGCTCATCCAGCCGCTCGCCGAGCTGTTCGGCGACCGCGAACTGGTCATCGTGCCGACCGGGCCGCTCTACGCCGTGCCGTGGGGCGTGCTGCCGGGGCTGCGGGGACGGCCGACCGTCGTGGCGCCGTCGGCGACCGCGTGGCTCGCCGCCGAGCTCACCAAGCTGTCCCGGGCGCGGCGGATCGTGCTCGTCCGCGGGCCCGGGCTGGCGGGGGCGCGCGGTGAGCTGGAGAAGCTGACCACGCACTACCGCACCGCGACGACCATGACCGGCGCCAAGGCCACCGTGAAGTCCGTCCTGCGCGCGATGGACGGCGCGAAGCTCGCGCACTTCGCCGCGCACGGGGCCCACGAGCCGGAGAACGCGCTCTTCTCCCGGCTGGAACTCGCCGACGGCGCCCTCTTCGGCCACGAGATGGCGGGGTTGCGGCAACCGCCGCGGCAGGTCGTCTTCGCCGCGTGCGAGCTGGCGCTCAACCGGATCCGGCCCGGCGACGAGGCGCTGGGCTTCGCCAGCGCGTTGCTGGCCAGCGGTTCGCGGACGGTGATCGCCCCGCTGTCCCGCGTCGGCGACCTGGCTTCGGCGGCCGCGATGGACGACTACTACCGGGCGCTGGCGGAGCGGGAACGCCCCGCGCTGGCACTGGCCGACGCGATCGCCGTGGACCCGTTCCGCAGGCCGTTCGTCTGCCTCGGCGCGGGCTGAGCGGGTGGGGGCTGGTTTTGGGGCTGGTGTGAGCTGTTCGCGGTGTCATGAACGAGTCGTTCATGTCGTCGGATGCGGTGAACGACTCGTTCATGATGTTCGGGGGGCGGGATGTTGGTTGGGTTCGGTGTCGCTGGGCTCAGGTGCTCCGGTCCTCGGCGCGGGCTGAGCCGGTGGGGACCACACCAGCCGCGGGTCGGTCTGGATGAAACTGCCGAGGAGGTGGTCGATCCGGGTCAGGACGTCCAGGTCGAGACGGATGCTGGCAGCCTTCGCGTTCTCCGTGACCTGCTCGGGCGTGCTCGCGCCGGCGATCGTCGAAGCGACGCCCTCGTGCTGCAGCGTCCACGCCAGCGCGAGCTGCGCCATCGTCAGGCCGGCGTCGTCGGCGACCCCGCGTAGCAGCTCCACCCGTTCCAGCAGCTCCGGCATCAGCAACGGCCGCGCGTACGCCGGTCCCGCCGCGCGAGAACCCGGCGGGATGCGGCCGTCGTGGTACTTGCCGGTGAGCACGCCCTGGGCGAGCGGTACCGAAGCGAACTGCCCGACGCCGATCCGGTCGCTCACCGGCATCACCTGCGCCTCCGCGACCCGCCACAGCATCGAGTAGTGCGGCTGGTTGGCGATCAGCGGGACGTCGTAGCGCTGCGCCGCTTCGTGGGCCTGCAGCAGCTGCTCGGCCGTCCACTCCGAGGTGCCGGCGTAGCGGATCTTCCCCTGCCGCACCAGATCCGACAGCGCGAGGAACGTCTCCGCGACCGGGGTGCGGTAGTCGAAGCGCAGCAGCTGGTAGACGTCGACGTGGTCGGTGCGCAGCCGCCGCAGCGAGCCCTCGCACGACGCGATCACGTGCTTGCGGCTCAGCCCGGCGGCGTTGGGGCCCGGGCCCTCCGGCCAGAAGACCCCGGTGCACAGCACCAGTTCGTCGCGGTCCAGTCCGGAAAACACGGCCCCGTAAGCCGCTTCGGCCGCGCCGCCGTCCCACGCCGCCGCGGTGTGGAACGTCGTGACGCCGGCGTCCAGCGCCGCGGTGACGCAGCCGGGTTCGCCGTGCGTCAGCCAGTTGCCGTACGCGATCTCGCTGACGGCGAGCCCGCTCGCGCCGAGCCTGCGGTACTCCACTTCAGCCTCCCACGGCCATCTCGTCGATCCACGCGTCGACCGCGCTCGCCTTGCGCGCGAACGATTCCCGCACGGACTCGTGCGGCAGGATCAGGAACTCCTCCTTGCCGAGCCCGTGCACGACCGCCTCGGCGACGTCCTCGGGCTCGAGCAGCGGCGCCAGCGCCGCGATGGCCAGCGCGGCCGGGTGACCGGCGGCGATGCCGGGTTCGAGCAGCGCCGTGCGGACGCCGAGCGGGCACAGCGCGCTGACCCGGATCCCGCGCGGCCGGTAGGTGATCGCCAGCCACTCGGCGAGGCCGACGGCCGCGTGCTTGGTGACCGAGTACGGCGCGTCGCCCGGGGTGCCGAGCAGGCCGGCGGCCGACGCCGTGATCAGCAGGTAGCCCTCGCCGCGCGCGAGCATCGCGGGCAGCACCGCCTGCGCGGCGTGCACGTGCTGCAGCACGTTGAGCTCCCAGGACTTCTGCCACTGCTCGTCGGCGGCGTGCACGCCGGTGCCGAACGCCGCCCCGGCGTTGGCGCAGAACAGGTCCACCAGGCCGAACTCGTCCCGCGCGGTCGTGACCAGCGCTTTCAAGTCCTTTTTGGACGTCGCGTCGGCGGCCACCGCGACGGCCCGGCCGCCCGCGGTGGTGATCTCGTCCGCCACCCGGGCGGCGCCGGCCTCGTCGACGTCCGACACCACCACGCCCGCCGCGCCCTCGGCGGCGAAGCGACGGGCCATCGCGGCCCCGATCCCGTGGGCCGCGCCGGTCAGCACGACGACCCGTCCAGTCAGTTCCACGCGGGCTCCAGGTATTTCGGCGTCGAATTGTCACTTGCGTGCGAGAATTGCATTCCGAGATTGCGATCCAGGTGATAAAAGTGCTGTTCAGGGCCATGATCGTGGGGCGTTCTCGCTTTCGTACCCTAGCACGAGTATTGCTTTTCACCGGTCCGGTGCGTTATTTCTGAAGATCGCCACACCCCGCGCTCAGGAGGTCCGACGATGGCCGAGCTCGTCCCGCCGTCGCACGTTCGACGGCTGCGTTGCCTGGGCATCGGCGACCCGGACGCCGTCGCCGCGGTCGCCCGCGGTGGCGGCCTCGGTGTGCTCGACGGCGCCGATCCGGCGGCCGTGGCTCTGGTCGCGGCCCGGGTCCGCGTGCCCTACGCTGTGCGCACGGACGGCCCGCTGCCCGCCGGCGCGGCCTTCGGCGTCCGGACGAAGGCGCCGTGGGCGGGTGCGCTCGCCGAAGTCGGTGACGTGACCACGGCTGCCGAGGCGGTGCGCGGCGGTGCGCTCGGACTGGTCGCGCGCGGTGGCGAGCTGAGCGACTTCGTTCTGCTGCAGCAGCTCCTGAGCACCTTCGACGTGCCGGTGTGGGGGACGGTGGCCGGGCCGCGGACCGCCGTCGGCGCGCTGGCGGGCGGTGCGGCCGGCGTGGTCACGAAGTCCACAGTGGAATTGAACGCTGTGGAATCGGACGTGCGCCGGATCACCGGTGCCGCCGTGCCCGCGGTGCCGCCGCCGGACCGGCTGCTGCGGACGCTGGGCACCGCGCTCCCGGTGGTCCAGGGCCCGATGACCCGGGTGAGCGACCAGCCCGGGTTCGCGGCCGCGGTCGCCGACGCCGGCGGGTTCCCGTTCGTCGCCGTGGCCACCGCGAACGGCTCGCGCACCACCGAACTCCTGAGCCGCACCGCCGAGCTGCTCGGCGACCGGCCGTGGGGCGCGGGGATCCTCGGTTTCGTCCCGGACGAACTGCGGGCCGCGCAGCTCGCCGCGATCCGGGCCGCCCGGCCGCGGTGCGTGCTGATCGCGGGCGGGAAACCCGGGCAGGCCAGGGCTTTGGAGGCCGAGGGGATCGCGACCTTCGTGCACGTGCCGTCGCCGATCCTGCTCGGCCAGTACCTCGACGCCGGGGTCCGCCGGTTCGTCTTCGAGGGCGCCGAATGCGGCGGGCACGTCGGTCCGCGCTCGAGTTTCGAGCTGTGGGAGGAACAACTGGCCGTGCTCGGCGCGGCCAAGGACGTCGAAGTGCTGTTCGCCGGCGGCATCCACGACGCCCGGTCCGCCGCCGTGGTCCGGGCGATGGCCGCGCCGCTCGACGCCGTCGGCGTGCTGATGGGCACCGCGTACCTCTTCACCGAAGAAGCCGTGACGCACGGCGCGATCACGGACCTGTTCCAGCGGCGGGCGATCGAAGCCGGCACCACCGTCACCCTGGAGACCGCGCCGGGGCACCGCACGCGCTGCCTGCCGAGCCCGTACACCGCGGAATTCGAGCAGGTCAAAGCGAACCTGCGAGACATGCCCGCGCAGGAAGCCTGGCAGCGGCTGGAGGAGCTGAACACCGGACGGCTGCGCGTCGCGAGCAAGGGCGTCCGCCACGGCGGGGCGGTGGTCGACGAGGAAACGCAGCTCGCCGAAGGGATGTTCATGGCCGGGGAGGTCGCCGTGCTGCGCGACCGCCGGACGACGATCGCGCAGCTGCACCGCGAGGTAGCGGCCGGGAAAATGTTCACCCGCCCGGAAGAGCCCGTCCCGGCGGAGGCCACCGGGGACATCGCCGTCATCGGGATGGCCTGCACGTTCCCGGGCGCCCCGGACCTCGAAGCGTTCTGGTCGATCATCCTGCGCGGTGAGGACGCCGTCACCGAGGTGCCGCCGGAGCGCTGGGACCCGGAAGTCTACTTCGGACAGTCGACGTCGAAGTGGGGTGGCTTCCTGCCACCGGTGGCTGTCGACCCGCTCGACTTCGGCATCCCGCCGTCCGCGATGGGCAGCATCGACCCGGCCCAGCTGGTGTCGCTGGAGACCGCCCGCCGGGCACTGGAAGACGCCGGGTACGCCGGGCGCGACTTCGACCGCGAGCGCACGAGCGTCGTGTTCGGCGCGGAAGCGGGTGGCGACCTCGCCAACGCGGGCACCCTGCGGTCCCTGCTCGACGGCTACCTCGACGAGGTGCCGCCCGAACTCCTGGCGCAGCTGCCCGAACCCACCGAGGACACCTTCCCCGGCACGCTCGCCAACGTCATCTCCGGCCGGATCGCCAACCGGCTCGACCTCGGCGGCGCGAACTACACCGTCGACGCCGCCTGCGGTTCTTCCTTGGCCGCATTGGACCTGGCCACCAAAGAACTGCGCGCCGGCACGAGCGAACTGGTCCTCTGCGGCGCGGTCGACCTGCACAACGGCATCCACGACTACCTCATGTTCACCTCGGCCGGTGCGCTCTCGCCGACCGGCCGCTGCCGCCCGTTCGACGCCGCCGCCGACGGGATCGCGCTCGGCGAGGGCGTCGCGTGCCTGGTGCTCAAGCGCCTCGACGACGCCGAACGCGACGGCGACCGGATCTACGCCGTGGTCAAGGGCGTCGGCGCGGCCAGCGACGGCAAGGCGCTCGGCCTGACGGCGCCCCGTCCGGAAGGCCAGTACCGCGCCCTCGACCGCGCCTACCGCGACGCCGGGGTGTCCCCGGTGGACGTCGGGCTCGTCGAGGCGCACGGCACGGGCACGGTCGTCGGCGACGCGACCGAACTGCGCACGCTAACGGGGTTCTTCGCCGACGCCGGTGCCGCGCCCGGCAGCTGCGTGCTCGGGTCGGTCAAGAGCCAGATCGGGCACACGAAGTGCGCGGCCGGGCTGGCCGGCCTGATCAAGGCGGCGCTGTCGCTCTGGCACGAGGTCGTCCCGCCGACGCTGCACCTGAGCCGGCCGAACGCCGCCTGGGACCCGGCGGCCAGCCCGTTCACGTTCACCACCGCGGCCCGGCCGTGGGCCGAGCCGGCCCGGCTGGCCGGGGTCAGCGCGTTCGGTTTCGGCGGCACCAACTTCCACGCCGTGCTCGGGGCCGGCCCGGTCGCCCCGGACCGCCGTCACGGCCCGCGCGACTGGCCCGACGGCGCCGAGAAAGCCCTTGCCGGGATCCGGCGCGCCGACGCCGACCCGGGGAAGATCGCGTTCCTCTTCCCCGGGCAGGGCAGCCAGCGCCCCGGCATGCTCGCCGAGCTGTTCGTGCACTTCCCGGAGCTGGCCGAGCCGCTGAAGCTCGCCCCCGACGTCGCCGGGAAAGCGTTCCCGCCGCGGGTGTTCGACACCGGCGCCGTCCAGGAGCAGGAGAAAGCCCTTACCGACACGCAGGTGGCGCAGCCCGCGCTCGGGCTCGTCGAAACCGCGGTCGCCCGGCTGCTGGCGCAGGTCGGCGTCCGCCCGGACTTCCTGGCCGGGCACAGCTACGGCGAGCTGGTCGCGTTGTCGGTCGCGGGCGCGTTCGACAGCGAGACGCTGCTGCGGCTCAGCCGGGCTCGCGCGCGGGCCATCGCCGAGGTCGCCGAGCCCGGCGCGATGGCCGCGGTCAAGGCACCGCGGGACGCGCTGACCGCCACCCTGATCGGCCCGGACGTCGTGGTGGCCAACCACAACGCGCCCGAGCAGGTCGTCCTCTCCGGCTCGGTGGCCGCGGTCGAACGCGCGGTCCGGCGGCTGCGCGAGACCGGGTTCGCCGCCAAGCGGATCCCGGTCGCCTGCGCGTTCCACAGCCCGCTGGTCGCCGCGGCGGGCGACGTCTTCGCCGCGGAACTAGCCCGGGAGTCCGTTGTGGACCCGAAGCTGCCGGTGTGGGCGAACCGCACCGCGGCGCCCTGCGGCGATGACGTCAAGGCCGAACTCGCCGCCCAGATCGGCGCCCCGGTCCGGTTCCTCGACCAGATCGAGTCGATGTACGCGGCGGGCGCGCGGACGTTCGTCGAGGCCGGGCCCGGCCGGGTGCTGTCCCGGCTGGTCGCGGAGATCCTCGGCGACCGCCCGCACACCGTCGTCGCCTGCGGCCCCGGCCTCGACGGCTTCCTGGCCGCGTTGGCGGCGCTCGCCGCCGCCGGGGTCGACGTCCGCACCGATCGCCTCCGGCGCGCGCGGCCCCCGGCGCCTTCGCCCACCGCCTGGGCCGTGGACGGGCGCTCCGCCCGCGCACCCGGCGCCGAAGTCCCCGCTTTGCCCCCGGCCCGACGAATCCGGAGTACCGCCATGACCCAGCCCGCTCCCGGCCGCGACCAGGCGGTCGTCGACTTCCTGCGCACCACCCGCGAACTCGTTGCCGCGCAGCGGGAAGTGATGCTCGGCTACCTCGGCAGCACACCCGTCCCGGCGCCCGCGCCCGCGATCGCTCCGGCTCCGGTACCGGTGGTGCACGCGGAACCCGAACCGGAACCCGAACCGGTGGCCGAACCGCCGGCCGACGTCCTGGGCACGGTGATCGGCGTGATCAGCGAGCGCACCGGCTACCCGGCCGAGATGATCGCCGGCGACCTCGACCTCGAAGCCGACCTGTCGATCGACTCGATCAAGCGCACCGAAATCGCGGGCACGCTGCTGTCCCGGCTGGGGCTCCCGGCCGACGACCGGACCGACCAGCTCAGCCGCGACCGGACGGCCGACGCGCTGACCGCGCACCTGGAGAGCTGGCTCAGCCCGACCCCGGCGGCCACCGCCCCCACCCGGTACCGGCTGGACCGGGTGCCGGTCCCGCTCGACCCGGATCCCGCGCGGTTGCACGGGAAATCCGTGGCGGTGGTCGGCGGCGACGCTTCGGTGGCGGCCGCCTTCGCCGCGGCCGGTGCGGCGGTCGTCGACGGCGACGCGGACATCACCGTGCTCCTCGCCCGCGACCTGACGGACGTGTTCGCCCGGCTCAAGGCGCTGCGGGGGACCGTGCTCGTGGCGGCCGAGCCGGACGCGGTGCCGGGGCTGCGCGGCCTGGTCCGGTCGGCCGCACTCGAACGCGACGGCGGCACCCGGCTCGTCGAGGTCACGCAGGACGTCGCCAAGGTGCTGGTCGACGAGGCCCTCAGCGACGGGCCTTCGGTGGTCGGCCACGACGATCGCGGCCGGTTCACGATCGAGCCCCGGCCCGCCGGCCTCGGCTCGATCGCCTACTCCGGCGCCGGGCCGGGCGGCGGCGAACTCGCCGCGCTGGGCCTCGGCCCGGACTCGGTGGTCCTCCTGATCGGCGGTGCCCGCGGGATCACCGCCCGCGCGGCCGTCGCGTTCGCCGCCGCCGGCGGCCGGATCGAACTCGCCGGGCGCACGCCGTGGCCGGGCGAGCCGGACGACCTGCCCGCCGAACCCGCCGCGATGCGGGCGGTGCTGGCCGGGCGCGGGGGTTCGGTGGCCGACATCGAACGCCGGGTGCGGACCGTGCTGGCCCAGCGCGAGATCGGGCGCACGCTCGACGAGGTGCGCGCGGCCGGCGGCGACCCCGCCTACCGGTCGCTCGACGTTCGGGACCCCGAAGCCGTGCACCAGCTGGTCAAGGAGCTCGGCGGGCGGATCGACGGCGTCGTGTTCGCCGCGGGCGTCATCGACGACAAGCTCATGGCGGACAAGGACGATCGGTCGTTCCGGACCGTCTTCGAGACCAAAGTGGACGGGGCGCGCACCCTGCTCGCCGCGCTCGCGGAGACCGGCGCCGAGCCCGGGTTCGTCACCTTCTTCGGCAGCATCGCCGCGGTGCTCGGCAACCGCGGCCAGACCGACTACGCCGCCGCGAACGACGCGCTGGAGTCGCTGGCGAGGACCTGCCCGGGCCGCGCGGTGACCGTCCACTGGGGACCGTGGGCGCCCGCGGCCGACCACGGCGGCATGGTCTCGCCGGAGCTGGCGCGCGAGTACGAACGCCGGGACGTCGGCCTGCTCGACGCGGACGAGGGCGTCGCGGCGCTGCTGCGCGAACTCGCCTACGGCACGGACCGCGCGGTGCTGTACACGGCGTCGTTGTGGTGAGCCAGGAGCCGGTGGCGATCGTCGGGCTGGGCGTGTTCCTGCCCGGCGCGTCCACTGTGGACCAGTACTGGCGGAACCTGGTGGCGGGCACCGACGCCGTCACCGAGATCCCGCCGCACCGCCGCGACCCTGCGTTCCACGGCCACGGCGGCGGCGCGCCCGACCGGACCCACGGCCGCCGCGGCGGCTTCACCGCGGAGACCCTGGACTTCGACCCGGTCGCGCACGGCGTGCCGCCGACGTCGCTCGACGGCACCGAGCCGGACCAGCTGACGGCGCTGGCCGTCGCGGTGGCGGCGGTCGGGGACGCCGGCGGTCTCGGCCGGCTCGGCGACCCCGAGCGGATCGGCGTCGTGCTCGGCCGCGGCGGGTACCTCTCGCCCGGGCTGCAGGGCTTCGACCAGCGCGTCCGCACCGTCCGGCAGATCACCCGCACGGTCGGCGAGCTGCTGCCCTCGGCCGGCCGAGACGTCCTCGACCGGCTGCGGACCGCGTTGCTGGAACCCCTCGGCGAGTTCCGGCCGGAGACCGCGGCCGGGCTGGTGCCGAACCTCGCCGCGGCCCGCGTCGCGAACCGGCTCGACCTCGGCGGCCCGGCGTACACGGTGGACGCCGCGTGCGCGTCCTCGCTGGTCGCGGTCGACCAGGCGATCGGCGAGCTGACCCGCGGCCGCTGCGACGCCGTGCTGGCCGGCGGGGCGCACCAGACGCAGGACGACACGCTGTGGGCGCTGTTCACCCAGCTCGGCGCGCTGTCGCCGAGCCAGCGGATCAGCCCGCTCTCCCGCGCCGCCGACGGCATGCTCATCGGCGAGGGCACCGCGATCGTCGTGCTCAAGCGGCTGGCCGACGCCCGCCGCGACGGCGATCGCGTGTACGCCGTGATCCGCGGCAGCGGCACGTCGAGCGACGGGCGGGGCGCGAGCCTGCTCAGCCCGTCCGTCGCCGGGCAGACCCTCGCCCTGCGGCGCGCGTGGGACGGGCTGGACCCGGCGGGGATCGGCCTGCTCGAAGCGCACGGCACGGCCACGCCCGCGGGCGATGCCGCCGAGCTGACCACCGTCGCCGACGTCTTCGGCCAGGCGAGCGGGTCGCGTTCGGTGATCGGCTCGGTCAAGTCGATGATCGGGCACACGCTGCCGACCGCCGGGGTCGCCGGGCTCGTCAAGCTCGCGCTCGCGCTGCACCACGGGGTCCTGCCGCCGACGCTGCACTGCGCCGACCCGAACCCGCTGCTGGACAAGACCCGGTTCCGGGTGCTGGCCGAGGCCGAGCCGTGGGGTGACCTGCCGCGCGTGGCCGCGGTCAACGCCTTCGGCTTCGGCGGGGTGAACGCGCACGTCGTGCTCGAAGCCGGGGACCCGGCGCCGAAGCGGCGGGTCCGCGTCGACGAGCCGGAACGCGTGCTGCGGCTGGCCGCGGCGACGCCGGAAGCGCTGCTGGAGCAGCTCGACGAGCCCGGCGGGGGCGACGGGCCCTGCCGGCTCGGGATCGTCGGCGCGGACGAGCGCAAGCTGGCCACGGCCCGCCGCGTGCTTGCGAAGGTGACGGCCGAAGGCCGGTCGTGGCACGGCGGTGGCGACGTCTGGTGCAGCCTCGACCCGGTGCTGCCGGGCGGGAAGACCGCGTTCCTCTACCCGGGCCTGGAGGCCGACGCCGAGCCGCGCCTCGACGACGTGGCCGGGCACTTCGGCCTCGACCGTCCACAGTGGTCGACGGCGACCGTGCCCGCGCGGGCCACCAGCGTGTCGTCGACCGGGCTGCTGCTCGACCACGCCCTGCGGCGGCTGGGGATCCGCCCGGACGCGCTCGCCGGGCACAGCGCGGGCGAGTGGACGGCCATGCAGGCCGCCGGGATGTACCGGGCCGAGCCGGACCTGTTGGAGCGGTACTGGCCCGGCGGGTTCGAGCTGCCCGAAGCGGATTACCTGGTGCTGGGCTGCGCCGCCGCGCGGGTGACCGAGCTGCTCACCGGCGACCTCGTGATCTCGCACGAGAACGCGGCGCGGCAGACCATCGTGTGCGGTCCGCCGGACGCCGTCGCGGAGTTCGCGGTGACCTGCCGCGGGCTCGGCATCGTGGCCCGGACGCTGCCGTTCCGGTCCGGCTTCCACACGCCGCTGCTGGAACCGCACCTCGCGCCGTTCGCGCGGCTGGTCGCGGACCTGGACCTGCTGGCGCCGGCGGTGCCGGTGTGGTCGGCGACTACGGCGCGGCCGTACCCGTCGGCTGCCGCCGACGTCCGCCGGCTCTACCTCGACCACCTGCTGCGCCCGGTCCGCTTCCGGCAGCTGACCGAGGCGCTGCACGACGCCGGGTTCCGGGCGTTCGTGCAGGTCGGCGCCGGGCAGCTCGGCTCGTTCGTCACCGACACCCTCGGCGAGCGGCGGCACCTGGTCGTCGCGGCCGCGTCCGGCACCCGGCCCGGGCTCGCGCAGCTGCGGCGGGTCGCGACCGCGTTGTGGACCGAGGGCGGCGACCCCGACTTCTCGGCGCTGGAACCGCGGCGGATCCGGCTCAACACCGGGAAACCCCTGCTGTCGCTGGGCGAGTCGGCCCGCGGACTGCTCGAAACCGCGGCGCCGCCGGAGCTGCCGGCGGGCGTGCCGGACGCGATCGTGGCCGAGTTCACCGCGCTGCTCACCGAAACCCGCCGGACCGCGGCGGACGTCGTCGCGGCGGCCGCGCGCCGGCGGGTCGAGTCCACTGTGGACGTCTCGCTCGACGCGATGCCGTACCTGCGCGACCACCGGTTCTTCCGGCAGCGCGACGGCTGGCCCGACGAGGCCGACTTCCGGCCGGTGGTGCCCGCGACGACGCTGGTCGACCTCGCCTGCCGGGCCGTCGAACGCACCTGGCCGGGCACGAAGGCGGTGGCCGTGCGGGACGCGGTGTTCTCGCGCTGGCTGATCGCTTGCCCCGCCCAGCGGGTGCCGTTGTCGCTGAGCCGCGAGGGCGACCGCGTCACCGTCGAGATCGGACCGTACGCGCTGCTGACCGTCGAGGTGGGCGTGTTCGCTCCACCGCCGTCGCGGGCCGCCGTGCCCGGGCCGGAGACCGCGCCGCCGTTGAGCGCGGCCGAGATCTACGAGCGGCGCGAGATGTTCCACGGCCCGGCGTACCAGGGCCTGGCCCGGCTGACCGGCCTCGGCGAGCAGCACATCCGCGGCGAACTGGTCGTGCCGTCCGCGCCCGGCGGGCTGCTCGACAACGTCGGCCAGCTGCTCGGCTGCTGGCTGATGGCGACCCGGTCCGACGACCTCCTCGCGTTCCCGCGCTCGATCGGCAGGCTCACCTGGCACGGGCCGGAACCCGGGCCGGGGACGCGGCTGGAGTGCCTGGTGCGCGTCCGGCTGCCGCGGCCCGAGGTCCTCGAGATGGACGCCGAGCTGGTGCGGGACGGGCGGGTGCTGGCGAGCATCGAAGGCTGGCGGGACGTCCGGTTCCCGTGCGACCGCGCGGCCCACCGCGTCTACGCCTTCCCCGCGGAGAACCTGCTGTCCGAACGGCGGGAGGACGGCTCGGTCGCGGTCACCGACCGCTGGCCGACGGTCGCCGCGCGGGACATCTACGCCGGGATCTACCTCAGCGCGGAGGAACGGGCCGAGTTCGCCGCCGTGCCCCCGCGGCAGCAGCGCGGCTGGCTGCTGCGGCGCATCGCCGCCAAGGACGCCGTCCGGGCCCGGCTCGCCGAACCCGTGTACCCGGCGGAAATCCGCGTCCACGACGACGGCACGGTGTCCGGCAGGCACCGGGACCTGCCGCGTTCCGCCGTCACGGTCGAGCTGACCGGGGAGACCGCCATCGCACACCACAGGAGCACGCCATGACCACCGACCACGCGTCCGCGACGTTCGACGTCGTCGCCGAGCTGCTCGCCGAGCTCGTCGGCGACGCCGAGGTGCTCGGCATCGAGATCACGCCCGCCACGACGTTCCACGAGGACCTGCAGCTGGAGAGCATCGACCTGGTGACCTTCGCGAGCATCCTCGCCGAGCACTTCGGCGCCGACGTCAACCTCGCCGAACACCTGGCGGAGAAGGACCTCGACGACGTCATCGGCCTGACCGTCGGCGACATCGCCCGGTTCGTGGGGGAGCGCACGTGCCCACGATGACCGTCAACGGGCTGCGCACCAACGTGCAGCTCGTCCCCGCCGGCGGCACCGAGACCGTGGTGTTCCTGCACGGCATGGGCACCGACAGCCTGGCCAGCTTCTACCTGACGCTGGCGCCGCCGGTCGCGGCCGCGGGCATCGACGTGATCAGCTACGACCTGCGCGGGCACGGCAAGACCGAGCGCCCGGTGCACGGGTACACGCTCGGGGACTTCGTCGCCGACCTCGACGACCTGCTGGTGCAGCTGGCCGTCGACCGGCCGGTGCACCTGGTGGGCAACAGCTTCGGCGGCACGCTCGCCTACAGCTACGCCGTGGCGAACCCTTCGCGGGTCCGCAGCATCGTGTGCATCGAGTCCGAGCCGGCGACCGAGGTGTGGGCGGGCAAGATGAGCGAGATCCTCGCGCACACCATGCGGTTCCTGCAGGTGGAGGAGAGCTTCGACTGGATCGAGGCGAACTTCAGCGCGCACCACCGGCGGCTGGCGCGGCTGGCGGCCGAGCGGATCACGTCGACGAAGATGGCCGAGGAGGTGCCGCTCGGGCCGTTGCTGACCTGGGACCAGGTGGCGGCGATCGGCTGCCCGGTGCTGTCCATCCTGGGCAGTCACGGCTACCAGGCCGACGACCTCGAAGCCTTGACGTCGTTGCTGCCGAACGGCGAGCTGCACGTCTTCGAGGGGCAGGGGCACTCGGTGCTGGTGGAGCAGCACCGCGAGGTGCGCGAGCTGGTGCTCAAGTGGATCGATCGGCACGCGGCGTGAAGTTCCTGCTGGTCGTCCCGCCGCTGGCCGGGCACGTGGCGCCGTTGCTCGGGGTGGCTTCGGCGCTGGAGGCGCGCGGGCACTCCGTGGCTTGGTGCGGCCCGGTGCCCGCACTGTCCACAGTGGTCCCCGGCCGGGTCTTCCCGGCCGGGGACTCCGCGCCGTTCTCGCTGGCGCTTCGGCCACCGGAGCTGCGCGGGTTCGCGGCGCTGAAGTACCTGTGGGAGTCCTACCTGGTCCCGCTGGCGGACGCGATGGTGCCCGGCGTGCTGGCGGCCGTCGCCGTGTTCCAGCCGGACGTCGTCGTGGTGGACCAGCAGGCGATGGCGGGCGCGCTGGTGGCCGCGCGGTGCGGGCTGCCGTGGGCGACGTCGGCGTCGACGTCGACCGAGCTGGCCGACCCGCTGGGCTCGCTGCCGAAGATCGCGTCCTGGGTGGACGACCTGCAGGCGGGGTTGCGCGCCCGGCACGGCGTGCTGCTCGGCGACCTGAGGTTCTCCCCGCACCTGGTGCTGGCGTTCACGACCCGGGCACTGGCCGGCGAATCCCGGCTGGCGGTGCCGGTGTCCTACGTCGGCCCGGCGCTGCCTTCAGCGCCCGGTGAGTGGTCCGCTGTGGACGATCGGCCGCTGGTCGTGGTGACGCTGGGGACGTCGAACGCGGCGGCCGGGGCGCGGTTCCTCGCCGAGAGCGTGGACGCGCTGGCCGGGATGCCGGACGTGCAGGGGCTGGTGGTGGATCCCTCCGGGCGCCTGATCAGTGAAAGTGTCGCGCTGACCCGGCGGATCCCGCAGGTGGCGGTGTTCGCGCGCGCGTCGGTGGTGGTCTGCCACGGCGGGCACAACACGGTGTGCGAAGCGCTTTCCGCCGGGGTCCCGCTGGTGGTGGCCCCGATCCGGGACGACCAGTCGATGCTGGCCCAGCAGGTGGTCACGGCGTCGGCAGGGGTGCGTGTGCGGTTCGACCGTGCGAAAGCGGGCGACATCCGGCGGGCGATCGAAGCGGCCGGGGAGTACCGGCCTGGGGCCGAGAAGATCGGGGAGTCGTTCGAGGCCGCGGGTGGCGCGGAGGAAGCGGCAACCCACCTGGAGGCACTGGGTTAGCCGCGATTGCGGAAGGTGCGGGCGGCCAGGGTCGAGCCCGCCACCGCGGCCACCGCCGCGATCACCAGGGCCGTCAGCACCGACCAGCCGATCGGGCGGGCCAGTGCCAGCGCGCGGGTCGCGTCGATCGCGTACGTCAGCGGGTTGACCGCCGAGACCGCGCGGACCCACGCCGGCATCGTGTCCAGCGGCATGTACGCGCTCGAGGAGAACATCAGCGGGAACATCACCACGAACGACGCCGCCTGCAGGGTTTCCGCCTTGCGCAGCCACGTCGTGATCGCGACGAACACCCAGCTCAGGCACCAGCCCACCACCAGCGTCAGCAGCAGCGCCAGCCCGAGGCCCAGCACGCCGCCCGCCGGGCGGAAGCCGAGGAACAGCACGCTCGCCAGCGCCGTCACCACCAGCTGGACGGCCAGCCGCGCGGAGTCGGCCAGGGTGCGGGCGACCAGTACCGAGACCAGCGAGATCGGCAGGCAGCGGAGCCGGCCGGTGAAGCCGCCGTAGATCTCCGCCAGCAGGCCCGCGCCCGAGCTCATCGCCGTCGTCATCGCGATGTTCACCAGCGTCGCCGGCACCAGGAAGTTCACGTAACCCTGGTACGCCGCCACGCCCGGCAGGGCGCCGACGCCGCTGAACACCTGGCTGAACAGCAACAGCAGGACCACCGGCTGCAACAGTCCGAAGAAGACCAGCCGCCGGTCGCCGAACGCCGTGCGCAGCGAACGGCCGGCCAGCACGCGGACCTGCGTCCAGAAGCCGGATTCCGGCCACGCCGTGGGATCGCCGAGCGCGGAGACGGCCGCCCGGTGCCGTGCCTGCGTCACCAGCCGACCGCCGTCCGGTGCAGGGACAGGTAGACGTCGTCGAGCGTCGGCTCGGTCACCGTCAGGTCCCGCAGCGGCGCGCCCGCCGTGTCGAGCGCGCGCACCAGCACGGGGATGTCGCCGGGCCCGGTCAGCGGCACGGCCAGGACGAGCCCGGTGCGCCCGGCCGCCATTCCCAAACGGGACAACGCGTCCACGGCCCGCTGCAGCGCCAGCTCGGTGCCGAACGTCAGCGTCGCCGTCCGGTTGCCCAGGCGCCCCTTGAGCTGCGCCGGCGTCCCGGACACCGTGATGTGCCCGAGGCCGAGGACGACGACGTGGTCGGCCAGCCGGTCGGCCTCTTCGAGGTACTGGGTGGTGAGCACGACGGTCGTGCCGCGCGCCGCGAGCCCTTCCACGATCGACCACAGCCCGGACCGGCTCACCGGGTCCAGCCCGGTCGTCGGTTCGTCGAGGAACAGCACCTGGGGCGCGCCGACGAGGCCCGCGGCCAGGTCGAGCCGCCGCCGCATGCCGCCGGAATACGTGCCGGCCCGCCGGTCGGCGGCGTCTTCGAGGCCGAAGGACGCGATGAGCTCGGCGGCCCGTGCCTGCGCCTGCCGCGGTTTGGCGCCCAGCAGCCGCGCGATCAGCACGAGGTTCCCGCGCCCGGACAGGGCGTCGTCGACCGCGGCGAACTGGCCGGTCACCCCGATCCGCCGCCGGACCGCGCGCCCGCGTTGCACGACGTCGTAGCCGCACACGCGGGCCGTGCCCGCACTCGGCCGGACGCGGGTGCTGAGGATGTCGATCAGCGTGGTCTTCCCGGCGCCGTTGTGGCCGAGGACCGCCAGCACCGCGCCGCGGGCGACGGTCAGGCTGATCCCGGCGAGCGCGGTGACTTCGCCGTACCGCTTCGCGAGGTCGGTCACGGCGATGACCGGCTGGTTCATGGCCGCTCCTTCCCCTACTTTCGGAAAAGGTAACGGGACGCGGGCGCTGCGAGCAAGAAGATCGCGGCCACCGGCCGTGCGCGTGACAATTTCCGCCGCCCCGATCCGTCCGCACGTGACAAGCGCTGACCTGCATGACCCTTCCCAGCGGGGGCGTTCCCATGCGCGTGACAAAGAAATCGGAGCGGCTTGTTCGGCCGGAATCGCGGAGGTAGTTTTCGCTGAAATTCCCCCATTCCCTGAGGTGACGACCCGTGAGATTTTCGTGGAAGTCGAGAAAGCCCGCGTACGGCTTGGCCGCCGCTACCGTCGCGGGGGTCGCGGCGACCGTCGTGCTCGTCGGGGCCGGGCCGACCGAGGCCGCGCCGGTGAGCTTGACGCTGAACTACAACTGCCCGTTCCCGCTGATCGGCGACCAGGTGCTGGCGGTGAAGATCGACACGAACCTGCCCGACAACGCCGTCGCGGGTGCCTCGTCGACGCCGATCACCTTCGACGTCGACGTCACCGTGCCGGAGACCGCCACCGAGGGCCTCGCCCTGGTCGGCGCCACCTCGCTCGACGGCTCGGCGAAGGCCGCGGCGCAGCTCAAGTACCCGGTCGACAAAACGCTGAACCTGAACCTGCCGCTGACCATCGCGTCGACGCCGGTGCCGCCCTCGGGCGCGTTCCACGTCAAGAGCAGCGGCAAGGCGCCGGCGGTGACGTTCCCCAGCCCCGGCACCGCGTCGGTGACGGTCGGGAACTTCAGCACCACGATGACCCCGCGCACGGCGGACGGCCAGCCGACCGACCTGGGCACGTTCACCTCGGACTGCGTCGCCGTCCCGGGCCAGAACCAGCAGCTGGGCACGTTCGAGATCAAGCCGGCGGGCGGCACCACGACGCCGACGACCCCGACCACGCCCACGACTCCCACCACGCCGACGACTCCCACGACGGAGCCGACGACCCCGACGACGGAGCCGACCACTCCGACCACGCCGACCACGGAGCCGACGACTCCCACGACGGAGCCCACAACTCCGACGACCGAGCCGACCACGCCGACCACGGAGCCGACCACTCCCACGACGGAGCCGACGACCCCGACGACGGAGCCGACGACTCCCACCACGGAGCCGACGACCCCGACGACGGAGCCCACGACTCCCACCACGGAGCCGACCACGCCGACGACCGAGCCGACGACCCCGACGACGGAGCCGACGACTCCCACCACGCCGACGACGGAACCGACCACGCCGACCACGGAACCGTCGACGCCCACCAGCGAGCCGACGACCCAGCCGACCACGCCGCCGGGTGGCGTCGAGGTCAAGTACTCGGTCAAGGGCAAGTCGGTCCTCAAGCAGCTGCACGCCACGCTGCCGCTCGGTCCGGGCAGCCTGGACGCGAAGCTCGACGCCGCGTCCGGCAAGTTCGGCGCCCAGCTCGCGCTGCCGAAGTCGGACGTGGACTTCCGCGTCCTCGGCTTCATCCCGGCGTCCGCGACGGTGAAGCTCGACCAGGTCGGTGCGATCAACGGCACGCTCACCGGCGGTGCGGTCAAGGCGAACGCGCGGATCGACGTCCAGCTGACCAAGGTGCGGGTCTTCGGGTTCCCGATCCTGCAGTCGAAGTCGTGCCACACGGTGAAGCCGGCCGACGTGCCGCTCGTCTCGGCGCCCGGGTTCGACCCGCTCAAGGGCGGCAAGCTGACCGCGACGTACGGCATCCCGCAGTTCACCGGGTGCGGGTTCCTGACCGGACTGATCAGCGGGCTCACCTCCGGCCCCGGCAACAAGCTGGAAGTGACCCTCACCAAGAAGTGAAGTAGTGGCGCGAAAACGCAGACCCGCGTGACAAGAACGTGAACAACCCTTGTCCCGCAACGAGAATCGTCAGTAGCTTCGGAAAGGATCGCCTTCGATGAGGAAGTCCGAATGTCTTCGCTGACCCGGTTCTCGCTGCCGCTCGTGCTGGCGCTGGCCGCGTTCTCGTTGGGTGCCGCGGAAGCCGCACCCAACGAGGACGCGACCCCGGCGCCGGCGCAAGCGGCCGCCGCGCCGATCCCCTTCGGGTTCACCCTCGGGGACGCGCAGCAGCCGACCACGAGCCACGTCGCCAAGCTCGGGTCGGACATCGCGTTCCCGCCCGGCACCTTCGACGGCGCGCTGGGCGGCCTCACCAGCACCGTGCCGATCACCGGCAAGTTGAACATCCCGCCCACCGACGGCTACTTCGTCGCGTTCCGGTTCATGGGCACCACCGGCCGGGTCGAGATCGTCCCGGACGGCGACGCCACCGGCACGGCCACCGTGCACACGGGCAAGGACAAGGACTGCAAGGCCACGCAGACGAACATCTGCGCCGACACCGACGTGACCGCGAAGGTGTTCATCAAGCTCTCGAACGTGAAGGTGGACGGCAAGGCGCTCGACGTCGGCCCGGACTGCCGGACGGCGCAGCCCGCGTCCGTGACCATCAAGGCCCTGGTGCCGATTTCGCTGCCGGCCCCGCCGGTGAAGGTGACTTCGACGTTCAGCACGCCCGCGTTCGCCGGGTGCACCGGGCACGAGGACCTGAGCCGGCTGCTCACCGGCCTGGTTTCGGGGCCGGGCAACACCTTCGTCTCGAACCTCACGTTGCGCTGCTTCAGCGCCGGGTGCAAGCAAGCATGACCACCCTGCTCAGCGAAGCTCCCCGGAAAGCGGCCAACGGCCTGCGCGAATTCGGGCGCATGTGCGCCATGGGCCTCGACATCGTCCTCGCGATGTTCCGCCGCCCGTACCAGGTCCGCGAATTCGTCGAGCAGTTCTGGTTCATCGCCAGCGTGTCCATCATGCCGGCGATCCTGGTGTCCATCCCGTTCGGCGCGGTCATCTCGCTGCAGCTCGGGTCGCTCACCAGCCAGATCGGCGCCCAGCAGTTCAACGGTGCCGCCAGCGTCCTGGCCGTCGTGCAGCAGGCGAGCCCGATCGTGACGACGCTGATCATCGCCGGCGCGGGCGGCAGCGCCATCTGCGCCGACCTCGGCGCGCGCAGCATCCGCGAAGAGATCGCCGCGATGGAGGTGCTCGGCGTCTCGCCGATCCACCGGCTGGTCGTGCCGCGGGTGCAGGCGGCCGTCGGTGTTTCCGTGCTGCTCAACGGCTTGGTCAGCGTCGTCGGCGTGCTGGGCGGCTACTTCTTCAACGTGATCATCCAAGGCGGCACGCCCGGCGCGTACCTGGCCAGCTTCAACGCCCTCGCGCAGCTGCCGGACCTCGTCGTCAGCTCCGTCAAGGCGGTGATCTTCGGCTACCTCGCCGGGGTGGTCGCGTCCTACCGCGGCCTGAACCCGAAGGGCGGCCCCAAGGGCGTCGGCGACGTCGTCAACCAGTCCGTCGTCATCACCTTCCTGCTGCTGTTCTTCGTCAACACCGTGCTGACCGCGCTGTACCTGCAGCTCGTCCCGGCGAAGGGAACCTGAGTGGCCATCCTCGGCAAACCCGGCGACCGGCTGTTCGAACTCGGCGACCAGCTGATGTTCTACGTCCGGGCGATCGCGGCCGTCCCGCTCGCGGTGACCCGCTACTTCCGCGAAGTGGTGCGGCTGCTGGCGGAAGTGACGTTCGGCAGCGGCGCGCTCGCGGTGATCGGCGGCACGATCGGCGTGATGGTCGGGCTGTGCGTGTTCACCGGCGTCACCGTGGGCCTGCAGGGGTTCAGCGCGCTGAACCAGATCAACATCTCGGCGATGACCGGGTTCCTGACGGCGTACTTCAACACGCGCGAGATCGCGCCGCTCGTCGCCGGGCTCGCGCTTTCGTCCACAGTGGGCAGTGGCTTCACCGCGCAGCTGGGCGCCATGCGGATCTCGGAGGAGATCGACGCGCTCGAGGTGATGGCCGTGCGGAGCATGCCGTACCTGGTCACCACCCGGATCGTCGCGGGGTTCATCGCGATCATCCCGCTGTACGTCATCGGGCTGCTGATCTCCTACCTCGGCTCGCGGCTGACGACCGTCGTCTTCTTCGGCCAGTCCGGCGGCACCTACGACCACTACTTCACGCTGTTCCTGCCGCCCGGTGACGTGCTGTGGTCGTTCGGCAAGGTGCTCGTCTTCAGCGTCGGCGTGATCCTGACCCACTGCTTCTACGGCTACCGCGCTTCCGGCGGGCCGGCCGGGGTGGGCGTCGCGGTCGGCCGGGCCGTGCGGACGTCGATCGTGCTGATCAGCGTGCTCGACCTGTTCCTGTCCCTGGCCATCTGGGGCGCGACGACGACGGTGAAGGTGTCCGGATGAGCCGTTTCGCCACGCAGCTCGCCGGGGTCGCGTTCCTCGGCGTGCTCGTGCTGCTCGGCTACCTCGCGGTCGCCATCTACGACAAGGACTTCGACGACGCCGAGCTGGTGACGCTGAAAGCGGATCGGGTCGGCAACCAGCTCGCGCCGACCGCCGAGGTCAAGGTCAAGGGCGTGCCGTTCGGCGAGGTCCGGGCGGTGCGCAGCACGCGCACCGGCGCCGAGATCGACCTGGCGCTCGACCCGGCGAAGATCGGCCAGCTGCCCGGCAACGTCTCCGCGCGGCTGCTGCCGAAAACCGTCTTCGGCGAGCGGTACGTCAACCTCGTGCTGCCCGGCCGTCCACAGGGGAAGCTCGCCGCGGGGGACGTCATCGCGCAGGACCGCTCGTCGAGCGCGATCGAGCTCGAACGCGTTCTCGGCGACCTGCTGCCGCTGCTGCGCGCGGTCCAGCCGCAGAAGCTGAACAGCTCCCTCGGCGCGATCTCGCAGGCCCTCGACAACCGGGGTCAGCCGATCGGCGACAGCATCGTGAAGCTGCAGGACCTGCTGGCCCAGCTGAACCCGCTGATGCCGCAGTTCAAGGCGGACATCACCGGCCTGGCGAACGCGGCGGACGTCTACACCACCGCCGCGCCGGACATCCTGCAGGCGCTCACCGACCTGTCGACCACCGCGAAGACCATTGTGGACACCCGAGCTGACCTCGACAACCTCTACACGAGCGTCACCAGCGCCACCGGGCACCTGAACGACTTCCTGCGGAAGAACAAGGACAACATCATCGGTGTCTCCGCCGCGAGCCGCCCGTCGCTGGAGCTGCTTTCCCAGTACTCGCCCGAGTTCCCGTGCCTGTTCGACGCGGTGAACCGGCTCAAGCCGCTGATGGAGAAGGCGCTCGGCAAGGGCACGAACGAGCCGGGTCTGCACGTCACGCTCACCGTGCAGGACCCGCGCGACAAGTACGTACCCGGCCGGGACACCCCGCGCTTCGACGCCACCGGCGGCCCGAAGTGCTACGGCGGCGGGGCGGCGGCCTCGGGTGCCGCCTTCGCGACCGACGGTGACCTCGGGCCGGCCAACTCCCCGGGGGAGCGGCAGCTCGTCGCCGAGCTCCTGAAGCCGGCGCTGGGCGCCGTGCCGGACTGGAGCAGCGTCCTGATCGGACCGGCGCTGCGCGGAACGGAGGTGACCGTCCGATGAGGAGCATCGCGGGGCCCGCGATCAAGGGCCTGATCTTCTTCTTCGTCACCGCGGTCGCGACCGGCGTGCTGGCCATCACGATCGCCAACGCCGGCGTCGGGTCGACGATCGGGTACACCGCCCGGTTCACCGACGCGACGTCGGTCAACCCCGGCGACGAGGTCCGCATGGCCGGCGTCCGGATCGGCCAGGTCGACGCGGTGCGGGTCGTCGAGCACCGCCTCGCCGACGTCGACTTCTCCGTCGACCTCACGCACCGCCTGACCGCGTCGGCCGCGGTCACCATCCGCTACCGCAACCTGGTCGGGCAGCGGTACCTCTCGGTCGACCCCGGTGCCACCGACACCTCGCCGACGCTGGCCGAGGGCGCCGAGATCCCGCTGGACCGGACCACGCCGGCCCTCGACCTCACCGCGTTGTTCAACGGCTTCAAGCCGCTCTTCCAGGCGCTCTCGCCCAACGACGTCAATCAGCTGTCGTTCGAGATCATCCAGGTGCTGCAGGGCGAGGGGAGCACGATCGAAAGCCTGTTGCGGCACACGGCGTCGCTGACGTCCACATTGGCCGGGAAAGACGCCGTCATCGGGCAGGTGATCGGCAACCTCAACACCGTCCTCGACACCGTGAACGCCCAGGGCGACCAGTTCGACGCGCTCGTCGACACCACCGCGCAGCTGGTCACCGGCCTCGCCGCGGACGCGAAGCCGATCGGGCAGGCGATCGGCGGGCTCGGCGAGCTGACCACCGCCACCGCCGGGCTGCTGGAGCAGGGGCGGCAGCCGCTCAAGGACAGCATCACCGCGCTCGGGGACCTGTCGAAGAACCTGGCCGACAACACCCCGGTGTTCCAGCAGTTCGTCGACAACCTGCCGAAGAAGCTCGACCGGATCGGCACGCTGTTCTCCTACGGCTCGTGGGCGAACTTCTACCTCTGCTCGGTGGAGACCGACGCGAAACCGGCGCCCGGCGGCCCGCCGCCCGGCATCCCCGTCACGGCCGGGAGGTGCCGGTGAAACCGCCCCGCGTCAAGCCGTTCCGCTCGCGGAACCCGATCGCCGTCGGTGCGGTGACCGCGCTGGTGATGGCCCTGTTCGGCAGCGCCACCTTCTTCTCCGACGACCTGCCGCTCGTCGGCGGCGGCACCACGTACCGGGCGGATTTCCACGAGGCCGCCGGGCTGAAGCCGAACGACGAGGTCCGGGTGGCCGGGGTGAAGGTCGGCGAGGTCACCGACGTGCGGCTGGCCGGCGACCACGTCGAGGTGCTGTTCCGGGTCAAGGACACCTGGGTCGGGAACCGGACGACGGCGGCGATCAAGATCAAGACGCTGCTGGGCCAGAAGAACCTCGTGCTCGACCCGGTCGGCAACGGCGAGCTGGACCCGGCACAGCCCATCCCGCCCGAGCGCACGAGCTCGCCCTACGACGTCACCACGGTCTTCAACGACCTGGCCGGCACGGTCGGCGCGATCGACACCGACCAGCTCGCGCAGGCGTTCCGCACGCTGTCCGACACGCTCGGCGCGTCGGCTCCGCAGGACGTGCGGACCGCGTTCGACGGCATCGCCGCCTTGTCGCAAACGCTTGCCTCGCGCGACGATGAGCTGGTCAAGCTGTTCCAGAACACCAACCAGGTGTCTAAGACGCTCGGCGAGCGCACCGGTCAGATCCAGGCGCTGATCCGCGACGGCAACACGCTGCTGACCGAGCTGAACGCGCGCAAGGACGCGATCGCGCAGCTGTTCAGCGGCATCAAGAACCTCTCGATCCAGCTGCGCGGGCTGGTCGCGGACAACCAGAAGACGCTCGGCCCGGCGCTCGACCAGCTCGACCGCGTCGCAGGAGTGCTGCAGCAGAACCAAGGGAAGCTCGAGGACAGCCTGCGCCTGGCCGGGCCGTTCTACCGGCTGCTCGGCAACGCCGTCGGCAACGGCCGGTGGATCGACACCTACATCTGCGGCCTGATCCCCACCGGCAGCACGCCGGGAAGCTGCCTGCCGCCGAAGAACGGGGGACGCTGATGGCGCACCAGCTGATCGACCTGGGAGCGCAGGCACGACGGCGGACGCGACTGCGCGCGCTCACCGTCGGTGTCCTCCTCGCCCTCGTCGTCTCGGCGGCGTGGCCGATCGCGACCGCACCCCGGGAGCGGACGCTGACCGCGTACTTCACCGCCGCCGTGGGCATCTACCCCAACTCCGACGTGCGCGTCCTCGGTGTCGCCATCGGGTCGGTGTCCAAAGTGGAGCCGAACGGCACCGACGTCAAGGTGACCATGACGCTCAAGCCGGACGCCCAGCTGCCCGCGGACGCGGGAGCCGTCGTGATCACGCCGAGCCTGGTCGCCGACCGGTACGTGCAGATCACGCCCGTCTACCGCGGCGGGCCGCAGCTGCCCGACGGCGCTTCGATCCCGCGGGAGCGCACCGCGACCCCGGTCGAGGTCGACGACCTGCTGCACAGCCTCAACCAGCTGATGTCCGCGCTCGGCCCGCAGGGGGCCAACAAGGACGGCGCCGTCAGCGAGGTGCTGACCAAGTCGGCCGAGTACCTCAGCGGCAACGGGCAGACCATCGGCACGGCGATCAAGAACCTCGGCGAATTCGCCCGCGCCGCGAGCGATTCGAAGGACGACCTGTTCGGCTCGGTGGACAACATCAGCAAGTTCACCGCGATGCTCGCCGCCAACGACGGTCAGGTGAAGCAGGCGATCTCGCAGATCGCTTCGCTGAGCAAGGTGCTGGCCGACCAGCGCGACCAGTTCTCCGGCGCGCTGACCGAGCTGACCCAGGCGCTGAGCGTCGTGCAGGGGTTCATCAAGGACAACCGCGGCAAGGTCCAGACCGATGTGGACAAACTCGCCGACGTCACGAAGATCCTCGTCAACCAGAAGGATTCCCTCGCCGAAGCGCTGCAGGCGGCGCCGAACGCGCTGACGAACCTCCTGGGCGCCTACGACAAGGCGAACGGGACCCTCGACGGCCGCGGCAACCTCCTCGAGTTCCCGGAGGGGAAATGAAGTCCCTGGTCAAGCTCGCCGCCGTGGTGACGCTCGCGCTGGTCACCACCGGCTGCGGGCGCGGCGTCAGCGTCTACGACATCCCGCTGCCCGGCGGCGCCGCGCTCGGCGACCACCCGATCCACGTCACCGCGAGCTTCACCAACGTGCTCGACCTGGTGCCGCAGTCCGGCGTCAAGGTCAACGACGTCCCGGTCGGGCAGGTCGTGAAGGTGGAGCTGGCGCCGGACGGGCGCAGCGCGATCGTGGACCTGCTCCTCAACGGCGACGTCGACCTGCCGGGCAACGCCGTCGCGCGGCTGCGGCAGGCCAGCATCCTCGGCGAGAAGTTCGTCGAGCTGGCCGCGCCGCCCGACGCGACGCCGTCGGGCCGGCTCCTCGACGGGTCGACCATCCCGCTGGAGGGGTCCACGCTGACGCCGGAGATCGAGGAGGTCTTCGGGGCGTTGTCGCTGCTGCTCAACGGCGGTGGTGTGGCTCAGGTCCAGAACATCAGCCACCAGCTCAACGAAGCCCTCGGCGGCCGCGAGACCGCGGCCCGCAGCCTGCTGTCCTCTTTGGACGAATTCGTGCGCGGCCTCGACGAGCACCGCACCGAGATCACGCGGGCGATCGAGAGCGTCAACAAGCTCGCGCAGACGTTGAACGCGCACACCGACCAGATCACCACCACGCTGAACGGCCTCACCCCCGGCATCGGCGTGCTCAACCAGCAGCGCGAGGCGCTGGTCGGGATGCTCAAGTCCCTCGACGGCCTGACCTCGGTCGCCGTCGACACGGTCAACCGCAGCAAGGACGACCTGGTCGCCGACCTCAAGGCCCTCGAACCGCTGCTGCGGCGGCTGGCCGATTCCGGCGACAAGCTGCCGAAGGCGATGGAGATGATCTTCACCTTCCCGTTCCCGGACGCGGCGCTCGACACCATCCGCGGCGACTACCTCAACGGCTTCCTCAAGGTGGGTCACTGATGCTGACCCGGTTCGTGCGCCTGCAGGTGACGATCTTCGTGGTCATCGCCGTGCTCGGCGTGGCCTACGTCGGAGCCACCTACGCCGGTCTGGACAAGGTGTTCTTCGACCGCGGCTACACCGTGAAAGCGCAGTTCCCGACCGGCGGCGGCATCTTCGCAGGCGCCGAGGTCACCTACCGCGGGGTCCCGATCGGCCGGGTCGGCGAGCTGCGCCTGACCCCGGCCGGGATGGAAGCCGACCTGGAGATCGACTCGGGCACCGCGCCGGTCCCGGCCGACACCGAGGCCGTCGTCGCGGACCGCTCGGCGGTCGGCGAGCAGTACGTCGACCTGCGGCCACGCAGTGCCGGCGGGCCGAAGCTGGGGGACGGGTCGGTGATCACACAGGCCGACACGAAGATCCCGCTGCCGGTCGACGTCGTCTTGTCGACAGTGGACACGTTCGCCAATTCGGTGCCCAAGCCCGCGCTGCGCACGGTCGTCGACGAGCTGTACAACGCGACCACCGACGCCGGTCCGGCGCTGGACCAGCTGGTCGGGCGCGGCATCGAGTTCGTGCAGGCGGCGAGCGCGCACGTGGCGCCGCTGACCCGGTTCGTCACCGACGCGCACGTCGTGCTCGACACCCAGGTGCAGCAGGCCGGCGCGATCCGCGAGTTCGGTGCCAACGCGAAGCTGCTGGCCTCGACGTTGAAGCAGGCCGACGGCGACCTGCGCACGCTCATCCCGGCGGTGCCGGCCGCGGCGAACGAGGTCGGCGCCCTGATCCGCGACTCCGGGCCGCAGCTGGGCGTGCTGCTGGCGAACCTGCTGACCACCGCGGACGTCCTGGAGAACCGGCGGGACGGGCTGCGGCAGCTGCTGATCACCGCACCGCAGGCGGTCGCGGCGGGCAGCGCGGTGATCCGGCCGGACGGCGCCCACTTCGGGCTGTCGCTGACCTTCTTCGACCCGCCGCCGTGCACGACCGGGTACACGACGCCGTACCGCGACGGCCTGGACACCTCGACCCGCCCGCTGAACACGGCCGCGCGCTGCGCGCTGCCGAGGGGCAATCCGACGAACGTGCGGGGTTCGCAGAACGCACCGGGAGGACGGCCGTGAAGATCCTGACGTGGCTGGCCCCGGCGGCCGCGGTCGTGGCGACCGCGGCGGCCGGGTGGTCCGGGTTCACCTGGTGGCAGGCGGCGCACGACGACGGCGTCGCGCGCGCGGTCGTCCGGGAAGACGCCTTGCAGGCGGGCCGGACGGCCGTCGCCGGACTGACCACTTTGGACTACCACCGGGCGGCGCCGGGTTACCAGCGCTGGCTGGACCTCTCCGGCGGCGCCCTGCACGACGAGCTGGCGGCCGACCGGCAGGGCAGCCTCGACCGGATCGCCCAGGCGAAGACGGTCACCACCGGCAAGGTCACCGACGCCGCGGTGACCGAAGTGGACACCGGTGCGGGGACGGCGAAGCTGATCGCGTCGGTCGAACTGGTCGTCGCACCGGACGGCGGTGAAGCCGTGACCAAGCGCAACCGGTTCCAGGCCGACCTGGCGCGCGGGCCGGACGGCTGGCACGTCACCGGGCTCGGCCAGGTCCCGGCCGGGGAGGCACCGTGACCGTTCCGACGAAGAAGCGAGCCGTCAAGGTGGCCGGGCGCCACCACGACCCGGAACCGGAACCGGGCACCGAACCGGACCCGCCCGCCGCCCCGCACCGCCGTTCGTGGCTGGTGTTCGCGGTGGTCGCCGTGCTGATGGCCGGGGTCGCCGGCTGGTGCGCGATCGAGGCGCGGCAGACGAACGCTGTCGTCGCGCACAACAGCGCGCTCGCCGACGTTTCGGGCACCGCGGACGCGGCGAAGCAGATCAGCGCCGCGCTCGGCACGGTCTTCTCCTACCGCTTCGACGACCCGGCCAAGAGCGAGCAGGCGGCGAAGGACGTCCTCACCGGTCCCGCGCTGGCCCAGTACGACCAGCTCTTCGGCCAGGTGCGCAAGCTCGCCGCGGACCAGAAGCTGGTGGTCACCTCGACCGCCGTCGCGGCCGGCGTGAAGCTGCTGGACGGCGACCGCGCGGCGCTGCTGGTGTTCCTCGACCAGACCGGGACGCGGGGCGACGGGCAGCGCAGCACCGGGGCCGCGCAGCTGAGCGTCACGGCCGAGCGCGCCGGCGGGAAGTGGCGCGTCACCGGGATGTCCGCCGCCTGAGAATGCACGAGGGACCGATGCTCACGAGTTCTGAACGGGCCGCCGGGGCCACGACGCTTTCGACGCTGCTGACCGCCCGCGCGGCGGCAGCGGGCAGCGAGAGAGCGCTTACCTTCCTCGGGCCCGAGGGGACGACGGTGACCTGGGCCGAGCTGGACGGCCGGGTCACGGCCGTCGCCGCGGCCCTGCGCCAGGTCACCGAACCCGGGCAGCGCGTGGCGATCCTCGTCGCGCACCCGGTCGAGCAGGTCGTCGCGTTCCTCGGCGTGCTCCGCGCCGGGCTGGTCGCGATCCCCGCCGGCCCGGACCGCGCCCGCGTCTTCGCGGACGCGGAACCGGCGATCGTGCTGGCGACTTCGGCGACGGTCGCGGCGACCCGGCGCTTCCTGTCCACCTTGGACACGTGTGGCCACCGCGTGCTCGCCGTGGACGCCGTGCCCGCGGCACCGGGCTTCACCGAGGACCCGGTGCCCGCCGAAGACGTGGCCTACCTGCAGTACCCGGGCGGGGTGATGGTCACGCACGCGAACGTCGTCGCCAACGCCCGGCAGGCGGCGCCGGTGCTGGGGCCGGGGACGCTGGTGAGCCGGTTGCCGCTCAGCGATCCCCTGGGCCTGCTGCTCGGCGTGGCCGTGCCGCTCACCACCGGCCGGCCCGCGGTGCTCGTCGAGCGGCTGGAACCGCTCGAGGCGCTCGGGCCCGTGACGACGTTGGCGAGCACCACCGACCCCGAGCTGGACCGGCTGCGCGAGGCGGTCGGGCAGCTGCGGGTCTGCTACCGCGTGCCCGAAGCGACCGCGCTGGTCGCGTGCGGGCACCCGGCGGGCCAGCGCGTCGCGATCGTCGACCCCGGCGGACGGCGGCTGCCCGCGGGCGAGGCCGGCGAGATCTGGGTGAGCGGGCCGAACGTCGCCCGCGGCTACTGGAACCGGCCCGAAGAATCGTCCCGTGTCTTCTGCGCCATCCTCGCCGGGGACGACGAGCCCCGGTGGTGGCTGCGGACCGGTGACCTCGGCGTGCTCGACGAGGCGGGCGAACTGTCCATCCTGGACGAAGACTTCGCCGCCGGGCACCACCCGCGCGACCTCGAAGCGACCGCCGGGGAAGCCCATCCGGCGATCCGGGACGCGGCCGCGTTCGCCGTCCCCGGTGCGCAAGTCGTGCTGGTCGTCGAGCTGGCCTCGGGAATCGTCCCGCCGCGCGGCGTGGTCGAGCGGGCCGTGCGCGGTGCGTTGGCGGAGCGGCACGGGCTCACGCCGCGCCGGGTCGTCGTGCTGAGCGCGGGCGCGCTGCCGGGGAACCGGGTCGAGTGCCGGGAAAGCTACCTGGCCGGTCTGTCCACACCGGACGGCCTCCGGTGACCGGGCCGGTGGAGGACGAACGCGCGTTGTCGCCGGGCGTCCCGTTCGCCACCCGGGCGTTCGAGGTGACCTGGCCCGAAGCGCCGTTGCCGCCGGCGCCGCCGCTGCCGCCGGGGTCGTGGCTGCTGCTCACCGACGAGCACCCGGCCGCGCTGGCCCGGGCCGTCGCGCTCGCGCTGTCGCTGGCCGAGACCGGGGACGAGGCCCTTTCCCTGCCCCAGGACGACTTCGGCGAGCTGCCCGGGTTCCTGGCCGGCCGCCGGGTGCGCGGCGTCGTGTTCCTCACCGGGGCCCCGCACGCCTACCACGACCCCGAGGACGCGCGCGAACTCCTGCAGGCGGTCTCGTCGGTGGTCGCGCGGCTCGACCGCGGCGTCCGCTTCCACCTGGTGACGCAGGCGCGGGGCGAGCCGGGGCTGGTGTTCCTGCGCGGGCTGATCCGGGTGCTCGCCTGCGAACGCCCGGACCTGCGGGCCAGCATCGCCGACTTCGACGTCCGGTCCACTGTGGACGCGATCGCACGGGAACTGCGCGCGGACGCGCCGGAAGACGAAGTGCGCTGGCGCCACGACGTCCGGTACGCGGCGCGGCTGACGCGGGTCCCGGTCGCGCCCGAAGTGCCGGCCGGGCCGGGGGCGTACGTGGTGACCGGCGGGTTCGGCGCGCTCGGACTGGCCACCGCGCGGTGGCTGGCGGACCACGGAGCCACCCGGATCGTCCTTTCCGGACGGCGCGGCGGGGTGGCCGACCTCCCCGGCGTCGACGTCGTGGTCGTCGCCGGTGACCTCGCCGACTCCGGCGTCGCGGACCGCTTGATCGCCGAAGCGACGGCGGGTGGCGTGGCGTTGCGGGGGATCGTGCACGCGGCCGGGGTGTTCGCCGAGGACGCCGAGACCGTGTGGCGGGCCAGGGTGCTCGGTGCGCGCCGGCTGCACGAGGCGATCGCGGAAATCCCGCCGGTCTGGTGGCTGCTGTGCTCGCCGGCGACGGCGCTGTTCGGTTCGCCGGGCCGGGTCGGGGACGCGACGGCGGACGCGTGGCTGGACGCGTTCGCGGCCTGGCGGCGCTCCCGCGGGCTGCCCGCGGCGATCACCCGGGTCGGCACCGGGCAGCTCTCGCCGGCGGTCTGGCGGCCGTACTTTTCTTCCGTGCTCGAGGAATTCGTGCACCGGACCGACCTGTTCGGGGAGGACGCGTCAGGCGTCTGACGGCAGCCGTCCGGCCAGCAGGCCGCGGAAGTGCGGGCAGGTCATGATGTCGTCGTGCGGGCAGGGGCCACCGCCGAGCAGGTCGAGCGCGGCCTGCGTCCGGGCGAGCCGGGCTTCCAGCCGCCGCCGGTGCCCGGCCAGCAGTTCCTCGCGCGCCGACGCGGTCGGGGCGGCCAGCACCGCCCGGATGTCGGCGAGCCCGAGGCCCGCCTCCTTCGAGACCAGGATCGCCGCGACCCGGTGCTGGTCGGCATCGCTGTAGCGACGGCGGTTCCCGGCGCGTGCGGGGGCCAGCAGCCCTTCGGCCTCCCAGTGACGCAGCACGTGGGACGGCACCCCGAACCGGGCCGCCACCTCGCCTATTGACTTCATGCCGACATCAAGTCCCAAGATGGCGGCCATGTCCACGTTGCTCGCTCTCCTGGATTCCTTCGACGACCGGCCCGCCGCCCGCGACCTGCGCGAACTCACCTACCGCGGCCTGACGGGCACGGTGGTCGACGTCGGCTGCGGCGGCGGCCGCGCGGTCGGCGAGCTGGCCGCCCGCGGCGTCCGCGCCATCGGCGTCGACCTGAACGCCGCCATGGTCGAGGCCGCCGCCGAGCGCTGGCCGGCGGGCGAATTCCACGTCGCCGACGCGACCGCGTTGCCCCTCGGCGACGGCGCGGTCACCGGCTACCGCGCCGACAAGGTGCTGCACGCGCTCCCCGATCCCGGGGCGGCGGTCACCGAGGCCTGCCGGGTGCTCGCGCCGGGCGGGCGCGCGGTGCTCACCGGGCAGGACTGGGACGCCATCCTGATCGACTCCGACGACCCCGGCCGCACCCGCGCGCTCGTCCACGCCCGGGCGGACCGGCTGCCGCACCCGAGGGTGGCGCGGCGCTACCGGAACTTGTTGCTGGACAACGGGTTCACCGGCGTGACGGTGGAGGTGCGCACGGCGGTCTGGACCGACGCCGCGTGCCTGCCGATGCTCGCCGACCTCGCGGGCGAAGGCGACTGGCTCGACGAGCAGACGGCGAGAGCCCGCGACGACCGCCTGTTCGTGGCGCTCCCGTTCGTGGTGGCGGCCGGCGTCCGCTGAGCCGGCCGGGCGATGCGCGGTGGAGGGCTCACGCTTCGGCGGCGCCGTAGCGGAGGCCGTCGACGAGGACGGCGACCATGCGCCTGCCGTGCCCCGGCTCGCGCCCGGGTGCGGGCTGGCACAACAACGCGATCGCGTGCAGGAGGTCCTCGGCGCCGAGGTCGCCGCGGATCGCACCGTCGGCGGCCGCCGCGTCGAGCAGAGCCGTGAGCGTGGGCCCCAGCCGCTCCATGAAGTAGCCGGGCAGCCCCTCGAACGCCGGATCGCCCGAGTGCAGAGCCGAGGCGAGCCCGCGCTTGGTCCCGAGGAGCTCGACGAACCGGTCGATCCAGAGCGAAAGCGCCCGCTCCGGCGGGTGGGCGGCGCTCAGCTGGGGGCCGGCGTCGGCGACGGCGTCGATCCCGGTCCGCACGACGGCCTTGACCAGGTCCGAGCGCTGCGGGAAGTGCCGGTACAGCGTGCCGACGCCGACTCCGGCGAGGTCGGTGATCTCCTTGGCCGGCGCGTCCACGCCGGAGGTGGCGAAGACCGTCCGCGCCGCCTCGATCAAGGCCTCGACGTTGCGCTGGGCGTCGGCACGCCGGCGTCGGGTCTCCTGGGTCACTTCGCCCCTCTCGGTTGCATAACCGGAAAGCTTTTCCGTATAGTTCCGGAATAGCTTTCCACTTACGGCCAGCGTACGGCATCCGCGCCGGCCGGCACCCCGACGGGAAGAGACCCCCATGCACTACCGCACCCTCGGCCGGACCGGGATCAAGGTCAGCCCGTACGCGCTCGGCGCGATGATGTTCGCGACGTCCTTCGGCAACCCCGACCCGGACGACTCCGCCCGCATGATCCACAAGGCACTGGACGCGGGCCTCAACTTCATCGACACCGCCGACGCCTACGGCGACTCCGAAGAGGTCGTCGGCAAAGCGTTGCGGGGCCGCCGCGACGACGTCGTGCTCGCCACCAAGTTCGGCCGCCAGGTCGGCGACGACCCGCACCACCAAGGCGCCTCCCGGCGCTGGATCGTCACCGCCGTCGAGAACTCGTTGCGGCGCCTGCAGGTCGACCACATCGACCTCTACCAGCTGCACCGCACCGATCCCGCGACGGACGTCGAGGAAACGCTTTCCGCGCTGACCGACCTGCTCCGCGCCGGCAAGGTCCGCGCGATCGGCACGTCCCAGAGCCTCGCGTCCGACATCGTCGAGGCCCAGTGGGTCGCCGAACGGCGCGGCCTGGCGCGGTTCCGCGCCGAGCAGGCGGCCTACTCCCTCCTCAACCGCGGCGTCGAACGCGAAGTGCTGCCGCTGGCCCAGCGCTTCGGCATGGGCACGCTGATCTGGGGCCCGCTCGGCCAGGGACTGCTCACCGGGCGCGTCCGCAAGGGCGAGCGGAACGACCTGCGCCGGGCCCACCTGCTCAAGCACCTCAGCGACGAACGCCGGCTCGACGTCGTCGAGCAGCTCGTTCCGCTGGCCGCCGAAGCGGGCCTGCCGATGACCCACCTCGCGATGGCCTTCGTCATCGCCCACCCCGGCGTCACCAGCGCGCTGCTCGGCCCGCGGACCATGCCCCAGCTCGACGACCTGCTGGCCGGCGTCGACGTCCGGCTCACCGACGACGTCCTCGACCGCATCGACGAGATCGTGCCGCCCGGCACGAACGTGGGCGCGCTCGACCAGAACTACCAGCCGCCGGCCGTGCACGACCCGGGCCTGCGCCGCCGTCCGCTCGCCGAACGCGCCGCGGCCTGAGCCGGGGACGGGCCAGGATGCGTGGGGCGGTACGGATGCGACGACGCCCTCGACGGTGTGTCCGCGCGGGCGGCGGTCGGCCGGGCCGGTTACCCGGCTACGTCAAGGTCGCGCGTAGAGCCAGGATCATCTCGAAGCGGTCGTCCGGGTTGCGGAGGTGGTCCGCGAACAGGGTTTCCAGCTCCTGCGCCCGGGCCCGGACCGTCTGCGGGTGGATCGCCAGCCGGTCGGCCACCTCCCGGACGTTGCCGCACGTCTCCAGCCACGCGAGCAGCGTGCCCGCCAAGCGGTTGTACTGCTTCGGCGTCAACGCCGTCAGCGGGGCGAGCCGGCGGCGGCAGACCTCCGTGGCGAGGAACGGTTCCTTGCGCAGCCACAGCGTCGCGAGGTGGTCTTCGCACCAGGTCAGCGGCTCGTCCGGGAGAGCGTCCGCGGCCACCAGGCGCAAGGCCTCCTGCGCCGTCGCCAGTGACCGGCCCGCCTGGCGGGGCGGCACCGGCGGCCCGACCGCCGCGCGGTGCCCGGCCAGCGCGGCCGTCAGCGCGTCGCGGTCTTCGGGGGCGGCCAGCAGCAGCCGCGGTGTCCCGTCTTCGAAGTCCTCCAGCGCGTCCAGGCCGCTGACGTCGGCGGCCTCGTCGAGCGCCACCGCGACCAGCCGGTGCGGCAGCGGCCACTCCGCCGCCGTCGAGGCTTCCTGGACCGTCCGGGACGGCGACGGCGGGTCCGCCAGCAGCAGGTCCAGCAGACGGCGACGGCGCCGTTCCAGTGCTCCCGCGGCACGGGCCTGCGCCGCCGCGTGGCCTTCGATCGACAACGCCGACAGCTCGTCGATGTAGGCGAAGATCGCCTCGGCCAGCAGGCACAGCGTCGCCGACGGCACGCCGGCGCGCGTGCCGACCTCCGCCATCCGGCGCCAGGTCACCCGCGCGCCGACCCGGTAGGCCGCCTGCAGGACGTCGAGGTTGCGACCCTGCGCGAGCTCGTGCACGCCGAGCCCGACGAACAGCTTCCGCCGGTCGTCGGGCACCGGGCCGGACGCGGCGATCCGGTCGATGAACTGCAGGATCGCCGCCTGCACGCCGGCCCGCAGCGCCTTGCCGAACGCGCCGTCGAGCGGCCGCGCGTAATCCGGAATGGTCCGCTGGATCTCGCGCAGCACCTCGTCGGCGACGTCCAGCAGCCGCGGCCGGAACACGGCGGCCAGCTCCCGGGGGAGCAGGGCCCACAGCTGGCCCGGCCGCCCGTCGCCGCCGAGCATCGGCCCGTACGTCGTTTCGACGGGGGGTCCCGTCATCGCCCACCTCATCGTGGTCAGGAACCGAGGAGCGCCTCCGCGCGCAGGGCGATCTCCATGTCGAGCCGGTCGTCGGCGTTGTTCAGCCGGTCGCCGAACAGGTCGATCAGCTGGTGCATGCGGTACCGCACGGTCTGCGGGTGCACCTTGAGCCGTTTCGCGATCTCGGGCGCGCTGCCGCGGGACTGCAGCCAGATCAGCAGCGTTTCGCCGAGGCGCGCCCGCTGCTTCGGGGTGAGGTCCTTGAACGGCTCCAGGCTGCGCGAACACAGCTCGCGGACCAGGAACTCGTCGGCGAGCAGCCACAGCGTGGACAGGTGATCGGTGCAGCGCGTCACCGGTGCGTCCGGCAGCACGCCGCGCTGGACGAGCTTCAACGTCCGGCGCGCCCAGAGCAGCGACCGCGGTGCGTCGGTGAGCCGCACGGTCGGGCCGACCACCGCGCGCCAGCCGCGCAGCCGCTCGGACAGGTTGGTCAGGTGCTTGGCCGGGTCGCCGGTGACCAGGCACGGTTCGCTGCCCTCGAGGTCGACGAGGACGTCGGAGTGCAGGTCCGGCGCGGTGAGGCTGTGCTGGTCGGCGCGGGGTTCCAGGGCGACGACCGTGACCTCGGCCGGCAGCGGCCACTGCGCGGTGGCGGCCTGCGCGGAGATGGTCTGCGGTGCGGACGGCGGATCGGCGAGCAGCAGGTCGAGCAGCCGTCTCCGGCGGCGCGCCCGGGTGCCGGCGGCCCGCGTCTGGGCCGCCGTGTAGCCCTCGATCGACAGCGCGGAGATCTCGTCGACGTAGGCGAAGATGGCCTCGGCGCTGGTGCACAGCGTGTCCGCGGCGAGGCCGGCGGCCTGCCCGAACTCCGAGATGTGCCGCCACGCGACCCGCCCGCCGACCCGGTACGCGGTCTGCAGGCAGTCGAGGCTGCGGCCTTCGTTGAACTCGATCTTGCCGAGGTTGCGGAACACGGTCGTCCACGTCTCGAGCGGGACGGCACCGGGGGTGCCGACACTGTCGAGGCACTGGATGATCGACTGCCGCACACCCTGGGTGATGATGTGCCCGAACGCGCCTTCGAGGGGCTGGCGGTACTCGGGCACCGCCCGCTGGACCTCCTGCAGGATGGCGCGGGCGAGCGGGTCGACCCGCGGCTTGAACCGCACGGCCAGTTCGCGGGGCAGCGAAGCCCACAGCCCGATGGCGCCGGAAACGCGCCCGTGCTGGGGGTCCGCCGGGGTTCGAGGGGCGGGTGGGTAGGCGTGCCGGGGCCGGTCGGCCGACACGGACTGCTGCCGGTGAGCCGGTCCGGAAGAGCGCTCGCCGGGATGAGGCCGGTTGACCCGCAGTGCGGGGCCGGCGAACCCGGTGTCCACGTCGGTCATGTTTTTATCCTTGCTGGCAACAAAATCAGCCTCTTCGTCGTCGAAGCCGATCCAGATTTTGTGGCTCAGGCAACATAATTTCGCGCGAACGGCACTGTCAACGGGTTCTCCGCTGACTTCGGGGTAACCCGTCCGGACTACACCCGAACGGGTGGAACGGCGCGAGGGGAGGTGACACTTCCGCCGCGGGCCGATGGTGCGCGGGTGACAACTTTTCCGGCGGCCTTTTCGGACGGCTCAGCCGGCCAGGAGGCGGGCGACGACGTCGTCGAGCGTCAGCCGCGCGGGCGTGGTCCCCGAGACGAACTCGTTCAGCAGCAGGCAGAACCCGTCCGGGTCGGCCACGTGCGGAAAGTGTTTCACGTTTTCCAGCACCGTCAAGCGGCTGTCCGGCAGCAATGTCGCCGTCCGGCGCCCGTGCGCGGCCGGGATCAGCGGGTCGCGCGCGCCCCAGACGAGCAGCATCGGCACGGACTCGGCCAGGTAGAGCTTCTCCACGGCGCTCGCGCGCTGGCCGCGCAGGTCGATCAGGCTGCGCGCGATGGCGAGGAACGCGCGCCGCCGCCCGGGGTCGGCCAGCGAGCCGAAGTGCCCGGCCAGTTCCCGTGTTTCAGATTTCAACGATCCCCCGAGCCGGCGGCCGACCCCGGCCACGGCCCGCGCGAGGGCGAGCGTCCACCGGTTGACCGTCAGCGCCAGGAAGACCGGCGCCCCCGGCAGCGCGGTCGCCCGCAGCACGGGGCTGACTTCCGGGCCGAGGCCGGCGCTGCCGACCAGCACGAGCCGGTCGCACATTTCCGGGAACTGGTAGGCGAACTGCATCGCGATGCCCCCGCCGAGCGAGTGGCCGACGACGGTCGCGTGCCGCACGCCGGACACCGCGAGCACGTCCCGCACGATGCTCGCCATCGCGCCGAGGCCGTAGTCCGTGCGCGGTGCGTCGGAATCCCCGTGCCCGGGCAGGTCCGGGGCGAGGACGCGGCGGCCGAGCCCGGCGCACCGCTGCAGCACCGGCGCCCAGGTTCCGGCGCTGCCCGCGATCCCGTGCAGCAGCACGATCGCTTCGTCGCCGTCGTCCGTCGCGGGCAGGTGCTCGTGCACCCGGACGCGCCGGCCGTGCAAGGTGAGGTCGTGGGTTCGGAGTGTCATCGGCGCCCTTTCTCGCGGAGCCGAAAATAGGGCATCCGACCACTTCCGCCGATGTGGTGAAGACCACCCCGGCGAAATCCGCACCGAGCATGACAAGAAATTTTGCGGAAAGACGCGCACGCGTGCGGGTTTCCGGGAAGCACGGGGAAAGTGTATCGACATTCCGGTGGTATCCGGGTAATTCTCGAAGGCATGGTCGCAATGACGCACCGGACGCGCTGATGTCCTGCCGCGCGAGTATTCATTTCGCCCCGCCCCTGCCGCGCCGCCGCCCGGGGCACCGTCCCTGGCGCCGGGTGCTGCCGATGCCGGTGCGCACGCTGGACCGCGTGCTGAGCGGGCCGTCACACGCACGGGGAGCTGCGCAGGGGAGCCGCTGAGCACCTGCGCGGGCGAGGCTCGAGGCGTCAGCTCTCCGGGGGCCGGTGCGCGCGCATCAGCCGTTGCGCGCGCAAGGCCAGCTGCATGCCCAGGCGGTCGTCCGCGTCCTTCAACCGGTCGCCGAACAGCTCCTCCAGCTGGCGCAAGCGGTTGCGGACCGTCTGCGGGTGCACCCCCAGGCGCTGGGCGATCTCCGGCGCGCCACCGCGGGTCTCCAGCCAGGCCAGCAGGGTCTCGCCCAGCCGGTCACGCTGCTTCTCGGTCAGCGAAGCGAACGGGTCGAGGCTTTGGCGGGCCAGCTCCGCGGCCAGGAAGTCCTCGGCCAGCAGCCAGAGCGTGGCCAGGTGGTCGCGGCACCAGATGATCGGGCCCGGGGTGTCCGGGCCGGACAGCGACAGCGCCCGGCGGGCCGTGCGCAGGGCGGCCGGGGCGTCGGCCAGCGGGACCGTCGGGGAGACCGCCGCGCGCCAGCCGTCGAGCTTGGCCTCCAGCGGGGTCAGTTCCGCGTCGGGGTTGCGGGTCAGCAGGTGCGGCTCGGGGCCGTCGAGATCGGCCAGGACGCCGTCGCCGAGCAGGTCGGCGGGGAAGTCGGCCGCGTCCGGGCCGCGCTCGAGGGCGACCATCGCCGCCGTCTCCGGCAGGGGCCAGCCCGCGCCGCCGGCCAGCTCCGCAATGCTGCTCGCGGCGCCTTCCGGGGCCTGGACGATCAGCTCCAGCAGGCGCCGCCGCCGGACCGGGACGGCGCCCTCGGCCTTCGCCTGCGCCTCCTGGTAGCCCTCGATCGCGGTGGCGCACAGCTCGTCGACGTAGGCGAAGATGGCCTCCGCCGCGACCGAGATCACGGCCGGGTCGACGCCCGCCGCGACGACGCCGGGGTGCATCGCCCGCCAGGCCACCCTGGCCCCGAGCGTGGCGCTGTCCTGCAGCGCGTCGAGGTTGCGGCCTTCGGTGAACTCGATCCGGCCGCGGCCGCGGTAGAACTCGATCCAGTGGTCGTGGGACAGGGCCGGCTCGCCCATCGAGTCGACGCAGTGCTGCACCGCGTACTCGACGCTCTTGACCAGCACCTTCCCGAAGACGCCCTTGAGCGGCTGGCCGTAGGCCGGGACCGTGCGCTGGACCTCCTGGATCATCGCGGCCGCGGCGTGCCCGACGTGCGGGCGCAGGCCCGCGCCGAGCGCGCGTGGCAGCGAAGCCAGCAGGCGGAAGCTGCGGTACTCGACCACCAATCCCCCTTCGAGTCCGGTGTCGGCTGAGCGTATCCGACCGGTGCGTGACTGAATAATCAACGACTGGTTCCCTGAAAGGGTGACGCGCACCCGTCCTTTTGACACGGACGGGTGGGCGTTCTACGCTCCGTGTCAGGTGGCGGGGGTTATTTCTGAGGCGCCAATTCCCAGTGGAGGACTGAATTCCCCATGCGCGTTCCCGCTGCCTCGGACGGCTCCGTGTGGGCCCGCCTGCCGCACGAACTCGGCGACGTCGTGCGCCCGCGGATCCCGGAGATCGCCCGGGCCTGCGTGGATGCCATCGCCGCCGAGGTTCCGGAATATTCCGGGAGTTTCGCCCCCGGCCCGGCGCGCGTCGCCGCGATCGAGCAGACGCGGCGCGGGATCGAGCGCGACATCGACCGCGTCGGCACGCCCGCGATGTGGCAGGCCGACCGGCTCGCCGAGTTCCGCGGGCACGGGCGCGCGGCGTTCCACAATGGCCTGAGCCGCGAGGCCGTGCAGGCGGCCGTGCGCGTGTCGAGCCGCGTGACGTGGCGGTGGATCGCCGACACCGCACGGGAAGCGGGCTTGTCCGGCGATGTCCTGTACGGCGCGGCCGAGGGCATGTTCGCCGACGTCGAGACGTCGATGGCGGCGGTCGCGGAGGGCTACAGCGCGGCCGAAGCGGCGGTGTCCGGCACCGGCGAACGCCACCGCCGCGTGCTGCGCGCCCTCCTGGGCGGCCGCACACCGGCCGAAGTGGACGGTCTGGTCGCCGCGTCCGGGCTGCCGGTGCCGTCGCGCGTGGCGGCGGTGGCGTTCCGGGCGCTGCCGGGCGCCCCGGAGTTCCCGCCGGGCCTGCTGCCCGAGCACGTCCCGGCCGACCCGTCGGGCGACCCGCCGGCCGCGCTGACCTCGGCCCCGGACACGGACCTGGCCGGGCTGTCGGCCCTCCCGGCGGGCTGGACGGCGGCGGTGGGCCCGCTGGTGCCGGTGGCCTCGGCCCCGGAGTCGTTCCGGGTGGCCCGCCGCGCGGTCGACCTGGCGGCGCGCGGCCTGCTGGACGCGCCGGGCCCGGTGGTCTGGTGCCGCGACCACGTGACGACGCTGCTCCTGCTGGCGGACGAGTTCCTGGTGGCGCAGCTCGCGGAGACGACGCTGGAGCCGCTGTCGAGCCTGTCCGGACGCCGCCGCGAGCAGCTGGCGGAGACGTTGCTGGCGCTGGTCCAGACCCGGGGGAGCGCCCCGGAGCTGGGCCGCCTGCTCGACCTGCACCCGCAGACGATCCGGGCCCGCTTGAAGAAGCTGTCGGAGCTGTTCGGAGCGCGCTTGGACGACCCGGGCGAGCGTCTGCGGCTGGAGCTGGCCCTGCTGGCGGAGCGGGCGTTGCCGGGTCGCGATTGACGCGGTGCTTGCCGCGCCGGGTGGCTTGGTCTGGGGCGCGGGATTGGTGCTGGGTCGGATCCGGGGGAGCGCCTGCGGCTGGAGTCGGCGCTGGTGGCGGAGCGGGCTCTCCTTGACCGCGACTGACCTGATGCCATGAACGACTCTTTCCTGCCGTCAGGCGAGGTGAACGACTCGTTCATGACGTCGCCGCCCCGAGTGGTCTGGCGCGGGGCGCGGGGCTGGGTCGGATCCGGGGGAGTGCCTGCGGCAGGAGCTGGCGCTGCTGGCGGAGCGGGCGTTGCCGGACCGCGACTGGCGAGACGTCATGAACGACTCTTTCCTGTGGTCAGGCGTGGTGAACGACTCGTTCATGACGTCCCCGCCGCGAGTGGCCTGGCGCGGGGCTGGGCTGGGCTGGGCCCGGGGGAGCGCCTGCGGCTGGAGTCGGCCCGCTGGCGGAGCGGGCGTTGCCGGGCCGCGACTGGCGAGACGTCATGAACGACTCTTTCCTGCCGTCAGGCGAGGTGAACGACTCGTTCATGACGTCGCCGCCGCGAGTGGCCTGGTCCGGGCCGCGGGGATTGGCCCTGGGGAAGGGACCACGCCGGTCCTAAGCTCCCGGCATGACCGGATCGCGCACCGAGCGGCTGCGGCAGGCCGGCGGCAACGCCGTCGCGATGTGGACCGCGCTGGCCCGGGCTCGCGGGGACGGTGTCCTCGAACGCCCCGGCTTCGCCGCGATCGACGGCCGCCGGTTCCGGATCATGCTGCGCACCGGTGAGCCGGACGGGGACACCACCCGGGAGATCGCCGAACTCGCCCGGGTCAAGCGGGCCGAGGGCCGGGCCGTCGTGGTCGAGGATCCCTTCCGCGTGCTCGAGCTCCACGACCTCGGGATGACCGCGGGGCAGCTGCCGGTCATGGTCCGCGAACCCGCGCCCGTGCCGGACGAAGGGAGCGTCACCCGCGTCCGGACCGCCGCGGAGCTGGCCGTGGCCGAAGCCGTCGTCGTCGACGGCTTTCCGCTGGAGGAGTACCAGCCACTCGAACCCGGCACGGTCTTCCCCCGCGCGCTCCTGGACCAGGCCGTCTTCCTCAAGGGCGGCGAAGGCGCCTGCGTCACCATGGACCACGGCGGCGTCGGCGGCGTCTACTGGGTCACCACGCTGCCGGAACACCGCTCGAAGGGCGTCGGGCGGGCGCTCGTGCACGCCGTCCTACGGCACTTCGAGGACCGTCCCGTCACGCTGACCGCGGCCCGGGCCGGGAAGTCGCTCCACGACAAGCTCGGGTTCACCGAACTGGGGGACGCCAACTGGTGGCGCTGACCGCGGGAACACCCACCGCCGGTAGCCGTACCAGCGGAACGCCGTCCCGCACAGCGTGCCCAGCACCATCCCCGCGACGAAGTCCGCGATCTCCTGCGCCAGGAAGCCCACGTGCGGCTCCTCCAGCCGCAGCACGTACCGCGACACCAGCGGCGGCACCAGGTTCACGGCCACCGCACCCGCGTTGACCACGAAGAACAGCGTTGCCTCGCGCAGCCGCTGGTGACCGCCGCGGCCGGCGAACGACCAGCGGCGCGACAGCAGGTACGCGAACGCCGTCGAGGCGATCGTGGCGAGCGCGAGCGCCGTCACCGGCTTCTCCCGGAACACGGTGAGCTTCAGGCTGTAGTCGCCCAGTAGGGTGACCCCGTACGCGGCCAAGCCGACGACGGCGAAGCGGAGCAGCTCTCGCGGCTCGGGCATGGTTCCTCCAGGTGACGCCGACAGGGTGGAGGTCTTTCGATGGCACGCAAGGGCGAGGGGAGCGAGCTGCCCTCGGTCGCCGAACTGGTGGACCTCTCGCAGACGAGGCCGCTTATGATCCGCGGTGACCTCGACGCGAAGCTCGCCGAGGAGCCCGCGCCGGAACCGGAGACCAAGCCCGACCCGCTCGCCATCCTCGACGCCGAACTGGCGGCGCCGGAGCCCGTGGACGAGCGCCCGCAGGACGCTCCGCCCGCCGACACCTCGCGCCGGACCAAGCCGTTCATCCTCGCCGCCGGCGGGGTCGTCGCGCTCGGGCTGGCCGCCGTCGTGCTGTTCCAGCCGCACCAGGTCGGCGGGACGGCCGTGCCGCCGCCCGGGGCCGGCGCCCCCGTTCCGCCGCCGACCTCCAGCGAGGCGGTGGAGACGATGAGCGCGTCCGCCGAAGCGCCGCCGCTCACCGCGGAGGTGCACGACTCCCCGGCCAGGAAGCCGAGCGCGCCCGCCGTCGCGGGCCGCAAACCCGCGGGACCCGCGACGACGGCGCCGCCACCGGACCAGCAGGACCAGTGGCGCGAGTACGTCAGCTCGGTGATCAGCTCCTGGCAGCAGCGCCCGCACGGCGGGCGCACCCGCTGATCAGCAGTTCGAGCTCGCCGGCAGCTCGGCGATCCGGTCCTTGACGAAGGCCAGGACGTCGGCGTTGCCGGTGTAGACCAGCGTGATGTGGTCGGTGTCGTAGGTCTTCCACGTCTCGGCGACCCCGGCCGCGCAGTACGCCTTGTGCAGCGCGTCGGCCTGCGCGAACTGCACCAGCTGGTCGCCGGTGCCGTGGTACTGGAACACCGGCACCTTCGGCGGGGTGCCGCCGAGCTTGTTCTCGTTCAGCCGGGCCACCCACGCGGGCTTGATGTAGCCCGGGCCGGTCGTGTAGTCCGCGATCTTCTGGTTCGCGTACGTCGTGAGCAGCTCGAACGTGCACGCGCTCTGCTTCATTTCGGCGAGCTTCGCGCGGCCGTTGCCGCTGAGGAACGAGTCGAGCTGCAACTCGGGGTAGGCCTGGTCGAGGCCCACCAGTGCGTAGGCGAACACGCCGAACCCGAACTTCCCGTCGAGCTGCAGCGTCACCTGGACCAGGTCCGCGGGCACCCCGCCGGCCGCGATCCCGACGAGGTTCAGCTCGGGTGCGTACGCCGGCTGCAGCTCGCCGGCCCACGCCGCGGCGCCGCCGCCCTGGGAGTAGCCGCGGAAGACGACCTTCGCCGTCGGGGACAGCCCGGCCGCGGTGAGCCGCTGGGCCGCGCGGACGCCGTCGATCACCGCCGGGCCTTCGGCGCGGCCCACGACGTAGGTCGTCTTCGGCGTGCTCTGGTAGCCCTCGTAGTCCGGGACGGTGACGGCGTAGCCCGCGTCGAGCAGGTCGTCGAGGCCGGGCTGCTCGTAGAACGCGCCGATGTCGATCATCTTCGACGGCGTGCACGCGAACGCGGGCCCGTGCGTGCCCGGGTCGAACGAGACGATCGGGGCGGTGGCGCGGTTCGCGGTCTTCGGCACCAGCACGGTGCCGGTGACCGCGTCGGGCTGCCCGAGCGCGTTCGTCGACAGGTACATCACCTGCCACGCGTCGACCGACGCCTTGCGCGGGCCCGCGTTCGACGGGCGCCAGCGGAGCACGTCGCCCGGCTTGCCCGCGGGCAGCGGGGACGGCGGCGTGTAGAACGAGTCGTCGGCCGGCCCGGTCCCGGCCGCGGGCGCGGGGGCCGCCGAAGCGGCGGGGGCGAGCGCCGTCGCGAGGACCAGCGCCACCAGCGCGGCGAGCACGCGGCGGGCGCTCACGCGCCGCTCCCGTAGACGCGCTTGCAGGTCGCGGACTCGCTGAAGGCCAGGTCCAGCTCGGGGTTGGCCTTGAGGTCCTTGATCGGGCCCTCCGGGTCGGCGAGCTGCCCCATGGTGGCGTCGGCTTCGGAGATGACCTTCCGCAGGCTGGCGTCGTCGGTGACCTTCGCCTGCTCCATCTTGGCCTTCGTCTCGCCGACCTTGGTCTTGGTCGCGGTGAGGTTGCCGGTGGCCTTGTCCACTGCGGACTGTCCATCCGGGACGGGCGGGACGCCGGCACCGCGGATGCCGCCCGCCATGTCGTCGAGGGCGGAGCCGAGCCTGCTCAGGAAGTCGACCATCGCGTCGCGGGTCTTCACCGGGTCGGCGCTGTCGACCGCCGGTGGCTGCGAAAGCTTCGCCGAGCCCGCCGCCACCCCGGTGCACACCTTGTCGACCCAGGCGAGCGCCGCGGGGTCGGCGTGGCGGCCGGGGTCGGCCGCCGGGGCGTCCGAGCCACAGGCGGCGCACGACAGAAGTGCGGCCGCCGCCATTGCGAGCACCGCGCTGTGCATTCTTTTCATGGGTTTCGAAGCTACGCGGCGCGGTTGTCCGCGAGCAAGGAGAGAATGACCGGTTGGCACCTCCGTCAACATTCGGCGGCGGGGACTTGTCACGTGCGTCAGCGGTTCGGTGACGGCGCTGTGCTGGGGAAACCTTCCTCCGTCTGCTAGGAACCCGGCCCGGCCGACGTGCCCGTGTGACAATTTGCGGGTGTGGCGTGGCGTTTTCACCAAAAGCTCTTGATTGCCGCCATCCGCGCTCGTTAGCTTACGGTCGGTCGCGATTCTCGCAGAATGTGCGCGCCGTTTCGTATCACTGTTGATACACGGAAGGACCATCGTGAGTCACCCAAGAGGCAAGAAGAAGACGGTCGCGGCCGCCGCGGCCACGGCGGCGGTGGGGCTGGTCGCCACCGCACTCGTGCTCGGGGCGCAGACCAGTGCCGCCGACCCGATCTCGCTGACGCTGAACTACCACTGCACGCTCCCGCTGGTGGGTTCGCAGTCGCTGAAGGTGGTGATCAACACCGATCTGCCGACCACCGTCAACACCGGCCAGCCGACCGGCGCGTTCGACATCAAGGCCGTGTCCACGATCAACGCGGACACCGTCGCCGGCCTCAGCCTGATCGGTGCCACGACGATCGAGGGCACCGCGACGGCGGCCGCGACCGTCGCCGCGCCGAGCCTCAACCTGCCGGTGAACGTCCCGATCACGCTGGACAAGACGAACATCCCGGCTTCGGGTGAGCTGAACATCAACGCGTCGGGCAAGACGCCGTCGCTGACGTTCACCCAGCCCGGCCAGGCGAAGATCACCGTCGGCGACCTGAACCTCAAGGTCACCCCGCGCAAGGCCGACGGCTCGGTCACCGGCATCACGCCGGACGGCACCATCGACGCGCCCTGCACGCAGGACGCCGGCCAGAACAACACCCTGGCCACGATCACCATCGCGGGCGGTGGCGGCACGACCCCGCCGACCACGACCCCGCCGGTGACCACGCCCCCGACCACCACCCCGCCGGTGACCACGCCGCCCACCACGACCCCGCCGGGCGGCGGCATCAAGTACTCCTTCGGCATCACCGGCCAGACCGCGCTGAAGTCGCTCGGCAGCACCGCGCCGATCACCGGCTCGTTCGACGCCGACGTCAACCTCTCGGCCAAGACGTTCACCGGCGACCTGAAGCTGAACCCGACGCACACCGACTTCAAGCTGTTCGGCTTCATCCAGGGCAGCTCGGACGTCAAGGTCGTGCAGAACGGCCAGCAGTCCGGTGAGCTCGTCGGCACCGGGTTCAAGGCGCACATCAAGTTCGACACGTTCCTCACCACGGTCAACCTGTTCGGCATCCCGATCAGCACCGACCCGAAGTGCGGCACGACCACGTCGTCGACCAGCGAAATGACCACCGGCCCCGACTTCGACCTGCTCAAGGGCGGGAAGCTCTCGGGCACCTACTCGCTGTCCGCGCTGCAGAACTGCGGTTCGTTCAACGACATCATCAGCGCGTTCGCCAAGAGCGACGGCAACACGCTGGACCTGGTGCTCACCAAGAAGTGACCCGAACTACCGGCCCCCGTCGCGCCGCGGCGGGGGCCGGTGCCATGCCCTCGAAGGGAGAGCCCGTGCGGAAAGCCCGGTCGTTGCTCGCGGCGGCCCTCGCCTGCCTGGTGCTGCCGCTCGCGGCCGTGCCCGCGCACGCGTCGACGCCGATCACCAAGAAGCTGAGCTACACCTGCCCGTTCCCGTTGATCGGGCTGCAGAAGCTGGACGTCGAGATCAAGGCGGCGTTCGACGTGCCGTCCGCGCCGGGGGGCACGTTCACCACGGCGGACCTCGCGGTCTCGGTGACCGTGCCCGACAAGTCCACCCGCGGCCTGGCACTGGTCGGCGCGGCGAGCATCGAAGGGACGGCGTCCGCAGGGGTGACGCTGACCAACGGCCCGCTGACGCTGCCACTGGCCCTGCCGCTCGCGGTGGCGAAGACGGCGGTGCCGTCGTCGGGGCCGTTCACCACGCCGGCGACCGGCTCGGTCCCGCCGGTGCAGCTGCCGAACGCGGGCAAGACGGCGCTGACGATCGGCGACTTCAGCACGCGCCTCACGCCGAAGAAGGCCGACGGGTCGTTCACCGGGCTCGGCTCGTTCACCTCGGACTGCACGCTCGACGCCGGCCAGGACCCGGTGCTGCTGAGCTTCGACCTCGGCAGCACGCAGACCCGGCACGACTACGGCGTGACCGGCTCGACGACGCTCAAGGCCCTGGGGGCGACGGCACCGCTCACCGGGTCGTTCGCCGTCCCGGGCTTCGCGGCGGCGTTCGACCCGGCGAAGGCGGAGTTCAAGGTCTTCGGGTTCGTCCCCGGGACGGCGGACCTGCGGTTCACCCCCGACGGCCCGCAGACCGGCGAACTCACCGGGGACGGGTTCGTCGCGCACGCGAAGCTCGCGCTGGCGGTGCCGCAGGTGACGCTGTTCGGCCTGCCGGTCGCCGACGCGGGCTGCCGGGCGAGCGCACCGATCCCGGTGGACCTGCGCACGGGCACCGGCTTCGCGCTCGCCACCGGCGGCCCGGTGACCGGCGGGTTCGCGATCCCGGCGCTTACCGGCTGCGGCACGTTCACCGCGTACCTGAGTTCGCTGTTCCAAGGCGACGGCAACACGTTCGCCGTCACCTTGGCCGCGCGCTGACCGGCCGGCACGCGTACGTCGCCGAGAAGATCTCCGGATGTCCGTTGTTCCGAGCTGTCGATTTCGCCGCCTCTCGCGTGACGGGGTAGGAAAGGACCACGACGAGAGGAACGGCCATGGCGCAGTACGCGGTGCTGATCTACGAGCGGATCCCGCCCGAGGACCTGCCGAAGGAGATCATGGACCGGCACATCGGGCTGCCGGACCGGATCGGCGAGCTGGGCGGGAAGGTGACCGCGGGCCTGGCGCTGCAGCCCAACGAGACGGCCACCGCCCTCCGCGGCGACCTCGTCACCGACGGGCCGTTCGTGGAGACCAAGGAGGTGCTGGCCGGGGTGTACCTGCTCGAGGCCCGCGACCTCGACCACGCGCTCGCCTGCGCGAAGCTGACGCCGGTCGTCGAGGGCGGCGTCGAGGTCCGGCCGCTGATCGACTTCCAGGTGGTGCCGGACTGAGTCCCGCCGCCGACGCCGTCGCCGAGGCGCACCGTCGCGAGTGGGCCTCCGTGCTCGCCGCGACGGTGCGGGTCACCCGCGACCTCGACGAGGCCGAGGAGGCCGTGCAGGACGCCTACCTGCAGGCGCTGCAGCGCTGGGCGCGCGACGGCGTCCCGGACCGGCCCGGCGCGTGGCTGACCACGGTCGCGCGCCGGACCGCGCTCAACGGCGTCCGGCACCGGGAAGTGCTGCGGCGCAAGCTGCCGCTGCTGGTCGAGCCCGAGGCGACCGAGCCGCCGGAGCCGGCCGGGCCGATCCCGGACGACCGCCTGCGGCTCGTCTTCACCTGCTGCCACCCGGCGCTCGCGCAGCAGGCCCAGATCGCGCTGACGCTGCGGCTGGTGTGCGGGGTGGCGACCGCCGACATCGCGCACGCGTTCCTCGTGCCGGAGCCGACGATGGCCGCGCGGATCACGCGGGCGAAGAAGAAGATCGCGGCCGCGAGCATCCCGTACGCGGTGCCGTCGGCCGCGGACCTGCCCGCGCGGGTGTCGGTCGTGCTGACCGTCGTCCACCTGCTGTTCTCGGCCGGGCACACCGCGTCCACCGGCACCGGCCTGGTCCGCGACGAGCTGACCGGCCGCGCCCTCGACCTGGCGCGGATGCTGCGGGCCCTGCTGCCGGCCGACACCGAGGTCGCCGGGCTGCTGGCGCTCCTGCTCGTCCTCCAGGCCCGCCGCACGACCCGGACCGACGGCACGGGCCGGTTGCTGCGGTTGGCGGAGCAGGACCGCACCCGCTGGGACACCGCGTCGATCGCCGAGGCCGACCGGCTCGTCGTCGAAGCGCTCAAGAGCGGGCCGCCGGGCCGGTTCAGCGTCCAGGCGGCGATCGCGGCACTGCACGCGCAGGCGCCGAGCTACGCCGACACGGACTGGCCGCAGATCCTCGCGCTGTACGACGTGCTGCTGGGCCTGTGGCCGTCCCCGGTGGTGGCGCTCAACCGCGCGGTCGCACTGTCCATGGTGGACGGTCCGGCGGCGGCACTCGGCGAGCTCGCCCGCCTGGAGTCCGACGGCAGGCTGGCCGGCTACCGCTACCTGCCCGCCACGAAGGCGGACCTGCTGCACCGCCTCGGCCGCGACGCGGAGGCCGCTGAGGCGTACCGGGCGGCGCTGGCGTTGAGCGACAACGCCGTGGAGCAGGAGTTCCTCGCCGCCCGTCTGCCGCGGCCCTCCTGAACACTCACGAGGGCCTGAACAGCAGGACGAAGCCCGCGCCCGAAAGGACCAGCGCGGCCAGGAAGAACGCGCCGTGCCCGTAGGAGCGCGTCACGACGTCGCCGACCAGCTGCACCACCAGGTCCACGATGCCGAGCGCGCCCACGACCGCCAGCGCCGTCCGCATCCCCTTGACCCCGCGGTGCACCCCGTACACCAGAAGCGCGAAAAGCCCCGCGCAAAGCACGTACGCCAGCACCGCGACCGGCATCGGCAGAGCCGCCTCCACCGGGGTGCGCCGGCCGCCCAGCAGGGAACCGAGGAGCCAGCACGCGGTGGCTCCCCACCAGGCGAAAGCGGCTCGGGACGCGGGCACGCCCGGAGCGTAGGCCGGGCGAGCCCGGATCCGGCACGGCCACGAACCGAACTGTTACCCACCCGGTGTCGCATCGGGGTGCTATAAAGCGCTACCCCGGTGAGACCGGTTCCGCGGCCGTAGTGGGCCGGCGCCGGTGCCGCTAGGGTTGATCGTCTGGATGTGCTGGCTCGAGGGCAGCCGAACGGGAGAAGCCGGTGACCGCCGCGCACGACTCATCGTGGAATCCCGGCACCCGCCTGCGGGTGCTGTTGATCGAGGACGACGACGGCGACGCGCTGCTGGTCGAGGAGATGCTGGCGGACACGTCCGTGCCGTTCTCGCTCGAACGCGTCGAAACGCTCGCCGCCGCGCTGGTCGCCCCGCTCACGGCCGACTGCGTCGTGCTCGACCTCCAGCTGCCCGACGCGATGGGCCTCAGCGGGCTGACGAAGCTCGTCCAGCACGCGCCCGGGGTCGCCGTGGTCGTCCTGACCGGGCAGCACGACCAGGCCACCGGCGTCGCCGCGGTCGCCGCCGGCGCGCAGGACTACCTCGTCAAGGACCAGGTGGACGGGCCGCTGCTGGTGAAGGCGCTGCGCTTCGCCCGTGAACGCAAGCGCGCCGAGCAGGTCGAGCAGCAGTTCCTCCAGCAGCAGCTGCTCGCCCGGGAGAACGCGCGGCTCGAACGCGGCCTGCTGCCCGTCCCGCTGCTGCGCGACCCGCACCTCGACCTCGCCTCCCGCTACCGCCCCGGCCGCAACGGCTCCCTGCTGGGCGGCGACTTCTACGACGCCGTCGAGCTCGCCGACGGCAGCGTGCACATGATGATCGGCGACGTCTGCGGCCACGGCCCGGACGAAGCCGCGCTCGGTGTCGCGCTGCGGATCGCGTGGCGCTCGCTCGTGATGGCCGGCCTGCCGATGGCCGACGTGCTGAGCATGGTCGAGCGGGTACTGGTGAACGAGCGGATCGAGCCGCTGTTCGCCACCGTCTGCATGGTCGTCGTCGCGCCGGACCGAAGATCCCTGCGCCTGTCGCTGGCCGGGCACCTGCCGCCGCTGCTGCTCACCCCCGGCGACGGGCACCTGCTCGACGGCGGGCGCGTCGGCGTCCCGCTCGGCATCGTCGAGGGCGCGAAGTGGGACTCCCTCGACGTACAGCTGGAGCCGGGCTGGTCGCTGCTGCTCTACACCGACGGCGTCTTCGAGGGCCGCGTCGGCGCCGGGTCCGAACGGCTGGGCCACGAGCGGATGGCCGAGCTCGTGCTCGACATCCTGCACCGCGGCGGGCTCGACGGCACCGACCTGCTCGACGAACTGATCGCCCGCGCCGAGCGGTTCAACTCCGGCCCGCTCGACGACGACGTCGCCCTCGCCCTGCTCTGCCACGACCCCGGGGAGTCCGCCCGATGACCGCTGACGCACGGGGCTGGTCGATCGGCCGCTGGCTGACCCTGCTCGCCGTCGCCGAAACCGTCCTGCTCCTCGCCGCGCTGATCGGCGGCGGGATCGCGCTCAACAACCTCACCGACGCCCGCAACCGCCTGCTCGACGTGATCGGGCCGCAGCGGCTGGCCGCCCTCCAGCTGTCGACGGCGCTGCTGAACCAGGAAACCGGCGTCCGCGGCTACCAGCTCGGCCGGCAGCCGGACTTCCTCACGCCCTACACCGACGGCGTCCGGGCCCAGGCCGACGCCGTCGGCCAGCTGCGGCAGTCCGGCGTGGTCCCGGGCACCGAGCTCGGCGACGACCTCGACGCCGTGCTGCGGGCGGCCCAGACGTGGCAGGCCACGGCCGCGCCCACCCTCGTGCCGGGCGCGCCGGTGGTGACGCCGGCCGAGGTCGAGCGCGGCCGGGAGCAGTTCGACGCGGTGCGCGCCGCGATGACCGCCCAGCTCGACCACCTCTCCGCCGTCCGCGACGCCGGGCGCGCCCAGCTCGACGCGGCGGCGGACCTGCTGACCGCGATGCTCGTCGCCATCGCCGTGCTGCTCGTGGTGCTGTTCACGGTGCTGTCCATCGGGCTGCGGCGGGTCATCACCCGGCCGATCCTCGACCTGGCCGGCGAGGTCCGGCAGGTCGCCGACCAGGACGTCCACCACCCGGTGCACGGCAGCGGGCCGCGGGAGATCGCGCAGCTCGGCGCCGACGTCGAAGCCATGCGGCAGCGCATCCTCGACGAGGTCGCCGAGCTGGAGCGAGCGCACGCGCTGCTCGACAAGCGCACGCGCGAGCTGGAGCGGTCCAACGCCGACCTGGAGCAGTTCGCCTACGTCGCTTCGCACGACTTGCAGGAACCGCTGCGGAAGGTGGCCAGCTTCTGCCAGCTGCTCCAGCGGCGCTACCAGGGCCTGCTCGACGAGCGCGGCGACCAGTACATCGAGTTCGCCGTCGACGGCGCGAAGCGGATGCAGGTCCTCATCAACGACCTGCTCGCGTTCTCGCGGGTCGGCCGGAAACCGGGCGAGCACGTCCTGGTCGGCGCGGACCGGCTGGTCGACGACGCGCTGGCGAACCTGGAGGTCGCGCTGTCGCTGAGTGGCGGCAAGGTCGCCCACGTCGACCTGCCCGAGGTGCGCGTGGAACCGGCGCTGATGACGGCGGTGTTCCAGAACCTGATCGGCAACGCGCTGAAGTTCAAGGGCGAGACGCCGCCGGAGGTGCGGGTCACCGCCGAGCGCGACGGCGACGACTGGGTGTTCTCGGTGTCGGACAACGGGATCGGCATCGACGCGGAGTACGCCGAACGGGTGTTCGCGCTGTTCCAGCGCCTGCACACGCGGACCGCCTACCCGGGCACCGGCATCGGTCTCGCTCTGTGCCGCCGGATCGTCGAGTACCACGGCGGCCGGATCTGGCTCGACACCGAAGCCACCGAAACGACCTTCCGGTTCACCTTGCCGGCCCGAACGGACAATGGGGAAGCATGACCCAGGCGCCCGCCCCGATCGACATCCTGCTCGTCGAGGACGACCCCGGCGACGTGCTGATGACGCGGGAAGCGTTCGAGCACCACAAGATCCGCAACGCACTGCACGTCGCGGCCGACGGCGTCGAGGCGCTCGAGTTCCTCAACCGCGAGGGCCGGTTCCGGGAAGCGCCGCGGCCCGGGCTGATCCTGCTCGACCTCAACCTGCCCCGCAAGGACGGCCGGGAGCTGCTCGGGGAGATCAAGCAGAACCCGGACCTGCGCACGATCCCGGTCGTCGTGCTGACGACTTCCGAGGCGGAAGAGGACATCGTGCGCAGCTACGAGCTGCACGCCAACGCCTACGTCACCAAACCGGTCGACTTCGAGAAGTTCATCGAAGTGGTCCGGAAGATCGACGACTTCTGGGTCACCGTCGTGCAGCTCCCGCACCGGTAGCCGTTTGCCCGGGAGTGCGGCACCATAAGGGGCCGTGACGCCTTCCTCCCGGGATCTCCCCGCCACCGACCTGGCGGTCACGCTCGATTGGCGGGGCCGGGCCGCCGTGCTGGGCGTGGCGGGGGAGATCGATCTGCTCAGCGCGCCGGAGTTCGAGGACGTCGTCGACGCGGTGCTGGCCGAGAGCCCGGAGACGCTGGTGGTCGACCTGCGGTCGGTGACGTTCTTCTGCTCGGCGGGCCTGCAGGTGCTCGCCTCGGCGCACCGCAGGCTGGCCGAGCGCGCGCTGCGGGTGGTGAGCGATTCCCCGGTGACGTCCGGCCCGCTCAAGACGACCGGCCTCGACACGTGGATCAGCGTCCACCCGACGGTCGGCGAAGCGCTCGGATGACGGCCCCCGGCACGGAAGAAGGGCGAGCCCCGATGCACGAACCCGCCGGGTCGTTCCGCCGCCACGGCGTCGAAGCGACCCCCGAGGCACTGCGGCGGCTCCGCCACGACCTGATGGCGTGGGTGCTGGCGGCGGGCGTCGACGAGGCCCGGGCGCGCGACATCGTGCTGGCCGCCTACGAAGCACTGGCGAACGTGGCCGACCACGCCTACGACGGCGCGGGCCCCGGCGTGGTCGACCTGGACGCGCGGGCGCACGAGGACCGGATCGAAGTGGTGATCAGCGACCACGGCCAGTGGCGCACCCCGGTGGTCGACCCGCGCCCGGTTTCCCCGCGGGGCCGCGGGTTGCTGCTGCTGCGCGCGAGCGCGGACCGCGCGGACATCGCCTCCGGCGAGGGCGGCACGGTGGTCACCCTGACCTGGGACCTCGACCCGGTCGTCCCCTGAAGCACCCCCATGAGGTTTTCTCGGTAGCGGCCCTGGTGTTCCTGCTCGTTGAGTACCAGGGCCGCTTGGACGGTGGCGCCGATGCGTTTCGGGCAGAGAGTGACTCGTCGCGGCGCTGACCAGCGGGTCTTGAGTATCGCGGCAGCTCGTTCACCACGGCAACACCATCGGCTGCAGCAGGTCGTGGATCCGATGGTGTCAGGATCCCGATCCCGGCTGAGTGGTAGGCCCGGTCTGCCAGGGTGGGCAGGCCCTGACCGGCGACGGCGGCCAACGCGCCGACGATGCTCAGGTCGCGGGCGGTGGAGAGGTCGTTGCGCGAGCCGGGCAGTACCGGCGATACCCAGAGCGGGAAGCCGTTGGCGGTGGCCAGGAATTGGACGTTGCCACCGAAGCTGCGGTGCTTGCCGGAGTACCACGGATGCACCGTGGCTCCGGAGTGATGGCTTCGTGCAGGTAGCGGTAGGCGGTGGCGAGGCTGATGCGGTGGTCGGTGGCCAGCCGGTGGACGGGTGTGGCGTCCCGGAACCAGCGCAGGACCAGCACCGCCCGCCGGTAGGGGGTCAGTGCCCGTCGGCCGCGGCGGTGTCGTTCGGCGCGTAGGACACCGGCGACGTGGAGGACCGGTTAGTGTGCCGCGTCGAGGGTGGCATCATAATTGATCACGTGGGGCCCCTGGTAGGACTTGATCTTCGCAAATCCAGTCCTACCAGGGGCCCCACGCTTGATCACGCCACATTGGGGTGCTGGGCTCAGTTGTGGACGACCGCGCCCGTCTTCGGGTCGAGGGTGACCTTCTTGGCGCGGGGCCACCAGAAGTCGAACATCCCGTTCAGCGAGCCCGCGCGGGAGTCGAACGACGAGTCGCCGATCCGGCCGGCGAACCAGTTGTCCTCGATGAACTTCAGCACCGAGGTCTGGTCCGTCAGCGTGTGGTCGACGTGGTTCACCTTGCTGTACGGCGAAACCACCAGCAGCGGCAGCCGCGGGCCGTAGCCGCAGCGGTCCGCGTAACCGCCCAGCGTCGACGGCTTGCCCGTGCAGACCGCCTGGTCTTGCGCGGCGTCGTGCGAGCCGTTGATCACCTTCGACGCCTGGTGGTCGTACCAGCCGTCGGAGTCGTCGTACGCCAGCACGATCGCCGTCGACTTCCAGTCCGGGGACTGCTGGATCTTGTTGATCTCGCCGGCCACGAACTGCTGCTCGTCGAGCGGGTCCGAGTAGCCCGCGTGGCCGTCCTGGTACTCCGGAGCCTTCAGGAAGCTCACCGCGGGCATCGAGCCGGCCTTGAGCGAGTCGTCGAAGTTTGAAATGTCGTACTGGTGGTTCGCGCGGTCGGTCTGGCCGATCGCCTGCACCGACGACGGCGCGAGGTGCTTCGGGTTCGCCGTCGACGGGTAGTACTGGAACGGCTCGTGGTGCGGGCTGTAGTCCACGGCCGCGTTGCCGCCGATGTTCGTGTGGGTCTGACCGCACACCGCGTAGCCGTTGGCCGAACCCGTCGGGCGGAAGCCGCCCTGGAACCAGCCCCACGTGACACGGCGCTGGTTGAGCAGGTCACCGATGTTCCGGCCGTGCATCGTGGCCAGGTTGTCCTTGCTCGTGTGGTTCTTGCCCGAGCAGTCGTCCCACGCCGGGTCCGGGTCGTTGATCATCGTGCCGACGCCGTTCGCGTCCGGCGACTGCACGGCGTAGGCGTCGCTGACCGGCTCGTGCGTCACCGGGTCGACCGCCTGCACGCCGTGGGTGTCGCCCGAGATCAGGTTCAGCGCGCCCGGCGTCGACGGCCCGAAGTTCGTGTCGAACGAGTTGTCGTTCAGCGCGTAGTTCTGGGCGTAGTTCCACATGCCGGTGACGGTGTTGCCGTCGTAGTAGTCCATCACGAGGCCGGGCTCGCCGAACAGGACCGGCTGGCCGGTGCACTTGTCCGTTTCGGTCTTCTCGACGAACTTGTCCATCTTGCCGCCGTTGAACGCGGCCTGCTCGGCGCCGTAGTTGTGGTTCTGGTCGCAGGTCAGCGCCTGCTCGTGGGTGAGCCGCTTCGGGTTGTACGCGTTCGGGTTGTCGGTCAGCAGCTTCTTGTCGAGGCCGTTGACCTTCGGGGTGCCGTGCGCGGCGGTGAACGGGGTGCCGTCGGTGTTGGCCGCGTTCGGGTAGGTGCCGAAGTAGTGGTCGAACGAGATGTTCTCGCCGAAGATGACCACGACGTGCTTGATCGGCGTCGACGTCGGGATCCAGTGCGCGGGGAAGAGGTTCAGTGGTTGGGCTTCCGCCGCGGTCGACGCGGAGCCGGTGACGATGGCCAGCGTGGCCACCGAGGCGAGGGCCCCGGCGCCGAGCAGGCCACGCCGTCGCCGGCGGGTTCTGGTGTCCACAGTGGAGATTCCTTTCGTGGTGGGAGCGGGTCAGGCGAGCAGGGTGCGGCCGAAGTGGTCGTCCGGGCCGGTGACGCCCGGCAGCGCGAAGAAGTAGCCGCCGCCGAACGGGGAGATGTAGTCGGTCAGGGGTTCGTCGGCCAGCCGCGTCTGGACCGCCTCGAACTGGCGCTCCAGGTCCTGCTGGTAGCAGACGAAGATCAGGCCCATGTCGAGGTTGCCGTTGCTGTCGACGCCGCGGTCGTAGTTCACCGCGCGGCGCAGGATCCGGCTGGCGTCGGTCTCCGGCGTGCGCGGGTTGGCCTTGCGGATGTGGCTGGTCAGCGGGATCACCGTGCCGATCGGGTCGTCGGCGTAGCGCGGGACGTCGGTCTCCTCGGTGCCGTCGAGCGGGGCGCCGGTGTCGCGGCGGCGGCCGAACATGTTCTCCTGCTCGGCCAGCGAAACCCGGTCCCAGAACTCCACGAGCATCCGGATCAGCCGGACCACCTGGTAGCTGCCGCCCGCGGTCCACGCGGGTTCGCCGGCTCCGGTCGTCCACACCAGACCGTCCACTTCGGACCCGGCCGGGTTGGCGGTGCCGTCCTTGAAGCCCATCAGGTTGCGCGGGGTGCCCGCCGGGCGCGGCGGGGAGCTGAACCCGGAGAGCTTCCAGCGCGGCTGCATGCCGCCGCGGGTCGCGCGGGCGATGTCGCGCAGCGCGTGCAGCACGGTGTCGGTCGAGTTCGCCGACAGCGTCAGGCTGAGGTCGCCGTGGCACTGCGCGGGGTCGAGGGCGTCGTTGGGGAACGTCGTCATCGGCTTGAGCTTGGCGGGCTTGAGCTTCGCCAGGCCGAACCGGTCGTCGAACAGCGACGAGCCCGCGCCGAGGACCACGCCCAGGTCGCCGCCGGGCACGACGGGCCCGAGCACCCCGGAGTCGGCGGGCGGCGCGCTGATGCCGAGCGCCGCGGGAGCTCCGCCGGTGGTGAGGAACCGGGCCCGGTCGGTGATCGCGCGGAAGAGGTCGGTCAGCTCCGTTTTGGACTCCGCGACGACGTCGAAGGAGGCGACGATCGTCTGTGCCGGCGGGTTCCGCAGGATGGCGGCCTGGTTCCGGCCGTGGAAGGGAACGGGCGCCGCGCTGTCGATGACGGCGGAGGACGCGCCGAGCCCGGCCCCGGCGGCGACGGTCAGGCCCGCGCCCACGGCGGCGCGGCGCAGGAAGGAACGGCGCGGCAGGCCGGTCACGAGACCCTCCTCGGCTCGGCGATCGCGGCGATCGGGGCCAGCAGCTCGGTCAGCTCGCCGACGTCGGCGTTGAGCTTTTGGCGCTGCGGCTGGGAAAGCCGCGCCAACGGGGTCCAGCTGCCGTCCGGGTGGTGCGCGGCGTCCAAAGCGGACTGCGTGCGCGTCAGCCAGCTGTCCACCTTGGACAGCTCCGGGTAGCGCGGGGCCAGCAGCGGGCGGAGGACGTCGAGCACCGCGCGCGTGCCGTCGAGGTTCGCGCGGGCCGTGGCCAGGGTGGTGCCGCTGCCGTAGTCGGTGCGGCCGGTGAGTTCGAACTGCAGCGTGTTCTCCATGATCTCGTGCGCGCGCAGCCCGAGGTCGTTGCCGTCGACCTGGCTGTCGCCGAAGGATGTCCGCAGCGCGTGGGCGTCGGTGTCGAGCCGGTCGGCGACGGCGGCGAGCGTGCCGAGGTCTTCGCCGTGCCAAAGGCCCTGCTCCAGGCGGTGGAAGCCGGTGAACCCGGGGTCGGCCGGGCCGGCGGGCAGGCCGTCGGCGGTGCCGTTGAGGACGCCGTCGGAGTCGCCGAACGCGTCGTAGGCGGCGCCGAGGCGTTCGTAGGTCAGGTGCGCGGTCAGCCAGGCGGCCTCGCTCGCCGCGCGGTCGCCGCCGTGGACGGCGTCCTTCAGCGCGCCGGTGTTCGCGACCAGCTCGCCGAGCCCGGTCGTGACGTGCTGCTGGTAGGCCTTGAGCGGGCCGAGCAGGTCGTTGTGCGTCACCGGCGCGACGCCCGGCCCGGTCCGGTCGGCCCCGCCGCTGACCCGCACGGCCGGCCCGACGATCGCGCTCGAGTCCTCGGGCAGGCAGCGGAACGCGTAGCTGCCGTTGCCGAGGTTGACCTGCAGCGGCCGGGTGGTGTCCGGGCCGAGGCCCTCGACCTCGCCGTAGATCACGCCGGTCGCCGGGTCGATCAGGTCGACTTCGGCGGTCACCGAGCCGGTGTTGTGCAGCCGGAACGTCTGCGGACCGGGCTTCGGCTCCGACCAGCCGGTGCCGCACGCCGAGCGCGAAACCGCGATCTCCGGATCCCCGGCGGCGGTGCTGCCGGGCCACCACACCACGGCAGCACCCGCCACGACGGCGAGCACGACCGCCGCCACGATCCAGCGAGCACGTACTGACCCCGGCACGCGCACTCTCCCGTCACTCGATCGGACCATCACCGGTCACGGATTATGCGAGCCTAACGCCCGCGAAACCGCATCGGATGGCGTCGATCGGAGGGAATTCACCCGGACTTCAGCCGGCCGCCCACGAAAGGGGGAGGATTCAGACTTTTCCGTGTGTCAGTTCTGTCGCGTTCAGGAGGTTCGACCGGTTGGCCGGGATCACGGAAGGGGGACGCCGGTTTCCAGCAGCGTCTTCAGGCTGGACAGCAGCGCGGGCCAGCCCTGGCTGCACATCGCCAGCGTCGTGCTGTCGTCGTCGAAGCCGTCGTGCAGCACGGTCAGCTTCACCAGTTCGCCCTGCGGTTCGAGGGTGAACGTGACCTTGGTGCGGCTTTCACCCTGCAGTTTCGCGAGCGTTTCCGCGTCGATGCCGTTCTCGTTCGCCCATTCTGCCGTGAAGGTGTGCCACGTGTAGGAAAGCCGGCGGAACGGCTCCGATTCGAGGACGACCTGGTCCGGGTGTTCCGTTTTCGCACCGCTTTCGCGCCAGATCATCGGCGAACCCTTTTTCCAGTCGGTTTCGAAGGAAACGCCCCAGTACTGGCGGGTGAAGGCCGGGTCGGTAAGCGCTTGCCAGAGCTTCTCCGGCGTCGTGTTGATGTAGGTCGTGTACGCGAATTCGTTCATCGGTCCGGACTCCAGTGCTCGTTTCAGGTCGGCCAGCGCGCCGGCCCGCCTGCGGTCGTAGCGGGTCATCCAGCGGTCGGCGATCGCGTTGATCGGGGCGGCGTCGAGGTGGTGCAGCTTTTCCCGGCCGCGCCAGGTCGTCGTGACCAGCCCGGCCGCCTCGAGCACGGCCAGGTGCTTGCTCACCGACTGGCGGGCCATCGCCAGCACCGCGCAGAGTTCGCGCAGGGTCTGGCCGTTGCGCTCGTTGAGCGCGTCCAGCAGCCGGCGGCGGCTGGGGTCGGCCAGTGCCTTGAAGACCTCGTCCATCGCGCTCGCTTCCGCGGTGTCCCGGCAAACGTGCAGCCGGTTGGCTGCCTTTCCGACGATAGGCAGCCGACCGGCTGCCTGTCAACCGGGGACTACCGGAAGCGGATCGCCGTGATGCCGGCGAGGACGAAGAACACGAGGACGACCAGCGTGCCGGTCTGGCCGCCGGACGAGCGGGTGACGACCTGGTCGACGGCCCCGGTCAGCCGCACCCCGCACTCGGCGACGACGGTGTGCCGCCCGGCTTCGATGCGGGTGAACTCGACGGGCGCGGTGAACGCGCCGGAGCTGTCGGTGCGGGCCTCGCCGACCTCGGCGCCGTCGGAGGTGAGCGTGACCGTGCGGTCGGGCTGGCAGCCCCGGCCCGACGCCGCGAGGGTCTCCCCGGGCTGGATGCTCGGCCGGTCGAGCACGAGTTCACCGGGCTTGGGCACGGTGCTGGTCGTGGTGGGGGTGCCGGGCGTGCCGGGCGGCGTGGTGGTGGTCGTCGCCGGCGGGGTCGTCGTGGTGGACGGCGGCGGGGTGGTGGTGCCGGGCGGGGTCGTGGTGGTGCCGGGCCGGGTCGGGCGCGTGGTCACGACCGGCGGGGTGGTGGTCGGGGGCGGCGGGGTCGTGGTCGGCGTGGCGGTGACCGTGAACCGGCTGCTCGCGGTGAGCGGCTGCTTGGTCCGGGCGTTGGTGCACGTGCCGGTGACCGGGTAGGTGCCCGGCTGGGCGCCGGCGGGCACCGTGGCCGCGACCGTGCCGCTGGTCTGCTGGAGCGTCGCGTTCCCCGTCCACATCGGCGTGCCGTTCCACGAAAAAGTGATCGCCGTGCCGCACGGGTAGAAATTCCAGGAAATGGTGAAAGAGCTCCCGGCCTTACCGCTCGACGGTTTCAAACCAACCGAAGATGTGTATTGTGCGTTGGCGTTGCCCGCGAACGTGAGCAGCAGCAACGTTCCGGCAACGGCGCCCAAAAACAGCCGAACCACGAATCTCATCGGACGTCCCTCCCCGGTGTGTGCTCGCTGTAGCATTCCGGACGAGTTGGATTACGCAAGTAGGGGATGCCCAATGGGACGTGTCATCGCGGCGGGGGTTGCGTTGGGTTTGTGCGCGGTGGTGCTCGGCGCGCCGGCCGCGTCGGCCGATTCCGGCTCGCTCGACGTGCAGGTGTCGATCGACCAGCGGCCGATCGAGGACGCCACCGTCCCGATCGACCCGGCGAGCCAGGTCGAGCTGAAGGTCGTGGCCACCAACTCCGGCACCGCGCCGGTGAAGGTCCGCAGTGTGCGGCTGTCGGGGGTCGCCCTCGCGCTGACGTTCTTCGCCTACGACACGACGGCGCCGTTCGAGGTGCCGGCCCGGGGCTCGGCGACCCGGACGTTCGTGCTCGACCTCGGTGACCTCAGCGGCCAGGCGACCGGGCTGCTTCCCTCGTCCGTGGAGCTGCTCGACGGCCAGCGCGTCACGCTCGGTGAAGCGACGACGGTCGCCGACGTCCGCGGCTCCGTCTGGTCGGTGTACGGCGTGTTCGGCCTGGCGATGCTCGTGCTGACGGTGCTCGCCTGGGCGGCCGCGCTGCTCGCGCTGGCCCGCCACCGGCTGGCGCCCAACCGCTGGCGCCGCGGCCTGCGGTTCCTGCCCGCCGGGTTCGGCACCGGCCTGGTCGCGGTGATCAGCCTGTCGGTGCTGCGGCTCGTCCCGCCGGAGCCGGCGGTCGAGATCCCGGTCGTGCTGGGCGCGGCGGCGATCGCGTTCCTGCTCGGCTACCTGACCCCGCACCCGGCACCGCCGGCGGTCACGCCTCCCGAAGACGGCGCCACGGTCCGGCTGCCGCTGCCGTCCACGCAGGAATTCACCCGATGAGCGCACCGGCCGAGCTGATCGCCGCCCTGCCGCAGTACGACATCGGGGCGGAGATCGGCGAAGGCGGCATGGGCGTGGTGTTCGCGGGGGTGCACCGGACGCTCGGCCGCAGCGTCGCGATCAAGCAGCTGCCCTGGGACATCCTCGACCACGCGTCGAGCAGCGCGCTCTTCGACCGCGAGGCGCGGGTGCTCGCCAGCCTCGACCACCCGCACATCGTCCCGGTGTACGACTACGTCCGCACGGGCCGCGAGCACCTGCTGGTGATGGAGCGCCTCGACGGCGGGACGGTCCACAGCCGCTTCCACGGCGGCGGCGTCAGCGGCGAGCAGGCGTGCGCGATCGGCCTGGCGATGCTGGCCGGCCTGCACGCGGCGCACCGGGCCGGCGTGCTGCACCTCGACGTCAAGCCGCGCAACCTGCTGTTCAGCACGCAGGGCGTGGTGAAGGTGGCCGACTTCGGCATCGCGCGCGTGATCAGCGAGGGCGCGACCCTGGTGACCCACGGCGGCGAGATCCTCGGCACGCCGGCGTACATCGCACCGGAGCAGGCGATGGGCAACGCGCTCAGCCCGGCGGCGGACGTCTACGCGGCGGGCACGGTGCTGTACGAGCTGCTGTCGGGCCGGTTGCCGTTCGACAACACCCGCGGCGCGATCAGCATGATGCGCCAGCACATGTTCACCGACCCGGCGCCGATCGCGGGCGTGCCGATGCCGATCGCGGGCGTGGTGATGCGGAGCCTGGCTCGTGAGCTGGACTCCCGGTACCGGGAAGCGGAGTCGTTGGCGGCGGATCTGGCGTCCGCGGCGACGGCCGTTTACGGGCCCGGGTGGCTGGAGCGGTCCGGGGTGCCGGTGCTGCACCTGACGCCGAGGGTGATCGCGGGGCTGAACTCCCCGACGGGCCCGACCCCGCAGGCCGCGGCCCTCGGCGCGGCGGCCGGCGGTGCCGGCTTGGCGGGTGGCCCCGGCGCGCCTGGTTCCGCGGGCGGCGGCCCGGCGGTACCCGATCCCGCCCGGACCCGTCCCGTGCAGCGGCCCGGCGGGCCCAACCCCACCTTGGCCGCGCCGTACGACCACCTCGACCCGAACCCGACCGGCGGCTCGTCCGGCCGGCCACCCGAAAGCTCGTCAGCCGCCATCGCCTGGCTGCGGGCCGGCGCCGCCGTCGCCGCTCTCGTGCTGGTCGTCCTCGCGCTGCTCAACCCCGAACGGCTGCCGCACTCGGCGTCGCCGAGCCTGAACCTCGGGGGGACCGCCGTGTCGGCTCCGATCGAGGTGGACCTCAGCAAGCCGCTCATCTTCAGCGGGCCCGGGAACCCGGGGCCGGTCGCGGTCGAGCTGTCCGCGGCCGGGATTCCGCTCGGTTCGGCCGAAACCGCCGCGAAGGCCGAGGGCAACGGCTTCACCGCGGAGCTCACCCTGCCCGGGATCGCGCGGTGGATCGTCGGCGGCGCGGTCACGGCGACCGTCCGGACCGGGCCGATCACCCAGACCTTCACGCTCCTCACCAGCCAGCACCCGCTGGCCAGCGCGATGGGCGCGGGCAGCCTCATCCTGGCGCTGTTCGCGCTGGCCTACCTCGAATCCGGGCTGCGCACGATCCGCAACGGCCACCGCTGGCGCGGCGCGCCGGTCGGCGGCCCGGTGCTGGGCGTCCTGTTCGGCGCCGCGGTGTGGCTCTGCGTTTCGGTGCTGCGCCTGCACGAACCGTCGCCGGGGTTCGGCGCCGGGTGCGCGGTGGCGGGGGCGCTCGCGGCCGGGCTGGTCGTCGCCGCGGCGCGGCGCCGGGCGTCCACAGTGGTCAGTCGACCATCCGGACGGTGACGTGCGGGCTGTAGCTCTTCCGCCTGCTCCACCCGGATTCGGCGCAGAGGCCCAGCTGGATGGCGCGGTCGGCGGGCGCCCAGTAGCCCGTGCGGACGAAGTAGCCCTCCATCGTGGTGAGCGCGCCCAGGCGTTTGCGGGCCGAGCACATTTCCCAGCCCCACTGCCGCCCGGTCTTTTCGACGCCGTTGCGCCGGACGGACAGGCACGGGTTGCCGACCGCGCGGATGTCGGCGTCACCCTCCGTGACGTAGACGACGCCGTCGATCTTGTAGAAGCGGTTGTTGTCGAGCAGGGAAACCTGCCCGGACAACGTGACCGCGACCTGGCGGCCTTCCTCGCCCGCGAGTGTCCAATCGAGACAGAATTCCTGGACCGGGAGTTCCAGCGACTGGGTCATGACGAGTTCCCCTGTTCTAGCCGTGTCCCTTCCCGAAGATAGGGATTTTCCGGGCGCCGGGAAGGGGTGGGCGCGATCTTCACCCGAAGCGGGCGTCACTGACCGTGAAAAATGGTAAAGGAACCATTACCTTCGGCCGGGCGTTGAGCGGGCATGAGCGAGCCCTCTGTCATCGAACTCGGGCCACGCGACATGCTGGTCGTGGCGGGTCTCCCGGGCGCGGGCAAGACGACGATGCTCCGCCACGCGGCGAGGGACCTGCCGGTGCTGGACTCCGACCAGGTCCGCGAGCGCCTCGGGGCGGCGGTCCCGTCGGTGCCGTACCGCTGCTACCGGCCGGTGGTGCACGCGTGGCACCGCGCGCGGATCGTCGGCCGCGCGCTCGGGGCGACGGGCCCGATCGTGGTCCACGAGCCTTCGACGCGGGCGTCGACTCGTGCGCTGCTGGCGTTGGTCGGCGCGGTGAGCGGGCGGCCGGTGCGGTTGCTGTTCCTCGACGTGCCGGCGGCGCAGGCCCTGGAGGGCCAGCGGCGGCGGGGCCGGGTGGTGCGGCCGCGGTCGTTCGCGCGGCACGTGCGGCGAGTCGGGAAGTGGCGCGAGGACCTGCTCGCCGAGCGGGTTCCGGCGGGGTGGAGCAGCGTGCAGGTGATCGACCGGTCCCGCGCGGGACGCACCCGGCTGGTGGCGAAGCTGCTGGTGGAACTGGGTTCTTGAGCGACCCGGTGCGGATTTGCCGTACCCGGTGGGGCGCGTCGCGGCCCCGCTCACCCTCCGTTGGTCTGGACATTTTACATATTGGTCTAGACAATATCGGGTAACTCCCCGACTGGAGGACCCGATGAGGCGTTCCAGACTGTCCGCAACCCTCGCCGCCTTCGTGCTCGCGCTCTCCGGTCTCGTGACCGGGCAAGCCGAAGCCGCCAACCTCCTCACGAACCCCGGTTTCGAAGCCGGCTCGCTCTCCGGCTGGTCCTGCGCCAACGCCACCGCCGTCAGCACCCCCGTGCACGGCGGAGGGTACGCCCTCGCCGGCACGCCCGTCGGTGCCGACTACGCCCAGTGCGCGCAAACCGTGTCCGTTCAGCCGAACACCACCTACACCGTTTCCGCCTGGGTGCGCGGGAATCCCGTCTACCTCGGCATCACCGGCGGTGCCTCCACCTGGTCCGGCAACTCGGGCGCCTACAACCAGCTGCAACTCACCTTCACCACCGGCAACCAGACCTCCGCCCAGCTCTACCTCCACGGCTGGTACGGCGCCGGCACCTACTACGCCGACGACGTCGTCCTCGACGGCCCCGGCGGGAACACCCCCGGCACGCCCGGTGCGCCCGGCGTACCGGCCACCGGCAGCGTCACGAACAACTCCATCGCCCTCGGCTGGGCCGCTGCCGCCGGCACCGTCACCGGGTACCGCGTCTACGAAGGCAGCACCGTCGTCGCCACCACGACCGGGACCAGCGCCACCATCGGCGGTCTGAAGGCCTGCGAAACCCACAGCTACGCCGTCGCCGCGTACAACTCCGCCGGGGAATCGCCCAAGAGTGCGACGACCAGTGCCACCACCACCGGCTGCGTCGACACCGGTCTGCCGAAGCACGCGCTCATCGGCTACCAGCACGCCAGCTTCGCGAACGGCTCCGGCTACGTCCGGATGGCCGACGTGCCCGCCGCCTGGGACATCATCGACCTCGCCTTCGGGGAGCCGACCTCGGTCACCTCCGGGGACATCCGCTTCAACCGGTGCCCTGTCGCCGAGTGCCCGAACGTCGAGAGCGACGCCGACTTCACCGCCGCCATCAAGGCCAAGCAGGCGCAGGGCAAGAAGGTCCTGATCTCCATCGGCGGGCAGAACGGCCAGGTCCAGCTGACCACGACCGCAGCGCGGGACAAGTTCGTCAGCTCCGTCTCGGCGATCATCGACAAGTACGGGCTCAACGGCCTCGACGTCGACTTCGAGGGCCACTCGCTCTCGCTCAACGCCGGTGACACCGACTTCCGCAACCCGACCACGCCGGTGATCGTCAACCTGATCTCCGCGCTGAAGTCGCTCAAGGCCAAGTACGGCTCGGGGTTCGTCCTCACGATGGCGCCGGAGACGTTCTTCGTGCAGGTCGGCTACCAGTTCTACGGCGGCTCGGGCGCCGGCGACGCGCGGACCGGCGCGTACCTGCCGGTCATCCACGCGCTGCGCGATTCGCTCACCGTGCTGCACGTCCAGGACTACAACTCCGGCCCGGTCATGGGCCTGGACAACCAGTACCACAACATGGGCGGCGCCGAGTTCCACATCGCGATGACCGACATGCTCAAGGCCGGCTTCAGCGTCGCGAACACCGGGCAGTTCTTCCCCGGGCTGCGGCCGGACCAGATCGCGATCGGCCTGCCCGCCGCGGTCAGCGCGGGCAACGGCTACACCTCGCCCGCGGACGTCCAGACCGCCGTCAACTGCCTGGTCAAGGGCAGCGGCTGCGGCTCGTACACCTTGCGCGGCGGCACCTCGCCCAGTCTCCGCGGGCTGATGACCTGGTCGATCAACTGGGACAGGTACTACAACTGGGAGTTCCAGAACAGCCACGAGCCGTTCCTGAACTCGCTGCCCTGACGCGTCGCGGTGTGCCCCGGCCATGGCTGGGGCACACTGCCTGACGTGGTGAAACGCGACTCCGTGCTGACGCGCGTCGTCCGGATCTTCGAGACGTTCGAACCGGACGCGCCCGCGCTGCGCGTCACCGACATCGCGCGGCGGACCGGGCTGCACGTCGCGACGGCGTCGCGGCTGATCGAGGAGCTGGTCGGGCACGGCTGGCTGCGGCGCGACACCGATCGGAGGGTCCGGGTGGGCGTCCGCTTGTGGGAACTCGCTTCGCGCGCCTCGCCGACGCTGGGGCTGCGGGAGGCGGCGCTGCCCTTCATGGAAGACCTGCACGCCGTCGTCGGGCACCACACGCAGCTCGCCGTGCTGGAGGACCGCGAGGTGCTGTTCGTCGAACGCCTTTCCGCGCCCGGTGCGGTCGTCAACGTGACACGGGTGGCCGGGCGGCTGCCGCTGCACGCGTCGTCGTCCGGGCTCGTGCTGCTCGCCCACGCGCCCGCCGACCTGCAGGAACAGGTGCTGGCCGGCCCGCTCGGCGCGTTCCGCCGGACGACGCTGACCGAGCCGGCGCGGTTGCGGCGCTTCCTCGCCGACGTCCGGCGGGACGGCTACGCGTTCTGCGCGGGCTTCATCGACGAGGAGACCACGGGGATCGCCGTCCCGCTGCGGGGACGCGGCGGCGACGTCGTCGCGGCGCTGTCGGTGATCGTGCCCAACGACGACTCCGCGCGGATGCAGATCCCGGCGTTGCGCGCGGCGGCCCGCGGAATCTCGCGGACACTCTCTCACTGAATGAGAGTGCGGTGGTGGGAGCCGGTCCCGCCGGGAGATGCTCGGGGCTCTCCGCGTGAAAGGACGTTCCCGTGCGCACCCAGGTCGCCATCGTCGGCGCCGGCCCGGCCGGGCTGCTGCTGTCCCACCTGCTCGGTCTCGAAGGCATCGACTCGGTGCTGCTCGAACGGCAGACCCCCGGCTACGTCCAGGCGCGCATCCGCGCCGGCATGCTCGAGGCGGGCACGGTCGGGCTCCTGCGCGAAACCGGGCTCGGCGGCCGGCTCGACGTCGAGGGCATGGAGCACCGGGGCATCCACCTGCAGTGGCCGGGCGAGCGGCACCACCTGGACTTCGTCGACCTCGTCGGCCGGTCGGTGACGATCTACGGGCAGACCGAGATCACCAAGGACCTGATGGCGGCGCGGGAAAAGGCCGGCCGCCCGGCGTACTACTCGGCGTCCGACGTCACCCTCCACGACGTCACCGGGAAGCCGCACGTGACCTTCGTGGACGACGGCGGGCGGGCGCGGCGGGTCGACGCGGACGTCGTCGTCGGCTGCGACGGCTTCCACGGGCCGAGCCGCGCCGCCATCCCCGACGCCGCGATCTGGGAGCGCGCGTACCCGTTCGCGTGGCTCGGCGTGCTGGCCGACGTCGCGCCGTCGGCCGACGAGCTGATCTACGCCTGGCACCCGGACGGCTTCGCGATGCACAGCATGCGCTCGCCGCGCGTGAGCCGGTTCTACCTGCAGGTGGCGCCGGACGAGGACATCGCCGAGTGGAGCGACGAGCGGATCTGGGACGCGCTCGCCCAGCGGCTGGGCCACCCCGGCTGGGCGCTGGAAACCGGGCCGATCACCGAGAAGAGCGTGCTGCCGATGCGCAGCTTCGTCGCGACGCCGATGCGGCACGGGAACCTCTACCTCGCCGGGGACGCCGCGCACATCGTGCCGCCGACCGGGGCGAAGGGGCTGAACCTGGCCGTCGCCGACGTCGCCCTGCTGGCGAAGGCGCTCACCGCGTCCCTCAAGGACGGCACGGACGAGCTCGTCGACGCGTACTCGGACACGGCGCTGCGGCGGGTCTGGCGCAGCACGCACTTCTCCTGGTGGATGACGTCGATGCTGCACCGCCACGGCGACGACTTCGACGCCCAGCTCCAGCTGGCCCAGCTCCGACGCACGGTGACGTCGGCGGCCGCGGCGACCGAGCTCGCGGACAACTATTCGGGGTTGCCGCTGTAAGCACCGATTCCTTTTCGGCTCGCGCGTTGTCCAACCCTCGGCAGAACGCGAAGCGAGCCGCGAGGAGTCCCGAGTGCGCGTCGAAACCCCGCCTACACCGGCGGTACCGGAAACAGGAACGGCGAAGCGAAGGTGGGTCCTGGCGATCACCTCGATCGCCTCGATGATGGTCGTGCTCGACGCGCTGGTCGTGGCGACCGCCTTGACCGCGATCAAGGCCGGCACCGGCGCGTCGGTCGCCGAGCTCGAATGGACGGTCAACGCCTACGGCCTGAGCTTCGCCGTCCTGCTCATGACGGCCGCGGCCGCCGGGGACCGCTGGGGGCGGCGGCGGGTGTTCACGGCCGGGGTCGGCGTGTTCGCGCTGGCCTCGCTGGTCTGCGCCCTCGCGCCGGACGCCGGCACGCTGATCGCCGGGCGGGTGCTGCAGGGCGCGGGCGCCGCGTTCGTCGTGCCGCTCGCGCTGGCGCTGCTGGGCGCCGCCTTCCCGCCGGAGCTGCGGCCGAAGGCGCTCGGCGTCTTCGCGAGCGTGAGCGGGGTGGCGGTCCCGTTCGGGCCGCTGCTGGGTGGCGCTGTCGTGGCGGGCATCTCCTGGCCGTGGATCTTCTGGATCAACGTCCCCGTCGGCGCGGTCCTGGTCGTCCTCGCCCTGACCCGGGTCGAGGAGAGCCACGGGCCGGATCGCGCCCTCGACGTGCCGGGGCTGCTGCTGGCCGGCGCCGGGTCGTTCGGGGTGGTGTGGGGGCTGGCGCAGGTCGGCACCGCGGGCTGGACCGGCGTCGCGGCACCGCTCGCGGCCGGGCTGATCGCGTTCGGCGCGTTCGTCGCCTGGCAGCGGCGGGCTGCGCACCCGATGCTCCCGCCGCGGCTGTTCCGCTCGCGCCGGTTCTCGGCGGGCAACGCGGTGATCTTCTTCCACTGGGCCTCGGCACTGGGCGCGACCTTCTTCATGGCCCAGTTCCTGCAGGAGGGGCTCGGGTACGGGCCGCTGGCCGCCGGGGCCGGGCTGGCGCCGTGGGGGCTGACCACCGTGGTCGTCCCGCAGCTGGCCGGGCGGCTGGTCGGCCGGTTCGGCGAGCGGCCGTTCATCGTCGCGGGGCTGGGGCTGCACGGCCTGGCCATGCTCTGGATCGCCGCGGCCGCCGGGCCGTCGACGACGTACTGGGTGCTCGCCGCGCCGCTGGTGCTGTCGGGCACGGGCATCGCGATGTGCCTGCCCGCCGTGCAGAGCGCGGTGCTGACCTCGGCCGGGCCGCGGTTCCTCGGCAAGGCGTCCGGCGCGTTCAGCGCGATGCGGCAGCTCGGCGGCGCCTTCGGCGTGGCCGTCCTGGTCGCCGGGTTCTCGCTGGCCGGCGGCTACGAAGCGTTCACCGAGGGGTTCACGGCCGCCGTCGTGCTCAGCGCCGCCCTCGCCGCCGCCGGTGCGCTGGCCGGCTGTTTCGTCCCCCGCCTCGAAGCGAAGGAGAGCTGAACCATGACCGGCTTGAAAGCCCACGCCGACCTGCTGCGCGAACTGCACCACGGCGACCTGCTCGTGCTGCCGAACGCCTGGGACGAAGCCAGCGCCGAACTCGTCGTCGAGACCGGGTTCCCGGTGGTGGCGACGTCCAGCGCCGCCGTGGCCGACGTGCTGGGGTTCCAGGACGGCGAAGCGGCGCCGTGGCGGGAGATGTTCGCGGCGGCCGCCCGGATCGCCCGCGCCGCGGGAGTTCCGGTGACGGTGGACGCCGAAGCCGGCTACGGGCTGGCACCGGGTGAGCTGGTGGACCGGCTCCTCGAAGCCGGGGCGGCCGGGTGCAACCTCGAGGACACCGACCACCGCGCCGGCGGGCTCGCGGACGCCGAGGCGCACGCGGACTGGCTCGCGGAAGTGCGCGCGGCCGCCGACGCGAGCGGCGTCCCGCTGGTCGTCAACGCGCGGATCGACGTGTTCCTGCCGCCCGCCGGGGTGCCCGAGGCGGACCGGGTGGCGGCGGCCGTCCGGCGTGCCCGCGGCTACCGGGAGGCGGGCGCGGACTGCGTGTACCCGATCGGCGCGCCCGGCGACGCGCTCGCGCGGGTCGTCGCCGAAGTCCCCGGGCCGGTCAACGGCAACACGAACCCGGCGCTGGACCTGGCCGGGCTGGCGGCGCTCGGGGTGGCCCGGGTTTCCTACGGGCCGCGGTTCCACCGCTCGGGGTTCGCCGGGATGCGGGAAGCTTTGGTGGCCATCCACGAGCGGGGAGTGCGCGATGTCAGCTGAGGTGCTGGTCGGGAGCGCGCGGCTGCGGGACGAGTTCGACTCGCACCGCCCCGCGCTGCTCGCCCACTGCTACCGGATGACCGGGTCCTACCAGGACGCGGAAGACGTCGTCCAGGAGACGTACCTGCGTGCCGCGCGCGGGGTCGGCGCGTTCGAAGGGCGTTCGTCGCTGAAGACGTGGCTGTACCGGATCGCGACCAACACGTGCCTGACCGAGCTGAAGCACCGGCGCGTGCTGCCCGCCGGGCTGGGGGCGCCGTCGAGCGATCCGGACGCCCGGGTCTTCGAGGGCGGGTCGCATGCGTGGCTCGGGCCGCTGCCCGACGCGGTGCTCGGCGACCCGGGCGAGGTCGTCGTCCGGCGCGAGTCGGTGCGGCTGGCGCTGATCGCGGCCCTCCAGCACCTGCCGGCGCGGCAGCGGGCGGCGTTCCTGCTGCGGGAGGTCCTGTCGTGGTCCGCGGCCGAGATCGCGGAGACGCTCGACATCAGCGTTCCCGCGGTGAAGAGCCTGCTGCAGCGGGCCCGGCAGCGGCTCGACGAACTCGACCTCGACGCACCGCCGCCGGACGTGGCGGTCGAACGGGCGCTGCTCGACCGCTACCTGGCGGCGTTCGAGGCCCAGGACACCGCGGCCATCCGGACCGTCATCCACGACGACTTCAGCCTCGAAGCCGTGCCGCACCCGGTGTGGTTCAAGGGGGTCAGCGTGTGCCTGCCGTTCCTGGAGCGCTACGCGTTCCAGGCGGACCGGGCGATCCGGCTGCGGCCCACGCGCGCCAACGGGCAGCCCGCGGCGGGCAGCTACCGCCCGGACGCCGGGGGAGTCCTGCGCGCGGAAGGGCTGTGGGTGTTCACGGTGACGGGGGAGCGCCTGTCGCGGGCGGTCAAGTTCCCCGGCCCGGAGCTCGTCACGGCCGCGGGGCTGCCGGCCCGGCTGGCTTGACCCAGGGAGTCCACGCGAGCAGTGCGACCAGACCGGTCAGTATGAACACCGGTCCCAGTCCGAGAGTGCCGGCCGCCGCACCGGCCAGCGGGGCGGCGGCGGTCTGCCCGGCGCCGAGGCCGACGAAGGACCAGGTGACGCCGCGGGCGGGCCGCGCGGGGGACACGCGGGCCGCCCAGACGATGCACAGGCCGGTCAGTGCCATGTACGTGCTGCCGAAGAGCGCGCTCGAGATCAGTGCGCTCTTCGGCCCGAGGCCCGGGACGCCCAGGAGGGCGAGACCGGCCGCGGCGAGCGTCCAGGTGGCGAGGTTGGCGGCGCGGAGCCCGACGCGGTCGACGACCCGGCCGGCGAGCCCGCCGAGCAGCCCGGCCACCCCGATCGCGAACCAGCACCAGGTGGCGGCGACCGGGCTCAGTCCGGCTTCGGCGAGTCGGGAGCCGGAGAAGGTCCAGTAGGGCGCGCTCGTCACGCCGATGAGGACGGAGTTGAGCACTAGTGGCGTGATGTTCGTGCTGTCGGCGGTCGCCGGCTGGGGGGTGGTGTGCGGCAGCGTCCGCCAGGCGAGCAGCGTCATGGCCGCGCCGAGGCCGGCGAAGGCGGCCCAGACGACGGGCCAGCCGAGGGCCAGGAGCGGGGTGAACGCCGACGCGGCGAGCCCGAGGCCGGTGCCGGTGTTGGCCCAGGTCTGGGCCCGGGCCGGGTTTTCGCTCTCGCTCTCGCTGATGAGCTGGGCGACGCCGGGTGAGACGAGTCCCGCGCTGGCGCCGGCGACCACGATGCCGGCGGCGAAGACGGTGACGTGCGGGGCCGCCGCCATGAGCGCCAGCCCGGTGGTGGCGGCCGCTCCGGCGAGCAGGACGGTGCCGCGGGCCGAGCGCGCCGAGGTTTTCGGGGCGATGAGCAGTCCCGCCGCGTAGCCGGCGGTCGACAGTCCGCCGAGGACGCCGATGCCGACGGTGGTGAGGCCGAACGTCTCGGTGAAGCGGGGGACGAACAGTCCGTAGGCGTAGCGCGCGAACCCGTAGCAGAGGGCGATGACCCCCGCGCCGGCTGCGGCGAGGGGCCACCAGGACGTCGTTTCTCGTGTCTTGGTCGCCATGGGTCTATCAGACAGACCGGTCTGTTGGCTGTCAAGGTCTGCTAGGCTTTGGCCAGGTGGACGGATAGACCGAGGGGTATGGAGGTGAGATGGGCCGGACTCGCCCCGGCGACGCGCGGGGGAAGGTGCTCGAGGCGGCGTCGACGCTGTTCTACCGGGACGGCATCCACGTGGTCGGCGTCGACACGGTGGCCGCCGAGGCGGGCGTGACCAAGGCGGCTCTGTACGGGAACTTCGGTTCGAAGGGCCGGCTCGTGGTGGCGTACCTGCGGGAGCGCGATCGTTTGTGGCAGGAGCAGGTCGACGAGATCACGGCGGCCTGTCCGGACCCGCGGGAGCGGGTGCTGGCGGTGTTCGACGCCTACGAAGCTTGGTTGTCCCGCGACGGGTATCGCGGTTGCGCGTTCCTGAACGCGACTTCGGAGTTCCCGGACCCGGCCGACCCGGTGCGTGAGGTCGTCCGCCACCACAAGACTGCGCTGCACGGGTACCTGCGGGCGCAGGTCACGCGCGCGGGGGAGCCGGACGGGCTGGCCGACGAGCTGATGCTCCTGCTGGAGGGAGCCACGGTCCGGTCTGTGGTCACCCAGGACGCGGAGCCGTTCCGCACGGCCAAGCGGTTGGCCGCCAGGCTGATCGGCCACCAGCCCGCCTGAGTTCTCGCGTCACACGTCCGAGGTTCGCCCGGACCGCGAACGAACCCGCGACGCATCGACACTGATGCGGGTCTCGCTCGCGGCGGCCCCCGTATCCGGCCCGCGCCCGTCTTCATCGGCCACGCTGTCCGGTTCTGTCTCTTGACTCGTCGCCCTCCCCGTGCGCACCATACCCGCGTAGTAATTCGAATTATCATCCTCGGGAAGGCTTCATGACGGAACTGGGCACCGAGATTCTCGTCGTCGGCGGCGGCCTCGGCGGGGTCGCCGCCGCGCTGGCTGCGGCGAGCCACGGCCGCCGGGTCGTGCTGACCGAAGAGACCGACTGGCTCGGCGGTCAGCTCACCGCGCAAGCCGTTCCGCCGGACGAAAATCCGTGGATCGAGCGGTTCGGGTCCACTCGCACCTACCGCGAGCTGCGCACCGGGATCCGTGACCACTACCGCCGCCACTACCCGCTTCGCGCCGAAGCCGCGAGGCGGGCGGAGCTCAACCCCGGGGCCGGGCGGGTCAGCAAGCTCTGCCACGAGCCGCGGGTGGCGCTGGCCGTGCTCGAAGCCATGCTCGCGCCGCACGTCAGTGCCGGGCGGATCCACGTCCTGCGCAACCACCGGCCGGTCGAGGTGCACACCGACGGGGATCGCGTCGACGCCGTGACGCTCGAAAGCGGCCCCGACCGGCTCACCGTCCGGGCCCGGTACGTCCTCGACGCCACCGAGAACGGCGACCTCCTGCCGCTCGCCGGCACCGAGCACGTCACCGGCGCCGAAGCCAAGAGCACGCACGGCGAACCCCACGCCCCCGACGAAGCCGACCCGGCCAACCTGCAGGGCATCACCTACTGCTTCGCGGTTTCCCACCACGAAGGCGAAAACCACGTCGTCGACCGGCCCGCGACGTACGGCTTCTGGCGCGACTACCAGCCGGGCTTCTGGCCCGGCCCGCTCCTCGGTTTCGTCGCCCCGGACCCGCGGACGCTCGAGCCGGTCAAACGCACCTTCGTCCCCAACCCGCCCGGCGATCCCCTCACCGTGGCCGCCGACCAGAGCGCCGACGCCGGGGACAAGGAACTGTGGGCCTTCCGCCGCATCCTCGCCCGCAACCTGCACACCGACGGCGCCTTCGACTCCGACATCACGCTCGTCAACTGGCCGCTCAACGACTACTGGCTCAAGCCCGCGCTCACCATTCCCGGGCACACGACCGAAGCGGACGTGGCGAAAGCGCACGAAGAAGCCAAACAGCTGAGCCTCTCGGTCCTGTACTGGCTCCAGACCGAGGCACCCCGCGCCGACGGCGGCACCGGCTTCCCCGGGCTCAAGCTCCGCCCCGACGTCACCGGCACGAAGGACGGGCTCGCGAAGTCCGCGTACGTCCGCGAAGCCCGCCGCATCAAGGCCGTCACGACCGTCACCGAACACGACGTCTCGGCCGAGATCCTCGGCGTCGATGGCCGCGTGCGCCGCGAAGACGCCGTCGGGGTCGGGAGCTACCGGATCGACCTGCACCCGTCGACCGGCGGGGACGGCTACATCGACGTCGCCAGCGTGCCGTACGAGATCCCGCTCGGGGCGCTGCTGCCCGTCCGCACCACCAACCTGCTGCCCGCCGGCAAGAACATCGGCACCACGCACATCACGAACGGCTGCTTCCGGCTGCACCCCGTGGAGTGGAACATCGGCGAGGTCGCCGGGCTGCTCGCCGCCTTCGCCCTCGGCGAGGACGTCGAACCGAAAGCCGTGCGCGAGGACGCCCGCCTCTTCGAGGACTTCGCGCGGGTACTGGACGTCGCCGGGGTGGAACGCCGGTGGCCGGAAGTGCGGGGGTACTGACCGTGCCGCCGGTAGGGTCTGCCGGAGAACGGCGGGAGGGAGTCACGGATGACGGCGGGTTCGGGCCGGGTCACGCAGGCCCAGGTGGCGCGCCTGGCCGGCGTCTCGCAGGCCGTCGTGTCCATGGTGCTCAACGGCTCCGACAGCCTGCGCATCACCCCGGAGACCCGCGACCGCGTGCAGCAGGTGCTCCGCGAAACCGGGTACACCGTGGACATCATGGGCCGTCGCCTGCGCGGCGGGTCCAACCAGATCCTCGGCGTCTTCACCTACGAGTCGGTGTTCCCGTCCGGGGTGGCCGACTTCTACCGGCCGTTCCTGCTCGGCATCGAGGAGGAGGCCGAGCAGCAGGGCTTCGACCTGCTGCTGTTCACCAGCGGTGGCCGCCGCGACGGGCGCCGCCGCATCTACGAGGCCGGCACGAACCGGCTGCGCATCGCCGACGGCTCGATCCTGCTGGGCCGGCACAACGACCCGCAGGAGCTCGCGCAGCTGGTCGAGGAGCAGTTCCCGTTCGTGTTCGTCGGCCGCCGCGAGTCGCCGACCGGGCCGATCAGCTACGTCGGGGCGGACTACGTCGCCGCCACCCGTGAGGTCCACGAGTGGCTGTGGGGCCTCGGGCACCGCCGGATCGGGCTGCTCAGCGTCACCGAGGAGAACGAGCCGACGCTCGACCGCCGCGCCGGCTACGAGGCCGCCGCGCGCAAGCACCGCCGTCCGCCGCTCGTCTTCCTGGCCGAGGACCCGGCGGTCGCGCTGCGGCAGGCGCTCGACGAGGGTGTCACGGCGTTGCTCGTCGAGAGCTCGGCGATGGCCGACGGCATCCTGGCGTGCGCGCACGACCTGGGGCTGACCGTGCCCGAGGACCTTTCGCTCGTCGTGCTGGGCGACGCCGACCCGTCGCAGCAGCCGCACGCGCACGCCGTGCCGAGCACCGCGACCGACTGGTCGATGTTCCGCATCCCGCGCCACGAAATGGGCGTGCACGCCGTGCGCGTGCTCGTCGAGCTGTTGAAGAACCCCCGGTCGCGCCAGCTGCTCCTGCCGTGCAGGATCCACGCGGGCGCCACCGCGACCGGACCCTCCACAACAGACTCCCGCTGAGGCTCAAGCGGCCTGTTGACAGTGCAGGGGGCGACGCTTACCGTCCCTGCTAATTCGAATAACCAGGAGGCATCGTGGCCTACCGGAGAATCCGGCTGCTCGCCGCGGCCCTGTCCGCCGTCGCACTGGCTTCGACGGCGTGCTCGGGCGGCGCCGGTGACGACCAGAACATCGCACTGCGCATGACCGTCTGGACGACGGACAAGAACCAGCTCGCCCTCTTCGACTCCATCGCCACCGAGTACCGCAAGACCCACCCCGAGGTCGCGTCGGTCAAGTTCGACGTCGTCCCGGGTGACACGAGCGCCTACTCCGCCGCGCTCACCACCCAGCTCTCCGGCGGCAACCCGCCCGACCTCGCGTGGATCCTGGAACGCGACGCCCCCGACTTCGTCCAGTCCGGCGCGCTCACCGACCTCAAGCCCACATTGGACACTGCCGCCGGGTACAACGCGGGCGAACTGGTCCCGTCGGCGACGAAGCTGTGGACCAAGGACAGCGGCCTCTACGCCTACCCGTTCTCGACGTCGCCGTTCGGCATGTTCTACAACAAGAATCTGCTGACCCAGGCCGGGATCACCGAGACACCCGACCGGCTGGTCGCGAGTGGACAGTGGACGTGGGACGCCGCCAAGCGGATCGCCGCGCAGGTCGCCGCCAAGGACACCGGCAAGGCGGGCCTGGTCATCCGCGAGTTCGAGTACAAGCAGTGGGTGCTGCTCGCCTCGGTGTGGCGCGGTTTCGGCGCCGACGCCTGGGGCCCGGACGGCAAGACGTGCGGGTTCACCTCGCCGGAGATGACGTCCGCGATGACGTTCCTGCACCAGGCGATCTTCACCGACAAAGCCCTGCCCGGCCCGGGGACTACGGCGGATTTCTTCGCCGGCGAAAGCGGCCTGACCATCGCGCAGATCAGCCGCGCCGGGCTGCTGAAGGCCAAGCCGTTCGAGTGGGGCATCGTCCCGCTGCCCGCCGGGCCCAAGGCGAACGCGCAGGTCATCGGCCAGGCCGGGATCGGCGTGCCGGTCAAGGGCAAGCACGCCAAGGCCGCGGCGGACTTCCTCGCGTTCTTCACCAACCCGGCCAACTCGGCGAAGCTCGGCCAGTACTTCCCGCCGGCGCGCGACAGCCTGCTCAACGCGGCCACGCTGGCCAAGGCGAACCCGCTGTTCAGCCAGGACCAGCTGCAGAACGTCGTGGTCAACGGGATCAAGAACGGTGCGGTGCTGCCGTCGCACACCGGCAGCGCGCGGATCGCGTCGCTCGTCCAGTCCGCTTTGGACCCGATGTGGAAGCCGGACGCGAACGTGCCCGCCGCGCTGGCGGGGGTCTGCCAGGCCATCGACCCGGCACTGAGCCGATGACGTGGACGTCGAGGAAGCGCGAGGAGCTGGCGGGGTGGCTCTTCATCGCCCCGCAAGCCCTCGGGTTCCTCGCCTTCGTCGTGGCGCCGCTGGTCGCGGTGGTCTGGTACAGCTTCCAGGACGTGAACCTGCTCGCCGGGACGTCGTCGTTCGCGGGCGCGGACAACTACGCCAAGCTCTTCGACGACCCGACCGCGCCGAAGGTCGCCCGCGCGACGGCGATCTTCTGCGTCGGCCTGGTCGTGCTCAACCTGGTGCTGGCGCTGTCGCTGGCCTTGCTGCTGAACCTGAAGCTGCGCGGTACCACGGTGTTCCGCACGGTCTTCTTCTCGCCGGTGGTCGTCACGCTCGTCGCCTGGACGATCGTGTGGAACTTCCTCCTGCAGGACAACGGCGGCATCAACGCGCTGCTGCAGACGATCGGCGTCGACGGGCCGAACTGGCTGCGCGGCAACGGCACCGCGATGCTGTCGGTGATCGTGGTGCAGGTGCTGAAGAACGTCGGCCTCAACATGGTGCTGTTCCTGGCCGCGCTGCAGGGGATCCCGGCGTCGATCACGGAGGCGTCGCAATTGGACGGTGCCGGGCCGTGGCGGCGGTTCCGCTCGGTGATCCTGCCGATGATCAGCCCGACCACGCTGCTCACCGCGATCATCACCGTCGCCGGTGCGCTGCAGGTGTTCGCGCAGATCCAGGTGCTGACCCTCGGTGGCCCCGCCGACAGCACCAACGTCCTGGTGTTCTACTTCTACCAGCAGGCTTTCGCCAACCACGACCTCGGCTACGGCTCCGCGCTGGCCGTCGTGCTGTTCCTCGTCATCCTCGTGCTCACGCTGCTGCAGTGGCGGATGCGGAAGCGGTGGGTGTTCCATGAGTCGTAGGGCGAAGATCGCCTGCTACGCGGTGCTGGTCGTGCTGGCCGTGCCGTTCGTGTTCCCCACCTGGTGGATGATCACGGCGTCGCTGCTGCCGGCCAACGAAGTCCTCGCGTACCCGCCGAGGCTGTTCCCGGACCAGCCGCAGTGGGAGAACTACCGGGTCGCGTTCACCGACTTCCCGTTGGCGCGGCAGTACTTCAACAGCCTCTACATCGCCGTGCTCGTCACGCTCGGCACGATGTTCTTCTCCTCGCTCGCCGGGTACGCGTTCGCCCGCATCCGGTTCCGCGGCGAGAAGCTGTTCGCGCTGATCCTCATCGGGCTGATGGTGCCGAGCGAGGTCACGATCATCCCGCTGTTCCGGGTGGTCGACGACCTCGGCCTGACGAACACGCACTGGCCGCTCATCGTCGTCCCGATCTTCGGGGCGCCGAGCGTGCTGGCGACGTTCGTGATGCGCCAGTTCTTCATCACGATCCCGGGCGAGCTCGAAGAAGCGGGCCGGCTCGACGGCCTTTCGCGGTTCGGGCTCTACCGGCGCGTCGCCCTGCCGATCGCGAAACCCGCGCTGGCCGCGGTGGCGATCTTCACCTTCCTCAACACCTGGAACTTCTTCCTGGAACCGCTGGTCTACCTGACCGACAAGGACATGTTCACGCTGCCGGTGGCGCTGACGCAGTACGTCGACGTCTACGGCGGTCACCTCTGGAACGTCCAGCTCGCCGCCGCGACCACGACCGTCGTGCCGGTGCTGGTCGTGTTCATCATCGCGCAACGCCAGTTCGTCGAAGGGCTCGCCCAAAGCGGCCTCAAAGGCTAGGTCCGCCGCCACCCACGTCGCCGGCCTCGGCACCCTCGCCACCGCGATCCGCCTTCGGCAGCCGGACGGTGAACGTCGATCCGCTGTCCACTTCGGACTCGGCGGTCACCGTGCCGCCGTGGGCGTGCACGAGGTGTCGCACGATGGCGAGGCCGAGCCCGCTGCCGCCGGTCTGGCGGCTGCGGGACTTCTCGGCCCGCCAGAACCGGTCGAACACGTGCGGCAGGTCCGCGGCGGCGATCCCGGTACCGGTGTCCGCCACGGCGAGCGCCACCTCGTCCACAGTGGAGGAAACGCGGATCGTCACCCGGCCGCCGGCGGGGGTGTGCCGGATCGCGTTCGTCACCAGGTTGCCGACGACCTGCCGCAGCCGCACCGGATCGGCGGCCAGCGCGGTGTCGCCGTCGGCCTCGACGGTGAGCCCGACACCGGCCGCGGCGGCCCGGTCGGCCTGCGCGACGACGACGTGCCCGGCCAGCTCGGCCGCGTCGAGCGGCTCGGGGTGCAGCCGGAGCTGCCCGGCGTCGGCCGCGGCGAGGTCCTGCAGGTCGTCGACGATGTGCTGCAGCAGCGCGGTTTCCTCGAGCAGCGACGCGCTCAGGGCGTGGTCGAAGGGCAGGTGGCCGTCCTCGGCGGCCTCCAGCCGGCCGCGGATGACGTTGAGCGGGTTGCGCAGCTCGTGCGCGATGTCGCTGACCATCGCCTTGCGCAGCTCCTCGATGCGCTCCCGCCGCGCGGTGAGGTCGTTGAACGCGGTCGCGAGGTACCCCACTTCGTCGCGGGACTTCACCGGCGCCGGGCGGTCCTGTTGCGCGGCTTCGGTCAGCGCCCGCAGCGGGCGGGACAGCCGGGTCGCCACCAGCACCGTGAGCGCGACGGCCAGCACCAGCACGCCGCCGGTCACCGCGAGGATCCGGGTCAGGTTCTCCCGGGACAGCGTGAACGTCGGCAGCTGCGACCCGCCCGGGCCGAGCGTGAACAGCAACGCGGGCGGCGCGACGAACGGCGTCAGCTGCTCGCGGCGGGCCGAGTCGAGGCAGCCCTGGGTCGGCCGCTGGTCGGGGACGTCGAGGACCTCCAGGTCGAGGCCCAGTTTCACCGGGTCCGCGCCCTGGCTCCGCAGGCAGCGGTTCACGATTTCGTCGAGGCTGCGCAGCGCGCTTTCCTCGGTCGGCGTCGGCGCGGCCAGCTCGTACAGGCCGCACTTCGAAGCGAAGTAGCGAGCGGACAGCGGGTCCAGCCCGGTGAGCTGCGCCCGCCCGCTCGGTGACTCCCGCACCTGGCTGGGAAGGCCGACCACGGCGAGGCAGGCGGTGGCCTTCCGGGCCACGGCGGCGAGCTCGTCGCGTTCGGACTGCGGCAGCCGGAACGGGCCGGCCGCCCGCGGGTCGATCCCGCTCGTGCCGGCCTGCGGCAGCAGCACCGGGTCGACGTGCAGCGGGTCGACCGACGCGGTCGCCTTGACCGGCAGCGTGACCGGGGTGCCGCCGGAGTCGCCGAGGACGTGCCGGTCGAGGGTGGTCAGCACGATCCGGCGGCCGGTCTGCTCGGACAGCGCTTTCAGCCGCGGGCCGACCTGGCCCCACGTGTGGTTGGCCGCCGCGTAGCCGAGCAGCTCGGTGTAGATCGTCGCGTCGCCGGAGAGCGCCTGGCCCTGCTCCTGCTGGATCGCGCGCGTGGTGGTCTGCACCGCGAGCCACGCGGTCGCGGCGATCGAGGCGAGCGCGATGAGCAGCGAGACGCCGGTGAGCCGGACGACGAGGCTGCGCCGCCGGGGGAAGCTACGCGTCATGTTCCGCCGTCAGCTTGTAGCCCACGCCGAACACGGTCCGCAGGTAGACCGGCTTCTGCGGGTCGGGCTCGAGCTTCTTGCGCAGGTTGAGCACGTGGACGTCGATGATCCGGGTGCTGACGAACCGGTCGTCGCCGCGGGTCAGCTCCAGCAGCTGGCGGCGGGTGAAGACCCGGCCCGGCTGCCGGATCAGCGTCTCGAGCAGCTGGAACTCGCCTGGCGTGGTCTCCACCGCGCGGCCGCCGACCGACACCTCGTGCCGGACCGGGTCGAGCCGCAGCGCGCCGGCCCGCAACGCCGGGTCCGGTGGTTCCCGCCGGCCGGCGGTCCGCCGCAGCAGCGTGCGGACCCGGGCCATCAGCTCGCGCGGGCTGTACGGCTTGGTCAGGTAGTCGTCCGCGCCGAGGTCGAGGCCGAGCAGCAGGTCGTCCTCGGTGGCGCGGGCGGTGAGCATCAGCACCGCCACGTCGGACTCCTGCCGCAGGATCCGGCAGACGTCGAGGCCGTCGACCTTCGGCATCATCACGTCGAGGACCAGCAGGTCGGGCCGTTCGCGGCGGGCTTCGTCGAGGGCCGCCCGGCCGTCCGGGGCCAGCACGACGGTGTGGCCCTCGCTTTCGAGGTAGAGCCGGAGGACCTCGGCCTGCTTCTCGTCGTCCTCGGCGACCAGTACACGTGCGCACACCGCGTCGAGGTTAGGCGCCCTGACACGGCCACCACCCGATCCTGACCGGATCTTCATACGTTGAGGGCACGAGCCAGGTCTTTGTCAAAGTGTTGACCCGGAGGTGCGGCGCAGGCAAAGGTCGGATGACAAGGCTGTCGGCTCTGGGAGGCACCGGGTGCGGTACAGGTTCATGGCGGCACTGGTCGCGACGGCGGTGATCGGGGTGCCCGCCGTCGTTTCGGCGGCGCCGACAACGTTGTCACCGCTGGTCGGGGACCCGGCGGCCTACGTCGATACCTTGATCGGGACCGGTCGCGGCGGGAGCTCGGTCGGCGAAATCAACAACTTCCCCGGCCCGGCGGCGCCGTTCGGGATGATGCAGTTCTCGCCGGACACCCAGGGCGCGTACGCCGGCTACCAGTACCACTCCGATCAGATCCGAGGTTTCAGCCTCGACCACGCCTCGGTCGGCTGCAACGCGTTCGGGGACGTGCCGATCCTCCCGGTCACCGGCGACGTCGGCAGCGCGCCCTGGGACCGCACCGAGCACTTCGGCCACGACGGCGAGCAGGCCGAGCCGGGCTACTACGCCGTGACGCTGGCCGACTCGAACGTCCGGGCCGAGCTGACCGCCACGACCCGCACCGGGCTCGCGACGTTCACCTACCCGGCCGGCTCGACGCCGCAGGTGCTCGTCAAGGGCGGTGCCAGCCTGGCGGGGAACTCCGCCGCAACTCTGAAGATCACCGGTGACCGCGAGGTGAGCGGGTCGGCGACCACCGGCAACTTCTGCGGCAAGCCGAACAAGTACACGGTCTTCTACGACATCACGTTCGACCAGCCGTTCACCGCGCACGGCACGTGGGACGGCTCGTCGGTGAAACCGGGCACCGACAGCGTCGACTCGCCGCGGGCGGGCGCCTACCTGACGTTCGGCTCGGGCACGGTGCACGCGAAGGTGGCGATGTCCTATGTGGACGTCGACGGCGCGAAGGCCAACGCGGCCGCGGAAGTCCCCGGCTGGGACTTCGGCGCGGTCCGGAAGTCCACTCGCGACAAGTGGACGCAGGCGCTGGGCAAGATCCGCGTCGCGGGTCGCGACACCGCGCAGCTCAAGACGTTCTACACCTCGCTGTACCACTCGCTGCTGCACCCCAACACGTTCGACGACGCCGACGGCCGGTACACCGGCTTCGACGACCAGGTCCGGACCCTGCCGAAGGGGCGGCACCAGTACGCGAACTTCTCCGACTGGGACACCTACCGCTCGCTCGCGCCCCTGCACGCCATGCTCTTCCCGAAGGAAGCCAGTGACATGGCGCAGTCGCTCACGAACGACGCCGTCCAGGGTGGCTGGTGGCCGCGCTGGCCGATGGCGAACGACTACACCGGGCAGATGACCGGCGACAGCTCGGTCGCGCTGATTTCGAACCTGTACGCGTTCGGGGCGCGGGACTTCGACGTCAAGACGGCGCTGAAGTACCTGGTCAAGGGTGCGACCTCGGTGGACGGAACGCCTGGGGCGTACCAGGAACGGCGGGGGATCGCGGACTACGTGGCCCGCGGGTACCTGCCGAACAACGACGCTTCCCGCGGCGACCACGCCCGCGTCGGTGCGTCGATCACCCTGGAGTGGGCGATCGACGACTTCGCGATCGCGCAGTTCGCGCAGGGCATCGGTGACCGCGACGTCGCCCGCGAGTTCACGAAACGCGGGCAGAACTGGCAGAACCTGTTCAACCCGCTCACCGGCCACCTCCAGCCGCGCGGGCAGGACGGGCGCTTCCCGGACGGCCCGGCGTACGTCCCGCCGCCGCCCGGCAAGTTCGGCCAGGACGGGTTCGACGAGGGCAACGCGGCGCAGTACACGTGGCTGGTGCCGCAGGACCCGGCCGGCCTGGTGACGGCGATGGGCGGCCCGGCCGCGGTGTCGTCCCGGTTGGACACGTTCTTCCAGAAGCTGAACGTCGGCCCCAACGAGCCGTACATGTGGGCGGGCAACGAGCCCGACTTCGGCGTCCCGTGGCTGTACAACCACGTCGGGCAGCCGTGGAAGACTCAGCAGGTGGTTCGCGAGATCGCGACGACGCTGTTCAGCGCGACCCCGGACGGCGAGCCGGGTAACGACGACCTCGGTGCGCAGTCGTCGTGGTACGTCTGGGCCGCGCTCGGTATCTACCCGGCCACGCCGGGGACGCCGGACCTGGTCGTGCACAGCCCGCTGTTCGAGCGGGCGGTGCTGTCGCTGCCGTCCGGGCGGACGCTCGACATCCGGGCGCCGCAGGCACCGGCGACGTACGTCCATTCGCTTTCCTTGAACGGCCGTGACTGGAACCGGACGTCCCTGCCCGCGAACACCGTGCGGGACGGCGGGCGGCTGGACTTCTCGCTGGTGTCCACTCCGGACAAGCGCTGGGCGTCGAACTCGGTGCCACCGTCCTATCGGGACGGTGAGCGGCCGTACCTGACGTCGGTGACCAACCAGGTCGCCGTCGCGCCGGGGACCAGCGGCGAGTTCACGGTCAGCGGGCAGCGGCTCGCCGGGCGCGAGCGGGCGCTGGACGTGGCCACGCGGGCGCCGGCCGGGCTGTCGGTGACCGGGCCGCGGCAGGTCCGGCTCGACGACCGGACCGGGAGCGGTACGGCGAAGCTGAGCGTGGCGGTGGCCGCCGGGACGGCCGAGGGGTACTACCAGGTGCCGGTGACCGTCGGCGGGAGCAAGACTTCGGTGATCGTGCTGGTCGCGCCTCCGGGCGGCCTGGCGGCCGCGTACGCGAACGTGGGCATCTCCGACGACGGTGACGCCGGTTCGGCGGACATCGACGGCGCCGGCAACAGCCTCTCGCGGCAGGCGCTGGCCGCGGCCGGCCTGGTCGGCGGCAAGCCGGCGTCGGTGTCCGGCACGACGTTCACCTGGCCCGCGGCGCCGGCCGGACGTCCCGACAACGCGGCGGCGGCCGGGCAGGTCGTCCAGGTGTCCGGAACCCGCCTGTCGTTCATCGGCACGGCCTCGAACGGCGACCACCGGGGGTCGGCGACGGTGACGTTCACCGACGGCACGACCGCGACCGCGGACCTGTCCTTCGGCGACTGGGTCTTCCCGGGCGGCGGCACGGACCCGGTGTTCGGCAACACGCTGGTGGCCCGCGCGGACCACCGCAACCAGCCGGGCGGCCAAGGCGGCGGGGCGTCGGTGTACGCGACCGCGCCGTTCGACGCCCCGGCTGGCAAGACGATCGCCTCGGTGACCCTGCCTTCGGACCGCGACCTGCACGTCTTCGCGATCGGCCTCGCCTAGCCCGGGAGGTGCTGGGTCAGGAAGAGGGCGGCGCGGTCGAGGGCCTGATCGGCCTCGTCCAAGACCCCGGCGAAGCACTGGAACACGTGCGGGACGTCGGCGGTGACGTCGAGGACGACGTCCACCCCGGCGGCTCGCGCGCGGGCGGCCAGGCGCGTCGAGTCGTCCAGGAGCAGTTCGTTGGTGCCCACCTGGAGCAGCATCGGCGGGAAGCCGGTCAGGTCGGCCAGCACCGCGGGGCTGATCAGCTCCTGGCGCGGGTCCTGGCCCGCGAAGTACATCGCGCCCGTGCGGTCCAGGCCCTCGCGCGTCAGGATCGGGTCGGCGGCCGCCTTCGTCCGCATGCTTTCGCCGGTCCGGGTGCCGTCGAGCCCGGGGGAGAAGGCCACGATCGCCGCCGGCAGCGGGAGGCCGGCGGCGCGGGCGCGCAGGCAGGTCGTGACCGCGAGGCCACCGCCGGCGGAATCCCCGGCGAACGCGACGGCCGACGGGTCCTCGCCGCTTTCGAGCAGCGCCCGGTAGGCCTCGAGCGAGTCGTCGCTCGCGGCCGGGAACGGGTGCTCCGGCGCCAGCCGGTAGTCCAGCGAGAGCGCCGGGAACCCGGTCCTGGCCACCAGGTTCCCGGTCAGCGAGAGCGCGGTCTCGGGCGAGCCGAACACGAACGAACCGCCGTGGAAGTACAGGATCGTCCCGGGACGCGGCCCGCCGGCCGGCTCGACCCGCAGGGCCCGGCGGCCGCCGAGCGTGGCTTCCGCGGTCCGGATGTCCTTCGGCACGATCATCGTGGCCATCAGCGCCGCGAACCCCGACCGGATCTCCTCGACCGATCGCGGCCCCTCGGGTACCGGTGCGCGCAGCATCGCGTCGATCTTCGCGCGTTGGTCCTTGCTCATCGTCGTCCTCCGAAGTAGATGCCGCTACAGTATATTCCGTGGCATCTAAATCGGGGGACCCCTACGTCTTCTTCTCCGACCTCGTCCGCTGTGAGACGCGCCTCTACAACGCGCTCAACGACCGGCTGCGCGAGCGGCACGGGATCGTCACCTCGCAGTACGAATTCCTGCGCCACCTGCGCGAACACCCCGGCTCCCGGGTCGCCGACCTGGCCGCCGAGTTCGCCATCGGCATCGGCGCGACCAGCAAGGGCATCGACCGCCTGGAACGGCACGGGTGGATCGCCCGGCAGCCGAACCCGGCCGACCGCCGGTCGTCCCTGCTGGTGCTGACCGCCGAAGGCGCGAGCCTGACCGAGGCGGCCGGCCGGACCTTCACCGAGGTGCTGACCGAGCTGGTCGGCGACGCCTTCGACGACACCGCCGTCCAGGCCGTGTCCCGGCTGCGCGCGAGCCTCGAGCGCGACCGGATCGGCTTGCCGACGGGCTGACTCAGCCCGGGGAACCCACCGCGCAGACCTTGATCGGGGTGGCGTGAGCCGGGTCGAGGGCGTTGCGCACCAGGTGCCAGACGTTCAGGTCGTACGCCTCGCCGATGTGGCCGACCGGGTCGAACGGGCACGAGTCCTGGACGTAGCGGTTGTGGACGCCCGGCTCGCGGATGAACGACGTCTCCGTCGGGGTCACCAGCTCGTCGTAGCGGGAGGTGATCACCGTGTAGTCGATGCCGGGCTGGGCGACCGGGCCGGTGTTGAGGGCGACGATCGCCGCGCCGCCGTCCAGTTCGTCGGCGAAGATCGGCAGGCCGATCGTCTTCACGATCGTGTCCCACGTGCTCTTGCCCAGCAGCGTGTAGGCCAGCGTCAGCAGGCCGGACGCGTTGGCGCCGTGCGTCGGCGGGGCGATCGCGACGACCTTGCCGATCTCGCTCTGGATGCCCTGCATCTTGGCCAGGTAGATCGACTGGAGGCCGCCTTCGGAGTGCCCGACGACGTCGACCTTCGCCGCGCCGGTGGCCGCGCGGACGCGCTCGACGAAGTCCTTGATCTCCAGTGACGACTCCGCGACCGGCTTGAGGCCGCCGACGAAGGGGAACTGGGGGTAGGCGCCGTAGGTCAGGGAGAACGTGCAGTAGCCGCGGGCGGCCAGGTCGGCCTGGAGGAAGTTCAGGTCCTCGTAGTAGGTGGCGAAGGTGCCGTGGAGCAGCACGACCGGGTTCGGGTGGGCGGCGCCCGGACGGCACGCGAAGTCGTTGTTGCCCCCGGCCGCGGCCGCCTGGGCCGGGACCGCCGCGCTCAGCGCCAGTGCGCCCGCCAGGCCGATCGCGGCCAGCCATCGTTTCGTTCCCCGCGCCATTGCGAAGTCCCTTCGTCTGGTTGTCATGCACAGCATGCGCTCCTTGATCAACGCTGTCTGCTGGCAAAACGCGCAGAAACTTGCCCTGACCGTTTGTGCACGGTGACAATGCCGGGCATGGACGCCGTCGACGCGCTGTTCCCGCGGGCGGGGGAGATCGCGGCCGCGATGATCGCGAAGTGCGCCGCCGAGATCCCCGCGTACCGGCTGCTGCCGGCGAGCGTGCTGGAAGGCGACCTGGTCGCCAACGCGCGGGCGGTGTTCGAGCTGTTCCTGACGACGGTCGCCGAGGACCGGCGGCCGACCGCGCCGGAGCTGGCGCTGCCGATCGCGTGGGGTGCCGAGCGGGCCCGCGACGGCCTGCCGCTGGACGCCGTGCTGAAGATCTACCCGCTGGCCGCGAGCGTCGCCTGGGACCTGGCGGCCGGCGACCGCGCGCTGCTCGGCGCGCGGATGCTGGACTTCCTCGGCGAGGTGATGCCCCGGGTGGCGGAGGCGTACCTGAAGGAGCGCGACGACCTCGACTGGGAGCGGCGCGAGGACCGCCAGAACCTGGCGGCGAGCCTGCTCGCCGGCCGTCCGGTGCGCCGGATCGACCTGGCCGAGAGCTACGACGTCGTCGTCTTCCACCTGCCTTCACTGCCCGCTTCGGCGGGTTCCCGTGCGGCGACGGACCTCTTCCGCGCGGTCCGGTCCGATTTGGACACCCAGCCCGGCGTGCTGGTCACGTTCAAAGGGGACGGTGGCGTGCTCCTGGTCCCCGCCGGGGTCGCGGCCGACGCCGTCGCGGCGCGGGTCGACCGCGTCTGCGGGCGCCCGTGCACCGCGGCGGCCGCCCACGCGCGGACGCTCGCGGCCATCCCGGCCGCGCACGCCGAAGCCGGCGAAGTCCTCGGGCTGGCGGAGAGCCTGCGCCGGGCGCCCCGGCTGTACCGCTTGGCGGACCTGGCGATCGAGTACCAGCTGGCCCGGCCGAGCCCGGCGCGGGAAGCGCTCGCCGCCGTCCTGCTCCCGCTCGAAGATCACCCGCACCTGATCGACGCCCTGCGTGCGTTCGTGATTTCGGGTTACAACCGCGGTGAGGCGGCGACCGCGTTGAACATCCACCGCAACACGCTGACCTACCGCCTCGGGCGCGTCCAGCTGATCACCGGCTACGACGCGACGCGGCCCGCGGACGCCCGCCACCTGACCGCCGCGATGACGGCGTACGACATCTCCCGTCAGGAGTTGTCGGGATAACGCTTGCGTCGCGGTTCGCCGGATCCGTTGCGGATCCCGCCGGCCGCCCGATTCCAGGGAGCGGACACGGAAGAAGGTGATGGCCGTGAACGCGACCAGAATCGCCGTGGCCGCCCTGGTGCTGCTGGGTGCGACCGCGTGCGGGATCCCGGTGACCGGCGTGCCCGTGCCGGTCACGGTGGTGCCCCAGGCGCCGGTCACCAGCACCGCGACGGTCGCGGTGCCCGCACCGGTGTACGTCCAGCCGCCGGTTTCGTTGCCACCGAGGGAAAACCCGGGGGCGGCGGCCACGGTGATCGCGTACTACGACGCGATCAACCGGCGTGACTTCGCCACGGCGTGGTCCCTCGGCGGCAGCCGCATCGCGGGCGGCGGCGGGTACACCAAGTACGCGGGTGGTTTCGCGACGACGGCGTGGGACACGCTGACCGTCACCGACATCCGCGGCAGCACCGTCCACGTCGTCCTGTCGGCGGCCCAGACCGACGGCACGACCCGGACTTTCTCCGGCACGTACACCGTTTCCGGCGGCGTCATCGTCGGGAGTCACATGACCAGGACGGGATGAGAACCGCCATGCGTACACTTCGGACAGTCGCGGCGCTTTCCGCCGTGCTCGCGTTGGCGTCGTGCGGGTTGCCGCGCACGATCGCCGGAAGCGCCTCCCAGGCACCGGTTTCGACGGCGACGGTCACCGCGCCGAGCACGCCGACGGTGACCGCGCCGGTGCCGCAGACCGTCTACGTGCCCCCGCCGCAGACGGTGACCGCGGCCCCGGTGGGCGTCGCCGCGACGAGCCAGTGGTACGCCCAGCCGGGCTGGATCAACGCCCAGTCGTGGATCGCGATCACGCCGTCGGCCGGGCAGACCCCGTGCCAGTGGCTGCGCGCGAGGGGGTACAGCTACGCGCAGGCCTACGCGGCGTGGGCGCAGAACGGCTACCCGGCGAGCTGGTCGGCGACGAACGACGGCTACCCGTGCCAGAAGTCCTACGGCATGCAGCACTGAGCGACCACTTCGTCCAGATCCCGACTTCGCTTCGCTCGGCAAGGTGAGATCCGGGAGGAATTCGACGCACTGCGTGCGGATCCGGCGCCGGACGTGCAGGCCGGTACCGGCCACCGGGCGGGTGGCGCGGACCGAGCCTCCGGCCACCGTGCCGAGTCGCATGAGGACGCCGGAGAACACTTGCGCCGTCGGCGGCGACGCGGTCCGGATCGGCCAGCGCCCCGGTGGCGGCCGGGCACTGGGCACTGGGCCACGATCGAACATCGATGGCCGACCCGCGCCGCGTTCGGTCCGCGCCGCGGCCGGGCCGGGATCGCGTTCGTCCCCGGTGACCGGAAGCGCTACGGCCTGACGCTCGACCAGCCGCTGTGGCCCGACACCAGCACCCGGCCGGCTCGGCGCCGGCCGCGGCGGCCCTCGTGGCGAACTTTCGGGCGGCTACTGGTGTTCCAGCGCGGGTGGGTGGTGGCGCGGCTGACCCGGAGGGAGCTGTCCGAGCGTCGAGCGTGGCGATGGACGCGAGCAGCTGAAAGGACCGGGCCGGGAGCTGGTCGCGCTCCCGGCCCGGTCCCATGCTTGGGTCAAACGAGGTCGAGACCCACAGCCGCGCCGAACTCGGCTTCGAGAACGCCGTCGTCGGTGCTTGCGATCAAGTGCAGTCCCGGTGTGCGTTCGGCCTGCTCCGCGGCCAGCTCGGTCGGAATCGACAAGCTGATCACGATGAGTTCCGGGATCCCGTGTACCCGGGCTTCCGCCATCATCCGCCTGACCGTCGCCGAATCCAAGGGAAAAGGTGTGTGGCGGATGACTACGGCAATGCGTTTCTGCTTGCGTTCCAAAACGAAGTCGAACGGTTCATCCGGCGGATTCACCACCTTCCATTCACGCGGACGCTGGGCATCCAGCTGACGGATCAGGTGCGTGCGAATTCGATCGGCGTCGTCCGGGTGCGGACTGCCCGAAGTCCCGTTCAACGCTTCGGCGACGCCGTCCTCGACCCGCCGCCCGATTCGCCGGGTCATCGCGATCTCGACGAACTTGAGCGGTGCCAGGAGCAAGAACGCGGCACCCACCTCGAGCAAAACGGACTGCAGGTATCCGTCGCAGTTCCAGCCGATGAGCACGGCGGCGACGCCAAGGGCGGTCATGAGGGCGCCGATGCCGACGCCGCCGCCGCGCTCGAAGGCCTTTCTCACGCCGACAGCGATTCGCGGACCGGGTCGAGCACGATCCCGATCGGGCCCCTCGGGTTCCGGTCGATCCTGATCTTCAGTTCCTGACCGCGCCGGTAGCGGTCCTGGGCGCCGTGACCGAGGTCGAGGAACAGCTCTTGGAGAGTGCCCCGCGTGTCGGACAGCTGGCAGAACCCGTACGCGGTGAAGATCTTGGTGATCGTGACTGTGATTTCCGCACCGAGCGGGATCGCGCACAGCGCGCGCGGGTTGCGGTCCTGCTCGCGGGGCGCCTGGGCGACGAAGAACACCGCTTCGCCGCGTTTGACCTCACCCGCTTCGAGGCAGATGTTGTCCCGGTGCAGGTAGTAGGTCTCCCCGTGGTCGCCCGTGAGGAATCCGATCTCCTTCTCGCCGAGCCAGTTGGACACTGTGCCCCGCTGCCAGGCGACGCGCTCGCGCGCCGGACCGGATTGGGGCGGGACGATCGGCTGTGGCACGGTGATCTTCGTGACGGCTCTCGATCGGACGCCGAACGACTGGGCGGCCCAGAGGATCTCGTGGTAGGAGATCCGCTCGCCCGCTCCTTCCGCAGGCAGCTCTTCGAGTGCCGCGAGGTACTGGCTGCCCTCGCGGTTGATCACGTTCCCGTAGGTGGCGAACACCTTCATCATGTTGGCCGCGCCCACGGTCGGTTCGTCCACGAAGATCGCCCCCGCGTTGGCGCCGTCCGAGAGCCGCTCCGCCCGGTCGGCGACCGGGCCGATGTAGGTCGTGTCCACACCGCCGGGGAACTCGACCGCTCGGCCGGTGGCGACGCCGATCGCGCAGTTGCAGCGGTAGCTGTTCTCCCGCTGCGCTTCGGTGATCCGCTCCTGGACGATGATCGCGGCGTTGATCGCCTCGGCCGCCCGGTCGATCGGGAACGCCGCCACCACCCCATCGTTCAGGTACTTGCTGATGGCCCCGCCTTCGCGCTCGACCGCCTCGCCCACCTGGTCGAAGAACCAGAAGATCGTGGGCAGCCAGTTGGCGTCGCCGGTCCGCGTCTTCAGGGTGACCGCGTCGGGCAGTGTCAAGTGCATGATGACTTTCTGCTGCCACGCCGGATTGGTGAACCGTTCGCGCAAGGATTCCATTTCGCACCTTCTCGTCCGATGAACCGGGCTGTGTGCCCGATGGGTTCATCGTGGCGCGGTACGCCCCTCGGCCGCTGTCCGCAAAATCCAGGACACCTTCACCGAGCAGCGACGGAAACCTCGACACAAGTGGCTTCCGGTTCGTCGTCGACCGTGCCCGCGGGTACCGTCGCGCGCAGCAGGCCGGCACGCTGGGAATCGCCGGGGACGCAGACCAGGCTGATGGTCGTCCGGCCGGGTTCGGGATGCAGGCTCAAGATCACTTCGCGCGGGGTGACCGACGTGCTCAGCGCGGATTCGAGGAGGTCACGCACTACCCGGGGAGGCTCCATGGTGTCGGTGTCGGCCTGGATGGTGACGACGCAGCCGTCCAGCCGGGCGGTTTCGAGTCGCCGCCTGCTGCCGGTGTCCAGCACCCCGGGAATGTGCAGCTCGTCGCGCGCCATCCACTCGAGCGTGCGGGCGCGGTGCCGGGTCGCCGCGGGGTCGTCGGTCAGGCCGCCGCCGGTCGCGACGTCCCGCAGGAACGGCAGGATTTCCCGGCCTATCTCGTCGATCCGGCGTGAACGCCAGGCCAGTCTGCTGTCCCGCGCCGCGGCCGCACTGGCGATCTCAGTGCGCTCCGCGCCCGCTTCGAGCACCACTTTGCCCAGCTTCGCGATCGTGCTCGTGATCACCGCGCCCGAAACGAGGCAGAGTGACGACGACATCGCGGCCGGCAACGCCTCGACGAAGGACTGCGTGTGCAGGACTCCTCCGAACACCAGCGCTGCCAGCGCGCACTGCTGGATCAGGAGGACGATGGTGGCTTCCCAGCGCAGTCCCAAGGTGAAGAGGACCACGAGGATCGGTCCGATCGCGCCGACGGGCCACGACACGTAGGTCTGGATGCTGTCCGCCGGGATGACCAGCAGGGCCCAGACCGCACCTGCGGCTGTCCACAGTGCGGCGACGCGAACCCCGGCTCGGGGGAACGGCCGATCGGCTCGGGAGATCAGCAAGGCCGTCGCCGTGGCCATGATCCCGTACCAGCCGGCGAGCCAAGGCATCGACGGAGCGGCGTCGAGGTGGCGGACGACCGGGATGGCCATGCTCAGCAGGTAGGGGAAGCACACGGCCGCCAAGGGGCCGCGGACGTCGTCCACCGCCGCGTGCAGACCTTGGACCCACGATTGCGTCACCGGCCCGGATTCCGCCGCGTCGGCGGCCGACCAGGACAGCTCCACGGTGGTACCCCGGCCGGGTACCGAGACGATCGTGGCTTTCCCGCCGACGTCGGCCATGCGGCCGGTGACGGAGTCCCGCAGTCCCACGGAGGTTCCCCGGACCTCGGCGGGCCGGAAGCCGACGCCGTCGTCATGGATCCGCACGGTGAATCCGTCGTTGTCCCCGCGCAGGTGAACGGACACCCCGCTCGCGCGTGCGTGCCGCTCGACATTGACCAGCACTTGCCGTGCGGCGTCGAGTGTCGCCCGGGCGACCGGCGCGGGCACCGTCGGGGAACCTTCGCTGAAGAGGTTCAGCTCGAGCCCGGCCGGGGACGGCAAATCAGCGAGCAGGAGTTCGAGGCTTTCGGCGTTCTCCGCCGGCATCCGTGGCTCTTGCTCGGCTCGGCGTACGGCTTCACCGCAGGCGGCGCGGACAGCTTCCCGGTCGATCCCGACCGTGGCGACTGCGCGCAGGGCCGCCGAGACATCGTCGTGCAGGATCCGTTGGAAGTCTCGATGCGCTGCCCGGCCGGCCGCTGCTTTCGCTTCGACGACCTGCGCTTCGTGCAGACTCTGCTGTGCCTGGTCAGCCCGAGTTCCTGCTGCCCTGAGCACCTTGGTCACGGCGGCCGAGGCGACCGGTGCGGCCAGAATGGGCCACAGTCCTTCGATCGCGCTGTCCGCCCCGCCCACCCACACGGTGACGAGCACGTGTGCGAACCCCAGGGTCGAACAGATCAGCCAGGTGCGGATCTTGGAGTGGAAGCCCGCCACCAGGATGACCGCGACCACGACCGGGGTGGGTCTGGCCGACAAGGGGATCAGGACCGGTGCCGGCGCCAGGTTCGCCAGGACAGTCGCCAGCGCCGCCACCGATGCGATGATCCCATCGCTTTCTTTCAACCGGAGTTGCCAGCTTCTGAACGTCAGGACGACTAGGTAGCAGAGAAAACCGGTGGAAGCGATCCACGCCATGGTGTGGATGCGGCCCGCCACCGGCAGGAACGCACCGAGAAAGGAAATGACGAGCAGCACGGTGAGGACCGCGAAAGCACGTTGAAGTCCGCGCTCGACGCTGTAGCGGTAGGTTCCCGGCGAACCGCTCACCCGGTGGGCCGGTCTGGAGGCAGTTCTATGTAGCCGTCTTGGAGGGCGAAGGCAGCCAGCTCCCCGGGACTCGCGGTGACGTTCCCGGCTCTGGAGTACTTCTCGTCCACGCGCTTGAGATACGTCGGGAGTGTGTTCTCGCTGATGCCGAGCTCTTTCGCGATGAGCTTTCGCGGCTTGCCCTTGGCGATCAGGGTGAGTACCTCGCGTTCGCGCGGGGTCAACCGCACGACCGCGCGAGGGTCGGTGACGATCGCGTGCGCCAGCCTGCTCGAGTACGATTTTTCACCCTTCGCAGCATCGCGAATCGCGTCGACCACGCGTTCACCCGGGTCGCCTTTCAAAACCAGGCCCAGCGCGCCGGCGTCGAGGGCTTCTCGGACGATCCCGGGCCGGGAGTCGGAGGTGTAGATGACCACCTGGGCGTCGGCGGCGCGAATGCGCTGCACGTTCTGGGTGATGTCCCGTTCCTCGGGCAGAAGCAGATCGAGCAGCACCACCGTTGCGGTCACGGGCTCGGCGAGCAGCGCCGAAACGGACGGGTGCACCGCGCAGAGGTCGACGTCTTCAGCGTGCTCGGACAGGTAGGCTTGAAGTCCGTGGAGCAGCATCGGGTGGTCGTCGACGGCGGCTACGCTGATCACCTGGTCTCCTTCGCGAGTGAGCGAATGAGCGAATGAGACGTCGCTTCCTCCGGCCTGCCTGTTACGAAACCGGGCCGGGAGCTTCGCGCTCCCGGCCCGGTCCGGTACCTAGGTCAAACTCGAACAAGGTCTCGCATCAGGGTCTTTCGCCCCGTTCGGCACCCACCGCACGTTCGCGAACGACGCCTGGAACGCGGCGTCGGTGTACACCAGGAACGGCGTGTTGATGTGCTCGAAGTCCAGCCCGTTGTTGAAGCAGGACACCGGGATCTTCACCGTCGTCTTCGCGCCGCCGGCCAGGTCGGTGAACAGCTTGGTCGCGTTCACCTCGGAGAAGCACGGGTAGACGCAGTGCATGCTGATCACCGTCCGGTTGACCGGCGCCTGCTGCACGATCGTGTCGAACTCCAGCGCCGCGTCGGCGTTGAGGTAGCCGCGCAGGTCGTTCGTGCCCGCCGTGTTCTGCATGTACAGCTGGGCCGCGCCGGTGCCCGTCCAGGTCGCCTTGAGGCCGTCGGCCTGCACGTTGACGTCCGTCGGGACGACGTTGATCTCGCTGTGCGCCGCGGTCGCGTCCGGGCCGATCACCGTGCCGCCCCAGTTCTCCGCCGAGCCGATCTGGCTCGTGTACGGCGGCACGTCGGTGCGGTCGAAGATCGACAGGTCCTCGGTCGCCGTCCCGCCGCCGCCGGTGGAGCCGCACGTCGCCGGGCCCGGGGTCTCGTCCAGCTGGCCGATCGTGGTGCGCTGGCCGCTCTTCAGGCCGTAGCCCAGCTTGAACAGCGGGTCGTAGTCCGGGGACCACGGGTTGAGCGGCGACTGGCACGCGCTCTTCGGCCACGAGTAGCTCAGCGTGCCCTGGTAGCCGGTGCCGTCCTTGCCCTTGACCAGCATGTCGGCGACGCCGCCGCCCTCGGTGCCGGGCAGCCAGGCCGCCACGAACGCGTCGGAGCGGTTGATCTCCTTGTTCATGTACAGCGGGCGCCCGCCGACGTAGACGGTGACGACCGGGGTGCCCTTGCCGCTGACCTTGTCCAGCACGGCCAGGTCCTCGGGGTAGAGCTTCGACGCCTCGAGGGTCTTGCGGGTCAGGTCGCCGACGCCCTCGGCGTACGGCGTCTCACCGATGACCGCGATGACCGCGTCGAACCCCTTCGGGTCCACGCTGCCGGTCGCGTCGAAGGTGACGTTCGCGTCGCCGAGGTCCTGCTTGATCCCGGTCAGGATCGAGGTGGCGTTCGGGAAGTCGGCGTTCGTGTTGCCGGTGCCCTGCCAGCTCAGCGTCCAGCCGCCGGTCTGGTTCTGGATGTTGTCGGCGCTCTTGCCGACCACCAGCACCTTCGAGGACGGCTTCAGCGGCAGCACGTTGCCGTTGTTCTTCAGCAGCGTCTGCGACGCGCGGGCCGCGTCACGGGCCAGCCAGTTGTCCTTCAGCGCCTCGTCGGAGTTCGCGTAGGAGCGGTCGGACGGCTTCTGCGACTCGAAGAGCCCGTCGCGGAGCTTGACGCGCAGGATGCGGGTCACGGCGTCGTCGATGCGCGCCATCGGGATCTGGCCGCTCTGCACCTGGGCGATCGTGTTGGTGATGAACGCCTTCCAGTCGGCGGGCACCATCACGATGTCGATGCCGGCGTTGATCGCCTGCGGGCACGAGGAGTTCGTGCAGCCGGTGACCTGGCCGATGCCGTTCCAGTCGGACACGACCAGGCCGTCGAAGCCCATCTTGCCCTTGAGGATCTGGTTCAGCGCCTTGTCGCTGCCGTGCAGCTTGCCCTCGTTGATGCCGAGGTCGGCGTTGGTCCAGCTGTTGAACGACACCATCACGGTCTGGCTGCCGGCGGCGAGCGCGCCGTAGTAGCCCTGGCCGTGGATGTTGATCATGTCGGCTTCGGAGGAGGGGTTGACGCCCTGGTCCTGGCCCTTGATCGTGCCGCCGTCACCGATGAAGTGCTTCGCGGTGGCGATCACGCCGTTGTAGCCGATGCGCTTGGTGGCGCCGTCCTGGAGGCCGTCGATGGCCTCGAAGCCGTAGGAGCGCGTGATCCGCGGGTCCTCGGAGAAGCCTTCGTAGGTGCGGCCCCAGCGGTCGTCCTGGACGACGGCGAGGGTGGGCGAGAAGGCCCAGTCCTGGCCGGTGGCGCGGATCTGCCGGGCGGTGGCGCCGGCGACGTCGCGGACGAGGCACGGGTCGTGCGCGGCGCCGAGGCCGATGTTGTGCGGGAAGACGGTGGCGCCGTAGACGTTGTTGTTGCCGTGCACGGCGTCGATGCCCCAGATGACGGGGATCTTGGTGCGGCTGGTCTTCGAGGCGTTCCAGTAGGCGTCGGCGAGGTTCAGCCAGTCCTGCTGGGTGGCGTGCTTGTTGCCGCCGGGCCACGCGCCGCCGCCGTTGAGGACGGAGCCGATGGCGTACTGCTTGACCTCGTCGGGGGTGATCGAGGTGATCTCGGGCTGCGTCATCTGCCCGACCTTCTCCTCGAGGGTCATCCCGGAGAGGATCTGGGCGATGCGCGCCTCGTCGTCGGCCTTGCCCTTGAACCGGCTGTCGACCTTGGGCCAGTCCGCGAGGGTGGGGAGGCTCTTCTCGATCTTGGCGCAGCCGTTCTTGTCCTTGGCGGGCTGGCCGATCACGGGCTGGGCGGGTGCGTCTGCTTGGGCCGGCGTCGCTGAGGCGATCCCGCCCAGCAGACTCAGGCTCATCAGCGTGACGAGCGAACTTCGGCGCGCACGGGACCACGCGCGGGATCTTCTGGCCATGGTCTGGTCCATTCTGCGATGAACGGCGGACCGGCCGATCCTCACCGGGCGGGCGACCGACGTCAATAGGTTTCGAGGTAGTTATTTCTCGACATAAAATAAGAGTCGGGCGGCGATGGGATCACATTTAGTCCCTGGGGCGGTGAAGTACAAGGGTGCTGGCGGGCAAGGGTTCTGCCCGTTCGTCGGCGGTGCCGGAGCAGCCCGGCGACGGCTTGCACCCGGATCAGCGTGACGCCGTCCCGTTGCTCGACGGCGAGGGGTGCCCGGTCGGCTCGAGCTCGATCAGCGGCCGCTCGCCGGGCGGGCGGGTGTGCAGGTTGGTCTTGAGGTTCAGGGTGCCGGGCTCGTACCCGGGCAGCTCGGTGGCGAGCCACCCGAAGTACGGCGGCTCGGCCGTGCGCTGCGGGATGTTCCAGTGTTCTTCGGCGTCGAGCACCGGGAGTACCAAGCGGCCGCGGAGGAAGTAGTGCTCACCGCCGATGACGCAGCGTTCGGGTTCGAGGACGTCGGCGGGATCGTCCCGCCGGAAGGCCGGCGCCGGGGTGCTGTAGGCGAAGGGGAGTTCGTCGTGGTGCTCGCCGCAGCTGGTGCAGGTGTAGCCGGTCGTGTCCGGCAGCGCAGGTCAGCTCAGCACCGACCCGGGGAGTTCCTCGAAGATCAGCCAGGTCCGCGTCGAGCGCACCCCCTCCAGTGCCTGCAGCCGCTCCAGCACCACGTCCCGCAGCGTCTGGTTGTCCGGCGTCCGCACCAGCAACAGGATGTCGAAGTCCCCGCCCACCAGCGCCACGTGGTCCACGTACGGGATCTCGTGCAGATCCGTCGCCATCGTCCGCCACGACGTCTGCTCGACCGTCACCATGATGTACGCCGACGTCCCCAGCCCCGCCCGGCGCGGGTCGATCCGGGCGCCGAAGCCCGTGATCACCCCCTCCGCCATCAGTCTTTCCAACCGTGCGTAAGCGTTCGTGCGCGAAATGTGCAGCTTCTCCGCCAGCGCCCGCACCGCCAGCCGGCCGTCGGCCGACAGCTCCGCCAGCATCGCGCGGTCGACGTCGTCCAACGCCGGGGCCGTTCGTCCCGGTAGGCCGCCGTGAGCCAGGCCACCGGTGGACGTTTGGTCGACTGAAGACCTCGATGAAGACTGTTTGTCGCTCATTTCGCCGAACCCTTGAACACAACACCGCCGAGAACCACCATTTCAGCATCATATGTCTGCGAGAGGTGGTGTCCGTGAAGACCTTGTTGCCGTCCGCGACCCCGGTGCGGTTCCTGGCCGAGGACGGGAGCCGCGTCGAGCTGCACGAGGGGTACGCCGAGCCCGCCGAAGACCGGCTGAAAGCGGCCTACCGGCTGATGGTCCTGGGGCGCCGGTTCGACGTCCAGGCCACCGCGCTCACCAAGCAGGGCCGGCTCGCCGTCTACCCCTCCAGCGCCGGCCAGGAAGCCTGCCAGGTCGCCGCCGCGCTCACGCTGAGCGAGCAGGACTGGCTCTTCCCCACCTACCGGGACTCGGTCGCCCTCATCGCGCGCGGCCTCCCGCCCGGCGAAGTCCTGACGCTGCTTCGCGGCGACGCGCATTGCGGCTACGACCCGGCCGAGACGCGCGTAGCGCCGCAGTGCACTCCGCTCGCCACGCAGACCCTGCACGCCGCCGGGCTCGCGCACGCGATGCAGCGCCGCGGCGAGGACGCCGTCGCGCTCGCGCTCATCGGGGACGGCGCCACCAGCGAGGGCGATTTCCACGAGGCGCTCAACTTCGCCGCCGTCTTCAAGGCGCCCGCGGTGTTCTTCGTGCAGAACAACCGCTACGCCATCTCCGTCCCCTTCGAGAAGCAGAGCGCCGCGGAAGCGTTGGCGTACAAGGGCATCGGCTACGGCATGCGCGCGGAGCAGGTCGACGGCAACGACGCCGTCGCGGTCCTCGCCGTCCTCGACGACGCCGTGAAGCACGCCCGCGAAGGCAAGGGCCCGGTGCTCGTCGAGGCGCACACCTACCGCATCGACGCCCACACCAACGCCGACGACGCCACCCGCTACCGCGAAGCCGGCGAAGTCGAGAAGTGGCGTGAAGCGGACCCGCTGCGGCGCCTCGAGACGTACCTCAAGGGCCGGAACGCCCTGAGCGAGAACGAAATCGAGCTCTGCCACGCCGAAGCCGAAGAGTTCGCCCAGACCGTCCGCGACACCCTGAACGCCGAGCCCGAGCTCGACCCGCTGTCGCTGTTCGACCACGTCTACGCCGAACCGACCCGCCAGCTGGCGGCCCAGCGGGCGGCGCTCGAAGCCGAGCTGGAGGCCTGATGACGACCACGATGGCGCAGGCGCTCAACGCCGCCCTGCGGGACGCGCTCAAGGACGACGACCGGGTGCTCGTGTTCGGCGAGGACGTCGGCGCGCTCGGCGGGGTCTTCCGGGTCACCGACGGGATCACCGCCGACTTCGGCGAGAACCGCTGCTTCGACACGCCGCTCGCCGAATCCGGGATCGTCGGGTTCGCCGTCGGGATGGCCATGGGCGGGTTCCGCCCGGTCGTCGAGATGCAGTTCGACGCCTTCGCCTACCCCGCCTTCGAGCAGATCACGTCGCACGTGGCGAAGCTGCGCAACCGCACCCGCGGCGCGCTCTCGCTGCCGATGGTCATCCGGATCCCCTACGCCGGCGGCATCGGCGGCGTCGAGCACCACTGCGACTCCAGCGAGGCCTACTACACGCACACGCCGGGCCTGCGCGTCGTCACGCCGGGCACCGCGCAGGACGCCTACGACCTGCTCCGCGACGCCATCGAGTCGCCGGACCCGGTCGTCTTCCTCGAACCCAAGGCACGCTACTGGTCCGGCGAAGAGGTTTCGTTCGCCCGGAAGAGCCCGCCCATGGACAAGGCCGTCGTGCGCCGCCCCGGCAAGGACGTCACGCTCATCGCGTACGGCCCGATGGTCGCGACCGCGCTGGAAACCGCCGAGGCCGCGAAGGACGAAGGCTGGGACGTCGAGGTCGTCGACCTGCGCTCGCTCTCGCCGTTCGACGACGAGACCGTGACGGCGTCGGTGCGCCGCACCGGCCGCGCCGTGGTCGTGCACGAGGCCGCGGGCTTCGGCGGTTACGGCGCCGAGGTCGTCGCTCGCGTCACGGAGCAGTGCTTCCACCAGCTGCACGCGCCGGTGCTGCGCGTGACCGGGCTCGACATCCCTTACCCCGCGCCGAAGCTCGAGCGGCACATGCTGCCCGACGTCGACCGGATCCTCGACACGATCGCGCGCCTGCAGTGGGCCGACACCCCGGTGGTGGCCGGTGCCTGACTTCCTGCTGCCGGACCTCGGTGAAGGCCTGACCGAGGCGGCCATCCTCACCTGGCACGTCAACGTGGGCGACACGGTGAAGGTCGACCAGATCGTCGTCGAGGTCGAGACGGCGAAGGCCGCGGTCGAGGTGCCGGTGCCGTTCGCCGGCGTGGTGTCCGCGCTGCACGGCACACCGGGGCAGCTGCTGCCGGTCGGCGCGCCGCTGCTGAGCGTCGGCGGGTTCGCCGAGCCCGGCGTCACGACCTCCGCCGGCAGCGGCAACGTCCTCATCGGCTACGGCACCGCGCCGTCGACGCGGCGCAAGCGCGTACGGCGTCCCGAAGCACCCGCCCCGAAGGCCAAGGCGCCCGGCGTGATCTCGCCGTTCGTCCGGAAGCTGGCCGCCGACAACGGGCTCGACCTCGCGAAGGTCACCGCCTCCGGCGTGGACGGCATCATCCGCCGCGCGGACGTCGAGGCGGCGCTGAAGAAGCCCGTCGCGAAGGGGAAGCGGATCCCGCTGACCGGCGTGCGCAAGGCCGTCGCCGACAAGCTGACGACGTCCCGGCGCGAGATCCCCGAGGCCACGGTCTGGGTCGACGTCGACGCGACCGGGCTGGTCGCCGCGCGGGCGGCCCTCAACGCCGGGACGGACCGGCCGGTGAGCCTGCTCGGGCTGATCGCGCGGTTCGCCGTCGCCGGGCTGCGCAAGTACCCGGAGCTGAACTCGCGCGTCGAGGGCGACGAGATCGTCGTGCTGGACGAGATCCACCTCGGGTTCGCCGCGCAGACCGACCGCGGGCTCGTCGTGCCGGTGGTGCGCGACGCCGGGGCGTTGTCCACCCGCGACCTTTCGGCGGCGATCGGCGACCGCGCCCGCACCGCGCGGGACGGCAAGCTGGCCCCCGCGGACCTGACCGGCGGCACGTTCACCGTCAACAACTACGGCGTCTTCGGCGTCGACGGCTCGGCCGCGATCATCAACCACCCCGAGGCCGCGATCCTCGGCATCGGCCGGATCATCGACCGGCCGTGGGTGGTCGACGGCGGGCTGGCGGTGCGGAAGGTCTGCGAGCTGACGCTGGCCTTCGACCACCGCGTCTGCGACGGCGGCACGGCGGGCGGGTTCCTGCGGTTCGTCGCCGACTGCGTGGAGTCACCCGTCACCGCCCTCGGTGATTTGTAGACGCACCGGCGGCGTTGGCCGGTGGTGACGGATCTGGCACTTATGGTGTCCGCGTGACGACTCCAGCCCAGCACGACCGCGACCTGGCGGAAGGCCGGGTGACCCGGCTCAAGCAGGACCTGCGCGACGGGCTGGCGACCCCGCCCGGCGACGTCGAAGCGATGGACGGGCTCGTCGCGAGCGCCCACCGGCTGCTCGACGCCGAGGTCGCGTTCGACGAGGCCGGGCACCGGCTCGCCAACGCCGAACTCGAGGCCCGGCACGCGGCGACGCAGCGCGCGGTCGTGTGGTTCGCCGCCGCGCCGGTGCTGGTGCCGCTGGTCGCCGGGGCGCTCGTGTTGTTCGAGGTGCTCTCGCCGGTGTGGCTGCTCGCGCTGGTCCCGCTGTTCGCCGCGGGCCTGTGGATCGGCTTCGCGCCGGTCCGCCGGGTCGGCGACGTCATCCGCGAACGGACGCGGGCGGCGTGGGCGGGCAGCGTGACGGCCGGGCTGCTGGCGGGCGCGCTGATCCCGTGGCCGCCGTCGGTGGCCTGCACGATCCTGGCGGCGCTGGGGGTCGCGGCCACGGCCGGGCTGCTGTGGCGGGAAAGCCGGATCCCGTGAGCCACGGCTACGCGACCTACGGCGACGACCCCGACTTCGAGCAGGAGTACGCCGAGCCCGTCGACACGACGCGGCGCGACCTCGACGAGCTGTTCGCGGCCGTCGACGGGCTGCGCGCGGCCGTCGAGGAGACCGACGACCGGGTGCGCCAGGACGTCGCCGACCTGACCGAGAAGCTCGACCGCGGCGACACCCACCGCCAGCAGGACCGGATCGACCTGCTCGGCCGCCGGCTGGAACGGCTGCAGCAGCAGGTGCACGCGCTGGAGCGCGCGGTCCGCGTGTCCGACGGCGTCCCGCAGGCCGACCTCGACGACGTCGGCGCGGAGACGCGCGCGCTCGCGGCCGAGGCGGCGCGGTGGGACGACCTGCACAAGGAGCTCGTCACGAAGGAGCAGCGCGCGCGGTACTCCGACGAGATCGCGCGGCTGCCTTCGGTGCGGGCGGCGTTGTCCCGGTGCGACGCCGACCTGCTGGACGTCATCGGCGTCCTGGCGGCCACCGACCGCGGCACCCGTGGCCGCGGCGACGCGGAGTCCCGGCTGCGCGCCCTGACGACCCGGCGCCGCACGCTGCTGGACGAGGAGATCCCGGCGGCGGAGGCCGCGGCGGACCAGGCCCGGCTGGCCCTGCGCGAGGCGGACGCGGTCGACGCGCGGGTGCTGCCGCAGCTGGAGCGCGCCGAACGCGCGTGGCACGACCTGCAGGTCCGCCTGCGCACCCGCATCACCGACGCGCTGGGCTCGAACGCGCTGCTGCCGACGTGGTTCGGCCACGCGCTGGGGGTGGCTCCGCCGACCGGAACTTCCGGCGACACGTGGCTCCGCACGGCGGCTTCGGTGCTGGCGTACCGGGTGACGTTCAAGATCAAGGACCAGGCGCTGCCGCTGGGCCCGCCGGCTTCGGAGGCCGCGGACACGACCGAGCGCCGGTGGACCTGGCGCGCCCGCCTGGAGTCCGATCTGGACGCCCTCGCGCTCTAGCCCCGTTCGTCCGTTCGGCTGGTTCTGCTCCGGTGCGGAACACCGGGGCGGGCACCGGCGACTACAGGGCCATGGAACAGCCCGGGTACCAGACGCGGAACACCGTGCGCGGCGTCGTGCACGGCACGGTCGTCCAAGCCGGCACGGTCGGCGACCTGCACATCGGCGACGTCCACCACCACGCGGAACCCGAGCGGGACTTCCGGGCCGACGGGCTGTGGGCGTTGCGGCGCAAGGACTACGAGGCCGCCGTCGCGGACCTCACCCGGGCGGCGCCGGCGGATCCCGAGCTGGACTTCTTCCTCGCGCTGGCGCTGCTGCGCGGCAACCGGCCGCACCGGGTCAGGTCGAGCCGGGAGCTGGCCGAGGTGCGCGACCGGCTCCGGCGCGTCGCGCACCTCCCGCACGCCCGGCTCCTCCTGCTGCTGACCGACGAGGACCGGGGGCGGTGCTGGGAGCGTGGCGGACCCGTTTCCGGCCTGCTGGCCGAGCTCGTCGCCGCGGCCGATCCCGAAGCCGTCCGCACGATCCTCGACCACGTCACCGCGACGGAGAACCGGGTGTGGCGATTCCTGGCCGAGAGCCGGGGAATGGGGGAGCGGGCATGACGGGCTCCGGCTACGGCGAAGACCGCCGGGAAGTCGTCGACCGCTACTTCGCGCCGGTGCCGGGCGAGCGGGAACGCCAACGCGTCTGGGGGTTCCTGCTCGGCGGGGCCGCCCTGCTCCTGGTCGGCGTCGCCCTCTCGATGACGGGTTCCTGGCCGGCCGGGATCCCGTTCGTCATCGGCGGCGGAGCCGCCGTGGTGCGCGGCTTCCCGCTGTTCGAGGCCTACCGCGACGCCCGCGAGGCCGCCCTGCCCAAGCCGCGGGACGCCATCATCGACAAGATCCGCGACCACGAGCTGGCCAAGGTCCGGCTCCGCGCGCTGGACCGGCTCGACCTGACCGCCGAGGACCTCGAACTCGAGCCCGCGGACTGGGACCCGCTGGCCCAGCCCCTGCGCGAGGAGGCCCCGCGCGAGCCGCTGGTCGTCACCGGTCCGGTCCCGACGTCCGGGGCCGTGGTCGGCCGGGACGGCGTCTGGCGGTTCTCGCAGTACGCCGTCCTGGTCATCTGCCCGACCGACTACCACCTGGGGCTCTACCGGTGCGTGATCGACCTGCGGGTGGCCGGCCTGTTCCAGGAAGAGACCCACGAGTACCACTACGCCGACGTGGTGGCCGTCTCGACGGCGATCCGCGAGGGCACCCGCGTCACCGCGCAGATCGCGGACGCCGACGACGGCGACCACCGGTTCGAGCGGACGCTGCTGCACGAGTTCCAGCTGGTCGTCTCGAGCGGGGACCGGAGTGCGATCGTCGTCGGCATCTCCGACGGCCGCCACCCCGACCACCAGGCCCGGCTGGCGGGGACGGGCATCGACCCCGTCGTCCGCGCGGTCCGGGGCATGCTCCGCGACAAGAAGGCGCCCGTCAGGCAGATCAGCTCCCGGTGACGCGCAGGGCGGTCTCCAGCTGCCGGTGCAGTTCGCCGAGGCGGGTGCGGCCCGGCTTGCCGGGTGGGAAGCGGCGCAGCAGTTCGGGGACCTCCGGCGGGGCCTGGGCGAGGGCCCAGCGGAGCTCCGCCTCCGCGTCGCCGCCCGCCAGCTCGCGGGCCGACGCGGCCTGCTGAGCCGGGCCGACGATGTGCTTCACCTGGTGCGGTGACTCCAGCGGGTGCAGGTACGCCGCTCCGGCCGCGGCCACCGCGGCCCGGGCGGCGGAAGACGCGACCGGATCGGTGGTCTCGCCCGCCGCCGCCAGTGCGGCCCAGGCCGTCGTGCGCAGCAGTTTCGTGCGGGCGGCTCCGGCGGCGAACGCCCGCGCCGCGTCGATCGCCGCGCGGGGGCGGTCGTCGCCGGGGACGCGGGCCTCGTACAGCGGCAGGACCCGCGCGGCGCAGGCCGCGGCCCAGCCCGTCAGCGCGCGGAGTTCGTCGAGGGTCAGCTCCATGTGGCTGAAGCGTATCTTTGAAACGCCGGTTGAGACTTTCAGACGGTCGCCGGGCGCCGGAGGGCTTGGCGGCGCAGGCGGTTGAACAGCTTCGCGTTGTTCAGCGCGAACACCCCGACCGTCGCGCCGTCGCGCTGGAACGTCGCCACGAACGACGAGGACGACGGGTCGCCGTCGACGAACGAGAGCGTGTCGTCCGGGCGCGGCTGCCCGGCCAGCTGCAGCGTCCCCGAGTACTGGTCCGACCAGACGTAGCCGCTCGGCTCGTACGTCCGCGTGGTCCGCCCGGCCAGCAGGTTGGCCACCGCGACCGGGGCCTGCTCCGACGCGTTCGTCCAGTGCTCGTGCCGCCGTCCGACGCCGTCGGCGTGGTAGCGGGCGACGTCGCCGACCGCGACCACGGCCGGCAGCGACGTCGCCAGCCCCGCGTCCGTGTGGACGCCGTTGCCGACCGGCAACCCCGAGCCCGCCAGCCAGTCCGTCGCCGGGGCCATGCCGACGCCGGTGACGACCACGTCGGCCGGGATCAGCGAACCGTCGGCCAGGTGGACGCCCGCCTCGGACATGCCCGCCACCGCGACGCCGCAGCGCAGGTCCGTGCCGTGGTCGCGGTGCAGCCGCGCGCACACCGCCGCCAGTTCCGGGCCCAGCACCGGGGCCAGCGGAGCGGGCAGAGCTTCGACGACGACGACGTCGAGACCGAGGGAGCGGCACGTCGAAGCCACCTCGGCGCCGATGAACCCGGCCCCGACGACGACCACGCGAACCCCGGGCACCAGCGCCGCGCGCAGGGCGACGGCGTCGTCGAGCGTCCGCAAGACGAAAGCGCCCTCGAAGCCCGGCAGCGTGCGAGCCCGGCCACCGGTGGCGATGACGACGCCGTCCGCGTGCACCGAGCCGCCGTCCGACAGCAGGACCCGGCGGTTCGACGGCTCCAGCGCCGTCGCCCGCACGCCGAGCCGGAAGTCCAGGGCCAGGGACGCGAGGTCGCCCGCGTCGAGCAGTTCCAGGGAAGCGGGCGAAGCGGTCCCGGCCAGGAACGCCTTGGACAGCGGCGGCCGGTCGTAGGGCAGGTGCGGCTCCTCACCGATCAGCACGATCCCGCCGTCGTAACCCTGCGCGCGCAGCTCCTGCGCGGCGCGGACCCCGGCGAGCGAGGCACCGACGACGGCGACCCGCTTCACGCGGCGTCCTCGCCGGCCACGCCCTGGACGTAGACGACGCCGTCGTCGACGAGGACGGGGTAGGTGCGCACCGGGACCTTCGCCGGCAGGCAGGTCGGCATGCCCGTGCGCAGGTCGAACATCGCCGCGTGCAGCGGGCATTCGACGAAGCAGCCCTCGAGCCAGCCGTCGGCCAGGGAGGCGTCCTGGTGGGTGCACGTGTCGTCGATGGCGTACAGCTCCCCGGCTTCGGTGTGGAACACCGCGATGGCGGGAGCCCCGGCGATCCGGACGGACTCACCGGGGGGCAGCTCGTCCACCGTGCATGCGCGAATCATGGGTCCTCCGAGACTGTTGCGCATAGGGGAACATCGACTGTGATCCGCAACAAAGTCTGAATCCCCGGCCAGGCGCCGTCAAGGGGGTACGCCCCGGTAGTTTTCGTTACCCGCTAACGGATAACCCGGGCACGTCGAAGGCCCGTACCGAGGATGGCGGTACGGGCGCTGCGACGTCCGGGCTAGTTCTCGCCGTGCCGGTAGAAGGGCAGCTCGACCGGGGCCAGCGGGGTGTTGCCGAGGATCAGGTCGGCGGCCTTCTCGGCGGTCATCATCACCGGCGCGTAGATGTTGCCGTTGGTGATGTAGGGCATGACCGACGCGTCGACCACGCGCAGGCCCTCGGTGCCGTGCACCCGCATCGTCCGCGGGTCGACGACGGACTTCTCGTCCACGCCCATCTTGGCCGTGCACGACGGGTGGAGCGCGGTCTCGGCGTCGCGGGCGACCCAGTCGAGGATCTCCTCGTCGGTCTCCACGGACGGGCCGGGCGAGATTTCGCCGTCGTTGAACGGGTCCAGCGCGGACTGGTTGAGGATCTTCCGCGCCACCCGCACGGCCTCGACCCACTCGCGCCGGTCGGTTTCGGTGGACAGGTAGTTGAACTTGATCGCCGGGTGCTGCCGGGGGTCGGTCGAAGTGATCTTCACCGAACCGCGGGTGTCGGCGTACATCGGGCCGACGTGCACCTGGTAGCCGTGGCCGCCCGTCGGTGCCGAGCCGTCGTAGCGGATCGCCACCGGCAGGAAGTGGAACATCAGGTTCGGGTACTTCACCTCGTCGTTGGACCGGACGAACCCGCCGCCCTCGAAGTGGTTGGTCGCGGCCGGCCCGGAGCGCAGGAACAGCCACTGCGCGCCGATGTAGGGCCGCTTCCACTTCGCCAGCGACGGCTGCATCGACACCGGCTGCTTGCAGGCGTACTGGATGTACACCTCCAGGTGGTCCTGCAGGTTTTCGCCGACCCCAGGCAGGTCCTTCACGACGTCGATGCCGAGCTTCTCCAGGTCCGCCGCGTTGCCGACGCCGGACAGCTGCAGCAGCTGCGGGCTGTTGATCGCGCCGCCGCAGAGGATGATCTCCTTGCCGTACACCTCGCCCTGCGCGTTCCGGCCCTCGGTGTACTCGACGCCGATCGCGCGCGTGCCGTCGAAGAGGATCTGCGACACGAACGCGTGCGTCTTCACCGTGAGGTTGGGCCGGTTCATCACCGGGTGCAGGTACGCGCCGGCCGCCGACAGCCGCCGTCCTTTCCGGACGTTGCGGTCGAACGCGGCGAAACCCTCCTGCCGGTAGCCGTTGACGTCGTCGGTGCGCGGGTAGCCCGCCTGCTCTGCGGCGTCGAAGAAGGCCTGGAACAACGGGTTCGACGCCGGCCCGCGCTCCAGTTCCAGCGGACCGTCGTGGCCGCGCCACTTCCCGTCCGGTGCGTCCGCGAGGCAGTTTTCCATGCGGTTGAAGTAGGGCAGGCAGTGCGCGTAGTCCCAAGTGGACATCCCCGGGTCGCCGCCCCAGCGCTCGTAGTCCATCGGGTTGCCGCGCTGGAAGATCATCCCGTTGATGCTGGACGACCCGCCGAGCACCTTGCCGCGCGCGTGGTAGATGCGGCGGCGGTTCATGTGCGGCTCGGGCTCGCTGCGGTAGCCCCAGTCGTAGAACTTCGACCCGATCGGGAACGTCAGCGCGGCCGGCATGTGGATGAAGACGTCCCACTTGTAGTCCGACCGGCCCGCTTCCAGGACGAGGACCTTGTTCGCCGGGTCGGCCGAGAGCCGGTTCGCCAGCGCGCAGCCCGCCGAGCCACCGCCGACGATGACGAAGTCGTAGGTATCGGAACTCATGCGTCCTCCTAGCCGGGCAGGGTGTCCGGGGCGTTGTCGGGCATGTGCTCGGGGCTCGTGTGCGACGAACCCCAGGTGCGGCGCCGGACGTAGAGCATGATCGCACCGATGACCACGATCAGCCCGGTGACGATCACCGCGCCCCACTGGAAGTACCAGTGGTCGTCGCCGTAGACCTCGGCGCGCGGCCAGATCAAGTTCACCGTCATCCCGGCGCCGTAGAGCACCGCGACCAGGTTCACCAGCGTGCCCCAGCGGCCCAGCTTGAAGTACGGGCCGTGCCCGGGACGCGGCCACTGCCCGCGCAGGCGGCGCAGCAGCATCGGGCCGGTGACCATCAGGTAGGGGATGTAGAACAGGATGATCGCCGTCGAGGTCAGGATGAAGAACGCCCGCTGGTTGCCGAGGTTGATCAGCAGCACGACGACGGTGAGGCCGCCGGTGAGCAGCGCCGGCAGCACCGGCGTCTTCGATCGCGGCGAGACCTTCGCCATCGCCTTGCTGAACGGCAGCCGGCCGTCGCGGGCCATCGCCCACGCCATCCGGATCGCCGCGGTCTGCACGGCGAGGCAGCACACCGTGATCGCGATCGCCGAGCAGATCAGGAAGGCGTTGCCCAGCCCGGTGCCGAGCGTGCTCTTCAGCAGGTACGGCATGCCGGACGTGCTGAGCTCCTCGGCGTTGATGTCGCCCACGGCCATCATGCCGACCAGCATCACCAGGCCGCCGACGATGAACGACGCCGTGATCGCCCGCAGGATCGCGCGCGGCGCGTGCTTGCGTGGCTGGGTGGTCTCTTCGGCGAGCGAGCCCGCCGTGTCGAAGCCGTAGAAGACGTACGCGCTCATCAGCGACGCCACCAGGAACGCCCCGAGGTACCCGAGTGAGTGACCGTCACCCGTGGCGTGCGTCTCGAAGACCACCTGCGGGCCGCGCTTGATGTGGATCGCCAGCGCGATGATCAGCAGGATGACGGCGGACAGCTCCACCGCGACGCCGAAGTTGTTGATCTTCGCCATCAGCTTGACGCCGATGACGTTCACGATCGTGGCGAACACGACCAGCACCAGCGCCAGGATGATGGCGTTCTGCGCGCCGCCCGGTGTCGACGTCAGCCCGGCGTCGGAGTCGCTGCCGACGATCTGGAACGCGGTCGACACCTGCGGCAGGATGATCTGGTAGGCGACCGCGACGGCGCCGGCCGTGACGATCGCGCCGATGATCATGATCCAGCCGGCCAGCCACGACGTCGCGGGCTTCGCGATCTGTTTCGCCCATTGGTACACCGAGCCGGCGAGCGGGAACTGGCCCGCGAGTTCGGCGAAGCAGAGCGCGACGGCGAGCTGGCCGACGAAGACCAGCGGCCAGGTCCAGATGAACGCCGGCCCGCCCGCGCCGAAGCCGAAGAAGAACAGTTGGAAAACGCCGGTCATGATCGAGATGTAGGAGAACCCGGCGGCGAAGCTGGAGAAGGAGCCGAGGGAGCGTTCGAGTTCCTGCCGGTAACCGAACTTTTCGAGGTCGGAGCTGTCGTCGGGGGCGGCGTCCGGCTTTTCCTGTGTGGTCATCGTGGCGTCCTCACGTGGTGGGAGTCATCCCTTGAACCAGTGCTGCGGAACGGGATCGATGTTCTGGTAGACGTGCTTGCTCTCCTGGTACTCCGCGAGCCCGGACGGCCCGAGCTCGCGGCCGATGCCGGACTTCCCGAACCCGCCCCACTCCGCCTGCGGCAGGTAGGGGTGGTAGTCGTTGATCCACACGGTGCCGTGGCGCAGGGCCCCGGCGACGCGCTGGGCGCGGGACGCGTCGGACGTCCACACGGCTCCGGCGAGCCCGTACTCGGTGTCGTTGGCCAGCGCGATCGCGTCGGCCTCTTCGGCGAAGCGTTCCACGGTGACGACCGGGCCGAAGACCTCTTCCCGGACGATCGCCATGTCCCTGGTGCAGTCGGAAAACACGGTGGGGCGCAGGAAGAAACCGGTTTCGTACTCCGGTCCTTCGGGCCGCTTGCCGCCCGCCCGGAGCCGGGCGCCGTCCCGGACAGCGCTTTCGAGGTAGCCCTCGACCTTGGCGCGGTGCTGCGCCGAGACGAGCGGGCCCGTCTCGGTTTCCGGGTCCAAGCCGTTGCCGACCCGGATCCTGTCGGCGCGCGCGGCGAGGTCCGCCACGAACCGGTCATGGATTCCCTCTTGGACGATCAGGCGCGCGCCCGCCGAGCAGACCTGTCCCGAATGGACGAACGCGGCCATCAGCGCGTAGTCCAGGGCGGTGTCGTAGTCGGCGTCGGCGAAGACCACGTTCGGGTTCTTGCCGCCGAGTTCGAGGGCGACCCGGCGGACGCCCTTCGCGGCGGCGGCCATGATCTTCTCGCCGGTCGCGTAGCCGCCGGTGAAGGAGACCAGGTCGACGGCGGGGTGCTCGACCATCGCCGCGCCGACGTGGCCCGGGCCGAGCAGCAGGTTGACGACGCCGGGCGGCGCGCCGGCTTCGTCGAGCAGGGCGACCAGCTTGATCGTGGTCAGCGGCGTGACCTCGCTGGGTTTGAGCACCACGGTGTTGCCCGCGGCGAGGGCGGGGGCGACCTTCCAGGACATCTGCAGCAGCGGGTAGTTCCACGGCGCGATCAGCGCGCAGACGCCGACGGGCTCGTGCACGATCCGGCTGACGACGGTCGCGCTGCCGGCGTCGACCAGCCGGCCGGCGTCCTTGTCCGCGAGGTCGGCGTAGTAGCGGAAGACGTTCGTCACGTCGTCGATGTCGATGCGGCCTTCGCCCAGCGTCTTGCCGGTGTCGAGGCTCTCCGTGCGGGCCAGTTCCTCGCGGTCGCGAGCCAGCAGGCCGGCCACGCGGCGGAGCAGTTCGCCACGCTCGGTGGCGGTCGTCCGCCGCCACGGGCCCTCGTCGAAGGCTCTCCGCGCGGCCTGTACGGCGGCGTCGACCTCCTCGCGCCCGGCTACGGCGACCTGCTCGATCACCTCGCCGGTCGCGGGGTTGAGTACGTCGAGGTAACGGTCCGTCATGCCGCCCTTCCCGGATCGGTAGTGGCTGCTGGGTGCCTGGAGTGCGTACATTTGTACGCGAAGCGTGTACAGATGTCCACAAGGGGGCTCGATGGCGAAGAGCGAACCCGGCGCGACGAGGCGCCGCGGTCCGAACGACCCGGACCGGCGGGCCCGGATCGCCAAGGCGGCGATCGAGGTCGTCGCCCAGCGGGGGATCGACGGGGTCACGCACCGCTCGGTCGCGGCGGCGGCCGGTGTCCCGCTCGGCTCGACGACCTACCACTTCGCGACGCTGGACGACCTCCTGGAGGTCGCCCTGCACGAGGCGGCCGAGAAGAACGTCCACGCGCTGAAGGAGTGGGAGTCGGCGCTCCCGCCGGACGCCGACTTCGCCGCGGCGCTCGCCGACCTGGTCATGGGCTACATCAACGAGCAGTACCGCGACACCGTCGTCGAGTACGACCTGTACGTCGCCGCCCTGCACCGGCCGGCGCTGCGCAAGGCGAGCGCGGCCTGGGACGAGGCGCTCATCGCGTTCTTCGGCAGCCGCACGGACCCGCTCACCGGCCGGCTCCTGGCGGGGTTGTTCTGCGGCCTCCTGATGCAGGCGGCCCTGGCCGACCCCCGGCCGGGCCGCGCGGAGATCGAAACACTGTTCCGGCGGGCGATCGACGGCCCGGCCGCCTGTGGATAAGCCGCACTTTCACGTGAAAGTGCGGCTTGTCCACAGGGTTGACAGCCGCGCGTGGTGGCAGTCACTCTGTTCCGGACTGGGCAACAAGACGCGTTCTGCGCAACTCCCGAACTGATCCGCGGAGAGGACCACGCCGGTGACCGCAATCGATCTCCCGCCGAGCCTGCTCGCCACGCTGCCGGGTGCCGCCTACACCGACCCGGCGATCTTCGCGCTGGAACAGGCGAAGATCTTCGAGGCGGACTGGTTCTGCGCCGTGCGCAGCGCCGACCTCGCCGGGCCCGGGGCGTTCGAGACCGTGCAGGTCGGCAAGGAGAGCGTGCTCGTCTCACGGGGCCGCGACGGCAAGCTCACCGCGTTCCTCAACGTCTGCCGCCACCGCGGCGCCCGGCTGTGCACGGCGGAAAGCGGGACGGTCAAGCGCGCCTTCCAGTGCCCGTACCACGCCTGGACGTACGGGCTCGACGGCAAACTGGTCGCCGCGCCCAACCTCACCGGGATGCCGGACGTCGACCGCACCGAGTTCGGCCTCACGAAGGTCCACCTGCGCGAGTGGCTCGGCTACGCCTGGGTCTGCCTGGCCGACGAGCCGCCGCCGTTCGACGGCAGCGTCGTCGCCGCGGTCACCGAACGGCTCGGCGGCGCGGAGGCGATCGAGGCGTACGGCGTCGACGGGCTCGCCCTCGGCAAGCGCATCGAGTACGACGTGAAGGCGAACTGGAAGCAGATCATCGAGAACTTCATGGAGTGCTACCACTGCGCGACGATCCACCCCGAGCTCACCGAGGTGCTCCCGGAGTTCGCCGACGGCTACGCCGCGCAGTACTACGTCGGCCACGGCGCCGAGTTCGGCGGTGACGTCCGGGGCTTCACCATCGACGGCAGCGAGGGCGTCGACCGCCTCCCCGGTGTCACCGCGGACCAGGACCGCAAGTACTACGCCATCACCATCCGCCCGCAGGTGTTCGTCAACCTGGTGCCGGACCACGTGATCCTGCACCGGATGTTCCCGCTGGCCCCGGACCGGACGCTGGTGCGGTGCGACTGGCTGTACCTGCCCGGCGTCGTCGAGTCCGGCCGCGACCTGTCCCGCTCGGTCGAGCTCTTCCACCGCGTCAACCTGCAGGACTTCGAGGCGTGCGAACGCTGCCAGCTCGCGATGGACTCGCGCTCCTACGTCAACGGCGGGGTGCTCGTGCCCAGCGAGCACCACATCGGCGAGTTCCACGACTGGGTCCGCGGGCGGTTGAGCCGCTAGATCAGTGCCCGGATGGCGGCCTCGAACCCGGTGACGTGCGCCAGCGTCAGCGCGGCCGCCTTCTCGGCGTCGCCCTCGATGATCGCGGTGAGGAGCGGGACGTGCTCGTCGACGTGGCCGGCCATCCCGGACAGCCGGGGTACGAACACGCCCCAGATCCGGGTCGCGAGGTTGTCGTACCGGATCAGGGTGTCTTCGAGGAACGGGTTGTGCACGCACCGGTAGATCGCCCGGTGCAGGGCGAGGTCGGTGCGCAGCAGCTCCGCGTTGTCCCCGGCCGGGACGCCGGCGTCGAGCCGCGCGCGCAGCTCGGTCAGGGTCGCGCGGTCGGCCGCGGTCGCGCGCCCGGCCGCGGCGGCCGTCGCCATCGGCTCCAGCGTGCGCCGGACCTCGGAGATGTGTGCGAGGTCGGAGATGTTGACGTCGGTGGCGAACGTCCCGCGCCGCGGGTAGGCGACGACCAGCCGCTCGGACTCCAGGCGTTTGAGCGCCTCGCGGATCGGCGTGCGGCCCATGCCGAGCGCGGTGCCGAGCTCCTCTTCGTTGATGGGCGAGCCCGGCGGGATGTCGAGCATGACGAGCCGGTCGCGGGCGAACTGGTACGCCTGTTCGGCCAGTGAGGGGGGATTGACCTGGGGGTGCACGCCGCTTAGCCTACATCGACGATTGATATATCAGAAGTCGACCACGAAAGGTTCGCCATGACCGCGACGCTCGGCTCAGCGCTCAACCGGTCCCTGGCCGACTACGACCCGGCAGTGGCCGAAGCGATCGGTGCCGAACTGCACCGGCAGCGGACGACGCTCGAGATGATCGCTTCCGAGAACTTCGCCCCGCTCAGCGTGCTGCAGGCCCAGGGCTCGGTGCTCACGAACAAGTACGCCGAGGGCTACCCGGGCCGCCGCTACTACGGCGGTTGCGAGCACGTCGACGTCCTCGAATCGCTGGCCATCGACCGGGTCAAGGCCCTGTTCGGCGCGGGCTTCGCCAACGTCCAGCCGCACTCGGGTGCCCAGGCCAACGCCGCCGCGATGGCCGCGCTGCTCAAGCCGGGCGACAAGATCCTCGGCCTCTCGCTCGCCCACGGCGGGCACCTGACGCACGGCATGCGGATCAACTTCTCCGGCCTGCTCTACGACGTCGCCGCGTACGAAGTGTCCGAAAAGGACTACCGCGTGGACCTGGCCGAGGTCGCGCGGCTGGCCCGTGAGCACCGGCCCAAGCTGATCATCGCCGGCTGGTCCGCGTACCCCCGGCACTTGGACTTCGCCCGCTTCCGCGAGATCGCCGACGAGGTCGGCGCGTACCTGATGGTCGACATGGCGCACTTCGCCGGCCTGGTCGCGGCGGGCCTGCACCCCTCGCCGGTGCCCCACGCGCACGTCACGACGACGACCACGCACAAGACCCTCGGCGGCCCGCGCGGCGGCGTGGTCCTGACGAACGACGCGGGCCTGGCCAAGAAGGTCAACTCCGCCGTCTTCCCCGGTCAGCAGGGTGGCCCGCTCGAACACGTCATCGCGGCCAAGGCCGTCGCGTTCAAGATGGCGGCCGAGCCGGAGTTCGCCGAACGCCAGCGGCGGACCCTGCGTGGCGCGAAGATCCTGGCCGGGCGGCTGCTGACCGAGCCGGGGATCTCGGTGCTGACCGGCGGCACCGACGTCCACCTGGTGCTCGTCGACCTGCGCGGCTCCGAGCTGGACGGCAAGCAGGCCGAGGACCGGCTGCACGAGGTCGGCATCACGGTGAACCGCAACGCCGTCCCGTTCGACCCGCGGCCGCCGATGGTCACCTCCGGCCTGCGGATCGGCACCCCGGCGCTGGCCACCCGCGGGTTCGGGGACGCCGAGTTCCGCGAGGCCGCCGACGTCATCGCCGAGGCGCTCGAACCCGGCCGCGACGCCGAACGGCTGCGGGCCCGCGTCACCGCGCTCGCCGAAGCGTTCCCGCTGTACCCCTCGGAGGAGACCCGATGACCGACCTGCCGGAGCACCCGGACTTCCTCTGGGACGACCCCGAGCCGAAGAAGACCTACGACGTCGTCGTGGTCGGCGGCGGCGGGCACGGGCTCGCCACCGCGTACTACCTGGCCAAGGTGCACGGCATCACGAACATCGCCGTCCTGGAGAAGGGCTGGCTCGCCGGCGGGAACATGGCCCGCAACACCACGATCATCCGCTCCAACTACCTCTGGGACGAGAGCTCCGGCATCTACGAGCACTCCCTCAAGCTGTGGGAAGGGCTCGAAGAGGACCTCGGCTACCCGATCCTGTTCAGCCAGCGCGGGGTGCTGAACCTGGCGCACAGCCTGCAGGACGTCCGCGACAGCGTCCGCCGCGTCGAAGCCAACAAGCTCAACGGCATCGACGCCGAGTGGGTGGACGCCGACGGCGTCAAGGAGCTCTGCCCGATCGTCAACACCGCGCCGGACGTGCGCTACCCGGTGCTCGGCGCGACCTTCCAACCCCGCGCGGGCATCGCCAAGCACGACTACGTGGCCTGGGGTTTCGCCCGAGCCGCGCACGAAATGGGCGTGGACCTGATCCAGAACTGCGAGGTCACCGGGATCTCCACAGTGGACGGCCGGGTCACCGGCGTCGAGACGACGCGGGGCCGGATCGCCGCGGGGAAGGTGGCGCTGTGCGCGGCCGGGCACACGTCGGTGCTGGCCCGCATGGTCGGCCTGGACCTGCCGCTGACGTCGCACCCGTTGCAGGCGCTGGTCTCCGAACTGCTGGAGCCGATCCACCCGACGGTCGTCATGTCGAACGCCGTGCACGTCTACGTTTCCCAGGCGCACAAGGGCGAACTCGTGATGGGCGCGGGCATCGACAGCTACAACGGCTACGGCCAGCGCGGCTCGTTCCACATCATCGAGGAGCAGATGGCGGCCGCGCTCGAGCTGTTCCCGGTGTTCGCGCGGGCGCACCTGCTGCGGACGTGGGCCGGGATCGTCGACGTCAGCCCGGACGCGTCGCCGATCGTCGGGCTCACCCCGGTGGAGAACCTGTTCCTCAACTGCGGCTGGGGCACCGGCGGCTTCAAGGCCACGCCCGGGGTCGGCGACGTCTTCGCCGCGACCATCGCGCGGGGCAAGCCGCACGAGTACGCCGAACCCTTCACCCTCGACCGGTTCACCACCGGTGCCCTCGTCGACGAGCACGGCGCCGCCGCCGTGGCCCACTAGGAGCCCTTGATGCAGCTCATTCCGTGCCCGTGGTGCGGGCCACGCGAGGAAGCCGAATTCCACTACGGCGGCCAAGCGCACGTCGCCTACCCGGCGGACCCGTCGGCACTGTCCGATGAGGACTGGGCGAAGTTCGTCTTCTTCCGCGAGAACCCGAGCGGACCGTTTGCCGAGCGCTGGAGCCACTCCGCGGGCTGCCGCCGGTGGTTCAACGCCGTCCGCGACACCCGCACCCACGACCTGAAGGCCGTCTACCGCCTCGACGAGCCCCGGCCGGTGATCTCATGACCCGGCTCTCCGGCGTCCCGCTCAAGTTCACCTTCGACGGCCGCGAGCTGACCGGTTTCCTCGGCGACACCCTGGCGTCCGCGTTGCTGGCCAACGGCATCCACCAGGTCGCGACCAGCATCACCCACGGGCGGCCGCGCGGCATCTTCGCCGCCGGCGTCGAGGACTCGAACGCCTTGGTGCAGATCGAAAAGCCGTTCCCGGAGCCGATGCTGTCGGCGACGACGGTCGAGCTGTACGACGGCCTGGCGGCCCGCGGCCTGCGCGGCCAGGGCCGGCTTGCCACCGAACCGGACCCGGCGCGGTACGACGCCAAGCACGCCCACTGCGACGTCCTGGTCATCGGCGCCGGCCCCGCCGGGCTCGCCGCCGCCCGCGCCGCCTCCGGCCGGGTCCTGCTCGTGGACGACCAGCCCGGCGGCGAAGCTCCCGATGGCGTCCGGTTCCTCTCGCGCACCACGGCGTTCGGCGTCTACGACGACGGGTTCGTGCTGGCCTTGGAGCGCCGGGGCGAGCCCGCCGCGCCCGAACGGATCTCGCGGCAGCGTATCTGGCGGATCCGGGCGAAGCGGATCGTCATCGCGACCGGCGCCCACGAGCGGCCGATCGTGTTCCCGGACAACGACCGCCCGGGCATCATGCTCGCCGGGGCCGCGCGCACGTACCTGAACCGCTACGGCGTCCTGGCCGGTCGGCGGGTGGTCGTGTTCACCACCAACGACTCCGCGCTCGACGCCGCCTCCGACCTGGCCGCGGCCGGCGCCGAGATCGTGCGGATCGTCGACGCCCGCGAGGGCTACGGCGTCATCGGCACCGACGGCGGCTCCCACATCACCGCCGCCCACGTGGCGAAGCTGGGCTCGCTGGAAGGCGAGCGGGTGCCGTGCGACCTGCTGCTCGTGTCCGGCGGCTGGAACCCGGTCGTGCACCTCTACAGCCAAGCCCGCGGCACCCTCCGGTACGACGCCGGGCTGGGTGCGTACGTCCCGGACGGCTCACTCCCGGACGTGAGCGTCGTGGGGGCCGCCGCGGGGGAGGGGCTGCCGGAGACGATGGTGCTCTGGCAGGTGCCCGCGCCGGAGGCGCAAGTGGACACGCGGTTCGTGGACCAGCAGCGCGACGCCACCGTGTCCGACGTCCTGCGCGCCACCGGCGCCGGACTGCGGTCGCTGGAGCACATCAAGCGCTACACGACCATCGGCACCGCGCACGACCAGGGCAAGACGTCCGGCTTGCTCGCCGCCGGCATCACCGCCGAGGCCCTCGGCACCGACCTGGCGACGCAGCGTCCCACGACGTTCCGGCCGCCGTACACGCCGGTGCCGTTCGCCGCGCTGGCCGGGCGCCACCGCGGCGAGCTGCACGACCCCGTGCGCGTCACCACGATCCACCCGTGGCACGTCGAGCACGGCGCCGAGTTCGAGAACGTCGGCCAGTGGAAGCGCCCGTGGTACTACCCGCGGCCCGGCGAGTCGATGCACGACGCCGTGCGGCGCGAGTGCCGCGCCGCGCGCACGGACGTCGCGCTGATGGACGGGTCCACGCTGGGCAAGATCGACGTCCAGGGCCCAGACGCCGGGTGGTTCCTCGACATGCTCTACACGAACGTGATGAGCACCCTGAAGATCGGCCGCATCCGCTACGGCGTGATGTGCGGGCTCGACGGCATGGTGATCGACGACGGCACGGTCATCCGCATCGCCGAAAACCGTTTCCTGCTCACCACGACGACCGGCAACGCGGCGATGGTCCTGGAGTGGATGGAGGAGTGGCTGCAGACGGAATGGCCGCACCTGAACGTGTTCGCGACGTCGGTCACCGAACACTGGACCACCATTCCCCTGGTCGGCCCGCGCTCGCGGGAAGTCCTCGGCCGCCTGGCGCCGGACCTCGACGTCTCCAACGAGGCCTTCGGGTTCATGACCTGGCAGGACGCCGAAGTCGCCGGACTCGCCGCGCGGGTCTGCCGGATCAGCTTCTCCGGCGAGCTGGCCTACGAGATCAACGTCCCGTCGTGGCACGGACCCGCGCTCTGGCAGTCCCTGGTGGACGAAGGAGCGACACCGTACGGCACCGAGACCATGCACGTCCTGCGCGCCGAGAAGGGCTACCCGATCATCGGCCAGGACACCGACGGCACGGTCACCCCGCAGGACCTCGGCATGTCCTGGGTGGTGTCGAAGAAGAAGGCCGACTTCATCGGCAAGCGCTCCTTCGCCCGCGCCGAGAACAACCGCCCCGACCGCAAGCAGTTCGTCGGTTTGCTCCCGGTCGACCCTTCGGTGCTGCTGCCGGAAGGTTCGCAGATCATCGAGTCCGACGTCGTGCCCGAACCGCCGGTGCGGATGCTCGGCCACGTCACCTCCAGCTACGACAGCGCCGCCCTCGGCCGCACCTTCGCGCTGGCGTTGGTGCGGTCGGGCCGCGAGCGCATCGGCGAGACGCTGTACGTGCCGGTCGGCGACCGGGTCGTGCCGGTGACCGTCACCGAATCCGTCCTCTTCGACAAGGAAGGAGCCCGCCGTGACGGTTGACGCGGTCGACGAACCGTTCCGCACCCAGCTCACCGTGCGCCTCCGCGCCGGGCGCACGTTGCTCGGCGTCGCCCTGCCCGCCCCCTGCACGTTCACCAGCGGCAACGGCGTCGACATCCTCTGGATGGGCCCCGACGAGTACCTGGTCCTGGGACCCGCACTTTCACGTGAAAGTGCCGACCTGGAAGCCGCACTTTCACGTGAAAGTGCGGCCGTCGTGGACGTGTCGGCGCAGCGCAACGTCGTGCGGCTGACCGGGGCGCACGCCCGGGACGTCCTGGCGCACGGGTGCTCGATCGATCTCGAGACGGCGCCGCCGGGGACCTGTGTGCAGACCCTCCTGGCGCGGACGGGGATCGTGCTCATGGTCCGGGAAGAAGGCTTCACGATCCTCGTGCGGCAGTCCTTTTCGGACTACTTCCACGCGTGGCTGGCCGACGCCAGCCGGGAGTACGTCTCATGACTTTCACCCTGACGCTCAAGTGCCCCGAACGCTCGGGCATCGTGCACGCCGTCACGACGTTCCTCGTCGGGCAGGGCTGCGACATCGTCGAGCACCAGCAGTTCGACGACGACGTCCGCGGCTCGCTTTTCCTGCGCACGTCGTTCACCTGCACCGAACCGGCCACGGTGGACGACCTGACCCGCGCGTTCGCCCCGGTGGCCGGCGACTTCGGGATGGAGTTCGGGTTCTCCGGCGGCACGCCGCCCCGGATCCTCGTGATGGTCTCGAAGTTCGGGCACTGCCTCAACGACCTGCTCTTCCGCTGGCGCGCGGGCGGCCTCGGCGCCGAGATCGCCGTGGTCGTCTCGAACCACGAAGACCTGCGCCCGATGGCGGAGGCGGCGGGCGTTCCGTTCGTGCACGTCCCGGTCACGGCGGACACCAAGGCGGAAGCCGAGCAGCGGCTGCTCGACCTGGTCGGGGAGTACGAGGCCGACCTCGTCGTGCTCGCGCGGTACATGCAGGTGCTCTCCGACGGGCTCTGCCGCAAGCTCGAAGGCCGCGCGATCAACATCCACCACTCGTTCCTGCCCGGGTTCAAGGGCGCCAAGCCCTACCACCAGGCCTACGACCGCGGCGTCAAGTACGTCGGCGCGACCGCGCACTACGTCACGCCCGACCTCGACGAGGGCCCGATCATCGAGCAGGAGGTCCAGCGCGTCGACCACACGTACTCACCGCGCGAGCTCGTGACCGTCGGCCGCGACGCCGAAGCCCTCGCCCTCTCGCGTGCGGTCCGCTGGCACTGCGAGCGCCGCGTCCTGCTCAACGGCAACAGCACCGTCGTCTTCCGGTAAAGGAGTCCGCCATGAGCGCACCGAAAGTCGTGATCATCGGCGCCGGCATCGTCGGCGCGAACCTGGCCGACGAGCTGACCGCCCGCGGCTGGTCCGACGTCACCGTGCTCGACCGCGGCCCGCTGCCGCGCACCGGCGGGTCGACGTCGCACGCGCCCGGCCTGGTGTTCCAGACCAACGCGTCCAAGGCGATGACGGACTTCGCGCGGTACACCGTCGAGAAGTTCCTGACCCTGGACTGCTTCCTGCCGGTCGGCGGCATGGAGGTCGCGACGACGCCGGCCCGCTGGGAGGACCTCAAGCGCAAGCACGGCTGGGCGACGTCGTGGGGCGTGCCCGGGCAGCTGATCGACGCCGCCGAGTGCGTCCACCGCTGGCCGCTCCTCGACGGCTCGCAGGTGTTCGGCGCGCTGCACACCCCGACCGACGGGCTGGCGCGCGCGGCGAAGGCCGTCGAGGTGCTGGCCGCGCGGGCGACCGGGCGGGGAGCCCGGTTCATCGGGTCCACCACGGTCACCGACGTCCGGCAGGAGCGCGGGCGGGTCACCGGCGTCCGGACCGACCAGGGCGACTTCCCCGCCGACGTCGTCGTTTCCTGCGCCGGGTTCTGGGGCCGGGAAATCGGCGCGATGGCGGGCATGGACGTCCCGCTGCTGCCGCTGGCGCACCAGTACGCGAAGACCGGGCCGGTCGCCGAACTCGCCGGGCGCAACACCGAGGAGGTCGAGGCGAGCCTGCCGATCCTGCGGCACCAGGACCAGGACCTGTACTTCCGCGAGCACGTCGACCGGATCGGCATCGGCTCCTACGCGCACCGGCCGATGCCGGTCGAGGAGTCCACATTGGACCACTCGGTGACGGAGACGGCGATGCCGTCGATGCTGCCGTTCACCGAGGACGACTTCGCGCCGTCGTGGGCGCAGAGCAAGCTGCTGCTGCCCGCGCTGCGGCAGACCAAGGTCGAGGAGGGCTTCAACGGCATCTTCTCCTTCACCCCGGACGGCCAGTCGCTGGTCGGCGAATCGGCCGACGTCCGCGGGTTCTGGCTGGCCGAGGCGATCTGGGTGACGCACTCGGCGGGCATCGCGAAGGCGGTCGCCGAACTGCTCGTCGCCGGGCATTCCGAAGTGGACACCCACGAGATCGACGTCCACCGCTTCGAGGACGTCCAGCTCGCGCCCTCGTACGTGCGGGAGACCGCGCAGCAGAGCTTCGTCGAGGTCTACGACGTCCTGCACCCCTTGCAGCCCAAACTTTCCCCGCGAGACCTGCGCGTGACGCCGTTCCACGCCCGGCAGCGCGAGCTGGGCGCGGTGTTCCTGGAGGCGGGCGGCTGGGAGCGGCCGCACTGGTTCGAGGCCAACGCGCCGCTGCTGAAGAAGCTGCCGCACGACGCGCTGCCGCCGGCCAGGGACGTGTGGTCGGCGCAGTTCCACTCGCCGATCGCGGCGGCCGAGGCGTGGCACACGCGCAACGGCGTTGCGCTGTACGACATGACGCCGTTGAAGCGCGTGGAGATCAGCGGGCCGGGGTCCCTGGCGTTCCTGCAGTCGCTGACCACGAACCAGCTCGACAAGTCGGTCGGCTCGGTGACCTACACGCTGATGCTCGACCACGCCGGCGGCATCCGCAGCGACGTCACGGTGGCGCGGCTCGCACCGGAGCTGTTCCAGGTCGGCATCAACGGGAACATCGACGTCGACCACTTCGTCAAGCACGCGCCGCCCGGGGTTCAGGTGCGGGACACGACCGGCGGGACGTGCTGCGCCGGCGTCTGGGGCCCGCTGGCGCGGGACCTCGTGCAGCCGTTGAGCGCCGAGGACTTCTCGCACGCCGGGCTGAAGTACTTCCGGGCGCGCCGGGCACGGATCGCCGGGGTGCCGGTGGTCGCGATGCGACTGTCCTATGTGGGCGAGCTGGGCTGGGAGATCTACACGAGCGCGGACAACGGCCTGCGGCTGTGGGACGCGCTGTGGGCGGCCGGGCAGCCGCTCGGGGTGATCGCGGCCGGGCGGGCGGCGTTCAACAGCCTGCGGCTGGAGAAGGGCTACCGGCTGTGGGGCACCGACATGACGACCGAGCACGACCCGTACGAGGCCGGCGTCGACTTCGCGGTGCGCCCGGCGAAGGGGGAGTTCCTGGGCCGGGACGCGATCGAGGGCCGGACGCCGTCGCGGCGGCTGCGGTGCCTGACGATCGACGACGGCCGCACGGTGGTGCTGGGCAAGGAACCGGTGTTCGTCGACGGCGTGGCTTCGGGCTACGTCACGAGCGCGGCGTACGGGTACACCGTGGGGCGGCCGATCGCCTACGCGTGGCTCCCGGCGTCGGCGGACGTCGGCAGCAGCGTGGAGATCGAGTACTTCGGCCGCCGGGTCGCGGCCACGGTGGCCGCCGAGCCGCTGGTCGACCCCGGCATGGAGCGGATCCGGCGGTGAGGGTGACCCGGGGGTGGTTACCGGCTGGGGGCGCCGGGTAAATCCACAGCAAGTCCATGGAAAGGCGCCAGGAAATTCTCAGGAACCCGGCGTTTCCTGGAGGGGCCGGAGGCTTGTCGAGGGCTGGAGCTGTGCATGAGCGAGTACGACCGAGAACCGCGAGGCGACGGGTACCCGTACGGCTACTACCAGCAACCCGCCGACCGGCAGTACTACGGCCAACCCGCCGGCCAGCAGTACCACGGCCGGCAGCAGTACTACGACCAGCCCCGTGACCAGTGGGGACGCCCGTACCCGCAGTACGCGCAGCCGATGTACCCGCCGCCGCCCGTGCCGGCGCCACCGCGGCGGCACCCACTGCGGGCGCTGAGCCTCACCGTGGTCGCGATCGCGCTGGCCGTGGTCGCCGGCCTCGGCATCGGGCACCTGATCGCGGACGCGAACAGCCCCACCGCGAGCGGCAACCAGAACTTCGGCTTTTCCGGCCGGCCCAGCGCGTCGCAGACGACCCTCGACGTCGCCGCCGTGTCGGCCAAGGTCAACCCGGCGATCGTGAACGTCGAAACCGAGCTCGGCCTGCAGGGCGCGGCCGCGGCGGGCACCGGCATCGTGCTGACGCCGGACGGCGAGGTGCTCACCAACAACCACGTCGTCGCCGGGGCGACCAGCATCAAGGTCACCAGCATCGGCACCGGCGACACCTACACGGCGGACGTCGTCGGCTACAGCCGCAGCGAAGACGTCGCGGTCCTGCAGCTGCGGAAGGCGTCCGGCCTGCCCACCGCCGTCATCGGCGACTCGTCGAAGGTCGCGGTCGGCGACCAGATCCTCGGCCTCGGCAACGCGGGCGGCAAGGGCGGCGACCCGGTGCCCGCACCCGGCACGGTGACCGCGCTCGACCAGTCGATCACGGCGTCCGACGAGTCCAGCGGCTCGTCCGAGCAGCTCAAGGGCCTGATCCAGGTCCGGGCGAACATCGAGTCGGGCGATTCCGGCGGCCCGCTGGTCAACGCGGACGCGCAGGTCATCGGCGTCGACACGGCCGCGTCCACCGGCTACCAGCTCAACGGCCGCCGCAGCGGCGGCACCGGCCAGGGCTTCGCGATCCCGATCAACCAGGCCGTCGACATCGCCCACCGGATCGTCGCGGGCACGGCGTCGGACACGGTCCACATCGGCAAGACGGCCTTCATCGGCGTCTCGGTCACCGACGGTCAGAGCGGCGCCCAGATCCGCCAGGTGGTCCCGCGCGGCCCGGCGCAGAAGGCGGGCCTGGCGGCGGGCGACGTCATCACGGCGATCGACGGCCGGCCGGTCGATTCCGCGACGACGTTGACGAACGTGCTGGACACCCACCACCCGGACGACCAGCTCACCTTGACGGTGACCACCGCGGGCGGAGCCCAGCGGCAGGTGCCGGTGACGGCGATCGAAGGCCCGGTCGGCTAGCGCAGGGTCTCGTTCAGCACTTCGCGGTGCGTCCGCTTCGCCGCGAGGTAGCGCTCACGGCCGGCGTCGGTGATTGTCACGAAGATGCCACGCCGGTCCACGTCGCACAGCGCGCGCTCGACCAGGCCTTCCTTCTCCAGCCGGGCGACCAGCCTCGAAGTGGCGCTCTGGCTCAGGTGGATGGCGCCGGTCAGGTCGGCCGAGCGGCACTTGAAGTCGCAGGTCGCGAGGCGCTCGAGGGCCTCGAACTCGTTCGCGCCGATCCCGTGGCGCTCCTGCAGGCGGCACTCGAGCGTGCTGAACACGGCCGAATAGCGCGCCAGCAGCTCGTGCCACTCCTGCACCAGGCCTTGCTCAGCGACGTCGCTCACGGCGACCAACCTAGCATGCACGGACATCAGATGCAAACTCATTAAATGCTTAGACATTAGATGCGTGTGCATGTACTGTCGCCGGCATGAGCTCTTCCGTGTCCTTGTCCACCACCTCCACTCGGTGGGACGCACGTCTCTGGGGTGTCCTGCTCACCGTTTCGATCGTCATCGGCCTCGACGCGCTCGACGTGTCGATGGTCGGGGTCGCGCTGCCCGCCATCCAGGCCGACCTCGGCCTGTCCACCAACGCGCTGCAATGGGTCGTCAGCGGCTACGTCCTGGGCTACGGCGGTCTGCTGCTGCTCGGCGGCCGCACCGCCGACCTGCTCGGCCGCCGCCGCGTGTTCCTCGTCGCCGTCGCGGTGTTCGCGCTGGCCTCACTGCTCGGCGGGCTCGTCGACGACGGCGCGCTGCTCATCGCCAGCCGGTTCATCAAGGGCCTGGCCGCTGCGTTCACGGCGCCGGCCGCGCTGTCCATCATCACCACGACGTTCCAGGAGGGCCCGGCCCGCAACAAGGCGATCAGCATCTTCGCCGTGTTCGGCGCGAGCGGGTACTCCGCCGGCCTGGTGTTCTCCGGCCTGCTGACCGAGGTCGGCTGGCGCTGGACGTTCCTGCTCCCCGCGCCGATCGCGCTGGTCGCGTTCGCCGCCGCGTGGAAGCTGATCCCGTCCTACCTGCGTGAAGAAGGCCGCGGGTACGACTTCCCGGGTGCCATCACCGGTGCCGCCGGTTCGCTGCTGCTGGTGTTCGGCGTCGTCGAAGCGCCGGCGATCGGCTGGGCCGCACCCCGCACGCTCATCACGTTCCTCGTCGCGCTCGCCCTGCTGGTGACGTTCGTGGTCATCGAGAAGCGCAGCCCGCACCCGCTGCTGCGCCTCGGCATCCTGCGCGCGGGCCCGCTGGCCCGCGCCAACCTCGGCGGCGCGCTGTTCTTCGGCGCGTACATCGGGTTCCAGTTCGTCGTGATGCTCTACCTGCAGCGGGTGCTCGGCTGGTCCGCCCTGCAGACGGCGCTGGGCTTCCTGCCCGCCGCCCTGATCGTGGCGTTCGGCTCGCCGCGCATCGAGCCGCTGATCGACCGCGTGGGCACCCCGCGCACGATCTTCGCGGGCGTCGTCGCCCACGTCCTCGGCTACGCGCTGTTCCTGCGGGTCGACGAGCACTCGGGTTACGCGGGCTTCGTCCTGCCCAGCATGATCCTGCTCGGCATCGGCTTCACGCTGGCGTTCTCGTCGCTCAACATCCAGGGCACGAACGGCGTCGCCGACCACGAGCAGGGCCTGGCCGGCGGTCTGCTGAACACGTCCCTGCAGGTGGGTGGCGCGATCGGCCTGGCGGTGGTGACGGCGGTCCTGACCGCCAACGGCGGCGGCGAAGCCTCCCCGGCCGCGCTGCTGACCGGGCTGACCCCGGCGTTGAGCGTGGTCACCGGCATCGCGGTGCTCGGCTTGCTGGTCGCGCTCAGCGGCCTGGTGGCCCGCAAGCGGCCGGCGCCCGAACCGGAGCCGGTCCCCGAGGGCGATCTGCTGGCCCTCGCCGACTGATCCGGGAACGCGGAAGAACCACCATCGCCGGGGGATGGTGGTTCTTCCGCGTCACGCGGGGACGGCCGCGGCCTTCCGGGAGCCGCTGAAGCGCAGTGCCGCCACCGCCGTGAGCGCGATTCCCGCCGCGGCCAGCAGGACCGCCGTGCGGAGACCGTCCACTTCGGACGTACCCGTGTTGGCCACCGCGACGAACACCGCGAGCCCCACCGTGCCGCCGACCTGCTGGGCCGTCGACGCCACCCCGGCCGCGATCCCCTGCTCCGCCGGGGAAACCCCCGCCGCCGCGGCGCCGAACATCAGCGTGTACCCCGCGCCCTGCCCGAGCCCCAGCACGATCAGCGCGGGCACCACTTCCAGGTAGGACGCGTCCACCGTCATCGACAGCGCCAGCGCGACCGCCCCGCCGCCGCCGACGAGCAGCGAAACCACCAGCGTCGGGCGGGTGCCGTAGCGGGTCGCCAGCCGGCCCGCGGCCTGCGAACCAGCCGCGATCGCGACCATCGGCACGCCGAACGCGAGCCCGGTCGCCAGCGCGCCGTAGCCGTGCACGCCCTGGAAGTAGCCGGTCAAGAAGTACAGCAGCGTGCCGAACGTGCCCATGTAGAGGAACGTCACGACGGCCCCGGTGCCGAGGTTCCGTTCCTTGAGCAGCCGCAAGGGGAGCAGCGGGTCGCGGCCGCGGCGCTCGATCACGGCGAACGCGGCCAGCGAAGCCAGCCCGGCGACGGCCGGGACCAGCACTGACGTCCAGCCCAGCTCCGGGCCTTCCACCAGGGCGAACACGACCAGCGTGGTGCCGAGCGTCGCGGTCAGCGCGCCGGCGAGGTCGAACCGGCGGCCGGGCTCCCGGGCGGGATCCTTGGCCAGCAACGGGAAAGCGAGCGCGGCGGCGGCCGCGGCCAGCGGGACGTTCACGAAGAACACCGCCGCCCAGCCGAAAGCCTGGGTCAGCACCCCGCCCAGCAGCGAACCGAGGATCATCCCGCTGCCCCCCGCCGTACCCCAGACGGCGAACGCGCGGTTGCGCTCGCGGCCCGCCGCGAAACTGGTGCTGACCAGCGTCAGCGTTGCCGGGAAGAGCAGCGCGCCGCCCAGGCCCTGGCCGGCCCGGGCCGCGACGAGCAGGCCGGGGTCCCCGGCCAGCCCGCCGGCCAGCGACGAAACCGCGTACAGCGTGCAGCCGAGCGCGAACACCCGGCGCGGCCCAAACAGGTCGCACGCCCGGCCGCCGAGCAGCAGCGCCCCGCCGAACGCGACGGCGTAGGCGCTCACCACCCACTGCAGGCTCTGCGCGGTGAACCCGAGCTCGCGCCCGATGTCCGGCAGCGCCACGTACACGATGTTGTAGTCGAGGGAAATGATGAGCTGCGCGAACGCCAGCAGCGCCAGCACCGCGCCCGGGCGGCGGGTCACCGGGCCACCCGCTCGTCCGTGCCGGGCACCTTCGCCGTGGTGATGGCGATGCGGTTCCACGTGTTGATGGTGAAGATCAGCGCGAGCAGCTGGGCCAGTTCCTCCTCGCCGAACCGGCCGGCGGCGCGGGCGTAGACGTCGTCGGGGACGCCGCCGTCCGAAATCAGCGTGACGGCTTCGGTCAGGGCCAGCGCGGCCTGCTCCTTCTCGCTGAAGAAGTTCGTGGCCTCGTGCCACACGGCGACCATGTGCAGCCGCTCTTCGCTCTCGCCGGCCTTGCGGGCGTCGGAGGTGTGCATGTGCAGGCAGTAGGCGCAGCGGTTGAGCTGCGACGCGCGGATCTGGACCAGCTCGACCAGCGCGGGGTCGAGCCCGGCGCGGGCGGCGGCGTCGAAGCCGATCAGGGCCTTGAAGGCCTTCGGGGCGGTCTTGGCGAAGTTCACTCGGTTCGTCATGACCAGAAATCTAGGGCCTGGGTGACCCCCGTGTAGGGTGCATTTCCGTGTCGGATTCGTGGGTCAATTCGGGGGAGCGGCTCGGCGCCGACCTCCACCTGGAGCTGTCCGGCGGCGGCAAGCGGGCCGCGCTCATCACCGCGCTGCGGGACGCCGTCCGCGCCGGCCGGCTGGTCCCGGGCACCCGGCTGCCGCCGTACCGGTCACTGGCCGCGGACCTGGGGCTGGCCCGCAACACCGTCGCCGACGCCTACGCCGAACTGGTCGCCGAGGGCTGGCTCACCGCCGTCCAGGGCTCCGGCACCCGCGTCGCCGAGCGCGCCGAACCCCTCGAACCGGTGCGCCTGCCGCGGAAAGCCCCGGCGGCGCCGGAACCGCGGTACAACCTCCGGCAGGGCCAGCCCGACGCGACGTCGTTCCCGCGCACCGAATGGCTCGCCGCGGCCAGGCGCGCGGTGAACGCGGCCCCGCACGACGCTTTCGGCCCCGGTGACCCGCGCGGCCGCCGAGAACTGCGGGAAGCGCTGGCCCAGTACCTGGCGCGGGCGCGCGGGGTGCGGACGTCCCCGGACCGGATCGTGGTGTGCTCGGGCTTCGCGCACGCGCTGCGGCTGCTGTTCCCGGCGGTGCTGCCCGGCCCGCTCGCCGTCGAGGCCTACGGGCTGGCGTTCCACCGCTCGATCTTCGCCGCGGCTCCGGTGCCGACGGTCCCCCTGGACCTGGACGAGCACGGCGCGCGCGTCGAGGGCCTCGACGTCCCGTCGGTGCTGCTGACCCCGGCCCACCAGTTCCCGACCGGCGGCCCGCTGCACCACGACCGCCGCACCGCGGTGCTCGGCCACGTCCGCGCGCACGGCGGTGTCCTGCTCGAAGACGACTACGACGGCGAGTTCCGCTACGACCGCAAGCCGGTCGGCGCGGTCCAGGGCCTGGACCCGGAGCACGTCGTCTACGGGGGATCGGTCAGCAAGAGCCTGTCCCCGGCGCTGCGGCTGGGCTGGCTGGTGCTGCCGGAGCGCCTGGTCGGCGCGGTGCTCGCGGCGAAGGGCGAGCGCGAGGCGTGGGCGGGCGTGCTGGACCAGCTGACGCTGGCGGAGTTCCTGGACTCGGGTGCCTACGACCGGCACATCCGCCGCATGCGCCAGCGCTACCGCCGCCGGCGCGACCTGCTCGTGACGGCGCTGGCCGAGCGGGCGCCGCACGTGACGCCGACCGGTATCGCGGCCGGCCTGCACGCGGTGCTGCGGTTGCCACCGGGAACGGAGGCGTCCGCCGTGAAAGCGGCGGCGTGGCAAGGCCTCGCGCTGGACGGCCTGGCCGCGTTCCGCCACCCGGCGAGCACGATGTCCACAATGGACGGCTTGGTGGTCGGCTACGCGACCCCGCCGGAACACGCTTACCCGGCAGCGCTCGACGCGTTGTGCCGAGCGCTGCCTCCCGCGTGAAGCGCTACCCGACGATGTCGATCTCGAAGGGGTCCGCCGAGCTGTAGTTGATGTCCGCCCACACCGCGCCCGGTAGCTCGTACCGGCGGTGGGACGTCAGCTTGTTGTTGTACCCCGGGGTTTGGGTGGGGTTGTGGCCGACGCCCTGGTGGTCGTTGCCCCACGCGAAGATGTCACCGATCCACATCGGCTTCGAGAAGCCGTCGCCGCCGAGGCGGGGGCGGATGACGACCGCCGCGCCGGGGCTGCCGGACAGGAAGACGCGCACGGCGTGCTGCTCGGCGTTCGGCGGGTTGACGGTGATGCGCTCCATGATCTCCACTCCAGTCGAGGCGGGTGCGGTGCCGTCCACTCCGGGCCAGAAGTCGACGACCGACGAAACGTCGTAGCCCGGGGCGACGTTGCCGGCGTACTGCTTGGCGACCGCGCCGTCGGGGATCGCGGGATCCCCGTCGTAGTGCGCGATCCAGTAGTGCGGCTCGGCGACGCCGGCGGACGAGAACGCCGTGCGCAGCGTCGGCCAGGTCGACAGGCTGCAGTAGACGGTCGGGTCCGCGCCCGCCTCGCGGCGCATCCGGACCCAGCCCGGTGCTTCGCCGGGCGTGGCGTCACCGGGTTCGACGTCCAGCACCTGGCCGGCGTTGGTCGACGCCCGCTTGACGATCGTGACCTTCACGGCCCGGGGAAAGCGCGCCCAGTCGCGGTCGGACCAGGGTTCGAGTTTGATCTTGTCGATGTAGCCCGCCACCATCGGTGCGTCGGCGGGGATGTTCGCGGCCGTGACCGCGTCGTACATCGTGCGCACGGGTTGCGTCTCCGTTCGGTGCTTCATCGCCGTTTCGGGGACGGCGAAATCGTCTCCGCGATTCGCCATGGTGATGTTACCCAAGTGGGACGGGCGTCAAGCGGTAAACGTTACGCAGTTCTTGTCAATCACCAAAATGGCCGCACCGCGCAATTCCTTCACCACGGCTTCACGCGGCGATGGTCACGGTCCGCTGCCGGTACTGGCTTCCCGCTCACCCGGCTGGCAAGCTGCCAGCACTTCACCACGGAAGGACGTGCATGGCGGCACACCCGGCGCGGGCCCGGCGCATCGACGCGCGGGTCGTCGTCCTGAGCGCGCTGCTCGTGGTCGCCCTGCTCGCCTGGGCCGGCGTCGACTACCTCAAGGACCGGCTGGCCGGCGGCGGGTGCGACACCACCACGCCGGTGCGCGTCACGGCCGCACCGGACATCGCGCCGGTGCTCACCGCGCTCGCCGGGACCGTGCCGCAGCAGGACTGCTACGCCGTCGAAGTCACGTCGAGCGCGTCGCCGGCCACCGCGGCCGCCCTCGAAGCCAACGGCGCGACCGGCCCGGACGTCTGGGTGCCGGAGTCGGGCACGTGGCTGCTGCAGGCCCGCGACGGCGGCGCGTGGAACCTGCCCGAGACCGGGCAGTCCGTGGCGAGTTCACCCGTGGTGCTGGCGCTGAGCGACGACGTCGCGAAGCAGGCGGGCTGGCCGGCGAAGTCACCGTCCTGGTCGGACGTCCTCGCGGGAAACCCGGTCGGGCTGCCCGACCCGGGCCGCGACCCCGCGGCGATCGCCGCGCTGATCGGGGTGCAACAGCTCATGAAGGACGCGCCCGACCCGGCCGCGGCGTTCACCGAGAAGATCCGCGAGCTGTCGGCCGTGAAGGAGCCGTACACCGCGTCACCGGCGTCGGAACAGTCCGTGCTGGCCCGCAAGCTCGTCGCCGCGTACCCGGCGGCCGGCGTGCCGGGCTTCGACTACCCGTACGTCGTACTGCCGCGCGCTTCCGAAGCCTCGCGGTCGGCGGCCGAACGCTTCCTGCGGCTCCTGCTCGACCAGACCGCCACGAAGGCGTTCGCCGACGGCGGGTTCCGGACGCCGTCCGGCCAGCTGCTCGGCGACCGCCCGCGCGACACGCGGACGAACGCGGCGCCGCGCCCGGCCGGGCCACCGCCGCCGGAATCGATGTACGCCGTGCTCCAGGCGTGGGCCGGGGCGAACCTCAGCGCCCGCGTCCAGGTGCTGCTCGACGTGTCCGGCTCGATGGCCGCCACCGTCCCGGGCACCGGCCGCAGCCGGATGGCGCTGACCCTCGAAGCCGCGACGCAGGGGCTCGGGTTGTTCAAGCCGACCACCGAAATCGGCCTGTGGCTGTTCTCCACCAAGCTCGACGGCGACAAGGACTTCAAGGAACTGCTGCCGATGCGGACGATCTCGCAGCAGCTCGGCTCGGGCGGGGTGGCGACGCTGCAGGCGGTCAAGCCGAAACCCGGCGGCGCGACCGGCCTGTACGACTCGATCCTCGCCGCCTACCAGAACGCCCGCCAGAACTGGCAGCTCGGCCGGATCAACGTCGTCGTCGTGCTCACCGACGGCCGCAACGAGGACAGCGACTCGATCGGCCTGCCCGGCCTGCTCGCCGAGCTGAACCGGCTGCAGGACCCGCGGAAACCGCTGCCCGTCATCGGGATCGGCATCGGCCCGGACATCGACGCGAGCGAGCTGCGGCAGGTCTCCGCCGCGACCGGCGGCGAGTCCTTCACCACGCCGGACCCGCGCAAGATCTCCGACGTCTTCTACCAAGCGCTGAGCAAGCTCATGTGCCAGCCACCGGCCTGCAAGAAGTGAGGACCCCCGTGTTGCTGGAGACGGAAACCCCCGCGCCACGGGCGATCCGAAGACCGTCCGCACTCGTCGTGGCCGCGTTCGTGGCGGGACTCGTGCCGCTGCTGCTGCACGCGTGGGCGGCGCTGCACGGGAGTTTCGCCCAAGACGACTTCGTCGTGACCTGGCAGGCGGCCGCCGCCGGGCCGTTCGACCCCGGCTTCCTTTTCCAGGACTACCACGGGCACCTGCAGCCCGGCGGGTTCTTCCTCGCCGCCGTGCTGACCTGGTGGGCGCCGCTGGACTTCCCGTTGTTCGCGCTGCCGTTGCTGCTGATGAAGGCGCTTGCGACGGGCTACTTCTGGTGCCTGCTCGTGCGCTGCTTCGGCCGGCGGTGGGCGATCCTGGTGCCGTTCACCGTGTTCACGGCGTCGACGCTGCTGCTGGTCCCGACGCTCTGGTGGTCGTTCGGCATCCAGGTGGTGCCGGTGGTGCTGGCCACCGCCGCGGCGCTGCACGCGCACGTGAAGTACCTGGCCGACGGCGGCCGGTGGTGGCTCGCGACGTTCGCCTGGACGCTGTTCGGCCTCGCTTTCTACGAGAAGGCCGCGGTGATCCCGGTGCTGCTGGCCGCGGTGACCGTCCTGCTCGGACGGTCCTTTCGCGACCACGTCCGCTACTGGCTCGGCCAGGCCGCGGTGCTGGTGGCGTTCGTGGTGGTCTTCTTCGCGCTGACCTCGAGCCAGGTCGGCACCGGCGCGTCGCCGCTGTCGGCGGGCACGGTCGCCGACCTGACCGGCCGGATGCTGGGCGACACGCTGCTGCCGGGACTGGCCGGCGGGCCGTGGACCGGCGCCGGGCCGGGCGCGACCTGGGCGCCGACGCCGTTCGCCGTCGTGGTCCTGCTCCTGGTGGCCGCGCTGGTCGTGGTGATCGCCGGTGGCCGCCGCGGCGGACGGCGGGCGTGGGGTGCCTGGGTGCTGCTCGCCGCGGTGTTCGCCGTGGACGTCGCCCTGCTCGCGCTGACCCGGCTGCGCGAAGTCGGCCCGTCCGCGGGCGACGATCCCCGCTACGTCGCCGATCTGGCGCTCGTGGCCGCCCTTTGTGGAGCGTTCGCTTTTCTGGCACCGGCGGAAGTTGCGCCGTCCGGCGGAAAGCGTGAGCGGCTGATCGCGCTAGGGCTGTGCGTGCTTTTGCTCGCCAGTTCCGCTTTCGGGTTCTCGAGGCTGGCCCCGGCGTTGCGGTTCGAGCACTCGGGGCAGTACGTCGGGAACGTGCGCGCGGCCGTCGGCGAGGACCCGGATCTGGTCTTCTACGACACGTTCGTGCCGTCGGACGTGGTGCACGAGTGGTTCGGCGCGGACTCCCGCGCGTCCCGGGTGGTCGGCCTGCTGCCGGGCACGCGCTTCGACCAGCCCACGAGCCGGATGCACCTGCTCGACGCCACCGGGATCCCGCACAAGATCACCGGCGTCGACCCGGTTTCCCGCGGGGTCCCCGGCCCGGTGCCGAACTGCGGCTACGCGATCGGCGAGACCCCGGTGCGCGTCGGCCTGGACAAACCCGTGCTGGGACGGCACCTGCTCAAGCTCGATTACTACACTTCGGACGGTGGCGAGGGTCTGGTGGACCGCACACCGGTCTGGTTCCAGGCCGGGCTGCACTCGCTGTACCTACCGGTGGACGGCCTCTTCGACAGCGTCGCCGTGCGCCTCTCGAGCCCGGGCGCGCCGGTCTGCGTCGCCAAGGCCGAGGTGGGCACGCCGGTGATTCAGTAAGGGTCGTACGGGCTGTCGTGGCCGAGCAGGCGCGCGACCGGCCGCAGCCGCAGGCGCAGCAGCACCTTGAGCACGACGTTGCGCAGGAACCACGGCAGCTGCGCCGCCACCCGCAGCCGATCGCGGGTGGACGGTGGCGCGAGCTTGAAGCGCGCCAGCGACGTCGCCCGGTCCACATAGGTGTACCGGCGTCCGAAGAGGACCTTCGCGATCGTGCCGAGCGTGACGCCGATCGAAGAAAAGCAGTCGTGGACCAGGATCTCCGCACCCGGTGGCAGGTGTGCCGACCACCGCAGGTCGTCGGTGTAGGTCCAGTAGTCGTGCTTGCCGTCGATGTAAAGCAGCTGTATCGGCCGGTCCCAGTGCGGACGCAGTTCCGTGCTGTAACCGGCGACCAGTTCGACGACGTCGTCCAGCCCGGCCCGGCGGACGTTGCGCTCGAACAGTTGCCGCGTCGGGGACCCGCCGAAGAGCCGGCCGTCCACGAAGGGGTCGACCGCGATCACCGTGGCGCCCACCGTGCGGGCCGCCGCGCCGAGGACGATCGTGGACCGGCCCTGGTGGCTGCCGATTTCCAGGACGACGTCGCCCTTTTCCAGCCGGCACGCGGCGTCCCACAGCGCTTCGCCCTGCGCGCGCGTCATCCAGCCCTTGACCGGCTCGGCCAAGGCCCAGGCATCTTCGAACGAGATGGCGCACCTGCCTGAATTCGGGAGGATCGTCGGCACATGGTAGCCAGGTTTCCGCCTAGTATCTACCGGATGGTAACCGGCACCCGCGAACGAACCCGGGACGACGCCCCACCTTCCGGGCGCGTCCGGAAGGGCGCGTTCTTCCGGCGGCCGGGCACCTGGATCGTGCTGGCGCTGACCACGTTGTCGTTCCTGCAGATGCCGGGCAAGACGACGTTCGACACCAAGCTCGACCTCGCCGTCGACCCGCTCGCCTTCCTCGGCCGCGCGCTGCACCTGTGGAACCCGCAGGCCACGGCGGGGGAGCTGCAGAACCAGGCCTACGGCTACCTCTTCCCGATGGGCCCCTTCTTCGCGCTGTGCCAGGCGGTGGGCGTGCCCGCGTGGATCGCGCAACGGCTGTGGGGCGCGATCCTGCTGTCGGCCGCGTTCGGCGGGGCGCTGCTGCTGGCGCGCGCGATGAAGATCGGCACCGAGCGCACGCGGCTGATCGGCGCGCTCGGGTACGCGCTCGCCCCGCGCATGCTGACCGAAATCGGCGGTCTGTCCGCGGAAATGCTGCCCGCCGTGCTCCTGCCGTGGGTGCTGGTCCCGCTGGTGCGGGCCGGGACGACCGGGTCCCCGCGGCGCGCGGCGGGGCTGTCCGCGCTGGCCGTGCTGTGCATGGGCGGCGTCAACGGCGCGATGGTCGTGATGGCGCTCGTCCTGCCGGGGCTGTGGCTGCTCACGCGCCAGTGGACGCGCGAGCACGTCCGGCTCGTCCTGTGGTGGTTCGCCTTCGTCGTGGGCGCGACGCTGTGGTGGATCCTGCCGCTGCTGCTGCTCGGCGAATACAGCCTGCCGTTCCTGGACTACATCGAGTCCGCGACGAACACCACCGCGCCGATGTCGCTGTTCGAGGTGCTGCGCGGGACCAACCAGTGGGTCGCCTACGTCGTGCAGGGCACGCCGTGGTGGCCGGGCGGCTGGTCGCTGATCGACAACCCGGTGCTGATGCTGGCCACCGGCCTCGTCGCCGGCGTCGGCCTGTTCGGGCTGACCCGCCGCGGCCTGCCGGAGCGGCGGTTCCTCGTCCTCGGCGTGCTCACCGGGCTGACCCTGCTGACCATCGGCTACGTCGGCACGCTCGACAGCCCGGTCGCCGAGCAGGTCCGGCACCTGCTCGACGGGCCGCTCGCCCCGCTGCGCAACGTCCACAAGTTCGAACCGGTGCTGCGGCTGCCGCTGATGCTCGCGTTCGTGCACGGCATCGCGAGCCCGGCCCGGGTGAAGCCCGCGCGCCGGTTCCTGCGGCCCGCGCTGGGCCTGCTGCTGGTGCTGGTGATGGCCGCGCCCGCGTGGCTGCTGAACCTGCGGTCCGGCCCGGGCTGGGACGAGGTGCCCGGCTACTGGTACGACGCCACGGGGTACGTCGCCAAGGCCGACCCGAACGCCCGCACGCTGCTGCTGCCGGCCACCGGGTTCGGCGAGTACGACTGGGGCCGCACGGTCGACGAGCCCGCGCAGGCGATCGCGAAGAGCCCGTGGGCGGTGCGCAACCAGGTGCCGCTGGGGTCCGAGGGCAACACGCGGCTGATGGACTCCGTGGACGCGGCGCTCGCCGACGGCCGCGGCGATCCCGGCCTGGCCGCGCTGCTCGCCCGGTCCGGGTACCGGTTCCTGCTGCTGCGCAACGACATCGAGCGCGAGCGGACGAACGCCCCGCCGATCGCGACCCTGCGCGCCGGGCTGGCCGGCTCGCCCGGCATCGCCAAGGCGGCGGAGTTCGGCCCGCTGGAGGTCTACGAGGTGCGGCGGCCGGTGCCGCTCGCCACCGCGACGTCCACAAAGGACGTCCCGACGGTGAGCGGTGGCCCGGAAAACCTGCTGCCGCTGATCGACTCGGGCCAGCTCGACCCCTCGACGCCGACCGTGCTCACCGGCGACGGCGGCTCGCCCGGCGGCCCGCGGCTGGTGACCGACGGCCTGCGCCGCGCCGAGCGGAACGTCGGTGGCGTCCGCGACAACCTCAGCCAGACGCTGACCGCGGGCGAGGCCTACCGCCAGCAGCGCGCGGCGGGTGACGTGCTGCCGTTCCCCGGGCCGGAGCACCAGACCGTGGCCGCCTACCGGGGGATCCGCGCGGTGACGGCGTCCACGGCGGCGTCCTTCGCGGACGCGTTCGGCGGCTCCGACCCGGGCCACCAGCCGTTCGCCGCGATCGACGGCGACCCGCGCACGGCGTGGCACTCGTCGTCGTTCACCGGGCCGATCGGCCAGTGGCTCGAGGTCGAGCTGGACACCCCGCGGCTGGTCAATGCGGTCGACCTGCAGCTGGTGGACGACATCCGGGTGGGCTGGCCGCCGACCCGGATCCGGATCACGACCGACAACGGCTCGGTCGACCAGCCGGTGATCCGCGGTGCGGGCACGCACAACTACGGCGTGGCGGGCGGGGTCACCCGCAAGGTGCGGATCACGCTGCTGTCGCTGGTGGTCGGGCGGCAGGACGGGAACGTCGGCATCGCGGAGCTGAAGATCCCCGGCACCGAGCCGCAGCGCGCCCTGGAGGTGCCCGCGGACCTGCCGGTCGGCCCGGCGCCCGGCTTCGCGTTCACGCGCGGGGCCTCGCCGCGGTACGCGTGCCTGTCCGCGGGCGACGCCGTGCGGTGCGACGCTTCGACCGCGCGCGACGGCGAGGAACCCGACGGGATCCGGCGCCTGTTCAGCACCCCGGCCGAAGAGACGTACCTGGTCGGCGGCTCGGTGCTGCCCGCGGGCGGCGGGCGCAACCCGGTGCGGCTGCCGGGGGTGACGGTCGCGTCGACGTCCCAGCTGGCCGGCGACCCGGCCGCGGCGGGCTTCGCGGCGGTGGACGGCGACGCGGGCACGACGTGGCGCCCCGACGTGACGGATCTACGCCCGACGCTGACCCTCGGCTGGACGTCGCCGAAGCGGATTTCCGGGCTGCACATCGGGGTTTCGCCGTCGAGCGGGGCGCGGGTGCCTCGCCAGGTGGAACTGGTCGGCCGGTCGGGCGCGCGGACGGTCGAGCTCGACGCGGGCGGGTCGGCGTCGTTCGAGCCGCTGGACACCGACCAGCTGCAGGTCGTGCTGCCGGGCGACGACGACGATCCGACGGCCCGCGCGGTGGTCGGCATCGGCAGCCTGGAGCTGTCCGGCACGGCCGGTCTGCTGCCCGGCCCGGACCCGGCGTTCACGGTGCCGTGCGGGTCGGGGCCGAACATCCACCTCGACGGCCTCGACTACCGGACGTCGGTGCAGGGGACGCTGGCGGACATCACCGCCCACCGCGCCTTGGAACTGCGGATGTGCCGGGACTCCGAAGGCGGCATCGCGCTGCCGGAGGGCGGGCACGAGCTGCGGACGGACCCGGCGGAGTCGTTCGTCGTCCAGGACCTGTGGCTGCGTCCGGCGAAGGCGTCGTCCGCGCCGCCGGGGCACCGGACGGTGCAGGTGGGGACGTGGGACGCGACCGCCCGCACGGTGACGGTCGGCCCGGGCGAGGAGGCGGTGCTGGCCATCCCGGAGAACGCGAACGCGGGCTGGGTGGCCACAGTGGACGGTCGCGAGCTGGCCCGCACCCGGGTGGACGGCTGGCAGCAGGCCTGGCTCGTCCCGGCCGGCGCGGGCGGGGAGGTTTCGCTGACGTTCACGCCGGATTCGTCGTACCGGACGGGCTTGCTGGCCGGCGCGGTCGCGGTGCTGCTGGTGCTGATCGGCACGGCGTGGCCGGCCCGGCGCCGGTCGTTCACGGTGGCCCCGGGTGGCGCCGTCGTGCCGGTGGTGCTGATCGGGCTGCTGGTGGCGCTGGGCGGGATGCTGCCGGTGGTGCTGCTGATCGCGTGCCTGCTGGCCCGCCAGTTCTCCGAGCGGGCACCTCGCTACCTGGCGTTCGGCGGCATGGCCGTGGCGGCGGTCGTGTCGGTGACGGGCCGGGTGCTGGGCCACGGCCAGGAGTGGGCGTACGGCCCGGTCACCCAGGCAGCGCTGTTGCTGGCGGCGGCAGCGATGGTGGCGACCTGCGTGGACTGGTTCACCCGCAAGGACGTCGTGAGTGGTTAGGGCGGTTCTGACCGCCTTAACCACTCACTGCGAGGCCGCTCACCGCGGTCGCGACCTGGGTCGCGGGTCCGCGCGTGAGTCTGTCGGGTGCGGGATGTCAGGAAAGAGTCGTTCATGTCGCTGGGCGTCAGGAAAGAGTCGTTGATGACGTTCGGCGGGCTCGCAGTCGCAGGACCGATCTGGCTACCGTGAGGCGGTCCGCGCTGCAGGCTGCTGCGGTCGCGACCTGGGTTGCGGACCGTGTGACGCGTGGGTACGTCGGACGCCGGACGTCAGGAAAGAGTCGTTCAGGACATCCGGCGTGCCCGCAGCTCCAGCACCGCGCCGGCCACCGCGAGGCCGCCCGCGCAGCAGGCCGCCGCCGTCACCACCTGGGCCGCGGATCCGTGCAGCCAGAACAAGATCAGCGCGGCCTCCGCGCCCACCGCCGTCCACATCAGCACCGTCACGCGCCGGTCGCCGTCCGCCAGCCGGGCGTACAACAGGATCTGCACCAAAGCCAGCATCGAGCCCGCCAGGGCGAACGGCCACACCGGCATCGTGCTCCCGGCGTAGCGGGAACCGCCGATCAGACCCAGCAACGCCGGCCCGACCACCACGGAAACCAGCAGCACCACGGCATCCAGGCAGGCGCACACCGCCAGCGCCACCGGCAGCACCCGCCGCCGTCCCGACGACACCGCGAAGCGGGGCAGCACCAGCACGCCCACCGCCTGCGGCAGCCAGTACGCGATCTTCGTGACGATCGCCCCCAGCGCGTACTCGCCCGCCGCGCCGGCCGGGAGCGTGTGGCGGGCCAGCACCAGGTCCAGGTTCACCAGCAGCACCAGCGCCAGCATCGCTTGCGCCGTGTGGAGCACTTCGCCGCCGTGGCGGTCCGCCCACCGGGGACGCGGACGCCCGCAGATCTGCCAGCCCGCCGCCACGACCACCAGCGACCCGATCGCGGTGCCGGCCAGCGCGCCCGTCGTCGACCTCGTCAGGAGCAGCCCGAAGAACGAGCCGCCGACCTTGCCCAGGCCCTCCAGCGCGATCAGCCCGGCCAGCGTCGCGAACCGGTGTGCGCCCTGCAGGAGGCCGTGGAACAACCCCAGCAGCGTCAACGGCCCGAGCGCGGCGGTCAGCAGCAGCGCCGGCGTCAGGGAACCCAGGTGCAGCAGGAGCACCAGCAACGGGCTGAGCGTCAACGCCGCCGTCGCCACGATCCCGCTCGTCACCAGGCCGAGCGCGAACAACGGCCCCCGGGCCGGCGACGACGACCGCGCCACGCGCAACGCGACGACCGTCTGCAGCCCCATCGCCGGGACGACGCCGATCACCAGCACCGCCAGCAGCGAGCTCAGCTCCCCGAACGCGCCGGGCGCGAGGATCCGCGCGGCCGCCAGGCTGAGCACGTAACTCGCCGCGTTGTTGCCCGCGAGCGCGAGCGAGACGAGGATCGCCGCGACCCGGTTGCCGGTCCGGGCCGGGGCTTCGGTGGCTACGCTCAACGGCGGGCTCCCATTACCGGCGAGTAATGAGCAGCGACCATAACCGCGCGCGCACCGGAAAGGAAGGGCCGTGGACGCACCGGGCAGGCGCCTCGCGCTCCCCGCGCTGTCCGCCGTGCTCGCGTTCGCCGTCTGCACGCCCTTGCTGCGCCGCGGGTTCACCCTCGGCTACGACATGGTGTTCGCGCCGAAGCAGTACTTCGTGCCGGACGCCTTCGGAATCGGCAGCACGCTGCCGCGGTCGGTGCCCGCCGACGCCGCCGTCGCGCTGGCGACCACCGTGCTGCCCGGGGACATCGTCCAGAAAGCCGTCCTGCTCCTGGCCATCTTCGCCGCCGCGCTCGGCGCCGGCCGGCTCGTCCCGGCCGAACGCCTGAGCACCCGGCTCGTCGCCGCGACGACGTACGCCTGGACGCCGTACGTCGCCGAACGGCTGTTCATCGGGCACTGGCCGCTGCTGCTGACCTACGCGTGCCTGCCCTGGATCGCCGCCGCCGGGCTCGCCGCGCGCCAGCACGCGCCGAATTCCCTGCCGAGGCTGGTGCTCGCGAGCGCGGCGGCGGTGCTGACCCCGCCCGGTGGCGTGCTCGCGGCCGCTGTCATGGTCGTGGCCGCCGGTTCCCGGCGGCTCTGGCAGACGCTCCCGATCGCGATCGCGCTGAACCTCCCGTGGCTGGTGCCCACGTTCCTCAACGCCGGAAGTACGTACTCCGACCCGGCCGGAGTGGCGGCGTTCAGCGCCCGCGCCGAAAGCTGGGGCCCCGCGCTGCTCGGCGTGCTCGGGCTGGGCGGCATCTGGAACGCCGAAACGGTGCCCGGCAGCCGGGCCATGCCGCTGGTCCCGGTGCTGACGCTCGTCGTCGCCGCGATCGCCGTGGCCGGGCTCCGGACGCTGGCGAAGCGGTGGGGGAAGGCGCCGGCCTGGTCGCTGTCCCTGCTCGGCGCCGCGGGGGTGCTGCTGGCGTCGCTGGCCACGTTGCCGGGCGGCACCGCATTGCTCACCGCCGCGACGCGGTACGTGCCCGGCGCCGGGCTCCTGCGTGACGCCCAGAAGTGGGTGGCCTGGTGGGCGTTGCCGCTCGCGCTGGGCTTCGCGCTCGCCGTCGAAGCCGCCGCGGCCAAGCTGAAGACCGAGCGCGGCCGCATCGCCTTGGCGGCGGCGGCGATCGCCCTTCCGCTGGTGACCATGCCGGACCTGGCGTGGGGTGGCTGGGGACGGCTCGGCACCGCGCAGTACCCGGCCGACTGGCGGGCAGTGTCCGAAGTGCTCGGTGACCGCCCCGGGGACGTGCTCGCCCTGCCGCTTTCGACGTTCCGCGGGTTCGCCTGGAACGACGACCGCACGCAGCTCGACCCGGCGCCGCGCGCGCTGCCGGAACCCGTGCTGGTGGACGACACGCTGCAAGTGGGGGACGAGCGGATCGCCGGCGAGGACCCGCGGATCGGCGATGTGCGCGCCGCGACGTCCGCGCGGGAGCTCACCGACGCGGGGATCGGCTGGATCCTCGTCGAACACGGGACACCCGGCGACGTCGACCCGCGGTTGCTCGCCGGCGCGACACCGGTGTGGTCGGGTGAATGGCTGACGCTCTACCGGACCCCGGGTGTGCCGGTGGTGAAAGCGATCTCGTGGACGCCCGCCTTGGTGGCGAACGGAGTAGCGCTGGGATTGCTGTGCGTCGCACTGTTGTGCCGCATGTTACCGATGCGTACATTGGGCCGCGGCAGGATTTCCCCGCCGCGGAAGGAGTGACACGTGGGCACGGTCATCGGCGCGGTCGTCGCCGTCATCATCGGCGGCGGGGTGGCGACCGGCGCGGGGTTCGCCCTCGTCAAGGGCGCGGACCCGGACACCTCCACGCAGGTGCAGGACAAGCTCAACGCGCAGGTCAAGTACAACCCGGCCGACCACCCCGGCAAGATCTACGGGAACCGCTGACGCGGTGACCCGGCTCGCCTCCGACCACGCGCACCGCGTCGTCGGGCTCTACGGCGACCCCACCGTTTCCTGGAGCATCCTCCTCGAAGCGGAACTCGGCACGACCGCACCGGAACCGGAAAAGCTCCGCGCGCGCCTCGCCGCCGCGATCCAGCAGTACCCGCACCTCGGTGCCGTGCCCGGAATCGAGCGGGCGGACGACTTGGCCGCCGTGCGCGACCGGTTCGCTTCGGCGCCCTACGAACGCACCGCGCCGCTCATCCGCGTCGCCGTCCGGGCGGACGCACCCACCTTGCTCGTCGCCGCGCACCACGGCGCCCTCGACGGCCTCGGCCTCCTCGCGCTGCTCGGCATCCTCCTCGACGTCCCGGTTTCCTCGGCGGCGACCGGCATCGGCGAACGTGGCGGCGGCAAACCCTTCCTCGTTTCGGCCTTCCAGCGGCTCGCTGAGGCGCTTTTCGCGCCACCGGGCCGGATCGTGCCGGATCGGACCGAGCCGTCCTCAGGGGACGTCTTCGCGGCCCTTCACGAACCCCGGCTGCGGCTCGGCGCGCCCGGGTTCGTCACGGCCGCCGCCCGCGCCACCGAACGCTGGAACCGCGCGCACGGCGCCCGGACCGCCCGGGTCGTGGCCGCACTCGGTGCGTCACGGCGTTCGGGCGCCGCCCCGGAACCGGTGCACGACAGCGCGTTCTTCCGCCTGCGGCTGGGCGGCGCCGACGTCGCCGGGCTGCTGCGGGCGCAGCCACCCGAGCCGGACTTCCCGGCGCGCAGCAGCCGGCTCGCCCGGCTGGGCACGCGGTTGCTGGCGGGGCGGCTGGGTTCGACGTTCCTGGTGTCGAACCTCGGCTTGGTGTCCACTGGGGACACCGTGCGCTCACTCGCGTTCTACCCGGCGGCGAGCGGCCGGTCCGGGGTGGCGTTCGGCGCCGCGACCACCGGCGGCACCACGACCGTGACGGTCCGCGCGCGCCGTCGCGACTTCGACGCGCCGGCGGCGGCCCGTCTCCTGGCCGGGTTCGCCGACGCGGTGCGGGACCAGGGCTCGCCGCAATGACATGAACGACCCTTTCACGTCGCCAGACGACATGAAAGAGTCGTTCATGGCGTCACGGGCGCGGTTCGGCCAGTTCGGGCATCCCGGCCAGCACGCGCGGCCGGGGTGCGGGCCGGCCGGAGACTTCCTTCACCAGTGAAGCGAATTCGGCCGCACTGCGGTCCCAGCTGAACATCCCGGCCCGCTCGACCCCGGCCAGGCCCATCTCGGCGCGGCGCAGGCCGTCCGCGAGCAGGCCGTCGACCTGCGCCGTGAAGTGCTCGAAGTCGTCGGCCAGCAAGCCCGTGCGGCCCTCCACAATGGATTCGGCGACGCCGCCCGCCGCGCGGTAGGCGACCGAGGGCACGCCGTGCGCCGCGGCCTCCATGATGACGATGCCCCAGCCCTCCTTCACCGACGGGCACAGGTGCAGCCACGACCGCGCGAGGATCTCGTGCTTGGCGTGCTCGTCGACCCAGCCGTGCAGCACCACGCGGTCGGTGACCCCGCGGGCAGCCGCGTGCGCGCGCAGCACCTCGTCCCACGGGCCCTGGCCGACGACCTCCAGCCGCAGGGACGGCCAGCGCCCGGCGAGCCGCGCGACGACGTCGATGGCGTGCTCGATCCGCTTGTGCGGCACCAGTCTGCTCACCGCGACCAGGGTCGGCTCGGGATCCCGCTCCGACACGCACGCCGGCGGCGCGTCCAGCCCGTTCGGCACCACGGCGACGCGGCCGGGCTCGACGCCGAGGCCGCCCAGCTCGGTCTTGGTGACCTCGGAAACCGTGACGTACCGGCACTTGCGGAACAGCCACGGCGCCAGCCGCGACTCGATCCACCAGCCCGCCCGGCCCAGCGCCTCGCCGAGCGCGCTGATCCACTGTTCCTTGTGGACGTGGTGCACGAGCACCAGCACGGGACAGCCGGCGACCAGCCGGGCGAAGAACGGCATGCCGTTCTGCACGTCCACGACGAGATCGGCGCGGGCGCGGCGGATCGCGCGCACCGCGTGCGCGTACACGCCGAACTTCCCGCCGCGGCGCCGGTAGCGGACGCCGTCGCGCCATTCGCCCGCGGTCGCGCCCGGGTAGGCCGCGCACTGGATTTCGACCCGGTACCCCGCTTTCGCGAGCCCTTCGGCCATCCGCTCGACGTACCGCTCCGACCCGCCGCCCTCGGGGTGGCCGGTGTCGCGCCAGTTGACGAGGAGCACACGAGGACGTTCCATCGGGTTATCCCAACTGTAGCGACGGTGCTAGGTTACTGGTGCGTACACAGTAGATGAACGTATTCGGGAAAGCGACGGTTCAATGGTAGGTAATCCGGTGCTCTCCGCGACGGCACAACCCCATCGCGCCACGCTCGGTCGTTCCGTGACGCTGTTCCGGGCGTTCCTCACCGAGCAGACCGACCCCGACGGCTTCTATTCGACGCTCGCCGCCGACTCCGTCCGGCAATTGGCGTCCCACACGCCGTTGTCCGGGCGCACGGTGCTCGACGTCGGCGGCGGGCCGGGCTATTTCTCCGACGCCTTCCGCGCGGCCGGCGCGGTCTACCTCGGCCTCGACCCGGACGTCGGCGAGCTGTCCGCACGCGGCGAGCCGGGGGAGAACATGATCCGCGCCAGCGGCACGGATTTGCCCGTGCGCACCGGATCCGTGGACGTCTGCTACTCCTCCAACGTGCTGGAGCACGTCGCCGAGCCGTGGGTCATGCTCGGCGAGATGTGCCGCGTGACCAAACCCGGCGGCACGGTCTTCGCGTCGTTCACCCCGTGGTATTCACCGTGGGGCGGGCACGAGACCGCGCCGTGGCACTTCCTCGGCGGGCACTACGCCCGGCGGCGTTATGCGCGGAAACTCGGGAAGCAGCCCAAGAACAAATTCGGGGAAAGCCTGTTCCCGGTTTCCGTCGGTGCCGCGCTCCGCTGGGCGAAAACGACGCCGCTCGCCGATCTGGTGGCCGGGTACCCGCGCTACCACCCGGGCTGGGCGGTGGGGATCGTGCGGATTCCCGGCCTCCGCGAGATCGCTTCGTGGAATCTGGTCCTGGTGCTGAGAAAGCGTTAGGTGCGGGCGAAGGCCACCTGACGCCGGCGCGGCGGCGCGGGTGGCTCGGCCGGGCGGCGGCGGAGCAGCAGGACGATCGCGACGATGATCAGCACGCCGCCCCCGATCCCGAGCCAGAGCGGGCCGGTGCTCGAGAGGAACTCCAGCCTGCCCTTGTTCGCGTTCACCTGGTCCACCATCTGCGAGATGGTCTTGCCGTTGTAGGCCAGCGTCCCGTCGAAGACGACGGTCGGGGTCGTGGTGCCGGTGCGCAGTTCCTGGTGCTGCTGTTGCTGCTGCTTGACCTGGATCCCGGTCACCGGCTCGACCCACATCGTGTTGACGCCGCGGTAGTAGAGCTCGGCGTCGGCGGTCGGCTGGGTGGAACCGACGAGCGAGCCGGGCACCTGCTTCGTCGCGATCTTCGTGTCGGGGATGTCCTGGACGAACTTGTAGGTCTCGATCCCGTTCACCGTCTCGGTGCCGGTGTACCGGGCGGTGACGGCCGCGCCGGTGTTGTCGTCGTAGACCTGGTAGTCCTTCTGCTCGGCGCCGAAGGGGAACTTGAAGTTCAGCCCGGGCTGCGCCTTGTAGTCGTTGGTCTCCGCCGGCGTCTCGCCGTCCTTGTCCGCCTTGTCCTTGAGCTCGACGACGAAGCTGCTCTTGGCGTCGCACGGCGGATCGGTTTCCCCGCGCGGGTCGTAGCCTTCCCCGGTGCGCCGGTCGAAGCAGACCTGCCGCTTGCTCGCGCTGACGACGGTGTCGTCGGCGTCGTCGGTGACCCGCACCGCGAGCAGCCAGACCGCGTAATCGGTGTCCTGGCGCATCTCCGGCGTGGCGAAGTTCGCCTGCACGTGGGCGACCGCGGTCAGCTTGGCGTTCTCGCGGATCTCGGTGACCGGGCCCTGACCCTTGTCGGTGACGGCGAGGACTTTGCTTGCGGTGCCCTCGAGCACCGACGTCGAGTCCTGGTCCAGTGGCACCTTGGCGAGTTTCGGGTACACGTAGGACGGCAGGAGCACCGCGCCCGCGACCGCGAACACCCCCAGTGCCAGCAAGATCAGGCCGAAAGCTCGTCGCAACGGTCCTCCAGGGTCGTACTCCGGACACAAATTACCCGGCGGTAATCAGTGCACGGATAGTGGCCCGCGCCACGTCGCGCGTCAAAGTGTGACCGGCGGTCACAGCTACCGCGTGCGACCGGAAGGGGGCATGGGCACCCCCGTTCGGACCAAGCGACCAAACATGTTTGTTCCCGGGCACAACGGGCACGGCCCCACCATCGGACGATCCGTATCCGCCGCGCCGGAGAGCGAAGGAGAAACTCCCTGTTGTCGCAGGACCCATCGCTGGTCGCCATCGCGGCCACCGCGCGCTGGCGGGCCCGGATCGTGGCGGCGGCCGCGAGCGCGGGCATCACCATCACCGATCCGCTGGCCGGCGTGCCGGGCGTCCGCGTGCTCACGTGCGCCCCCGGTGACCTCGCCCGCCTGGTCCCGAGACTGGGCGCCGAGCCTTCCCGCGCGGCGATCGGCGCGCACTCGGACTCGATCGCCGACCGCGAGCTGCGCGACGCGGTGGCCGACGTCGCCGCCCTGCTTTCGTTGCACGGCAACGTGGTCCTCGACCTCGACGCAGCGGGCCGCCGCCGCGGAGCCGTGCGGCCGGACGTGGTCGTCTCGGCCGCCCCGAACCGTCCCCAGTGGACGGAACCGGCGGTCGCCCTCCCGGTGGGCACGGACCGGCGCGGGAGCCCGCTCACGGTGGAGCTCACCGCCGGCCCGGGATTCGAGGGAACGCTGCTGGAATTGGCGAGATTGGTGGAAGCCGACGCGGCTTGAGCGTCAGCCGTAAAGGGAGATCTGCGTGCCGGCCGGCACCTCGTAGGCGGCCGTGATCTTGCCGAGTTCGATTTGGTGGTAGAGCACGCCGAGGCCGATGAACAGCATCAGGACGCAGCCGATTCCCGGTGAGCACGATTCCCGCAGCCCGGCCGCGCGCTGGGCGGCGCGGATGCGGACGCCCGTGTTGTAGTAGCTGACCATCGGGGCGACGAACGTCCAGCCGAGGAACAGGATGACCAGCAGCGGACCGGCGGTCGGGACCGTTCGCCTGCGGTCGAACCCGGCCATTTCCCGGTGGATCTTGTAGTACCAGATGTAGTGGTAGATGCCGAAGGTGAGCATCGGCCACAGCAGCCAGACCAGGACGGGGTGGCGGTACTTCATCGCCAGCCCGCTCGCCACCGGCCTGGTGCCGACCAGTGCCGCGGGGTGGGTGCTCGGCGCGGCGATTCCGGTGTAATTCGCCGATACGGGTTCGGTCATGGTGAATTCCTCGCTTTTCGGCGCTCGGATCGAGCGCTCCGGGCGGTGCTGCCCTCCCTATTCGCGGCGCGGGAGAAGCTTGTTACGCCGGCCGGAGAATCGAAATGCTTCAGTCGTCCACCCACTCCAGGAGATCGCCGGGCTGGCAACCGAGGACCCGGCACATCGCTTCCAGCGTGCTGAACCGCACGGCTTTCGCGCGCCCGTTCTTCAGCACCGCGACGTTCGCCGGCGTCAGCCCGACCTTTTCGGCGAATTCCCCGACGCTCATCTTCCGCTTGGCCAGTTCGACGTCGATGCGCACGACGATCGGCATCAGATGACCGCTTCCATGTCCGAGCGGAGCGCGGTGGCTTGGCGCAGCAAGGCGCGCATCACCACCATCAGGAGCCAGAACACCGTGATCGCGACGGTCACCAGGAACAGCAGCATCGGCATCCCCGGGTCGTCGGCGTTGAAGCCGACGAAGAGCAGCATGCCGGCGAACACCAGCCACACCGCGGCCACCGCCCAGACGATCACGTCGACCCACCGCAGCGACGCGGTGGTGAAGATCCGGTCCTTCTTGACCAGGGTCAGCAGCTTCCAGGTCGCGACCAGGACCACCTCGACGCACAGCACGAGGAACACCGCGATGGCGGTCAGCGGCCAGCGCAGGTTTGCGTCGTGGGGATTCTGCGACGTGTTGTAGGCGATCCCGCCCGGCAGCGACATCGTCTGGAACACCACGAGGACGGCGAACAGCACCACCAAAAACACTCTGAGCGCGGCAACAGCCCACTTCTCGGTAACCATGCGACGACTATCGCTTGATTTCTATCGAAAGTCAATCGATCAGTCGAGCTCCGGGTCCAGCCGCACCGACTCCAGGGCGACGTACAGCTCGCCGATGTCGACCGGGTCGGTGAGGTCGCGCTTGGTCAGCTCCTGCACCCTCCGCAAGCGGTAGCGGACCGTGTTGGGGTGCACGAACAGGCGGTCCGCGGCCTCCTTCGCCGAGCCGTGGCCGGCGAACCACGCGAGCAGCGTGTCGAGCAGGACCTTGCGTTCCGCGCCCGGCAGGGTGAGCACCCCGGCCAGCGCGGAGCGGACGACGTCGCGGGCCATCCCCGGGGCCGCGGCCACCAGCGTGGTCACCGGCGAATCGCCGAACACCACCACGCCCGCGGTCGCCGACGGCAGTGAGCGGCGGGCGATCCGGGCGCGGTGCAGTGCGTCCGGGACGTCGGGGAACCCGCTGAACGGACGGCTCATTCCCGCCGCCACCGGCAGCGAGCCCAGCACTTCGCGCAGCCGCCGGACGTCCTCGATCCGGTCGATCGCGACCAGGCCCGCCTCGCCGCCGGGCCGCCACGCCGACCGCCAGCGGCGTGCCCGCAGCAGCGCTTCGACGGAGTCCTGCTCCTCCTGCTCGACGCGTTCGGTGACCACCGCGACGAACATCCCCGCGGTCGGCAGGCCCAGCTCGCGCGCGGCCGCTTCCATCTCGGCCTGGCTCACGAGCCGGCCGCGCAGCAGGTCGTCGAGCAGCCGCGCGTTCGCGTGCGACGGCTCGGCCGCGACCTCTTCGTACGCCGTGGTCAGCGCGTCGGAGTAGAGGTCGATCGCCTTCCAGACGTAGGAGTTGATCTCGATCGTCCGGGTCGGGTTGAGGAAGTCCGGGCCGGCGAGCTCGAGCAGGCCCTCGTAGACGAAGGTGCCGCCGATGCGGAACGCGCGCAGCACCGCGGGCAGCGGGATGCCTTGGCGCGCCTGGACGAGCCCGGTCTTGCGGGCGGCGTCGAGGGCGAGGCCGCGGCCCTCGGCCAGCGCGGTCAGCGCTCGTTCGAGGTTGGCCCGGCAGACCTGGCGCAGCTCACCGGGCGCGACGCGCTCCACCTGGCGGTAGAACTCGTCCTCTTCGCTGAGCAGGCGGGCCAGCCGATCGGCGAACTCCGGCAGCCTGGTCAGCATCTCGCGCACCAGCTCGCGGTGCTCGCGAGGTACCGGCCTGGCCAGAGCTTCGATGCCCATCCCTCACTTTAGCTCGGGTCCCCCGCCCTGGATACGCACGAACTTGAGCAAAATTCATATCCGCCGGGTGATCTTGCCGGTGGGTACTTGACGGAGCTCAGGCCGGCTTGCGCGCGGTGAGGTAGACGTGCGGCTCCGGGCCGGCGTCCGGGTGGTCGGGCACGAACAGCGCCTGCTCCTCGCGGACGATCTCCAGCCCGGCCGCGCGGAGCCGCTCGGCCAGCGCGTCCGCCGCGAAACTGCTCGCGCGGACCGGGTGGCCCATGAAGACGATGTCGACGCCGTCGACGTCGGCCGGCACGGTCGCGAACACCAGCAGGCCGCCGGGCTTCAGCCAGCGCGCCAGCCGGCCGAGCATGGTTTCCTGGTCGGCGCGGGGGAGTTGCAGCATCGAGAAGAACGCCGTGATCGCGTCCCAGCTGCCGTCCTCGAAGGACAGTCCGCGCATGTCGCCGAGCTCGAATCGCGCGGCGGGGACCTGGGCGCGCGCGATCTCGACCATCTTCGGCGCGACGTCGTAGCCGGTCACCGCGCAGCCGGCCGCGGCGAGCTGTTCGGCGACCGGGCGGCCGGTGCCCGAGCCGAGGTCGAGCACCCGTGCTCCCGCGGGCAGCCGCTCGGCGAGCGCGGTGAGCGCGGCCCGCTGCTCGGCCAGGTTCCGGAACGCGTGTTCGTAGTCCGTGCCGAGCGCGTCGAAGACCTCGGCGGCGGATTCGGGGCGAGTCATGGGAGAACTCTGCCAGAAGAAACCTTGCGCAAGGAATCGACTTCTTCTTGCAAGTTACCGGCAGAGTCTTGTTTGATGCGCGAGCGTCGCCTAATCTTCCGCCGCAGTCCCTCCGGCGAAACGAGGCCCTGGATGTCGCGACGCACCTTCGGAGCCGCGCTCGTCGCGGTCACCGCTCTCGTCTCGGTGGCCGCACCGGCGGCCGCCGCCGACCGGCCGGTCGTGACGCGCGCGGCGCTCGACCCCGCGCTGGTCGCGGGGCGCGGCGCCGCCGTCGGTTTCCTGGAGCAGGAAGCGGAGAACGCGCACACCGACGGCGTCGTGATCGGCCCCGACCGCACGGCGTACACGCTGCCCTCGGAGGCGTCCGGGCGGCGGGCCGTCCGGCTGGCGCCGGGGCAGTACGTCGAGTTCACGCTGCCCGCCGCGGCGAACGCGATCACCGTCCGCTACAGCATTCCCGACGCCCCGCGCGGCGGCGGCGTCACCGCGCCCCTCGACGTCACGGTGAACGGCGGCCACCGGCAGCGGATGACGCTGACTTCGCAGTATTCGTGGCTGTACAACCAGTACCCGTTCAGCAACGACCCGGACGCGGACCTGCTGCACCCGGACTGGTGGATCACCGAGTGCGGGTGCGTGCCGTCGGCGACCACGCCGGCGCCGGTGCTCGCGAAACCGTTCCGCCCCAGCCACTTCTACGACGAGCAGCGGCTCCTGCTCGGCCGGTCGTACCGGGCCGGGGACAAGGTGCGCCTGACTGCCTCGGCCGGTGCCGCGTGGACGGTCGTCGACCTGCTCGACTCCGAGCAGGTGGCGCCGCCCCGCGTGGTTCCCTTCGCGGCCAACGCTTTGCTCTTCGGCGCCGACCCGACCGGCCGCCGCGACTCGGCCGACGCCCTCGACCGCGCCATCGCCTTCGCCCGCCGCGTCCACTTGAAGGTCTATCTGCCGCCGGGCACCTACCAGGTCAACCGGCACGTCATCGTCGACGACGTCACGATCGAAGGTGCGGGCAGCTGGTACACGATCCTCAAGGGCCACGGCGTCGGCGTCTACGGCGAAGAAGCCGCCGCCGGGGGCAGCCGCAACGTCCACCTCTCCGGCTTCGCGGTCGAAGGCGACGTCCGGGAACGCGTCGACACCGACCAGGTCAACGCGATCGGCGGCGCGCTCAGTGAGTCCACCGTGGACTCGGTGTACCTGCACCACACGAAGGTCGGTCTTTGGTTCGACGGCCCGATGAGCCGCTTCCGGCTGACGAATTCCGTGATCGCCGACCAGATCGCCGACGGGCTGAACTTCCACACGGGAGTCACGGATTCGGTGGTGGCGAACAACTTCGTCCGCAACACCGGCGACGACGGGCTGGCGATGTGGTCGGAGAAGATCCAGGACGCGCGCAACGCGTTCGACCACAACACCGTCCAGACCCCGGTGCTGGCCAACGGGATCGCGCTCTACGGCGGCGTGGACAACACGGTCTCGGGCAACCTGGTGGCGGACCCGATCCGCGAGGGCAGCGCGATCCAGGTGGGCTCGCGGTTCGGCGCCGAGCCCTTCGGCGGGACGCTGCGGATCGCGGGCAACACGACCGTGCGGGCCGGGACGTTCGAGCTGAACTGGAAGATCGGGCTGGGCGCGATCTGGTTCTACGCGCTGGAAAAGGACATCGCCGCGGACGTCGAGGTGACCGGCGACCACTTCCTCGACAACACCTACAACGCGATCATGCTGGTCAGCGACTTCCCGGTGAAGGACAAGTACTCGATCACCGGGCTGGCGTTCGCGGACCTGCGGGTCGACGGCGCCGGGACGTCGGTGCTGAGCGCGCGGTCGGCGGGGTCGGCGTCGTTCCGGAACGTCGACGCGCGCAACGTCGGTGCGGTGGGGGTGAACAACTGCGGGTCGTTCAGCTTCCCGCCGACGGGCTCGGAGTTCTCGCTGACGGACCTCGGCGGCAACGACGGCGGCTGGCTGGCGCCGTGGCTCCTGCCGAACACGATCACCTGCGACGACCGGCCGCCGGTCGTGCCACCGCCGGCCCCGGCACGGTGGTGAGGTCCGGCAGCGGCGGGCGAGCGTGCACTAGGGTCGTCGACCGTGGCTGGTTGGCGCGGGGTGTTCGCGGGGTTCGGGAAGAGCAAGGCCTTTGCGGTGCTGGGGCGGGCGCTCGTGCCGGCCGACCGGGTGCTGCTGCGGGTCAGCGGCGGCCGGGTCGGCGTCGGCGCGGCGGTCGGATTGCGGACGTTGCTGCTCACCACCGTCGGCCGCCGCAGCGGTGAGCCGCGGCAGGTGCCGCTGCTGTACGTCGAGCGGGACGGCGGTTACGTCGTGATCGGCTCGAACTGGGGCGGCGAGGCCCACCCGGCGTGGTCGGCGAACCTCCTGGCGCAGCCGGCGGCGACGGTCGCGGTGCACGGCCGGACCGTCGAGGTCACCGGGCGGCTCCTGACCGGCGGCGAACGTCAGGAAATGTGGGACGCCGTCGCCGCGTACTGGCCCGCGTACGACCGGTACGCCGTGCGGGCCGAGCACCGCGAAATCCGCGTCTTCCTGCTGGAGCCGGTCAGTCGATGAGGTCGGTCTGCCGGATCCGGTACACCTGGAGCCGCAGGTTGTAGTACTTGTCGGTCTCGCCGACCCACTGCATGCCGAGCCGCTTGGCGACGGCGATCGCCCGCGTGTTGTTCGGCCGCGCGACCGCGAAGAGCTCTTCGGTGTCCTGGGTGAAGGCCCACTCGATGAGCGCGGTCGCCGCTTCGGACGCGTAACCCTGGCCCCAGACACCGGGGCTGAGCTGCCAGGACAGTTCGAGGTCCTCTTCGAACGGCGGCAGCAACCGGATGCCGAGGCCGCCGATCACGGCACCGTCCTCTTTGCGCTCGATCGCCCAGCGGCCCCGCGGCGGCGGCAGGTTCGGCTGCGCCTCCTGCCAGGCGTGCAGCACCGCGCGCATCGCGCCGATGTCCCCGACGCGGTCCATGGCCGGGGTCAGCCAGTGCGTGACGTCCTCCGCGCCGTAGACGGCGAACGCGGCCTCGGCGTCGTCCACCGTCCAGTCCCGGATCACGAGCCGGTCGGTGTTCAGCGGGGTCTCCATACCAGGACGCTACGCCGGGAAGGCCGGGATTGTTCCCGCGGCAAAGTGCTCAGAAGGTGAACAGTTTGATGCCGATGATGTGGGCATGGAGCAAATCGAAGGTGTCGCGGTGGTGGAGGTCACGTCGGCGGCGGGCTGGCGCGACTGGCTGGCCACGGCGTCGGTCCCGTCGGTGTGGCTGGTGATCCGGCGCAAGCACAGCCGGGTGCCGGGCGTCCTGGTGCACGAGGCGATGGAGCAGGCGCTGTGCTTCGGGTGGATCGACAGCAAGGCGCTCCGGCGCGACGCGGAGAGCACGTACCTCTGCTTCACGCCGCGGAAGCCGCGGAGCACGTGGAGCCGGGTGAACCGCGAGCGCGTGGAACGGCTGACGGCGGCGGGCTCGATGACGCCGGCGGGGCAGGAGACGGTCGACCTGGCCCGGCGGACGGGGACCTGGGACGTGCTCGCCGAGGCCCAGGACGGGGTGGTGCCGCCGGACCTGCGCCGGGCGTTCGAGGGGGAGCCGGTGGCTTGGCGGTGCTTCGAAGGGTTTCCGCCTTCGTCGCGGCGGTTGATCCTGGAGTGGATCGCGCGGGCGAAACGACCCGGGACGCGGCAACGGCGGATCGTGGAGACGGTGGAGCTGGCCAGGGAGAACCGCCGGGCCGCCCACCCGAAGGCGGCCTAGCAGCGAGCGCGAACCCGGCGCGCTGCCGGCCTGAGCGCGGTGGCGAGCCGCACGTCCGGCCGGAAACCGGCGGCCCGCTCGCCCCGACCGGCCTACAGTCGGGCGCGTGGACGAGATGCGCACCCTCCTCACCCGCGCCGCCGAGCTGGCCGCCGACTACCGCGCGAGCCTCCCGGAACGACCGGTCGCGACCGCCGCCACCCCCGCGGGCTTCGGCGGCCCGCTCCCGAAGGACCCGGCCCCACCGTCCGAAGTGCTCGAAGAGCTCGCCCGCGCCGCCGAACCCGGGCTCGTCGCCACCGCCGGGCCGCGGTTCTTCGGGTTCGTCATCGGGGGCGCGCTTCCCGCCGCCACCGCGGCCGACGTCCTCGCCGCCGGGTGGGACCAGAACGGCTTCAACGCCGTCCTCTCGCCGGCCGCCGCGGCCGCGGAAGAGACCGCCGGGCGGTGGCTCAAGGACCTGCTCGGCATCCCCGCCACCGCGTCCGCCGGGTTCGTCACCGGCGGCCAGGCGGCGAACACCGTCGGGCTCGCGGCCGCGCGGCACCACGTTCTCGCCGAAGCCGGCTGGGACGTCGAGCGCGACGGGCTCGCCGGTGCGCCGCGCGTCCGGATCGTCGCGAGCGAAGAACGGCACGCCACCATCGACCGCGCGCTGCGGCTGCTCGGTTTCGGCACCAGCGCCGTCGAGCCGGTGGCCGCCGGGAGCCAGGGCGCCATGGATGTCGCCGCTCTGGAACGGACGCTCGCCGCCGGGAGCGGGCCCGCGATCGTCTGCCTCCAGGCGGGCAACGTCAACACGGGGGCCTGCGACGACCTGCGCGCCGCCTGCGAAGCCGCACGCGCCCACCGGGCCTGGGTGCACGTCGACGGCGCCTTCGGGCTCTGGGCCGCGGCGAACCCGGCCACCGCCCCGCTGCTCGACGGCGTCGAGCTCGCCGACTCCTGGGCCTGCGACGGGCACAAGTGGCTCAACGTCCCCTACGACTCGGGGTTCGTCTTCTGCGCCCGGCCGGACGTCCACGCCGAAACGATCGCCTACCGCGCCGCGTACCTCGCCGGCGCCGGCGAACTCGCCGGCATGGGCGACCTGACCCTCGAATCCTCACGTCGCGCTCGGGGCTTCGCGGTCTGGGCGGCGCTGCGCGAACTGGGCCGCGACGGCGTCGCCGAGCTCGTCGACCGCTGCTGCCGGCTCGCGCGCCGGTTCGCCGGGAAGCTCGCGGACGGCGGGGCCGCGATCGCCAACGACGTCGTGCTCAACCAGGTCCTGGTGTCCTTCGGGGACGGAACCGACGACCTCGTCCGGCGGATCCAGGACGACGGCACGTGCTGGATCGGCGGCACCACCTGGCGCGGCCGCCGCTACCTGCGGATCTCGGTCTCCAACTGGTCGACGACCGAGGCCGACGTCGACCGCTCGGCCGCCGCGATCCTCCGCCTGGCCGGCCGCGTTCAGTAGCCTTCGCGCACCGAAAGGGAGTCCGTCCGCCAGCCGATCCGCTTCTCCTCGCCGGTCGGCCAGCTCGAGGAAAGCCGACGCCGGACGCTGCCGAGCGCGCCGAGTTCCGCGAGGTCCACGCGGGACCCCTGCGCCGCCAGCGACGTCACCTCGGTGGCCGTGATCGGGACGAAGTCGAAGTACTGCGCGTCCTCACCGCCCTTCCAGTCCACGAATTCCGTGAAGATCGCGGCGAACGCCTGGCCGCATTCCGGGCATTCGCGCAGCGAAACGCCGAAATGCGACCGCTGGACCAACCGGTGGGTTTCGCGCAGGCGGGTCGTGCAGAACGCCAGCGCGGTGAGGGCGTCGGCGCCCGAGCAGCGCGCGCAGCCGAACTCGGTCATCCGCCGATCATCGCACGCCGTGAATCCGCACCCGGCTGCGGGGGCACCGGGAAACCCTTTGACCCCAACGTTTGGCCCTGGTCCGCAGTGGTCTGGACCTGTTAGCCTCACCGGACCCGCACGGGCGGTTCGCCGAAGGAGATTTTCGTGCACCGTATGAAAAAGAGCATCGCCACTGTCGCGCTTGCACTGGCCGGTGCCGCCGTCATCGCTCCACCGGCCGAGGCCGGGCCGTCCCAGGGCAAGGTGATGGCCTACTTCGCCGACTGGGACGTCTACGCGCGCAACTACCACGTCAAGGACATCGAGACGTCCGGTTCGGCCGCGAAGCTGACCCACATCAACTACGCGTTCGGCAACGTCACGGGCGGCGGCTGCGCCGTCGGCGACCCGTGGGCCGACCACGACATGCCCTACGACGCCGCCACGAGCGTCAGCGGCCAGGCCGACAGCGGCACGCTGCACGGCAGCTTCAACCAGATCCTCGAGCTGAAGAAGCTGCACCCGAAGCTCAAGGTGCTGTGGTCCTTCGGCGGCTGGACCTGGTCGGCCGGCTTCCCCGAGGCCGCGAAGAACCCCGCCGCGTTCGCCGAGTCCTGCTACAACCTCGTCAACGACCCGCGCTGGGCGGGCGTCTTCGACGGCATCGACATCGACTGGGAATACCCCAACGCCTGCGGCGACACCTGCGACACCAGCGGGCCCAAGGCGTTCACCGAACTGGTCAAGGCGCTGCGCGCGAAGTTCGGGCACCGGCAGCTCGTCACCGCCGCCATCACCGCGGACGGCTCGAAGAACGGCAAGATCGACGCCACCGACTACGGCAGCGCGAGCCGGTACCTCGACTGGTACAACGTGATGACCTACGACTACTTCGTCGCGGGCGGCAGCCCGGCCGGGCCCACCGCGCCGCACTCGCCGCTGCGGTCCTACCCGGGCCTCCCGCACGCCGGGTACTACGCCGACGCCGCCATCCAGAAGCTGCGCCACCAGGGCGTGCCGTCGTCGAAGATGCTGCTCGGCCTCGGTTTCTACGGCCGCGGCTGGGACGGCGTCACGCAGAAGCAGCCCGGCGGCACCGCCACCGGCCCGGCGCCGGGCACGTACGAAGCGGGCGTCGAGGACTACAAGGTCCTCAAGACGACGTGCCCGGCCAACGGCAAGGTCGCCGGTACGGCGTACGCGAAGTGCGGTTCGCAGTGGTGGAGCTACGACACGCCCGAGACGGCCTCGGCCAAGGCGGGCTACGCGAAGTCCCAAGGGCTCGGCGGGATGTTCGCCTGGGAGCTGTCCGGTGACACCGCGAACGCGGAACTGCTGCGGGCCATCGCGGGCCGCTGCTGAAAGCTGGAGGGCCCGGGCGCGAACGCGTCCGGGCCCTTCGTCCACTCAGGACGCTGTGCGGGAGGGGAATCCGTGCCGCCGGGCGCCGAGCACCACGGCCAGCACCGGCAGCAGGAGCACGAGCAGCGTCCAGGGGAACGATGAAGGCCCGGCGGCGTCGAGCAGGACGCCGCCGGCCACCCCGCCCGCGGCCATCGCCGCGTTCCACAGCGTGACGAGCATGGCCTGCGCGTTGTCCGCCGCCTCGCCGCCCGCGTTCCCCGCCGCCGTCTGGAGCAACGTCGGGACGCCGCCCCAGCCGAGTCCCCACAGCGCCACGGCGACGTAGACGAGGGCCGGGCTGCCCGAGAACGTCGCCAGCACCGTGGCCGCCACGGCGACCAGGATCGTGCTGAGGACCGTCAGGGTGCGCAGGGCACGGTCGATCAGCGCGCCGACGATCCCGATGCCCGCCATCGACGCGACGCCGAACACCAGCAGGACGACGTCGACGGCGCCGCCCAGCCCGGCGTGGGCCAGGAAGGTCGCGATGTAGGTGTAGAGCACGGTGTGCGCCAGGACGAACACGAGCGTCACGGCGAGCACCGGTGCCACGCCCGGCACGGTGAGCGTGCGCCGGACCGGGAACCGGCCGCCCGCCTGCCCGGGCTGGTCCGGGACCCGCGCGGCGATCCAGGCCAGCAGCACGGCCGCGATCGCCGACATGACGCCGAACGCCCAGCGCCAGCCGAGCAGGTCGCCGAGGAACGTGCCCGCGGGAATGCCGAGCGACAGCGCCAGCGGGATGCCCGCCATCACGACCGCGATCGCTTTGCCCTGGCGGTCCGGGACGAGCCGGCGCGCGTACCCGGCGAGCAGCGCCCAGACCACGCCCGCGGCGATCCCGGCGACGAATCGCGCCACCATCGTCAGCGCGTAGTCCGCCGACAGCGTCGTCACCGTGTTGGCCACGGCGAACCCGGCGACGCCGGCGAGCAGCAAACGCTTGCGGGGCCAGGCCGCGGTGGCCGCGGCGAGCGGGATCGCGGTGAGCGCGGTGCCGAGCGCGTAGATCGTCACGGCCTGCCCGGCGGCGGCCTCGCCGACGCCGAGCCCGGCGCTCATCCCGGGCAGCACCCCGGCGGGCAGCGCCTCGGTGAGCACGGTGACGAACGCGGCGGTGGTCAACGCGAGGAGGGCGGGCGTCGCCGTCCGGCTGCGGGAGATCGTCATGCGGCTATGCTCAGACCTTCACATACGTGTGAAGGTCTACGTGAGGTGGCGCACATGCGGATCGGCGAGCTGGCGGAACGCACCGGCACCGCACGCCGGCTGCTCCGGTACTACGAGGAGCAGGGACTGATCATCGCTTCCCGCGGGGCGAACGGCTACCGGGATTACGACGAGCCGACGGTCGACCGGGTGATCCAGGTGCGCGGGCTGCTCGACGCCGGGTTGCCGACGCGGATCATCAAGCAGATCCTGCCGTGCCTGGACAAGCCGCGGGCGATCTACTTCCCGGACGCCACGCCGGAGATGCTGGCGACGCTGGAGGCGGAGCGCGACCGGATGGCACGGCGCGCGGAGTGCTTGCTGCGCAACCGGGACGCGATTTCGGAGTACCTCGACGCGGTCCGTGAGTACAACCGCGCTTAGCGCCGCGCGTCCGAGGTCCGGTGACCGCGGCCGGGCAAGCGCCCCAATGGGCTTTTTTCATCGTGGTTTGTACTGGTGAGAGCAGTCTGGCCGGGCTGGTTGGCCGAGGGCTTCGACCCCATTTCTTACCAGGTCACCCTCCCGCTCTCTCGCGTCGGAACCTGCAGATGGTCGCCGACCTGATCCGCACCCGACGGCGGCAGGTGCGGTCCCGGTGGCGCAAAGCCACCCCCGCGGAGCAGGCACTGGTGGTGCTGGCGGTGCTGCGCCACGACCAGTGACTGGCTGACATCGGCGGCGGTCAGGGGATCTCGGCCAGCACGGTGCGACGCTGGGTGCCGGAAGTCATCAGGTTGCTCGCCGCCCGCGCATCCCGGCTGGACCGGGTCCTGCGGCGGCTGTGCGCGCGAGGTGCGGCGGTGGTGCTGGTGGATGGGGTTGCGGGAGCGGCTGCACGAGCATGGTCTGTCCCCGGCCGGGGGCAAGGGGTTTCACGGCTGGCACAAAGACGTCCGCGAGACCCGGGACTGCGCGGGGTGCGGCGGGTCGTGTGAGCAGGTTGTGTTGACCCGTACATGGCTGAGGCGAAACGGCCGTTGACCAAGGGACAGCAGCGGGCGAACGCGGATCCTCACCAAGCTCCGCTGCCACCCCCGCCACGCCACCACCTTGTTGCGTGCTCTGCTGGTACTGAGCCAGCACGAGCCACATCGGGGTGCTTGGGCCGACGTCAGCCGGCCGGTTCGAGGGCGAGGAAGCACGCCTCCACTTCCTTGAGCTGTGCGCCTTCCGGGTGCGCCCGGTACCGGGCGAGCGCGTCGTCGAGCACCCGGCGAGCGTCGTCCTCGCGGCCCACCAGGCGATAGCTGTCGCCGAGGGCCACCAGGAAGAACGCCGCGTGGCGCTCGTTGCCGATCGTCGTCAAGATGGCGACCGCCCGCTCCAGGTGGCCGACGGCCTCCGCCCAGTTTCCGCTGCGCAGGGCGACGAAACCCAAGTTGCCGATCGCGTGCGCTTCGCCGTCCGGGTCGCCGTACTCGCGGGCCACCTCGACGGCCCGGTCGAGCCAGTGGCGGGCGCCCGGCCAGTCGCTCCACTGCAGGTGGCAGAAGCCGACCAGGTCGAGGGCCCGGATGTAGAGGCGGGGTGCGTCGTCCGGCTCGATCAGCTCGAAGATGCGTTCGCACTGCTCGAGTTCGGCCCGGTAGTCCTGGGAGTGGTACTCCCACGCGCCGGCCAGGACGTAGTGCAGGTGCGCCTGCTGCAAGCGGTCGCCCGCGCGCTCGGCCAGCGCCAGCGCGCGCGGCAGGCCCTCGAGCGCCACTTCGGGGTGGCCCGCGAAAATGCCGGCGCTGGCGTGGATCCGGTACGCGATCAGCTGCGCGGTGACGTCGCCGAGCTGTTCGGCGGCCGCCAGTGCGAGGCGGCCCGCGGCCTCGCGCTCGCGCAGCTGTCCTTGGCGGGCGCGGAATTCGTTGAGCAGCCAGGCCAGCTGCCAGACCTGCGTGTGCCACGCCCGCGCCGCCGCCAGCTCGGTCGTGGCGGTCAGGCAGGCGTGCTCGGCGGCGAACCAGCGCACCGCCTCGGCCTGGCCGGTGAACCGCTGCGGCTCGACGCCGGGCAGCGGCGGCTCGATCGGGATCGGCGTCTGGAGCGGTTCGATCGCGAGGTGCCCGTGCCAGGACGTCTGGAGGTAGAAGTCGGTCACCCGCCGCAGCGCGGCCTCGCGGACGTCGGCGGGCAGCGCCCGTTCCGCCTCTTCGGACGCGTAGAGCCGGACCAGGTCGTGCATCCGGTAGCGGCCGCTCGCCGTGCGCGTCAGCAGGTGCGCGTTTTCCAGCGCGCGCAGCACCGTCCGCGTCGCGGCGGGCGGCCGGCCGGCCAGCGCCGCCGCCGCGGGGAGGCCGAGGTCGGGCCCGGGTGCGGTGGCCAGCAGGCCGAACAACGCCGACGCCTCGGCCGTCAGGTGGCGCAGGGACCACGAGAACACCGTCCGCAGGCTCAACCCCGCTTCGCCCGCGTCCAGCCCGTCCAGCCGCGCCGCCTGGTCGCGCAGTTCCTCCGCCAGCAGCGACGGCGGCAGTTCCGGTGACGTCGCCGCGCGGGCCCCCACGATGCCCAGCGCCAGCGGCAGCCCGGCGCAGAGCCGGATCAGCTCGGCGGCCGTCGCGTCGTCGAGCCGCCCGGGACCGATCTGCCGGTCGAGCAGTTCCCGCGCCTCGCGCGCGGACAGCACGTCCAGCGGCACCGGCCGGGCCCCGTGCGCCGCCACCAGCCCGCCGAGCCGGTTCCGGCTGGTCACCAGCACGCGGCAGGTGGGACTGCCGGGCAGCAGCGGGGCGGCCTGCCCGCTGTCGGCGGCGTTGTCGAGCACGACCAGAACGCGCTTTCCCGCCAGCAGGCTGCGGTACAGCGCGAGCTGGGCGTCCGGGTCCGGCGGCACCGCGGCGCCGTCCACGCCCAGCGCGTGCAGGAACCCGCGCACCGCGACCGAAACCGGCATCGGCTCGGCGACCGGGTCGAAGCCGCGCAGGTTCACGTACAGCTGCCCGTCGGGGAATTCGGCGAGCTTCCCGGACGCCCAGTGCAGCGCCAGCCACGTCTTCCCGATCCCGCCCGCGCCGCCGATCGCCGAAATCACCACCGGGCCGGCGGTTTCCGCCGCCCGGTCGAGTTCCGCGAGCAGGCCGGCGCGGCCGACGAACGTCGCCGGGGCCGCCGGCAGCTGGTGCGGGACCGGCCGCCCCGCGGCGGCGCGCGGGCGCGAGTCGCCGCGCAGGACCCGTTCGTGCACCTGCCGCAGCGCCGCGCCGGGGTCGGTGCCGAGCTCCTCGGCCAGCAGGCGGCGGATCCGGTCGTACTCGCGCAGGGCGTCGCCCTGGCGGCCGGCCCGGTGCAGCGCGAGCACCAGCAGGCCCCGCACGCGCTCGTCCAGCGGGTGGGCTTCGGCCAGTGCGGCCAGCTCGGGGACCAGCTCACCGGGGCGGTCGCCGTCCAGCTCGAGGTCGGCGAGGTCCAGCCGCGCGCCGAGGCGGCGGCTCGCGAGGGCTTCCCGCTGGTTCACGAACCACGGCGTGTCGAGGCTGCCGAACGGTTCGCCGGTCCACAGGGCCAGGGCCCGGGTCAGCAGCGCGGCCTTCTCCCCGGCGTCGGCGGTCGCGCCGGCCTCACCGAGCAGGCGCCGGAAGACGTGCAGGTCGACCGCGTCGGGATCCGCCGAGAGCAGGTAGCCGCCGGAGCGCTGCGTGATGAGCGCTTCCCCGAGTGCCGTGCGCAGCCGGGAAACGTAGCTGTACAAGGCGTTGCGCGGCTGGGCGGGCAGCCGCTCGCCCCAGATCCGCGCGGCGAGGACGTCGGCGGGCACCACCTTGTCGAGGTCGGTCAGCAGCGCGATGAGCAGCCCCTGCAGGCGGGGCCGCCGGATCTCCACCGCCCGGTCGCCGGCGTGGACGTCGAGCTCGCCCAGCAGCCTGAACCGCACCGATGCCCCTCCCGTGCCCGCCCGGCCGCCCACTGTAACCGACCCCGGCAAGCGGCGGGCAAGGTTCGTGCAAGGCCCGTCGGGCACCGTGGAGCGAGTCGGTGGCGCCGGCACGAACCGTCGAGGGGGCGGTTCGTGTTCCCTGCCACGGCCGCGGGGCCGGATCGTCTTTCCCCGTGGTGGCCGGCTACTCCACCGGCCACCGTCGATCCGGCGGGGGGAACGGAGCGGGCCCGGGCACCCTCGAACCCCGGGTCCGTTCCGTCACCTTACCAGCGGCGCGACGGGTCGATCACGTGGACGGCGGCCTCTTCGGCCGAGGCCGCGCCGCCGTCGATGCCCGCGTCCGACGCGTACAGCTCTTCGTCGGCGTCCTCGCCGGCGCCTTCGTCCGTGGCGACCAGCCGGCCCGCGCGGACGTCGCCGACCTCGTCGTCCACGAGCTCGCCGTCGGTGTCGTCGCTGTCGCCGAGGCCGTCGCCGTCCTCGTCCGACGACAGGTCCGGTACTTCACGCGCCAGCCGCGCTTCCCAGCTCTCGCCTTCCGCCGTCTCGCGGGCGGTGGTGCCCCAGCCTTCGGTCGCCTGCGCGCGTTCCGGCGGGGAGTAGCCCTCGGCCAGTTCGTCGCGGTCGTCCAAGGTGTCCTCGGGGTCGAGGATGCCGTCGTCGGCGCGGTCTTCGGAGTCGTCCATGCCGTCCATCCTCGCGCAACTCCTTGGCCGCGCCGAGCCTGGGTGATATCACCGTGCGAGACGCCGCACGGGCGGCACTGGTGGGAAAGGTGATCCCCATGCCGATGAGACGCAGGGTGCTGGCCGCGGGGCTGGCCGGGGTGTTCGGTACCGCGCTGACCGGGCGGACGGCGCAGGCGGCGACCCCGCCGGTGCGCCTCGACCAGCTGAACCTGGTCAGCCTCTCGCACGTCAACGACCCGGCGACGACCAACGTCTTCCCCGGCGACCCGGCCTTCGAGCTGGAAACCATCGCCACGATCCCCGACGACGGCTACTACCTGCAGTTCGTCCGCGAAGGCGAGCACACCGGCACGCACTGGGGCGCGCCCGGCCACTTCACCACCGGCGAGCCGCTGGCCGACGACATGGACCCCGGGGATCTGTTCCGGCCCGCCGTCAAGATCGACGTAAGAGCGAAGGCGGCACACAACCCGGACTACGCGGTGACGATCGACGACCTCAAGGCGTGGGAGCGGCGCAACGGCCGCATCCCCGACGAGAGCGTCGTGGTGCTGTGGACCGGCTGGGACGCCAAGTGGGGCACCCCGGCCTACCCGAACACCGGCGCGGACGGCGTGCTGCACCAGCCGGGCTTCTCGATCCCCGCGGTCCGCTGGCTGATCGACACCGGACGGCTGGGCCGCCGCGGCGGCACCGGCACCGACACGTTCAGCCCGGACGTCGGCACCGACGAGACGTACACGGTGTCGAAGCTGGTCTACCGGCGGCACCGGATCAGCCTGGAGATCCTGGCCAACCTGAAAGCGCTGCCCACGACGGGGGCGTGGGTACTGGCGGGCGGCCCGATCAACCGCCGGGGCGCGGGCTCGACGGCGACGATCTTCGGGGTGCTGCCGCCGGGGGTGTCGGCGGGCTAGCCGGGAGTCCCGGGACCGGACGCCATGAAAGAGTCGTTCATCGCGTCTGGCGAGGTGAAAGGGTCTTTCATGACGTGTCGGCGGAGAGCCGGACATCTTCAGCCCGCGGTGAGCGGGGCGGCCGAGAGCCGTAGCGAGGACAGCGGGGCCGGGTGGCCGAACCGGTAGCCCTGGGCGGTGGGGCAGCCCGCCCGGGTGACCAGTTCGGCCTGCTCGGCCGTCTCGATGCCCTCCGCGACCACCGCCACGTCGAGGTCGCGGCACAGCGCGACCAGCGAGCGGCACAGCGCCGCGTCGCGCTCGGGCTGGATGCCGGTCGTCAGCGCGCGGTCCAGCTTGATCTGGTCGACCGGCAGTGCGTGCAGCACGGTCAGCGAGCTGTACCCGGCCCCGAAGTCGTCGAGCGCCACCCGGACGCCGAGGGCCTGCAGGCGGCGGATCGCGGCGGCGCCGGCGGCGAGGTCCGGGACCGGGACCGTCTCGGTGATCTCCACGATGAGCCGCTCCGCGGGCAGGCCGTAGCGGGCGAGGCTCGCCGCGACGCTCTGCTCCAGCGCCTCGGCGCCGAGGCGGCTGGCGCACACGTTGACGTGCACCGTCAGGTCGACGCCGGCCGCGGTGATCTCGCGGCAGGCCAGGTCCAGCACCAGCGCGTCCAGTTCCGCGCCCATCCCGGCGCCTTCGGCGGCGCGGACGAACGTTTCGGGCGAGACCGACGTCCCGTCGTGCGTGGTCCACCGGGCCAGCGCCTCGACCGCCACCGGGGTCGCGTCCGGCAGCCGGACGATCGGCTGGAACACCAGGCCGAAGCCCGCCGGGATGCCGCCGTCCGCGCGGCGCAGGGCCGAGGGGAAGTCGGGCGGGCCGTCTTCGGAGGGGCGGTACACCACCGTGGTGTCCTTGCCGAGCCGCTTGCCCGCGTACATCGACGTGTCGGCGCGGCCGAGCAGCACGTCCGACGTGATCAGCGGTTCGGCCGGGTCCGGCACCACCAGGCCCATGCTCGCCCGGACCGGGACCAGCGTGCCGTGCACCGCGAACGGCCGCCGCAGCACGCCCTGGATCCGGTCGGCGACGGCCTGCGGCGCGTCCACCTCACCCTCCAGGAGGATCGCGAACTCGTCGCCGCCGAGCCGCGCCACCGTGTCGCCCGCGCGCACGCAGCTCAGCAGCCGCTGGGCGACCGCGTGCAGCAGGACGTCGCCGCCCGCGTGGCCGAAGCGGTCGTTGACCTCCTTGAAGTCGTCGAGGTCGACGAAGATCAGCACCAGCGGCCGCGGCCCGCTCTCGACGGCGCGGTCCAGCCGGTCGGCGAACAGCGCGCGGTTGGCCAGCCCGGTCAGCGGGTCGTGGTAGGCCTGGTGGGTCAGCTGCTGCTGGCCTTCGTACACACGGCGCAGCAGCAACCGGTTGTCCAGCAGGGAAAGCAGCTGCCGGGCGAGCACGAGGAACACCACGAGCACGCCGACGTAGACCTCGACGGCGTCCGGGCCCGCACCGGCCACCACCTGCACGGTGATCAGCAGCGCGACCGCGGTGACCGGCACGTACGGCAGCGCCAGCTGCCACCAGTCGATCCCGACCGGCTGGTTCGCGTCGTCGCGCCGCCGGCTGCCCGGCGTGGCCAGCAGCGCGTACGCGATGAACAGCGGGCCGAGCACGAACCCGCCGTCCGACCACGGCTTCATGCTCTCCGCGCCGATGCTGACCAGGTAGGCGAACACGCTGTCGGACGCGGCGAGCGCGACGATCCCGACCGCGGCCAGCAGCAGGTTCGCGCGGTAGGGCCGGTCCACCCGGTCGAACACGACCAGCAGCACCGCGACGACCACGATCACCAGGTCCGACAGCGGGTAGGAGATCGCGACCGCCCAGGTCAGCTTGTCCGGCGCGGTGGCGCGGACCAGCTGGGCGAGCGCCGCGGTCCAGGTGAGGATGAACAGCGAGCCGGTGACGATCAGGCCGTCGAGCACCAGCGCGACGCCGAAGTGCGCCGTCCACTGCGCGGGCTGCCAGCGTTCGCGGTCCGGCCGGACCCGCGCCCTGGCCAGCACGAACAGGGCGGCGAGCGCGAACACCGGGAAGCTCAGGTAGCCGACGTCGGCCAGCGACGGCGACGGCAGCCCGCGCCCGTCGATCAGCTGGTACCAGGACCAGACGCACTGCCCGAGCGACCAGCCGGCCATGCCGATCGCGACCAGGACCCGCCACCAGCGCTGGTGCCCGCGGAACCGGCGGGCGACGACGACGCCGCAGCCGACCGCGGTCAGCCCGGCGCCGAGCTGCATGGCGTCGTCGATCCACAACGCGAAGGCGTCGCCCCAGAACGCGAACCCGTTGACCACGACCACGACCGCCGTGACGACGACGAGCAGGATCGCGACCGGGTACCGCCGCACTGTCATCGCACCTCACGTGGGGTCACGCCTGCCGGTCGGACCGGGAAACACTACACCGCGCGTGACCGGGTACAAGCGCACCGCACCGGGCGCTCAGGCGATGTCACGCCGGTGCAGCAGCCACCCGCCGAGGACGCCGAAACCGACGACGTACGCGGCCAGCACGACGGCGGCCTGCCCGGACCCGACGATCGGCTCGACCCCCGGCGCGCTCGCCCCGAACGCGGCGGCCAGCGCGCCCGCGTTCGGCCCCGGCAGCCCCTTCTGCAGCTGCGCGACCCAGTCCAGCAGCGGCGCGGCGATCGACGCCAGGAGGTTCTGCACGGCCAGCAGCCAGACCAGGCCGAGCCCGATCGGCAGCGCGACCGAGCGCAGGCCGATCGCGAGCAGCACGCCGAGGGCGCCCCACATCGTCGTGACCAGCCAGCCGGCGCCGAGGCCGCGGACGACGTCGAAGACCGGCGGCCAGGTCAGCGGCTGGTCCCGCAGCGCCGCGACGAGCGCGCTCGCGCCCGCCGTCGCCGCGAACAGCGCGAGCACGACGGCCAGCGCGGCGAGCGCGACGGTGACCAGCTTCGCGCCGTAGACCGCGATCCGCGACGGGTGCTGCACCAGCACCGTTTTCCACGTGCCGTACCCGTACTCGCTGCCGGCGACCAGCACGCCGAAGATCAGCGCGAGGGCCCCGACGAAGATCGGCAGCCCGCCCAGCGCACTGCCGATGAAGGCGTCCGGCAGCATCGCCGCCAGCCCGCGGTTCGAGCCGGGTGGCCCGGACGTGGCCCCGCTCAGCCCGGCGTACGGGACGGCGTAGCCGAAGGTCAGGCTCAGCACGACGGCGACGGCCAGCAGCAGCCAGCTCGCCGGGCGGCGGGTCTGCTTGAGCAGCTCGGCGCGGATGTCAAGCAGCATCGGGGGTGCCTCCGGTCAGGGCGAGGAAGGTCTGTTCCAGGTCGGGTTCGTGCCAGCGCAGCTCGCTGACGACGCAGCCGGCGCCGACGAGCCCGGCGTTCACCCGGCCGGCTTCGGCGGGCTCGACGTCGAGTTCGAGGGCCCGGCCGTCGACCCGGACCCGCGGGTAGTACCGGCGCAGGTGGTCGCGGGCCTGTTCGAGCGGCTCGGCGACGACGCGCAGCGCGCCGCCCGCCCGCAGGTCCGCGACGGTGGTCTCGATGACGAGCCGCCCGTGGTCGAGCACGCCGACGCGGTCGCAGATCTGCTCGACCTCGGCCAGCAGGTGGCTGGACAGCAGCACGGTGCAGCCGTCCGCGGCGAGCTTGCGCAGGGTGACCCGCATGTCGGCCATGCCGGCCGGGTCGAGGCCGTTGGTCGGCTCGTCCAGGACGATCAGCTCGGGGTCCTTCAGCAGCGCCGCGGCGAGGCCGAGCCGCTGCTTCATGCCGAGCGAGTACGTCGAGTACCGGTCCTTGGCGCGGTCGGTGAGGCTGACGACGTCGAGCACGGCGTCGACGCGGGTCCGCCGCACCCCGGCGTGGTCGGCGAGGATCCGCAGGTTCGCCCGGCCGGACAGGTACGGGTAGAACGCGGGGCCTTCGATGAGCGCGCCGACGCGGGTGAGGCTGCCCGGGCCGGGCGCGGCGCCGAGCACCCGGACGCTCCCCGAGGTCGGCCGGATCAGGCCGAGCAGCATCCGCAGCGTCGTCGTCTTGCCGGCGCCGTTGGGGCCGAGGAAGCCGTACACCTCACCGGCGGGCACCGAGAGGTTCAGGTCCTCGACGGCGGCGGCCGGTCCGTAGCGCTTGGTCAGCGCGGTCGTTTCCACGGGCTGGGTCACGGGACTCCTTCCGGACGCGGCCCCACGGCTTGAAGACCGCGAGGACGCTGGCGAACAGCAACAGGCAGGGGGCGACGACGACGGGGTAGAGCAGGCCCTCGGGCCGCTCGGTGGCCTGGTCGACGCCGGAGCGCAGCGCGAAGAGGATCAGCAGCGCCATCAGGACGTTGATCGAGAGCTTGACGGCGACCCACCAGTAGCGGACCAGGCCGTACTTCGAGCCGAGGCCGAGCACGGCGCCCGTGCCGAGGGCGAGGAGCGCGGCGGTCAGCATCGGCCACACGGCGAACAGCTTGAGCGCCTGGAGAGCGGTGGCGCTGACGGCGGCGTCGCCGGTGAGCAGGGCGGTGCAGACCAGGATGCCCAGCACGGCGTCGATCCCGATCCACGCGCCGGCCGAGACGATGTGCCCCACCAGCCACCACTTCCGGGCCCGGGCCTTGAGCGTCATGGTGCCTCCTTTTCGACGCCTCCCATCCTCGGGACCGGGGCCCCCGGGAGCGTCCGCCGTCGTACGGCTCTTGCGGCTACGCCGGGGTGCGTACGCGGGTACGTTCGGTGTCGTGGTGATCCGCATCCGGGGCTACGCCTTGCCGCACGGCGAGTACGCCGACCTCTACGCCGACGGCGACCGCTGGACCACCGACCCGGTCCCGGGCGCGACCCTCGTGGGCGAGGGCTGGCTCGTGCCGGGCCTGGTCGACGCGCACACGCACCCCGGTGCGACCGAGCCGGGGCAGCCGATGGACGACGGGGTGCTGCGGGCGCAGCTGCACCAGCACGTCGACGCCGGCGTCACGCTGATCCGCTCGCCGGGCCTGCCGGGCGAGCCACCGCCGTGGTTCGGCGAGGACCCGGACGTGCCGCGCGCCCGGCACGCGGGGCCGTGGCTGGCCCAGCACGGCCAGTTCTTCGACGGCTGGGGCCGCCGCGCGGACCACGCCGAGCTGCCCGCACTGGCGGCGGCGCAGGCCGCGCGGACCGGCTGGGCGAAGATCATCGCGGACTGGCGCGTCGGCGACTCCGCGGTCCCGGCCGACGTGCTGACGGCGGTCGTGCGCGAGGTCCACGCGGTCGGCGGGCGGGTGGCGGTGCACAGCCAGCACCCGGAAGGCGGCACGGCGGCGGTCGAGGCGGGCGTCGATTCGCTGGAGCACGGCATGTGCCTCGACCCGGACCTGCTGGCGCGGATGGCTTCGCGGGGAACGGCGCTGACGCCGACGTTGTCGGCCGTCAACGCCGGGCTGGCGCGCCGGGAACAGGCCCCGGACAGTCCACAGCGGACTTGGTACCTCAGCGGCGCGCGCGTCCACGCGGCGCTGACGGCGGCCGCGGCCGAAGCCGGGGTGCGGGTGCTGGCGGGCACGGATTCCCTGCCGCACGGCGGGATCCTGGCGGAGATCCGCGCGCTGGCGGCCGCGGGCGTCCGGCCGCACGACGCGCTGGCGGCGGCGTCGTGGAGCGCGCGCGAATACCTGGGGTTGCGCGGTCTGGAGCCGGGCGCGCCCGCCGATGCCGTGGTCTACGCCCGCGACCCGCGGGCGGACCTCGACCTGCTGGCCACCCCGGTGGCGGTCGTGCTGCGGGGCAAGTGCGTGCGGCGCCGCTGACGCCGGTGTCACAACCCGGCCCCGGAGCTCGTCAAGGGGTCATGACCACTGCGATCGTGCACGAGCGGCGGCAGCTGACCGGCCTCGCCTACCGGCTGCTCGGCTCGCTCGCCGACGCCGAAGACGTCGTCCAGGAAGCCTTCGGGCGGTGGTACGCGCTGTCCGCACCGCAGCGCGAAGCGATCGAGTCCCCGGGCGCGTGGCTGACGACCGTCGCCGGCCGCATCTGCCTCGACCTGCTCGGGTCGGCGCGGGTCCGGCGGGAGCGGTACGTCGGCGAGTGGCTGCCCGAGCCGGTGCCCGAAGACCCGCTCGGGGATCCCGCCGACCGCGTCGCGCTGGCCGAGTCGGTCACCGTGGCGTTCCTCGTCGTGCTGGACGCGATGACGCCGGCCGAGCGGGTGGCGTTCGTCCTGCACGACGTGTTCGGCTACCCGTTCGCCGAGGTCGCGGCGGTCCTCGACCGGTCGGCGGCCGCGTGCCGCCAGCTCGCCTCCACCGCGCGGCGGCGGGTCCGGCCGGTCCCGCCGCCGTCGCGGGGGAGTGCCGCGGTCGTGCGGGCCTTCAAGGAGGCTTGGGAGGCCAAGGACATCGACGGCCTGCTCGGCCTCCTCGACCCCGACGCCACCGTGACGGCCGACGGCGGAGGCCTGGCGGCCGCGGTGCCGCACCCGGTCGAGGGCGGCGAGCGGGTCGCGCGCTACGCCGTTGGCCTCGCGACCCGCGTGTCCGGGATGACGCTCACCGAGACCGCGGTCAACGGCCGGCCGGGGCTGGTCGCCCGCCAGGAGGGCGTGGTCGTGGCCGTCATCGCGTTCGACGTCGCCGGGGACGCGATCCGGCGCGTGTGGGCGGTGCGGAACCCCGAGAAGCTCCGCCGCTGGTAGCCGGCTAGCCGGACGCCCCCGTGCCGCCCGGCCCGCGCGGTGCGGGCACGACGAAGGCGATCACCCCGGCCGCCAGCCCGACGACCACGGAGAGGTGCACCGCGGTCGGGACGGCGCTGATCAGGAACAGCCGCAGCGACCCCGAAATCAGCAGCCGCCACATCCTCGGGCTCATGATCGACAGTTACCCGGCCCCGGCGGGCGCCAACCCGGCCGCACCGGCCACGATCAGGTGTAGAGCACCGGGTCGCCCCAGCCGAGTTCGGGCAGGCCGTTGGACAGCCCGCCCGCCATCCGCGCGCCGGCGAGCATCGGGTGGACCGTGGTGTCGGTGCGGTAGGCCACGAGCCGCAGCCGGAGCACTTCGGAGACGTCGACGCCGAGGTGCGCCGGCGACCCGAGCTTCACGGTGGCCCCGGGGTGGGCGACGCCGTCGAGGAAGACCTCGAAGTAGCCGGTCTGCTGGGCGTCGCTCGCGTCGTCGAGGACGCCGACCGTCGCTTCGAACTTCTTGTACTTCCGCCCGAGGGTGTATTCGACGACGCCGCGGGGTTCGCTGCAGAACATCGAGCAGCGGTAGGCGATGCCGTTGCCGTAGTGCGTGCCGTCGATGCCGACCGCGCCGAGCCGGACGTCCGGCCCCTTCGAAACCGGCTTCAATTCGTTGGTCAGCAACAGTTTCCGGCGCCGCGCGAGCGGGACGAAACCGGGAACGGCGAACTCCCCCGGCTCGCTGCCGGGCCTGGGGTGTTCGGCCTGGCCGGCGATCGCCCGGATCAGGCTCTGCACGCCGGGATCGTCCAGCTGGAACTGCTGGATCTTGTAGTGCGACGCGGAATAGGGCGTGAGGAAGCCGGGGATCTCTTCGATCGCCCGGCCGGGCAGCACGACGGGGAGGATCCGCGCGGTGTACTCGTCGATGTCGCTGCTGAGCTGGTTGCGCAGGATGGCGCCCTCGAACTGGGCGCCCCAGCCGATCTGCGGCGGCTCGTCGCCGTCGAGCCGCCGCCGGTAGACCGGGGACGCGATCGCGAGCGTGAAGTCGGACTGCTGCAGCTGACGCGCCGCCCACTTCGCCCAGTCGATGCGGTACCCGTCCGCCCACTGGTCCAGGTGCACCTCGAGACCCACGTGCCGGTGCAGGAACTCGGCGAACCGGCGCACGAGTGTCTTGTGGGTCTCGTCGTCGTGCGAATACGACACGAAAACCCGGGGGCGGCGCGTCACCATCGTTCTCCGTCCGCTCGGGGGCGCCACCAGAGTCGGTGTCCCGTGGGTTCTCGTTACGCGTGCCGGGTGCGGGCTTCGCCGATGACGACGGGGTCGAGGTCGGGGTGGATCTTGTCGGCTTGGGCCCAGAACCCGGCCGCCTCCTCGCGCGAACCGCGGGCGGCCGCCACGTTGCCTAGGCCCGTGTACGCGCGTGCCGCCTCATGGCTGCTGTCGCAGGCTTCCGCCCGCGCCGCCGCCTCGCGGTAGGCCGCGGACGCGAGATCGTGCTCGCCGGTGTGGAAACGGGCCCAGCCCAGGCAGTTCAGCGCCATTGCCGCGTCGAAGTCCAGGTCGAGCCGGTCGAACACGGCCAGTGTGCCGGTCGCGAGCTCCGCGGCTTCGGCCGCCTCGCCGAGGCCGACGAGCACCAGGGCGATGCCGCGGTTCGTGATGGCGGCGTTGCGCTCGCTGCCCGTCTGCTCGTAGAACTCCAGCGCCGTCCGCAACGCCCGCAGCGCGGCCGCGTGCTCGCCGCGGTAGTGGTCGGCCCAGGCGTGGTGCGCGAGCGCCGTCGCCTCGCCGTGGCGGTCGCCGATCGCGCGGTACTCCCGCAGCGCTTCGCGGTAGCACTCGGACGCGCCGTCGAGGTCGCCGCGGTCGACCAGTGCGACGCCGAGGTTGGCCGTCGTGGTGGCCAGCGCCCACCGGTCGCCCGCCGCTTCGGCCGCGGCGCGGGCCCAGCGGTGCGTCGCGATCCACGGGTCCCACAGCTTCGCCAGGAAGAAGTAGCCGCGCAGGAAGAACGCGAGCTGCCAGCACCGGTCGTGTTCGCCCAGCTCGCCGGCCCGGCGGCAGAGCGCCACCAGGTTCGGCCACTCGGCGCGGAACCACGTGACGCCGTCGACCGCCGGTGGCTCGGGGAGGCCGGCGGGGTAACCGATGTCCGGGCGGTAGCGCTGCGGGGCCAGTTCCCGGTCGGCCCGTTCGGCCTCCCGGACGGCGAACGCGGCCAGCCTGCCGAACGCCCGTTCCCGCTCGCCCCGTTCGTCGTCCAGGCTCCCGGCGGCGAACTCGCGCAGGAGGTCGTGGAAGCCGTAGCGGTCGGCCGCGGGCTGGGTGACCAGGTACGCCTCGTGCAGCCGGTCGAGCAGCCGGTCGGTCTCCCGCGGCGGGAGCCCGGCCAGCGCGCTCGCCGCGAGGACGTCGAAGTCGCTGCCCGGGTGCAGGGCCAGCAGCCCGAACAGCCGGGCCTCCGCGGCGCCGAGCTGCCGGGCCGACACCGAGAAGACCGCGGACAGGTTGCGTTCGCCGTCGTCGAGCTGGCCGAGCCGGCCGGCTTCGCTCGCCAGCCGGCGGTCGAGTTCGGCCAGGTCCCACGCCGGGTGTGCGCGCAGCCGGGCCGCGGCGATCCGGATGGCCAGCGGCAGCCGGCCGCACCGCTCCGCCACCCGGGCGGCGTCGACCTCGCCGGCCCCGGTCAGCGCGGAGACGAGCTCCGTCGCGGCGGCGGCGGGCAGCACGTCGAGCGAGACGTGCCGGACGTCGTCGAGCGCGCTCAGCCGCGAGCGGGTCGTGACCAGGACGCGGCACTTCGGTTCGGCCGGCAGCAGCGGCCGGACCTGCGCGGCGCTGCCCGCGTTGTCCAGCACGAGCAGCAGGCTGCGGCCGCGCAGCCGCGAGCGGTAGAGGGCGGCGCGGTCGTCGGGGTCGGCCGGGATCCGCTCCGCCGGCACGCCCAGCACGCGCAGCAGGCGGTCGTGCACCGCGGCGGCGGGCACCGGGGTGTCGCCCTGGCCGCGGAGGTCGACGAACAGGCAGCCGTCGGCGAACGCCGCTTCGAGCCGGTGGGCGCAGCGGACCGCGAGCGCGGTCTTGCCGACGCCGCCCATGCCGGAAACGACGCAGACGCCGGCGTCGGCTTCGAGCGCGTCGCGGACCGCCTGCAGTTCGGCGGCCCGGCCGGTGAAGTCCGCGGTCGCCGGCGGCAGCCCCGACGGGCGGACGTCGGGCCGGGTGCGCCGGCGGGCCGGTTCACGCGGGAGCAGCGCGGTGAGCGCCCCGGGCGCGCCGAGTTCGGCCTCGCACAGGGCGGCGAGCGCCGCGTTGGGCGTCGTGAGGCCGGTTTCGACCTTGCTCAGGTAGCCCTTGCTGTAGTGGACGCGGTCCGCCAGTTCCGTGAGGGAGAGGCCGGCGGCACGGCGCAGGCGGCGCAGCTCGGCGCCGAACGTCGCTCGTTCGCTCATCAGCACCCACCCTCGTCGAAGGACAAGTATGGCCGTGGAGACGGTGCCGGGACACCGTCCGGGAAGGCCGGCCGGGGCGGCGGCCCCGGCCGGCTCGTGGTCGTGTCGCATGCCGGCCTCAGCCGAACACGACGGTCAGCAGGGCCAGGACGAGCCCGATGGCGTGGGTCTGCATCGTTACCGCACCTCCTCTCCGTACGCGGCGACCACCGGGGTGAGCTGCTGCGGCGCGCCGGCGAGGACCGGCTGGTGGCTCAGCACGACCCCGGCCACCAGCGCCGCCGCGGTCAGCCGAAAAGCCAGCCGCAGGAGCAGCGAAAACGAACAGACGACCTTCATTTCGACTCCTTCGACTGGGCGCACGCGGGCGCCACTCGGGCACCCGGGAACATCCCGTGGTCTTGTGGTTTATCGCCGCGGAATCGGTGCGGCCCTTGAAGAATGCGGCCGATCGGAACGGTCCGACAAGGAGTTTCCTGTTTCCGCTAACGAGAGGAAAGGAAACCCCGGCATAACGATCCGTTCGTCCCGCCATGATCGACTGGACACCGGCCGCGGGGGTGACGATTATTGATCCCCGTGCGTGGAACGGGCAGGGGAGGAACGGTGGACCTGAGTGCGGCGGACGTGGTCGGTGAGCTGAAGATTCTCCGCAAGGGGAGGGCAATTTTCACCACACCGCTCGGCGATCGGGTCGGCCCGGCGTTGCGCCGCACATGTGGCATTTTGGAAGATGACGACACCGTGGAGATCCGGCGTAAACTCGTGAATCGCTTGCGCCCGCTCGTCGAGACGCTGCCGGAGGACCTGAAGATCGCGCTGCTGGCGGCGTTCGCGCTGGACGAAGCCGCCCGGAAGCCGTTCTACCAGGAGCGGGTGCACTGGGCGGCGATCACGCTGGACCGCGACGACCGCACCGTCCGGCGGCGCATCGACGACGGCATCGAGCAGATCGCGGCAATGGCGGTGGCGGCGGGCAGGCAGCAGTCTCCGTCGCCCTACCCGAGCCGCAGTTGGCACACCGAAGAACTGCGCGTCTCACTGGCGCTGGACCAGCCGGTGGCGGAGGTGTTCGAAATCCGGCGGGTGGTCGCGGACGCGGACGAAATCAGTGAACTCGATCTCGCGCTGACGCTCACGACGCTGGCCAATTCCGGGGATTCGGTGAGTGCGGCGGATCTCGAGGTCGACGTGTTCCACGGCGGTGTGCTCACCAAGCGCGAGATGGAGTCGAGCGACCGCGTCGGCCTCGCGTTGCGATTGCCGGTGCCGTTGCAGCGCGGTCAGCAGCACGAGATCGCACTGCGGTTCCGGGCGCGGCTGCGAGAACCGCATTACGTGTGCGTCCCGCGGCACCCGTGCGAGTTGTTCGACCTGCACGTCCGCTTCCGCGACGAGGTGCCGGACCGGATCGTGCGGCTGGAGCGGGCGTTCCAGAACGACACGCGCGACCGGTTCCCGCGAGGCACGGCACTGACCGCCGACGACGCCGGCGAGGTGCACGTCCAGTTCCGGCACCTGGCCCCGGGCTTCGCCTACGGCATCCGCTGGCAGCCCGGCACCGAACCGCCTCGTGAGTGAGAAACAGTGTCCTGACCCTGTTTCTCACTCACGAGGTCGGGATCAGCCGGTCGGGGCCAGGGACGTCGGCACTTCGCCGGGTACGCCGAGCAGCTTGGCCTCGCCGAGGTTCAGGTAGTTGTCCGTGTCCCCGCAGGTCTGCCCGGCCTTGATCGGCTGCCAGCCGATCTTCAGCCGCAGCACACCGGTGACGTCGAGGTCGACCGCCGTGAGCTTGTTCAGTTCGAGGGTTGCCGAGAACAGCTTTTTGCCGTCGCCGAAGACCTCGAGCTGCACCTTCAGCGAAGAGTCCGCGGAGTTGTCGTCGAGGCCGGCCGAAGCGGTGAACTTCCGGTAGCCCTTCGAGATGTTCCACTCCACCGAACCCGCGTCCGCGCATTCCCGGATTTGCTTGGCCACGGTGTGCAGGTAGGGCTTGCCCGCGATGTTGCCGGTCTGGTGGCTGCCGTCGAAGGACCCGTCGACCGGGCTCACTTCGTCGAGGTACTGCTCGACCGTCGCTTCCCCGGCGGAACCGGAGGCGGGGACTGCCGGAGCGGACGTCGTCGTGCTCGCGCTGGTGGGGGCGGCGGCAGTCACCGTGGCGGTGGGCGGCGCCTGCGTGACCGTCACCGGCGCGGGTGCCGCCGACGGGGTGCCGCCCGAACTCGCCAGCGCCACCGTCGTGACGCCGGCCGCGGCCAGCACCACCGCCGCGGCCGCGAAGGGGATCCACTTCTTCCGCTTCTTCGGGGGTGGGCTGTACAACTGCTCGCCGAACATGTCGTCTCCGATCGGGAAGGGTGGCGGGGCCGCGTGGCTCCGCGCGGTTTCGGTGGGCGGTGGCCGGTCGAGGCGCGGCCCGACGGGGGCCCCGACGAGGTCCGGCAGCAGCGCGGTGAGCACGGTCGCGACCTGGCCCGCCCGCGGCCGCAGCGACGGCTCGACGGCCAGCAGCAGGCGCAGCAGGTCCCACAGCGGCGCCGGGATCTCCCCGGGACGGCCCGGGCCCTCGCCCGCGTCGCGGACGAACCCGCCGGCGAACGGCGCGACCCCGCAGTAGAGCTCGTAGAGCACGACGCCCAGCGAGTAGAGGTCGGCGGCGGGCCCCGGCCGCTCGCCGCGCACGACCTCGGGTGCCGCGTACTTCGACGCGGTCGCCAGCGACGTGTGCGTCCGCCGCGGGGCCAGGAGCGCGACGCCGGTGTCGGTCAGCTTCGGCACCCGCACCGCACCCGTGTCGTCCATCAGCACGTTCGACGGCTTGACGTCGCCGTGCACGACCCCGGTGTCGTGCACCACCTGCAGCGCCGCCGCGATCCCGGCGCCGATCCGGGCGAGCTCGGCGGGCAGCAGCGTCCCCGACGCGCTCAGCCGTTCGCGCAGGGAGCCACCCGGCACCCGGTCGACGACCAGCGCGACGACGTCGCCCTCGACGACGATGTCGTGCAGGGTCACCAGGTGCTCGTGCACCAGCCCGACGAGCGGGGACTGCGCGCGCAGGAACCCTTCGACGGCGTCCCGGTTCCCGGTCAGGCGCGCGTCGAGGAGCTTGACGGCGTACTCGCGGCCGTCGGGGCCGGTGCCGGCGAAGACTTCGCCCGCCGGTCCGCGACCGAGGGGAGGGCCGAGCCGGTAGCGGTCGGCCAGCTGACGTTCCATGGTTATTCGCCTTTCTCGCGGCCCGGCCAGATCAGCCGTTCGACGGTGAACAGCGCGGACACGAACGGCCGCGGGAGCCGCACGACGCGCTTCGCGGCCTGTGCCTTGGCCGACAGTTCGGTGGCCGCACCCAGCGCGTCGACGAGGTCGCGGGCGGCGCCGTCGACCAGCTCGGTCGCCCGCGCGCGCGGGCCGCGGCCGCTCAGCGCCAGTGCGATCCCCAGGTCGAGCCGGGTCTCGACGGTTTCCGGGTGGGTGCGCCCCAGCAGCCGGATCTGCGGTTCGAGGATGTCTTCGAGCAGTTCGGCCTGGCGGCCGAATTCGCGCAGCTGGGCGTGCGCCAGGCCCATGCCGTGCCGGATCCGGTAGCGCAGCGGGTGGTCCGCGCCGAGCACCCGCAGCACGACCTGCTCGGTGGCGGACAGCACGGCCAGTGCCCGCTTCGGCTGGCCGAGGGCCAGCAGGGCGCGGTCGGCGAACACGGCGGCGGTCAAGGTCAGCGGGTTCTCGGAGCCGTACCGCTTCGCGTAGTTCCCCTCGAGCTCCCGCAGCTCGGCCGCCGAACGCTCCCAGTCCGCCGGGGTGGCGCGCAGGTCGCGCAGGTCGAGCGCCAGCATCGCGTCGGCGCGCACGAGCTCGGCTTCGACGCAGCGGGCGTGCCGCTCCCGGCCGGTCGCGTGGTACTCGTCGACGACTTCGCCGGCGACCTCCCGCGCCCGCCGGGGCCGCCCGGCCAGCTGGAGGCTCCGCGCGTACTCGAGGCGGGTGGCCGGCGCGAGCTCGTCGCGGACCGGGCCCGGTGGCGCATCCCGCAGCTCCGCGAGCACGGGGTCGAGGAGTGCGACGGCGTCCCGCGGCCGTCCGCGCAGCCGCCGGGCGACGGCCACGGCGAGCGCGGCCCGGTAGCGCTCTTCGCCCTCGGCCGGGAGGTCGTCGCCGTGCCGCGCCCAGAACGTCCGGTCGGCGCCGGCGTAGTCGCCCTGGCAGTCGAGGGCCTGCGCTTCGGCGAGCCCGGCGGCGTACCGCTCGGCCTCGCCGCCGGCGCGCGCCAGCGCCGCCCGCGCGTGGCCGGCGGCTTCCGCGTACAGCCCGCAGGCGATCTCGACGCGGGCCGCCGCGGTGAAGTCGCCCGAGGTGGCTTCGCCGGTCGCGAGGACGACCGCGTGGACCTCGCCCGCCGTGCCCGGGTCGCCCTGCGTCTCGTACGCCGCGGCCACCGGGCGGAGCAGCCGGACCCGGTGGCCCGGGGCGTGCTCGGCCAGTGCGCGGGCGTGCTGGAGCAGGAAGTCGCGGTCGCCGGGGAGCCGGTCGAGGAGCGCCTCGGCCGCCCGCGTCGCGAACTCGGCGGGGGCGGGTTCGGTGCGCGCGACCTCGACGACGAGGGCCTGCAGCCGCAGTTCGCCGTCGGTCAGGACGGCGAACCCCCGCGTGACGAGGTCGTCGACGGCCGCGGTCAGCTCCGGCGCGCCGACCGGGCCGAGCACCGCGCACGCCAGGTCGGCCGGGAACGGCACCGGGGCCAGCACGGTCCCCAGCCGGACGACGTCGCGGGCCAGCGGGCCGAGTTCGGCGAGCAGGTCGCGGATCGCCTGCGGCGCGGTGTCCGGCAGCGCGGCGAGGACGTCGTCGGTGAGCGGCCCCGGCCGGTGCCGGACCGCGAACGCGGTGGCCCGCAGCGTGACCGGGTGCCCGCCGCAGCGGTCGGCGAAGCGGAGCACGGCTTCGCGTTCGGCGTCGTCGGCCGGCGCCCGGAACTCCGAGAAGAGCCGCAGGCCCTCCTCCGGCGTGAGGCCGGGAAGCTCGATCGTCGCCGCGTCCCACGGCGCGTGCCCGTACCGGCTGGTGATCAGCGTGTGCACCCGGTCGCTCGGCAGCAGCAGCCGGTCGAGGACGGCGGGCGGCAGGCCCGCCGGGACGTCGTCGACGAGCACCAGCACCCGGTCGCCCGCCGCGTCGATCCGGTCGGCGAGCAGCTCGCGCAGGCGGTCGAGGTCCAGCCCGGACACGTCCGTGCCGAGGCGGTCCGCGGCGGCACGGGCGAGGGCGAGCGGGAACTGGGCGAGGAAGTCGTCCGGTTCGTGGTGCCCGAACGGGCCCAGCCGGATCACCCCGCCGCCGAACGCGTCGTGGAACAGGTAGGCGTACTGCTCGGCCAGCGCCGTCTTGCCCGCGCCCGGCAGGCCGCGCAGCACGGCCACCGGCCGCGAATACGCTGTGGCACCCGGGAAAGCGGCCGCGTTCAGTGCACTGTGGACGGACCACAGCTCCGGGTACCGGCCGGCGAGCCGCGGTGGCGGCCGCCGGCCCGGCGGGGCCGTCCGCCCGGTGGGCGCGCCGAGCGGGACGCGGGTGCGCTCCACCTTCCGCCGCACCCGGCCGACCAGCTCCGGCAGCGCGCCGTCGGTCACCGGGCCGGTGCAGAACTTCGCGTCGGCCAGCTCGACCGGTGCGAGGTGGTCGGTCCCCGGTTCCGGGTTGATCACCAGCACGCGGTCTGCCGGGTCGCCGTGGCGCCGCGCGGCGACGAACGCGGCCGTCAATTCCCACTGGCACGCGTACCGGGACGGCAGGATCCGCGAATAGTAGACGAGCAGCACGCGCGAACCGGCGATCGCGTCCGCGAGTTCACGGGTGATCGGTTCGAAAAGGCCGATCCCGGAGTCGCGGAACACGCGAAGCCCGGCGGCGCGCAGCGCTTCTTCGATCCGGTCGACCGCGATCGCGCCGTCGGGGTCGGCCCGGGTGAAACACAGGAACACGTCGAATCGGTCCGCGGTGCGGGTGCCGGACAGACCGGGATCGGGATCCGTCATCGGGGAACACTCTCCGGTGGCGTCAAGTGGGGGCATTTCAGTGGGTGATCATGATGGGGTCCTGGTGGTCGGCGGCGGTACGGGCGGAGGATCGGTGCCGGGCTCGTTTTCGCTACCGCTCTTCGCGCGCCGGCGGGAATTGTCAAGAATTTGACCTGTAGTCCGGTGGTGTCCGCCGGGGCCGCCGAACAGGCGGTTTCTGGTTAACGGACAACTTGTGGACAAGAAGTGCGGCCGTGCAACGCCCCAGGTCAGCGCCTCGATAACCGAATTGTTCGGAGTGCGAATCGTAGGAGCGGACATGGAATGCGCGGATGATCCACAGTGGCCGGTGAGGCGGGCGGACCCGTGACCCTCCTCGTCATCCTGCTCGTGGTCGTCGCGGGCGGCTACCTGTGGTCGGCCGCGACCACCTGTTCGCTGACCGGGTTCGCCCCCGGCGCCACCGTGGTCAGCCAGGTGATGGGGCCGGGGGCGCACGCCGATTTCGCGGCGGCCCTCGCCGCCGTGCCCGGCGTGCGGGTGCTCGAACGGGCCGACGACGCCGTGCTGGTGTCGGCGATGCCGGTGCCCGGGTCGCTGGAGCGCGGGCTGGGGCTGTTCGCCGTCGCCCGGCGCACCGAGGACGACGGGATCGTGCTGCTCGGCCGCGGCAGGCTGCCCGTGGCACCCGGGCTCGAAGCCGCGCTGCGGCAACTGGAACGCGACGTGCGGATGCGGGTCTCGGAGGACCCGCGGTCCGGCGGCGATCGATGACGCCCCTGGTGGCGGACGCGAGGAGGGACCCGTGGAAACCGTGATCTCGGCGCCGGCGGTGCCGGAAGCACTGGACGGCTATTCCGTGCCGGCGGACTTGCCGCGACCGGAGGGCAAGCTGGGGAAGGAGGAGCTCGACCCCGTCGTGGCGGCCGCGCGGGCCGGGGACCCGGAGGCCGTGCAGACGCTGCTGCGGCTGGTCAAGCCCACCGTCGTGCGGTACTGCCGCGCGCGGATCGGCGGGCGCGACCTCTCCTACCTCTCCGCCGACGACGTCGCGCAGGAGGTGTGCCTGGCCGTGCTCAAGGTGCTGCCCGGCTACCAGGACCGCGGGGGCTCGTTCCTGTACCTCGTGCGGGCCATCGCCGCGAACAAGGTCGCCGACGCCTTCCGGTCGGTGGCGCGCGACCGGTCGAAGCCGGTGCCGGAGCTGCCGGACCGCCCGCTCGGCGGCAACGAGCCCGAGAGCCACGTGCTCGACCTCGACCTCGGGGCCCGGCTGGGCAAGCTGCTCGCGCTGCTGCCGCCGCTGCACCGGGAGATCCTGTCGATGCGGATCGTGGTCGGGTTGTCGGCGAACGAGACCGCGGAAGCGCTCGGCATCTCGCCGGGCAACGTCCGGATCACGCAGTACCGCGCGCTGACGAAGCTGCGCGGCATGATCGGCGAACGCGGGCTCTGAGCGCTGCTCCGGCCGGGCTGAAGGGGACTTCGTCTCCCCTTCAGCTCACGGCGCGGGCCTTGCCCGCTCAGCCCGCCACGGCTTTGCGCAGCTGGCTCAGCGCCCGGTGCTGGGCGACGCGCACCGCACCCGGCGTCGACCCGACCGCCTCCGCCGTCTCCTCCGCGGACAGGCCGACGGCGACGCGCAGCACCAGGATTTCCCGCTGCTTCTCCGGCAGGACCCGGAGCAGCTTCGCCATGCGCTCGCCGAGTTCGCGCTGCAGCGCGTGGTGCTCGGGGTCGAGCGCCGCGTCGACCTCGTCCGGCAGCTCGGCGACCGGCTCGGCCCACTGCCGCGCGGCGGCCTTGCGGGCGGCCTCGACCTGGTGGCGCGCGATCCCGCAGACGAACGCCGGGAAGGACCGCTCCGGCCGCCGCCCGGGCAGGGCCTTCAGCACCGCGAGGCAGACCTCCTGCACGACGTCGTCGGGATCCTGCCCGGTGCCGAGCCGGGCCCGGCAGTAGCGCACCACGAGCGGCCGCACCGCGGCCAGCAACCGGTCCGGGCCGGCCGGTTCCCGGGCAGCGCTGCTCGTCATGACGTCCTCTCCCCATCGCCCACGCCGGCGGATCGCGCACCGGCAGGGGGACTACCCGTTTTCCGGACGGCCCGACCCGCGCCCGCCGAATTCCCCGCTCTGTCCGGGCAAGCCGCGCCGCCGACGGTGATCCCTCGATCAAGTCACCGGATGACCATCGGCGGCTCGGGCCCGCGCGGTGCGAGCCGACGCCGAGCGCGGATCCTGGAGGTCGCGCGCACGGCGCCGAAGGCGTCCAGTGCCGAGCCGGCGTTGCTGCCGGGCGTCGTGAAGCCGCCGGCCTAGGGCTCCTGCTGCCGGAACGCGTCCAGCACGCGACGCTCCCTTTTGGTCGGCCGCCCCGCGCCGCGGTCCCGGCGGGCGACCGGGATCGCCGTCTCCGGCGGGGGTTTCGGGGTGCGGTCCACGTAGCACGTCGCCGCGTCCGGGGCGCCGACGCGCTTCTGGATCACGCGGACCACGTCGAGGACCTTGGTCGTGCCGGCGATGCGCAGGCGCACTTCGTCGCCCGGGACGACGGTCGTCGCGGGCTTCGCGGGTTTGTCGTTGACGCGCACGTGCCCGCCGCGGCACGCCGCCGCGGCGTCCGGTCGGGTCTTCGTCAGCCGGACCGCCCACAGCCAGCGGTCCACACGGGTCGACTCCACAGTCGTCCATCATGGCCCATTCAGCGGAACTCCCGCACAACCCGGCGATGTTACTCATGGGTATATGTCGACTTGTCTGCACCACTGAGCTATAACCTGTTCTAATATACCTCAACGGTGAGGACTATCACATGCGCGACGAATCCATGTGGAGTACAGCTTCTGGGGGAGTTTCCCGCCGTCTCTTCATCGCAGGAACCGGTTCTATCTTGGCCGGCGCCGCGCTGGCCGGCCGAGCGTCGGCCACGACCGCCGGAGCGGCCACCAAGGCCGCCATCCCCGACGGCGCCTCGGTCTCCGCGCTGGTGATCGGCACCGGCTACGGCGGCTCGGTCGCCGCGCTCCGGCTCGCGGAGGCCGGCGTCGACGTGCACATGGTCGAAATGGGCATGGCCTGGGACACGCCCGGCTCGGACGGCAAGATCTTCGCCAACACGACCACCCCCGACCAGCGCTCGTTCTGGTTGCGCACCAAGACGAAGCAGCCGCTGTCCAACTTCCTCGGGTTCCCCATCGACCGGGACATCCCGCGCTACACCGGCATCCTCGACGCCGAGGAGTTCAGCGGCATCACCGTCTACCAGGGCCGCGGGGTCGGCGGCGGCTCGCTCGTCAACGGCGGCATGGCCGTCACGCCCAAGCGGGAGAACTTCGGCGCGATCCTCCCGACGGTCAACGCGGACGAGATGTACAACACCTACTACCCGCGCGCCAACGCCGGGCTCGGCGTCGCCACCATCCGCCCGGCCTGGTTCGACACCACCGACGCCTACCAGTACGCCCGCGTGGGCCGGAAACAGGCGCAGCGGTCCGGGTTCCCGTTCGTGTTCGTGCCGGACGTGTACGACTGGAACTACATGGAGCAGGAAGCCGCGGGCACCGTGCCGAAGTCGGCGCTGGCCGGGGAAATCCTGTACGGCAACAACTACGGCAAGAAGTCCCTGCAGAAGACCTACCTCCCGCGGATCGCCGCGACCGGCCGCGTCACCATCTCCCCGCTGCACCGCGTGACGCAGGTGGTGCCCGCGTCCGGCGGCGGCTACACGGTGACGATCGAGCAGCTGACCACCGCGGGCGCGGTGGCCACCACCAAGACCGTGACCGCGGCCAAGGTGTTCTTCGCCGCCGGCAGCGTCGGGACGAGCAAGCTGCTGGTGAAGCTGAAGGCGACCGGCGCGCTGCCCAACCTGAACGGCGAGGTCGGCAAGGGCTGGGGCGACAACGGGAACGTGATGTGCGGGCGCGCCAACCACATCTGGGACCCGACGGGCAGCCTCCAGTCGTCCATCCCGTGCGGTGGCATCGACAACTGGAACGCGGGTGGTGCCTTCGCGGAGGTCGCGCCGCTGCCGACCGGGATCGAGACGTGGGCGTCGTTCTACCTGTCGATCACGAAGAACCCGAACCGCGCGCAGTTCACCTGGAACCCCACCACGCGCGCGGTCGAGCTGAACTGGCAGACGGCGTGGAAGCAGCCGTCGATCGACATGGCGAAGACCATCTTCGACAAGATCAACTCGACGGAGGGGACGATCTACCGGACAGACCTCTTCGGCGTGTACAAGATCTGGGGCGACCATCTCACCTACCACCCGCTCGGCGGCGCGGTGCTCGGCAAGGCGACCGACAACTACGGCAGGCTCGCCGGCCACCCGGGCCTGTACGCGATCGACGGCTCGCTGATCCCGGGCAACACCAGCGTCAACCCGTTCGTCACGATCACGGCGCTGGCCGAGCGCAACATCGAAAAGATCATCGCGACCGACTTCTAGCCCCACCCGGGTCGTGCGTGGTCAGGGCGGTCAGAACCGCCCTGACCACTCACGACCGGTGGGACGGCAGGACGCAGACGACGTCGAGACCCAGGACGTGGTTGAGGCGCCCGAAAGCCAGCCACGCGCCGAGGCTCATGCTGAGCTCGACGATCTCCTGCTGGCTGTAGCAAGCGGACATCCGCTTCCAGAACTCGTCGTCCAGGTTGTGGTGGTCGAGGGTGTACCGCTCGGCGTACTCGGCCGCGAGGCGGGTGCGCTCGTCGAAGCGGTCCGTCGTGCGCCACTCGAGAACGGCGTCCGCGAACTCCTCCTCGACCTTCTGCCCGTCGCGTTCGGTCCGCCAGTCCAGGCAGAAGACGCACCCGTTGAGCTGCGCGATCCGCAGCCGGGCGGCCTCGAACTCCCGCAGCCCCAGCGTGGTGTGCTCGTACACCGCGAGCGAGAACTGCGAAGCGGCGATCCCGATGCCGGGCACCAGCTCGCCCCACACGTACCCGATCGGGTCCTTGCCCTCGGGGATGTCGATGTTCACGAGCGCCTCCTTCCGAGCTTGCCGGCTGCCGGGCGCAGCGGGACGTCGAGTGCGTCGTAGAGACCGGGTTCCGCGCCGGCCAGCCAGTCGATGGCGCCGACGAGCCGGCCGACGGCGGTCGCGTTGCCGCCCGCGGACCGGTTTTCGCCTTCGTCGGAAGCTTCAACGCTGACCTCGATGCGCGGCCGGCCTTCGATGATCACGCGGTGGGCGCCGTCCCCGCTCGGCGGCGTCGGCCAGTCCGGCGCGCACGACGGGTGGATGCGGGTGACGTGCTCGACGACGATCCGCGGCTCGCCGTCGACGATCCCCTGGACCTCGAACCGCACCGCGCCCTGCGTGCCCTTTTCGAACTCGCCCATGGTCCGCGTGGACACGGTTTCCCCCAGGGGCCGCCGGTCGAGCGTCTCGCGCAGCTCGTCCACCTCGACGCCGAGGCCGCGCGCGATCAGCCGCACCTGGCCGCCCCACACCATCGACGGCACGCCGGTCATCAGCATCGGCGGGTCGTAGTCCATCGGCTGGCCCATGCCGACCAGGTACCGGACGGAGTCGGGCTGCTCGTAGGTCGAGTAGTCGAAGATCTCCTGGCAGCGGATGACGTCGACGTCGGTGCCGAGCCCGCTGATCAGCAGCGGCAGCACGTCGTTGCCCCAGCCGGGGTCGACGCCGGAGACGAACAGCGAGCCGCCGCCCTCGTCGATCGCCTTCAGCACCGGGTCGCGCAGCTCCGGCGGCGCGTTGCGCTGGTCGTAGAGCGGGTAGAGGGCCGGCGTCACGACGACCGCGCCCGCCCGGACGGCCCGCACGATGTCGGCGAACGCGCCGTCGAACCGGACGTCACCGGAAGCGGCGTAGACCACAGCTCCCGGGCTCGCCGCAAGCACCGTCTCGACGTCGTCGGTCGCTTCGACCCCCAGTTCGACGTCGAGCCCGGCCAGCGCGCCCGCGTCCTTGCCGACCTTCGCCGGGTCGTGGACGAGCACCGCGGTGAGCTTCAGCGCCGGATGGGCGTCGACGGCCCGGATTGCCGCACGGCCGACGTTGCCCGTGCCCCACACCACTGTGGCGATCATGGCCCGAGTTTTCGCCCGTGCGCGACGGTCCGGGAAGAGATTCGTTCCGCCCAGCGGACCGTCCCGACGTTGGTAGCATGCAGTTCGTCCGGACGTCGTATCGGAGGCCCACGATGACGATCGACCCCAAGCCCCGCAGCCGCACGGTGACCGACGGGATCGAGGCGGCACCCGCCCGCGGCATGCTCCGCGCCGTCGGGATGGGGGACGGCGACTGGCGCAAGCCGATCATCGGCGTCGCCAGTTCCTGGAACGAGATCACGCCGTGCAACCTGTCGCTGGACCGGCTGGCGCAGGCGTCGAAGGAAGGCGTGCACGCGGCCGGCGGCTACCCGCTGCAGTTCGGCACGATCTCGGTGTCCGACGGCATCTCCATGGGCCACGACGGCATGCACTTCTCGCTGGTTTCACGCGAGGTCATCGCCGACTCCGTCGAGACGGTCATGCAGGCCGAGCGGCTCGACGGCTCGATCCTGCTGGCCGGCTGCGACAAGTCGCTGCCCGGCATGCTGATGGCCGCGGCGCGCCTCGACCTGGCGTCGGTGTTCCTCTACGCGGGTTCGATCGCCCCTGGCTGGGTGAAGCTCACCGACGGCACCGAGAAGGACGTCACGCTGATCGACGCCTTCGAGGCCGTCGGCGCGTGCCGGGCCGGGCGGCTCAAGACCGATGACCTGGACCGCATCGAACGCGCCATCTGCCCCGGTGAGGGCGCCTGCGGCGGCATGTACACGGCGAACACGATGGCTTCGGCCGCCGAGGCGATGGGCATGAGCATGCCCGGCTCGGCCGCGCCGCCGTCCGCGGACCGCCGCCGCGACCACTACGCGCACCTTTCGGGTGAAGCCGTGGTCGGCCTGCTCGAGAAGGGCATCACCGCGCGGGACATCCTCACGCGCGAGGCGTTCGAGAACGCGATCACCGTCATCATGGCCCTCGGCGGCTCGACCAACGCCGTGCTGCACCTGCTGGCCATCGCGCACGAGGCGAAGGTCGAGCTCACCCTCGACGACTTCAACCGCGTCGGCGACCGCGTGCCGCACCTGGGCGACCTGAAGCCGTTCGGCAAGTACGTCATGAACGACATCGACCGCCACGGCGGCATCCCGGTGCTGATGAAGGCGCTGCTCGACGAGGGCCTGCTCCACGGCGAAGCGCTGACCGTCACCGGCCGCACGGTCGCGGAGAACCTCGCCGAGCTGGACCCCGAGCCGATCGACGGCGAGGTCCTGCGCCGGCTGGACAACCCGCTGCACCCGACCGGCGGCATCACCATCCTGCGCGGCTCGCTCGCCCCCGAGGGCGCCGTGGTGAAGTCCGCGGGCTTCGACACCGCCAACTTCGAGGGCCCGGCGCGCGTGTTCGAACGCGAGCAGGAGGCGATGGCGGCGCTGAACGAAGGCCGCATCGAGGCCGGCGACGTCGTCATCATCCGCTACGAGGGCCCCAAGGGCGGCCCGGGCATGCGGGAGATGCTGGCGATCACGGCAGCGATCAAGGGCGCCGGCCTCGGCCGCGACGTCCTGCTGCTGACCGACGGCCGCTTCTCCGGCGGCACCACCGGCCTGTGCATCGGCCACGTAGCCCCGGAGGCGGTCGACGGCGGCCCGATCGCCTTCGTCCGCACCGGCGACCGGATCGCTGTGGACATCAAAGCGCGCAGCATCGACCTGCTGGTCGACGCGGCCGAGCTGGCGCGGCGGCGCGAGGGCTGGGAGCCGCTGCCGAACAAGTTCCCGGAGGGCGTGCTCGGCAAGTACGCGAAGCTGGTCCGCTCGTCGTCCTACGGAGCGGTCACGAGCTGAACGAGGGCGGGCGCGGCCCCCTCACGAGCTGAACGCGGCCCGCAGCGCGCGCTTGTCGACCTTCCCGACTTCCGTGAGCGGTAGCGCGTCGAGGAAGTCCACGCCCGCCGGAACGTAGTGCTCCCGGCCGAAGGCGGCCCTCGCGTGGGCCCGGACCTCCTCGGCGGTGACCTCCCCAGCGGCGACGACGACGGCGTGCAGCAGCTGGCCGTCCAGGCCGGGAACGCCGAACACGGCCGCGCTCGTGATCGACGGGTGGGTCGCGATGGCGTGCTCCACCACGGTCGTGGGGACCTTCGTGCCGTGCTCGCCGACCACGACGACGTCGTCCGCGCGGTCGAGCAGGGAGAGGTAGCCCTCGGCGTCGAAGCGGCCGAGGTCGCCGGTGCGGAGCCAGCCGGGGCCGATCTCCGGGCCGCCGAGGTAACCGTCCATCATGGACAGTCCGCGCACCTCGACCTCGCCGTCGGCGGTGAGGCGGGCTTCCATGCCGGGCACGATCCGCCCGACCGAGCCCAGCCGCTCCGGGCGGTCGATCAGCTCGGCCGCGGAGATGCTCGCGATCATCGGGGCCTCGGTGAGGCCGTAGCCCTGGCCGACGACCGGCCCGAACACGTCAAGGGCCTGCGCGAGCCGGTGCGGTGGCAGCGGCGCGGCGCCGAGGGACAGCGAGCGGACGCTGCTCAGGTCGGTGGCCGGCCGCGCGGGGTGGTCGAGGACCGCCGCCAGGCGCGGTGGGGTCAGCGAGAGCGTGTCGATCCGGTGCTCCTGGATCGCGGCGAGGACCGCGCCCGCGTCGAAGCCGTCGTGCACCACGACGGTGTCGCGCCGCAGCAGCGCGCCGAGCACGGTGGCGTTGCCGGTCATGTGCGTCATCGGGGCGACGAGCAGCGTGCGGCCCGGGCCGTCCGGCGACGGCGCGAAGATGTGCGCCATGCCGTCGTAGATGCCGCTGTGGCGGATGAGCTTCGGGGTGCCGGTGGTGCCGCCGGTGGGGAAGAGGAGACGGACCGTTTCCGGCGGGTCGAGCGGCTCCGGCTCGCCGTCGAGCTCGGGGAGCGTCCGGACGTCGGTGCCCGGCCAGTGCTGCGGGCGGTCGGTGACGACGGTGGTCACGCCCGCCCGTTCGTAGCGCTCGCCGTCCGGTGCGGACGCCGGCACCAGCAGGACGGTCGCCCCGCGCAGCAGGGCGGCGAGCTGGACCAGGACCGTCTCCGGGCGGTTGCGGAGGTCGACCGCGACGACGCCGGTGCCGCCGAGGCCCGCGTGCAGCCGGCGGAGGCGGGCGCGGGCCTGGTGGTAGGTCGTGACGCCGCCGGAGATGAACAGGGGGCGGTCGCCGCCGTCGTCGAGCGCGGCGAGGACCTCCGTCAGGAAGTAGCTCACCCGGCGACGGTACTCAGTCCTGGTAGGAGAGCTTTTCGAGTTCGGTGTCGAAGTCGAACCAGTCGCTCTCGCTGCCGGCCGGCACGACGTCGTAGGTCCGGTCGAGGAACGCCGCGATCTCCTTCGCGGGCGCTTCGAGCACGGCGGCGCCGTCGGGGGAGTTCAGCTCCACGACGACGAGGGCGGGGTCGCCGGCCGGCCCGATGCGGACGTCGCCGTCGCCGCAGCGCGCGAGGAGGCCGTCGGCCAGCAGGTCGCGGCCGAAGAGCCAGCGGACCGCGCTCGGGCCGGCGTGCAGCACCACGGCGACCGCGTACGGGTCACGGGTGTCGTAGGCCAGCTCGGCGGGCACCGGCCGCGGACCGGCCCCGAAGGTGCGCAGGGCGAAGTCGATGCTGGCGCTGGTCTGGCTGTGCGGGTCGGTCATCGGACCGCCTTTGCTACTCGTCGGTTAACTTCGGCTGGTTCCACAGATAACGCATAGTGAGTTCAACGCCCAGCGTTCCGAAAAACTTTCACACTTCGGGGTGATCAAGAAGTGTCGGAGGTCACCGCCGGCGTGGCCGAACGGGCACTTTCTCACGCACCGTGACGCGCCCCGGGAACTTCGCGTCCCGAGTTTTCGGAGCTGCCCGGGGGCCGGATGGGTCGGCGCCCCGGAGTTGGGCCTTCCGGGTGGGAAGGACCACTGCGCACCAGTCCGCGCCGCCGTCCAGCCGCGAACCCCTGTCGAGGCCGGAGGGCGTGGTGGGTGACGTGGAGGTTGCCGGACATGGGTGAACGTGGACGGCTACGGCTGCATCCGGGTGAGGTGCCGGTGCCCGCGCCGGGTGCCGAAGAACTGCTCGGGCGGGTGGCGGTGGGGGACGAGACGGCGTTCTCGGCGCTCTACGACCTGATCGCCGGCCCGGTGCTCGGGCTGGTGACGCGCGTGCTGCGCAACCACGCGCAAGCCGAGGAAGTGGCTCAGGAGGTTCTGGTGGAGGTGTGGCGCAAGGCCGCGAGGTACGTCCCGGAGCGCGGGAGCGCGCTTTCGTGGGTGCTGACGATCGCGCACCGCCGGGCCGTGGACCGCGTGCGTTCGCACCAGGCCGTGCTCGACCGCGAAGACCGGGCGGGCCGGATGGACGTGCGGCGGCCGTTCGACGAGGTCACCGAGTCCACTTTGGCCGGTCTGGACCAGCAGCGGGTGCGGCAGTGCCTGTCCGCGCTCACCGACCTGCAGCGCGAGTCGATCGTGCTCGCCTACTACAACGGCTACACCTACCCCGAAGTCGCCGAGGTGCTGAAGGTGGCGCCGGGAACCGTGAAGACCCGGATCCGCGACGGCCTGATCCGGCTGCGTGACTGCCTGGGGGTGGACCGATGACCGCCGAGCTGCACACGCTGACCGGGGCCTACGCGCTCGACGCCGTGTCCGATGTGGACCGGGCCGAGTTCGAACGGCACCTCGGGGAGTGCCCGGCCTGCCGCCAGGAGGTCGAGGAACTGCGCGCGACCGGCGCCCGCCTCGGCGCGGCCGCCGAAGTGACGCCGCCGCCGGAGCTGAAGCTGGTCGTGCTCGCCGACGTGGCCCGCACCCGCCAGCTGCCGCCGAGGGTGCCGGTGGTCCGCAAGCTCAGCCGCGCCAAGACGTGGCAGCTGCGCATCGCGCTGTTCGGCGCCGCGGCGGCGGCCGTGGTGGCGGTGATCGTGGCCGGCGTGCAGACCACGACCACGGTCCCGCAGCAGAAGGCCGACCCGGTGCTGGCCGCCCCGGACGCCACGGCGATCCAGGGCTCCGGCCAGGGCAGCGCGACGCTCGTGGTGTCCCGCAGCCGGAAGCAGGCGGTCCTGCTCGCGTCCGGGCTGCCGGCCCTCGACGCGGCCCACGTCTACCAGGTCTGGCTGATCGGCAAGGGCGGCGCGCACTCGGCCGGCCTGATGCAGCCGGAGTCCCCGGACCGCATGCGCCCCATGCGGGCGGAGCTGCCCCCGGGCGTCGACCGCATCGGGATCACGGTCGAGCCCGCGGGCGGTTCCCCGGGCCCGACGACCCCGGCGGTCACCCGGATCGACCTGACCTGATCTGACCTGATCTGACGACCGGGCGTCACTGTCGTTTTCCATTTCCAGGGCCGCGCTTTCCCAAAACGGTGATCTGGATCACCTGATCGGGTGCCAATCCGATTTCCGCGTAGTTCCGAATACCCGTCAAGAAGAAGTTCTCAGCTGATTGTGGGAGTGATTTTTGTGACCAAGCTTCGTGTCGCCGGAATCGGCGTCGCCGCTGTCGCCGCCCTTTCGCTGGCCGCGTGCAGCAGCAGCGACACCGCTTCGTCGGGCAGCTCCAGCGCGCCGGCCCCGTCCTCCTCGGTGGCCGCCCCGTCGTCCAGCGCCGCCGCGGGTGGCGAT